>JBIODC010000017.1:0-46033 GCA_044440135.1 Steroidobacterales bacterium | reverse complement strand
GTTCGTGTTCGTGCCGCGGCTGCCGGGCTCGTTCTGGGCCATGCCGCGTCAAAGCGAGGCGATCACCGGTCAGGGCGACGAGATGAGTCCCGGCAGCATCTCGGCACTCACCGAATCGGGCGAGCCGGCGCTGCGCGTGCGTTTCGACGGCGCACCGCCACCGGCCGCCGAGCGCTATTGGCGCGGGCCGGTATTGCATCTGTTCGACGGCTACACCTGGCGCCGCCGGCATGCGGACATCGGCCGCGCGCCACGCCTGCAGTACCTGGGGCAGGCCTACAGCTATGAAGTCACGCTGGAGCCGAACGAGCACAATGTGCTGATCGCACTCGAGCTGGCGCAGGGACTGCCCGACGAGCTGCCGAACGCATTCCCGACCTTCGACTATCAGCTGATCGCGCCCGCGCCGACCAGCCGCGCCATCAGCTACCACCTGCTGTCGTATCCGCAGCATCGAAACATCGAGCCGCTGTCCCCGGCCGCGCGCCGGCTCGATCTGCAATTGCCGCCGGAGCGCAACCCGCGCAGCATCGAGCTCGCGCAGGCGCTGCGAGCGCGCGCCGGCAGCGATGCCGACTATGTCAGCGCGGTGCTCGACTATCTGCGCAGCGGCGGCTTCAGTTACACGCTCGAGCCGGCACTGCTGAATCTGGATTCGGTCGACGACCTGCTGTTTCGCACGCGCGAGGGCTTTTGCGGCCACTACGCGTCGGCGTTTGTCACGCTGATGCGCGCGGCTGGCGTGCCGGCGCGCGTCGTGACCGGCTATCTGGGCGGCACCTGGAATCGCTACGGCGGCTATCTCGAGATCAGCCAGTCCGATGCCCATGCCTGGGCGGAGGTGTGGCTCGAGCCGCGGGGCTGGGTGCGGGTCGATCCGACCGCGGTCGTGGCCCCGAGCCGTCTGACCGAAGAACTCGACGAGCTGCTGCCCGGCGCCGCGAGCGGTGCGCGCCGGCTGTTTGCCGTCCCGTGGATCGCCGACGCGGTGCAGGCCTGGCATGGGCTCAATGCCTGGTGGCAGGACGAATTCATCGGCTTCAACTTCACCAAGCAGCTCGCGCTGCTCGATCGGCTCGGCCTGCCGCGCCACGACCTGCAGGAATTCGCGCTGTTGCTGGCCGCCGGCGCGAGCGTATGGCTGGCGCTGATCGCCTGGGGACTGCGCCCACGGCTGCAGCGCCGCATGGGAGACGACCTGAGTCGCAGCTGGCGCACACTGGAACGCAAAATGCGCCGCGCCGGGGCCTCCCGCGCCGCGTACGAGGGTCCGATCGCGTACGCCGAGCGCGTGGCGCGCTCGCGGCCCGACCTGTCCGCCGCGCTCAGCGTACTGGCGCGCCGCTATGCGCGGCTGCGCTATGGGCCAACGGCCAGCGCCGCGGAGCTCGAACAGTTCCGGCGCGCCGTGCGGCGGCTGCGGCCGCGGGCGGCGAACGGCGTGCGCGCACGGCTGCGCCGCACAACGCCCCAACCCGGAACACCGTCCTGAGATCTCACGACTGGCGGGCTGCGGCAGGGGCGCGCACGCGCGCCAGCAGCAGCGCGCCACCGATGAAGAACAGGCCGAGCACCAGGATCGACAGGCGCTGATTGCCGGTGACGATCGCGACCACGCCCATCGCCAGCGGGCCGAGCACCGCCGCGAATTTCGCCAGCATGTTGTAGAAACCGAAGTACTCGCCCGAGCGCTCGCGCGGTATCAGGTGTGCAAAGTACGAGCGCGACAGCGCCTGCACCCCGCCCTGTACCGTGCCCACGACGGCGGCCAGAATGTAGAACTCGCGCTCGGTCTGCATGAAATAGGCATAGCAGGTCAGCGCCAGGAATACCGCCAGCCCCAGGTAGATGGCGCGCTTCGCGCCGATCCGATCGCCCAGCCGGCCAAACAGCAGCGCGCACGGGAACGAGACGAATTGCACCAGCAGCAACGCCTGGATCATGGCGTTGGATGAAAAGCCGAGCTTGAGGCCGAAGTCGGCCGCCATCTGCTGCAGCGTTCCGATCGCATCGATGTAAAGCCAGTAGGCCAGCAGGAAATTGAGCACCGGCCGGTCGCGCAGCACGCCGCGCACCGTCTCCCACAGCTCGCGCCAGCCGGTGCTCCTGGCGGTCGGGGCTGCCTCGCGTACCAGCCGGAACATCGGCAGCGCGAACACGATCCACCACACGGCGACGTCGACGAACGCAATGCGGATCGCCGTGCTGGCGCTGGCGATATGAAACCAGTGCGGATATTTCACCATTACCACGTTGAACAGGAACAGCAGACCGCCGCCCAGATAGCCCAGAGCGAAGCCCAGCGACGACACGCGGTTGGTCTCGCGGCCCTCGGCGACCTGGACGATCAGCGCGTCCTGGAACGACGAGCCAGCGAAGAATCCGATCGAACCCAGCGCGAATACGATCAGCGCCCACGACCAGTGGCCGGCGCCGATCAGCGCCAGCGCCGCCGTGGCCAGCGCGCCGATCGCAGTCCAGATGCCGAACCACCGTTTCTTCTCCCCGCGCCGGTCGGCCAGGGCGCCAAGCCAGGGTGCGATCAGCATCACGATGAAGGCGGCGCTGGAATTGGTCAGCCCCAGATAGAACGTCGATGTGGTACCCGGCAGCCTGGCCGCCCAGTACTGGTCGAAAAAGATCGGGAACAGGCCGACCAGAACGGTGGTGCTGAAGGCATGGTTGGCCCAGGCGGTCAGCGCCCAGGCCCATTGGGCCGCGCGTTTGGGACTCAATGCGTACTCCCGGCGCTCATTCCACCAGATGCTCGCGCGTCGAATGGAACCCGATATCCGGCCAGCGCTCCTGCGTGAGCTGCAGGTTCACGCGTGAAGGCGCCAGATAGACCAGCGCGCCGCCGTGATCGAGCGCCAGGTGCTCGTAGGCCTTGAGCCTGAATTCCTCAAGCCTGCGAGGATCCGCGGCGCTGACCCAGCGCGCCGTATGCACGGCGATATTGTCGAACACGCACTGCACGCCATATTCGTCCTGCAGCCGGAATGCCACCACCTCGAATTGCAGCTGGCCAACCGCGCCGAGTATCAGGTCGCTGTTGCGCAACGGTCGAAACAGCTGCGTTGCCCCCTCCTCGCACAGCTGGTCGAGGCCCTTGGCCAGCGCCTTCATGCGCAGCGGATCCTTGAGCACCGCACGGCGGAAGATTTCCGGGGCGAAGTTCGGTATGCCGGTGAAGTGCAGTGCCTCGCCTTCGCTGAAGCTGTCGCCGATGTTGATGGTGCCGTGATTGTGCAGGCCGATGATGTCGCCGGCAAAGGCCTCCTCGGCCTGCGAGCGATCCGCGGCCATGAAGGTCAGCGCATCGGCGATGCGTAGCTCCTTGTTCAGGCGCACATGCCGCAGGCGCATGCCGCGCTGGTAGCGCCCCGAGCACAGCCGCAAAAACGCGATCCGATCGCGATGGCCGGGATCCATGTTCGCCTGGATCTTGAATACGAAGCCGCTGAGCCTCGGCTCGTTCGCCTGCACGCTGCGCTCGCGGCACACGCGCGCGAGCGGCGGCGGCGCGTGCGTGACGAACCAGCGCAGCAGCTCCTCGACGCCGAAATTGCTGATCGCCGAGCCGAACAGCACCGGTGTCTGGCGCCCCGCGCGATAGCCTTGCGGATCGAAGGCGGCGGTCGCGCCGCGCACCAGCTCGATCTCGGCCGCCAGGCGGCCCGCGTCCTCGCCGAACAGCTCGCGCGCCGCGTCCGAGTCCAGTCCGTCGATCACGCGATTGCCGCCGACGCGCCCGCGCTCACCCGCCTCGTACACGTAGATGCGGTCTTCCAGCAGATGATAGATGCCCTTGAGATCGCGGCCCATGCCGATCGGCCAGGTGATCGGAGCGGTCTGGATCCCGAGCACGCGCTCGATCTCATCGAGCAGCTCGATCGGCGCGCGGCCGTCGCGATCGAGCTTGTTGATGAAGGTCATGATCGGTGTGGCGCGCAGCCGGCAGACCTCCATCAGCTTGATGGTGCGCTCTTCCACGCCCTTGGCGCAGTCGATCACCATCAGCGCCGAATCCACCGCGGTCAGGGTCCGGTAGGTGTCCTCGGAAAAATCCTCGTGCCCCGGCGTGTCCAGCAGATTGATGATGTGCTCGCGATACGGAAACTGCATCACCGAGCTGGTGACCGAGATTCCGCGCTGCTGCTCGAGTCGCATCCAGTCCGAAGTCGCGTGGCGCGCGGCCTTGCGGCCCTTGACCGTGCCCGCCATCGTGATCGCGCCGCCGAACAGCAGCAGTTTCTCGGTCAGCGTGGTCTTGCCGGCGTCGGGGTGCGAAATGATGGCAAAGGTGCGCCGCCGCGCGATTTCCTGCTCGAGCGTAGTCATGCAAGATGGCTGGTACGTTGGCTAAAAGGCGCGCGATTCTAATCGATGCGGCGCTTGAGCACGATCGCATCTTCGCGGCCGTCAACGGCCTGATAGTAGCCCCTGCGCATGCCGATCTGCGCGAATCCGAGCGACTGATAAAGACGGATGGCGGATGTGTTGGAGGGGCGCGCCTCGAGGAACGCTTCCCTGGCGCCGGCATTGCCGGCCGCCAGCAGCAGGTGCGCCAGCAGCCGCCGGCCGATCCCGCGGCAGCGGTAGGCATCGGCAACGCAGAGATTGAGCAGATGCGCCTCGCCGGCCGCAACGCTCAGGATCCCGTAGCCCACCGCGACCACGCCGATTTCGGCGACGCGGCAGGTGTAGTTGACCCGAAGACAGTCACGAAAGATCCCCTCGGTCCAGGGAAACGCATAGGAAGCGCGTTCGATGCGCAGCACCTGCGCGATATCCGCCTCCTGCATGCTGCGGATATCGAGTTCGGGCATGCCAATCGCGTCGTGTCGTACGACCGCCATAGAAGAGTCAATTACCTCCGGACTCAAGGCCATGCAGTGCGCCGGCGTCGGCGCTGTGCGCGCCGCCCGCGGCCGCGCGGGCGCGCGCCAGTTCGGCCCGTACGAATTTCAGATCGATCCAGGCCTTGCGCTTCTCGCCCGGACTGCGCAACAGATAGGCCGGATGGTAGGTAACGATCAGCGGCGTCGCGCGCGTGCCAAAACGATGTACCTGGCCGCGCAGACGCGCAAGCGGCGTGTCGGTGGCGAGCAGATTCTGGGCCGCGATACGGCCGACCGCGAGCATCAGCCGCGGCTGGATCATATCGACCTGCTGCTGCAGATACGGCAGGCAGGAGGCGAGCTCGGTCGGCTTGGGGTCGCGATTGCCCGGCGGCCGGCACTTGAGCACATTGGCGATGTACACCGTCTCGCGCGGACTGCCCATCGCGCGCAGCATCGAGTTGAGCAGTTGCCCGGCGCGGCCGACGAACGGCTCGCCCTGGCGGTCCTCATCGGCCCCGGGCGCCTCGCCGATTACCAGCAGTTCCGCGCGCCGGTCGCCGACCCCGAACACCGTCTGGGTGCGGCTCTGGCACAGTTCACAGCGCGTACAGGCGCTGACCTGGGCACGCAGCGCCTGCCACGCCTCATCGGACGCGTCGATTCCGGCGGCGGCCCGTGGCGCCGCACCCCTCCCGCTCACCCGCTCTGCCGGCACCGGCGCCACGGCCAGGCTCATCGGGACTGCCACCGGCACCTCGGGGAACTCGATCATCGGCTCATCGGGCATCGCTGCCGTCGCCTGCGGTGCCGTGCGCCGCGCGCGCGGCGTCCACAGCTCGATGCCGAGGGCTTCCAGATACTGCTCGCGCACGCTCATGCGGCACCGTCCGCGGGCGGCTTGCGCTCCAGACGCTGCAGGCGGCGGATGCGCCGCCAGACCCACAGCACCGGCGACCACAGCGCGTAGCCGCCGAAGATGGCGAGCA
Source organism: Steroidobacterales bacterium (assembly GCA_044440135.1). Classification (GTDB taxonomy): domain Bacteria; phylum Pseudomonadota; class Gammaproteobacteria; order Steroidobacterales; family Steroidobacteraceae; genus FEN-1191. The sequence continues at coordinate 40,203 of JBIODC010000017.1, read as the reverse complement.
GCACGATCGCCGGCGCCGGCGCGATCACGATGAACACCAGCGCCACGCCCACCAGCCAGATGAAACGCACCGGGCGCGTCAGGTCGAAGCCCTTGAAGCTCGAATAGGAAAAACGGCAGACCATCAGCGCGCCGGCGGTCGCCGTGATCATGAATGCCAGGATCAACCCCGGCAGCCCGGGCTCGCGCCATTCGCTCGACATCCACAGGAACGCCGCGACCACGGCCGCGGCCGACGGGCTCGGCAGGCCTTCGAAATAGCGCTTGTCCTGCACCCGTGAATTGAATTTTGCGAGCCGCAGCGCGGCCGCGACCGCATAGAAAAATGCTGCCAGCCAGCCGAAGCGATACCAGGCCTTGCCGTACTCGGCGATGCGCGCGACACCCCATTGATAGCTCACGATCGCCGGCGCAACGCCGAAGGCAACCATGTCGGCCAGGCTGTCATACTCCTTGCCGAACGCAGTCTCGGTGCTCGTCAGGCGCGCGACGCGGCCATCGAGACCGTCGAACACCATCGCGATGAACACCGCCACGCCGGCGCGCTCGAAGTTGCCATCGATCGCGGCAACGATCGCGTAGAAGCCCGAGAACAGACACCCCGTCGTCAGCAGGTTCGGCAGCAGGTAGATGCCGCGCGACGGTCGGCGAACGGGCAGGCTGTCGGGATCCATGGGGCCGGCATCATAGGGTGAGTCCCCCCCGGGTCACAACCAACCGCACCAACCAGCGCTAACCCTTCTGTTAACATTGGTTTTTTATCTGGTCACCCCGCCTACTCATGCGCCTGTCGCAATATCCGATCAATACCGTCAAGGAAACCCCGTCCGAGGCCGAGGTCATCAGCCACCAGCTGATGCTGCGCGCCGGGATGATCCGCCGCGTCGCTGCCGGGATCTACAGCTGGCTGCCGCTCGGTCTGCGCACGCTGCGCAAGGTCGAGACCATCATCCGCGAAGAGATGGACCGGGCCGGAGCGCTCGAGCTGCTGATGCCGGCGATCCAACCGGCCGAACTGTGGCAGGAATCGGGTCGCTGGAACGAATACGGCCCGGAACTGCTGCGCCTGAAGGATCGCCACGAGCGCAATTTCGTGGTCGGACCCACGCATGAAGAAGTGGTCACCGACATCGCGCGGCGCGAGATCAAGAGCTATCGCCAGCTGCCGGTCAACTTCTACCAGATCCAGCTCAAGTTCCGCGACGAGGTGCGGCCGCGCTTCGGCGTGATGCGGGCGCGTGAATTCATCATGAAGGACGCCTATTCGTTCCATGTCGATGAGCGCTCGCTGGCGGAAGGGTACGCCGCGATGCGCACCGCCTATACCCGCATGTTCCAGCGCATGGGGCTTAATTTTCGCACCGTGCAGGCCGACACCGGCGCCATCGGCGGCAGCGCCTCGGAGGAATTCCAGGTGCTGGCGGCTTCGGGCGAGGATGCGATCGCGATCTCCGATGCCGATGATTTCGCGGCCAACGTCGAGCTCGCCGCAGCACTGCCGCCGGCGGCGCCGCGCCCGCCCCCGGCGGCCAGCCTCAAGCGCGTCGCAACCCCCGGTGCGCGCACCATCGAGCAGCTCAGCGCGCTGCTGCAGATCCCAGCCGCGCGCTGTCTGAAAACCCTGATCGTCGCGGGCACCGACGGTACACCGCGGGCGTTGCTGCTGCGCGGCGATCACGAGCTCAATGCGATCAAGGCGCAGAAGCTGCCCGGGGTCGCGAGCCCGCTGCGCATGGCCAGCGCGGCCGAGGTGCAGGCCGCGACCGGCTGCGCGCCCGGTTCCATCGGCCCGCTGGGGCTCAACGCGCTGCCGGTCCATGCCGACCACGCGGCGCTCGCCATGGCCGATTTTGTCTGCGGCGCCAACCAGGAGGACGTGCACTACACGGGCGCCAACTGGGGCCGGGACCTGCCCGAGGCGCCCGCCGCGGATCTGCGCAACGTCGTGGCCGGCGACCCCAGTCCCTCCGGCCGCGGCAGCCTGCGCATCGTGCGCGGCATCGAGGTCGGGCATATCTTCCAGCTCGGCCGCAAGTACAGCGCCGCGATGAATGCCACGGTGCTCGACGAGGCCGGCGTCGCGATGCCGATGCTGATGGGCTGTTATGGCATCGGTGTGACGCGCATCGTGGCGGCCGCGATCGAGCAGAATCACGATCAGCGTGGAATCATCTGGCCGGATCCGATCGCCCCGTACCATGTGTGCCTGGTGCCGCTCAATCTGCAGAAGTCACCGCGCGTGCGCTCGGTCGCCGATGCGCTCTATGCGCAGCTGTGCGCCGCCGGCATCGACGTGCTGTACGACGATCGCGACGCCCGGCCCGGCGTCAAGTTCGCGGACGCGGAACTGCTCGGCATTCCGCATCGCATCGTCGTCGGTGAGCGCGGCCTCGAGGCCGGCACGCTCGAATACCGCCACCGCCGCGCCACCGACAGCGAGGATTTTCCGCAGCAGGCCGCGGTGGAGTTCATCCGCTCGCGGCTGCAGTTCGCGCAGCCGACCTGAGGATCTGCGATGAACAGCCCCGCGTACGCCACGCTGCTCGCCCTGGCCCTGCTCGGTGCGCTGGTGCCCGCCGGGGCCGCCCCGGCCGTGTCCGCGCAGCGCGACCCGGAGCTGCGCGCGGTGGTCGAGCAGGCGATCGGCCAGGCACAGTGCTTCGCGGACCAATTCGATTCAGCGGTCTGGTACACGCTGATGGAGCCGAAGCTGCGGCGCTACGTCAAGGACCGGCAGGAACGGCTCGAGATCCTGCGCAGCGTCTACTGCGAGACGCATCGCAGCGGCGAGAGCGTGCTGCCGCCCGGCCTGATCATGGCGGTGCTCGATGTGGAGAGCGGTTTCGATCGCTGGGCGGTCTCAAGTGCCGGCGCGGTCGGCCTGATGCAGGTGATGCCGTTCTGGCCCGAGCAGCTCGGCATGCGCCGCTACGAGCTCACGCGCATCACGCCCAATCTGCACATGGGTTGCGCGATCCTGCGCTTCTACCTGGAAAACGAGCGGCGCGATGTACGGCGCGCGCTCGAGCGCTACAACGGCAGCATCGGCCGGCGTGACTATCCCGACCGCGTGATCGTGCGCTGGACCACGTATTGGCACGGCGCCGACGACCTGGGGCGCGGGCCGGTCAAGACGTCCTGAAATCCGGCGGCAGCTGCGCCGGGTGAAGCTCGACGATCTCCACCACGACGTCCGTGACCTTGGCGGCCGAGGGTCCGATCCAGAGCCATTCGATGAACTCGTACACCCGGGGTTCCTCGCCATACGCGAGTACCTCGACCCGGCCATCCTCGAGATTGCGCGCGTGGCCGGCAATCCCGGCCGCACGTGCGCGCTGCTGGGCGCTGGCGCGGTAATACACGCCCTGGACGCGGCCCGAGACCAGGCAGCGGCGCGCGACGTGGCGGACTTTGGATGACGGATCCGCGCTCATGCGCCATGATTTCCCGGCGGGCCGCATGCGGTCAATGGGTTAGACTCAACGCCGATGGCTGAAATACTCGTGGTGTATTACTCGCGCGATGGCAGCACCGCGGAGCTGGCACGACAGGCGTGCCGCGGCATCGAGTCGATCGCCGGGGCGAGCGCCACGCTGCGTACCGTGCCCCCGGTCAGCGCCGCCAGCGAAGCGGCGCCGCAGCCGGTGCCCGATCGGGGCCCGCCGTACGCCACGCTCGAGGAACTGCGCCGCGCCGATGCACTGATGCTCGGCAGCCCGACGCGGTTCGGCAACATGGCTGCGCCGCTGAAGTACTTCATCGATTCAACCTCGAGCCTGTGGCTCGACGGCGCGCTCGCCGGCAAGCCGGCGGCGGTGTTCACCGCGACCCAGACCATGCACGGTGGCCAGGAGAGCACGCTGCTGGCGATGATGCTGCCGCTCCTGCATCACGGCATGCTGCTGGTCGGATTGCCCTATACCGAGCGTGCGCTCTCGACCACCCGTGGCGGCGGCTCACCCTATGGGGCGTCGCACGTGGCGGCGATACAGCAGGACCTGACCGACGATGAGCGCGCGCTGGCGCAGGCGCTCGGACGGCGGGTCGCCCAGCTGGCGGTCATTCTGGAACACCGCCCGGGCGCTGGGCGAGCACCTGGCGGATGAACGGCACCGTGAGACGCCGCTGCGCCTGCAGCGCGGCGTCATCGATCGCATCCAGCAGTTCGTACAGCGTCGCCAGATCGCGGCGGAACCGCCGCTGCAGATACAGCGCGGTTTCCTCCGGCAATTCCAGGCCGCGCGCGCGTGCGCGCAATCGCAGCGCCTCGCGTTGCCCGGTCTCGCCGAGCGGGCGCAGCGGCAGCAGCACCGCCGCGGCAAAGCGCGACGCGAGGTCGGGCAGCGAGAACTTCACCAGCAACGGCGGCTCCGCGGCGGCGGCGAGCAGCACCGCACCGCGCTCCTCGATCTCCCGGTACAGCCGGAACAGCCCCTGCTCCCAGTCTCGCATGCCGGCGATCGCCGCCGCATCGTCGAGCGCCACGACGCGCGCGTTCTGCCAGCCCTCGAGTATCTCCGGACCCAAGGTCAGCAGCTGCGACAACGGCAGGTAAGCCGCGTCGGCGCCACCGGCGCGTGCCAGCGCGCAGCTCGCCTGCAGCAGATGCGTCCGGCCGACCCCACGCGGCCCGGACAGCCAGTACACGCCGGCCAGTGTGCCACGCGCCAGCGCCTGCAGCTGTTGCACCGCTGCGAGATTGTCCCCGGGGACATAGCTGTCGAAGACCGCGCGTTCGCGCAGCCGCATCGCCAGCGGCAACTGTTTCACGGCAGTAATCCCGGCGATGAACTGATCACGGCCCTCAAGCGCGTGCGACCTGCAGTGCGCGCCGCGTGAACTCGCGTACGTAGGCAAAGCCGCTGAGCAGCACGGTGGCGAAGGTCAGCCACTTCAGCGCATCGACCACGCCCTGCGGCGGAAGAGCGTAGCCGGCGTGGGCGACGACCGCCAGCGCGTACAGCACCTGCAACAGCGTATTCACCTTGCTGCTGATCAACGGCTGGCCCTTGAGCGGGCCCCAGCCGAAGTGATAGGCCAGCGAGCCGAGCAGGATCAGCACATCCCGGCCCACCGCGGCGACGGTCAGCCAGCGCGGAATCAGTCCATACCAGGTGGCGACCAGAAACACGCCCACGAGCAGCAGTTTGTCGGCCAGCGGGTCGAGCAGCTTGCCAAGCTCCGAGGTCCAGTGAAATCGCTTGGCGAGGAAGCCGTCGAGCCCATCGCTCATCGCCGCGATGAAGAACAGCACCAGCGTTTGCGGATAGTCCGCGTGCGCGATCGACACCACGATCGGCCAGACCAGCGCGATGCGCAGCAGGCAGATCAGATTCGGCAGGTGACGCACCGCGGACCTAAGGCGCCGCCTGATAGCGGAATTCCAGCGCACCCGCGCTCGCGCCGGTGGCGCGCAATCGATCATTCGCCAACGCGTGCACCAGCTCGGTCTGGTTGCCTCGCACTTGCAGATGCAGCACCAGGCTGTCGGCGTCGACCTCCCGCAGCTCGATCCCGGTCACCTCGGGAGCGGCGCGCAGCGCGGTCACCACGCGGGCAAAGCCCGGCAGATCGGCGACGCCCGAGATACGGCAGTTGTAATCCGCCACCGAGGTGACATCGAGTTCGCGCGCCGCGCGCACCAGCGCGTCGGTCGCCTCATCGATCGCAAGCTCGGGGCCGCCGGTCCAGCGGCCATCGGCCATCGGCGCCGCCAGCACCCACTGCAGCGACGCCGCCTCGCCGGGCGAGGCAACGGCCGTCAAAGCGGCGGCCGCCCCGGCCCGGCGCGCGGTCGCCAGCGGCCCATCGGCGCCCGCAGCGCTGCCGGCGCCATCGTCTGCGAAACTGATCGGCAAACCGCGCGCCTCTGCCGCGGCGATCAACCGCGCCCGCAGCGTTTGCCCGGCAACCTCGTCCTGTGGCGGCAGCAGCACCCACACCAGCGGCCGATCCGGGCCCCAGACGCTGCGGCCCGCGGCACGGATCGCATCGCGCAGTGAATCGGCCTCGAACAGCACCTGGGTCGTGCCGGCGGTGGTTCGTCGCTGAAGCTGCACGTAGCGCCGCGCATCACTGATCACACCCGCCAGCGCCGGATCGCCGGCCGCGTCGCGCGCGCCGGTGAGCCGCACCAGCACCTGCCGCATCGCATCCTGCGCCGCCTGCTGGCCGTCGGTCGCGGCGACGACTGCGCCGTACAGCGAAGTCACCGGCTGCGCAGCGTGCACGCTCGGCGCCGTGCTCGCCAGGCTCAGTGCCAGCAGCGGCCAGAACCGAAAAAAATCGCAACTGCAGTGCATGCTTCCGAAGCTCCCTCGGCTACTATAACGTGCTCGGAAGACCGCTGCGCAGGCCGCGGTAGACGCCAAGCGACATCCATGAGCAAGCCGCACAGCTATACCTATCGTGACGCCGGCGTCGATATCGATGCCGGCGATGCCCTGGTCGAGCGCATCAAGCCGCTGGTCAGGCGTACCACGCGGCCCGAGGTGCTCGCGGGCATCGGCGGCTTTGGCGCGATGGTCGAGCTGCCACTCGGGCGCTACCACCGGCCGGTGCTGGTCTCGGGCACCGACGGCGTCGGCACCAAGCTGCGCCTCGCGATCGAGACCGGGCGCCATGACGCGATCGGCATCGACCTGGTCGCGATGTGCGTCAACGACGTCGTCGTGCAGGGCGCCGAGCCGCTGTTCTTCCTCGACTACTACGCGACCGGTCATCTCAACGTCGACATCGCCGCCACCGTCATCAGCGGGATCGTCGAGGGCTGTGCGCAGGCCGGGGCGGCGCTGGTGGGCGGCGAGACCGCCGAGATGCCCGGCATGTATCAGGGCGAGGACTACGACCTTGCCGGCTTCTGCGTCGGCGTGGTCGAGAAGGAAGCCATCATCGACGGCAGCCGCGTCGGCGCCGGCGACGCGGTAATCGGCCTGGCTTCCTCGGGTGCGCACGCCAACGGCTATTCGCTGATCCGCAAGCTCATTGCGCTCGCCGGAGCCTCCCCGGCCACGCAGCTCGCCGGCCGGCCGCTGTTCGACCAGCTGCTGACGCCGACGCGCATCTACGTGAAGTCGCTGCTGGAGCTGATCGGCGCGCTGCCGGTACATGCGCTCGCGCACATTACCGGCGGCGGTCTCACCGACAACATCCCGCGGGTGCTGCACAGTGGCCTGGAAGTCGTGCTGCAGCGGCGCAACTGGCCGCGCCAGCCGGTGTTCGACTGGCTCGCGCAGACCGGCGCGATCGCGGATGCCGAGATGCATCGCACGTTCAATTGTGGCATCGGCATGGTGGCGATCGTCGCCGACGAACGCGCCGCCGACGCGGTGCGTGTGCTCGAGCAGGCCGGCGAGCAAGCCATGGTCATCGGCGAGATCAGGCGCGGCGAACGTGGCGTCGTCATCGAGGCATGAGAGTCATGGGCGCGCGCCGCGCGAACATCGCCCTTGCGTGGCTGGGAACCTTCGGCGTCGCCGGCAGCCTGGCTTGCGCGGCCTCGGCCGGGGAACTCGAGGCCTTCCAGGCTTCCTACAGCTGGAGCTGGAAGGGCGCCACGGTGGCGCTCTCCACGCTCAAGCTCGAGCATGGTGCCGGCGACACCTGGATCTACAGCTCCAACAGCGAGCCGCGCGGGCTCGGCCACCTATATCCGATGCGCCCGAAGTTGCGCAGCAGCCTGCGCGTCACCGACGAGGGTGTGCAGCCGCTGAGCTTCAAGGCCGAGGGCGGCGGTGACAGTCACAACGCCGACGTCAATTTCGACTGGAGCGCCGGGCGTGCCACCGGCGTCTATGAGGGCAGCCTGGTCGATCTGCCGCTCAAGCCCGGCATTCAGGATGACCTGTCAGTGCAGATCGCGATGATGGTCGAGTTGCTGCACGGCCGGACGCCCGAGCACCTGTCGATGATCGACAAGAACTCGACGCGCGACTACCGCTACCAGCGCGAGGGCGCTGAGAGACTCTCCACGCCGCTGGGTCAGATCGACACCATCATTTACAGCAGTCAACACCCGGGTTCACCGCGCGTGACGCGCTTCTGGTGCGCGCCGTCGCGCGGCTACCTGCCGATGCGGGTCGAGCAGAAACGCCTCGACAGCGTCGAATGGACCATGGAGATCCAGAGCCTGCAGCGCGGCTGAGCCGGTCAGGCCTTCGGCAGCGTGACGTGGCCCGGCCGTTCGGACTCGGGCGACGTTAGGTTGCAGATGATGCCGCAGCTTGCGCAGGCGCATTGCGGCGGACCGGCTTATCCGATTCGATGCTCATCAGGTGTCTTCCACGACAATCTTCGGAAACAGCGCGCTGCGATCGCGCGCACGACGCGCCAGTGCGGCCGCGGCGTGCCTGGCGGCCTCGATGTAGGCGTGGGCACGCGCACTGTCCGGTTCCGCCACCACAGTCGGACGGCCGCCGTCGGCCTGCTCGCGGATTTTCGCGTCGAGCGGCAACTCACCCAGCAGCGCCACACCGCATTCAGCGGCCATGCGCGCGCCGCCGCCGGCGCCGAAGATGTGTTCCACATGACCGCAGTTGGAGCATACGTACATGCTCATGTTCTCGATGATCCCGAGCACCGGCACCGAGACCTTTTCGAACATCGCCAGGCCCTTGCGCGCATCGGCGAGCGCGATGTCCTGCGGGGTGGTGACGATGATGGCGCCGGCGACCGGCACGCGCTGTGCCAGCGTGAGCTGGATGTCGCCGGTTCCCGGGGGCATATCGACCACCAGGTAATCGAGCTCGCCCCAGTCGGTGTCGCTCAGCAGCTGCGACAGCGCCTGCGTCACCATCGGGCCACGCCAGACCACGGCCTGCGCCGGGTCGACCAGAAAGCCGATCGACATGGCCGACAGGCCGTGGGCCTGCAGCGGCCGGATGCGCTTGCCGTCGGGCGAACTTGGGTGCTGTCCCGACAATCCCAGCATCAGCGGCTGGCTGGGTCCGTAGATATCGGCATCGAGTATGCCCACCTGGGCGCCGCCGGCGGCCCAGGCCAGCGCCAGGTTCACCGCTACGGTAGATTTGCCAACTCCGCCCTTGCCGCTCGCCACGGCCACGATATTCTTTACGCCTGCGAGGGGCTTGAGGTTACGCTGCACGGCGTGGGGCACAATGCTGCTGGCAAGCTCGAGCGTCAGCTGCACCGGCAGCCCGGCCGCGGCCAGATGCCGCTGCAGCGCCGATTGCAGAGAATGCGTATAGCCCACCGTCGGGAAACCGAGTTCAATTCTGGCAAGGACCCGGTCGGCATGCAGCTCCACGGCGCGCACCGCATGGGCTTGCTCCAGGGTCTGCTGCAGATAGGGATCGACGAAACTGTCAAGGGCTGCGCGTACGCTAGCCTCGGAAATCGCCATGGTTACTGTCACCCTGGAACAGGCAAGGACGGCCGTTGCGCCGCGCAAACATGGCATAATCCAAGCTTGCTTGGAACTACTTGGCCATTGGAAAGTGTGGACGAAGGGTCTGCGGTAGCGGCAGCCCCTTAGAACAACATTAACACGGCGGAATGAGTTTTTTCACCACCCTGCGTGCGGACCGGCTGATCGAGCAGATCAAGTCGTCCACGAATCTGATGGGGCCCGAAACGCAGAAGGCCATCGCCAAGCTCAAGGAGGCGGGCCCGGGCGCGATCGACGCCATCATCGCCGCACTGCCGGAAGCCGATAAGCACGCCACAGTGGCGTTCGTGGACGTACTGGCGACGCTCGCGACGTCCAAGAGTTTCCCCAAATACGTCCAGGCGATGGTGCAGGGCAGCCCGCGCTCGATCGCGGGCGTGGCCTGGGCGCTGACCAGCAGCCGCGGCTATCCGCCCAACCTGCTGCTCGAGGCCCTGTCCACCCCTGGCATCGCCAAATCCGCGCTGCTCGATGTCATCAACGGCCAGCGCCAGCGCTTCTCGATCCGCGAGCTGCTCACGGCGGCCTACGCGCAGGAACCGAACGAGAAGGCGGCGCTGTTCCGCATCATCGCCGAGGCGGCCGACGAATCATCCCTGCCGGAGCTGATCAGCCGGCTGCAGGGCAAGGACCCGATCGCGCGCCTGCACATCATCAGCGTGCTGGCGCGGTTCAACAGGCCCGAGGTGCAGCGTGCGCTGCAGGGCCAGCTCGGCGACAACAACAAGATGATCCGCTCGGCCGCGCTCGGCGCGCTGGCGAAGATGGACGGGCCGATCGAGGTCGCGCGGGTATGTGCGCTGCTGCGCGATCCGGACATCGAGGTGCAGAACCGCGCGGTCGACGTGCTGACGCGCGCGCGCGATCCGGAGACCGTCCGCCACCTGGTTCCGGTGCTCAAGGACGAGAACGAGCAGGCACGCCGCGCCGCGGTCGAGGTGCTCAACGAAGTCGGCGATGCGCGCTCGGTGAAATACCTGCTGGAGGCGATCAAGGACGACGACTGGTGGGTACGCAGCCGCGCCGGCGATGCGCTCGGCAAGATCGGCGGCCCGAAGGTCATCGACGCGGTGCTCGAGCTGGTGCGCGACAAGGATGAGGACCTGCGGCGCGCCGCGATCGAGATCCTCAACCAGACCAAGGACGAGCGCGCGATCAACCATCTGATCGAAGCCACCAAGGATGCGGACTGGTGGGTCAGTGAACGCGCGGTCGATGCGCTGGCCGAAATCGGCAGCAAGCGCGCGGTGCCGCGGCTGTCGGAGATGCTGCGCACCGCCAATGCGCGCGCGCTGCCGGTGGTGGTGCGGGCGATCGGCAAGCTCGGCGACGAGAAGTCGCTCGACCTGCTCACGCCGATGCTCAGTCGCACCGAGAAGGAGATCCGGATCGAGACCATCCAGGCGCTGGCGCGCCTCGCCGACGAGCCGCGCGCCGAGCAGATCCGCGCGCAGCTGCAGGGCCAGACCGCGGACTCCGATGCGACCGTGGCGCGGGCCGCAGTGCGCGCCATGACCGAGCTCGAAGTGCGCTTCTCCTCCGGCGTGAGCGCGGCGACCTCGGTCGCCCCGGCGGTCAGCACGCACCCGGGCCGTCCGGCACGGGTGGCCGAGTCGGCCCGCACGTTGTTGATCCCGGAACGCGAGGTGGCCAAGGTCGTGCAGCAGGTCGCGGCCTCGGGCGCGCCCAAGCTCGACATCAATACGCTCACGCCCGGGGACGTGATCGAAGGACGCTACAAGTACATCGAACGCATCGGCCGCGGCGCCTTCGGCACCGTGCTGCTGATGGAAGACACCGTGGTCGATGAGCGTCTGATCCTCAAATTTCTGAACCCGAACGTGGCCCAGGATGAGGAGATCATGAAGCGCTTCGTGCATGAGCTGCGCTACTCGCGCAAGATCACGCACCGTAACGTGATCCGCATCTATGACTTTCTCTACATCCAGGGGTTGTACGCCATTTCGATGGAGTTCTTCCCCTCGCATACCCTCGGTGCGGAGATCGTCAACGAAAAACCGCTCGAGCTCAAACGCGCGCTGCAGTTCGGCATCGACATCGCCACCGGCATGACGGTCGCACACCAGGTCGGCATCGTGCACCGCGATCTCAAGCCGGCCAACGTGCTGATCAACGACGAGGGCCTGCTGAAGATCGTCGACTTCGGCGTCGCGGCCGCCCAGCGCGAGGGCGATACCCAGCTCACCAAGACCGGCTACGTGATCGGCTCGCCCAAGTACATGGCACCGGAGCAGATTCTGGGCCGCAAGGTCGACGAGCGCGCCGACATCTACGCGCTGGGAGTGATGATGTACGAGATGCTGACCGGGGTTCCGCCCTACTCGCGCGGCGATCACATGGCGGTGATGTATCAGCACGTACAAGGCAAGGCACGCGCGCCGCAGGAGATCAACCCGACGCTGTCGGCGAATCTGGCCGAGGTCGTGGTCAAGGCCATGGCGGTGGACAAGGCCAAGCGCTTCCAGACCATGGAAGAATACCGCGGCGCGCTGGAACGATTCCTGTAAGCTCAATCGGCGCGCGCTGACGTGAAGCCGGTCTCGGACTGGCGCGCGCGGCCGGCGGATCGCCAAAGTCCGTGCACTGCATCAAGGTTCAGGCCGCAAGCCATTGATACGGCAGCGCTTAGGGCGTATAGGTTTGGCCCGACTGCGGGTCTGAAGGCCCGGCAAAACTGTGAGGACGGAGCACCGTGGCACGCATTGATGCGTTCCTGAAACTTGGCACCCAGCAGGGCTGCTCAGACATCCACCTGGCGGTGGGTGTGCCGCCGATGCTGCGCATGAACGGCGACCTGGTGCCGATCAAATTCCGCGATCTGCGCGACAGCGAACTCGACAGCTACATCACCGAAATCCTGACCCCGAACCAGCAGGATCACTTCACCCGCGGCAACGACCTGGACTTCTCCTACGTCTCGTCCGAGGGCGGCCGATTCCGGGTCAACGTGTATCGCAAAGATACCGGCGTCGGCGCGACCTTCCGCTCGATTCCCTCCGACATACCGAGCCTGGTCAAGCTCGGCCTGCCGCCGATCGTCACCAAGCTGTGCGATTACCATCAGGGCATGATCCTGGTGACCGGCTCGACCGGCACCGGCAAATCGACCACGCTGGCGGCGATGATCGATCTGTTGAATTCGACGCGCCGGCTCAACATCATCAGCCTCGAGGATCCAATCGAGTTCGTCCATCGCAGCAAATCGAGCCAGATCATCCAGCGCGAGCTCGGCACGCACATCCCGAGCTTTGCCGAGGGGGTGCGGGCGGCGATGCGCGAGGACCCGGACGTGATCCTGGTCGGCGAGCTGCGCGACGCCGAGACCATTCGCATGGCGATGACCGCGGCCGAGACCGGTCACCTGGTGCTGGGCACGCTGCACACCACCAGTGCCGTCAAGACCATCGACCGGCTGATCGACGCGCTGCCGGCCGAGGAGCGCGAACAGACCAAGAGCTTCCTGTCGCAGAGCCTGCTGGCGGTGGTGACCCAGATCCTTGTCAAGACCAACGAGGGCCGCGGCCGACGCGCGGTGGTCGAAGTCATGGTCATGACCAAGGCCATCGCCAAACTGATCACCAGCGACCAGACGCATCAGATCGCGAGTCAGCTGCAGATGGGGCGCGAATTCGGCATGCAGATGTTCGACCAGGCGCTGCTGCAGGCGCTGAACGCACGCGAGATCGACCCCGACGACGCCTATATCTACGCCACCGACAAGCGCCTGTTCCAGAAATTCGTCACCGACACCAGCGTCCTGCCGCGCATGGACAGCACCACGGTCGCGCAGCAGGCGGGTGGCTGAGGGACCCGCGGCTCGCACCGCCATTGCTATGGCGCAGATAGATCAGTTCCTGGAAGAGATTCTCAAGCGGCGCGGCTCCGATCTGCACTTCATCGCCTCGGATCCGCCGCGCATTCGCATGAACGGTGAGCTCTCGCCGCTGCGCGGCGAGCCGCTGACGCCGGAATTCACCCGGGAATCCCTGCTGGAAATCATGCCGCGCAAGGCGATCGAGCGCTTCGACGCCAAGGACGGCGCCGACTTCGCCTACACGCTCGAGGGCAAGGGCCGCTTTCGCGTCAATGTGATGCGCCAGCTCAACGGCATGGGAGCGGTGTTTCGCGCCATTCCATCGCAGGCGCTGACACTCGACCAGCTCGACATGCCACTGGCGGTGCGCCAGCTGTGTCACGCCGTCAGTGGATTGATCCTGGTGACCGGCAAGACCGGCTCGGGCAAGTCCACCTCGCTGGCGGCAATGATCGACGACATCAACAAGCGCATCAAGGGCCACATCCTCACGGTCGAGGACCCGATCGAGTTCGTGCATGCGCGCCGCAATTGCCTGATCAGCCAGCGCGAGATCGGCGTGCACGCGCCGAGCTTCGCCGCGGCGCTGCATTCGGCCCTGCGCGAAGATCCCGACGTGATCCTGGTCGGCGAGTTGCGCGACCTGGAGACCATGAGCATGGCGGTCACTGCCGCCGAGATGGGCATCCTGGTGATGGGCACGCTGCACACCAACGGCGCCGGGCCCACGGTCGATCGCATGGTCAACGCATTTCCGGCCGACAAGCAGTCGCACGTGCGCACCATGCTGTCGACCTCGCTGCGCGGCGTGATGTCGCAGCAGCTGCTGCGCAAGGCCGACGGCAGCAGCCGGGTGGCGGCGCTCGAGATCCTGATCAATACCCCGGCCGCGGCCAACCTGATCCGCCAGGGCAAGCTCGATCAGCTCGAAAATACCATGCAGACCGGCGGCCAGTTCGGCATGCGCACCATGGACAGCGCGATCCAGCAACTGCTCGATACCGGCGTGGTCAGCGGCGCCGAGGCGTATAAAAAGGCCATCAATAAGGCCAAATTCGAGCCGTTCAAGGATCAGACCTGACGCGGCTTCGGGCCTGAAGCTCCCCGCCCGGCTCCGGCTCGCCGCCGATTCACCGCCCGCAACCTTGGCGCACCGCTCACGCGACCGATCGCGCGTGCGATAATGTTTTTTTGCGGTAACTGCACGTCCGATCATGGCCCGAAAAATCCTCGTCACCAGCGCCCTGCCCTACGCCAACGCCCCGCTGCACCTTGGCTACATCATGGAGGCGGTGCAGACCGACATCTGGGTGCGCTTCCAGAAAATGCGCGGCCACGACTGCATCTTCTGCTGCGCCGAGGATGCGCACGGCACGCCGATCATGATCCGGGCACAGCAGGAGGGCATCAGCCCGGAGACGTTGATCGCGCGCAGCGCCGAGGAGCATCGACGCGATCTCGCCGGGTTTCTGATCGGCCTCGATCAATTCCATACCACCCATTCGCCGGAGAACGTGCGCTTCACGCATGAGCTGTACGCGACGCTGCGCGATTCCGGCTACATCACGCGACGCGCGGTGCGCCAGGCGTTCGACCAGACGGCCGGCATGTTTCTGCCGGACCGCTACGTGCGCGGTACCTGCCCGCGCTGCAAATCGCCCGACCAGTACGGCGACAGCTGCGAGGTGTGCGGCTCGACCTATACGCCGGCCGAGCTGATCGATCCGATCTCCACGGTCAGCGGCACGACCCCGGTGTGGCGCGAGTCCGATCATCTGTTTTTCAAGCTCGGCGCATTCGAGACCATGCTGCGCGAGTACGTCGCTGGGGGCAGCCTGCAGCCCGCGGTGCGCGCGAAGCTGGCCGAATGGTTCGAGGCCGGCCTGCAGGACTGGGACATCTCGCGCGACGCGCCGTATTTCGGCATCGAGATCCCGGATGCCCCGGGAAAATTCTTCTATGTGTGGTTCGATGCGCCGATCGGCTACATCGGCAGCTTCGAGGCCTGGCGCGTCGCGCACGCCGCCTCGTTCGACGAGTATTGGAAGTCGGAAACCGCCAGCGAGCTCTATCACTTCATCGGCAAGGACATCAGCTATTTTCACACCCTGTTCTGGCCCGCGGTGCTGCGCGGCGCCGGCCTGCGGCGGCCCACCGGCGTATTCGTGCACGGCTTTCTCACCATCAACGGCCAGAAGATGTCAAAGTCGCGCGGCACTTTCATCACCGCGCAGCGCTACCTCGAGCGCCTGCCGCCCGAGCCGCTGCGCTACTACTTCGCGGCCAAGCTCAGTAGCGGCATCGAAGACATCGACTTCAGTCTCGAGGATTTCGTGGCGCGCGCCAATTCGGATCTGGTCGGCAAGCTGGTGAACATCGCCAGCCGCTGCGCCGGCTTCATCGAGCGCGGTGGCGGCCAGCTTGCGGCCGCGCTGCCTGAGCCCGGCCTCTACCATGAGTTTGCCGCCGCTGGCGAGCGCATCGCGGAGCTGTACCAATCGCGCGACTACTCGGCCGCCATGCGAGAGATCATGGAACTGGCCGACCGCGCCAATCGCTACGTCGATCAGCACAAGCCCTGGGTACTGGCCCGGGACGGCGCGCGCGCCGACGACGTGCGCGCGATTGCGACCCAGGGGTTGAATCTGTTTCGCGTGCTGATGTGCTACCTCGCCCCGGTGCTGCCGCGGATGGCACAGGCCGCGGCGGCGTTTCTCGGCAGCGGCTTCGAGCGCTGGAGTGCGATCGCGGCGCCGCTCCTCGCCCAGCCGATCGAGCGCTATCAGCCGCTGGCGACCCGACTCGACCCGCAGGCGGTGGCCTCGCTGATCGAGCCGGCAGCGGCCCCCGCGGGGCCGGCCGCCGCTGCGCCGACCATCAGCATCGATGACTTCGCCCGGCTGGATCTGCGCGTGGCGCGGGTAGCTCGGGCCGAGCTGGTGGAGGGCTCGGACAAGCTGCTGCGCCTGACGCTGGACCTCGGCGGGGAGCAGCGCACGGTATTCTCCGGTATTCGCGCGGCGTATCGGCCCGAACAACTGACCGACCGCCTGGTCGTCGTGATCGCCAACCTTGCGCCGCGCAAGATGCGCTTTGGTGTCTCGCAGGGCATGGTGCTGTGCGCCGGCAGTGACGATGATGCCAACGCGGTGTTTCTGCTCGCGGCGGATTCGGGTGCTCAGCCGGGAATGAAAGTCACCTAGCAGCGGCTCGAGCGAGGCCCTGCCTCACGGGTAGCCCCGTGGGCTGCGGGCGCGCCAATAGCGAATCAGCACGTATCCGGTCGCCATGCCTCCCAGGTGGGCGAAATGGGCCACGCCCTGGCTGGTGCCAAACACGCCCAGAGACAGCTCCAGAATGCCGTACAGGGTCACGAACAGCCAGGCGGGCATCGGGATCGGCGGAAAGATCAGCAGCACCTGCCGGTGCGGGAAGGTCATGCCGTAGAACAGCAGCAGGCCGAAGATGCCGCCCGAGGCGCCGAGCGTCGCGTAGGGTTCGCGGTAGATCGAGTGCGCGACCCAGAGCTGGGTCAGCCCCGCACCGATCACGCAGGCAAAATAGTAGAAGGCGAACCGGCGCGCGCCGAGTACGCGCTCGACGTCCGGACCAAAGATGAACAGCGCGAACATGTTGCCGGCCAGGTGCATGCCGCCGCCGTGCAGGAAGGCGTAGGTCACGAGCTGCCAGGGCTCGAACGGATGGCAATCCGCACAGCCGACCGGCCCCCAGGGCCAGAGCGCGAACGTGTCGAGCAGCTGGTCGCCTGTCAACCATTGCAGCCCATAGACGATGAAGTTGGTGTATAGAAGCGCCCGTACCACGGGCGTGAGGTTGCGGAACATCCGGGCTCGCTGCGCGGTCCAAATTGATGATGTGACGGCATTTTGCCACCAGGAGGCACTCGCCATGGGCACTTCTACTCTCAATCGCCGCGTGCGCGGCCGCGTTCTGGCCGCCAGTGCGCTGCTGCTCGGCTTGAGCGCCTGCGTCAGCACCTCGCTGATCGATCGCTGGAAGGATCCGGGCTTCGCCGGGCCGCCGCTGCACAAGGCCCTCGTGGTCGGGGTGCAGAAGGACCAGGGCCGGCGGCGCGTCTGGGAAGACGGGATGGTCAACGCCCTGACGCACGAGGGCGTGCAGGCCACCCCCTCCTACCAGGTGTTCCCCGACAAGGCGCCGAGCGCCGATCAGTTGGCCGCGACCGCCAGCCGCGAAGGCTTTGACGGCGTGATCGCGACCCACTTTGTCAGCGCGAGCCAGCGCAACTACTGGATGCCCGGCTATGCGGGCGTCGGTTTCGGCTGGCAATGGCGTTATTTTGGCTACTGGGACACCGTGTACGACCCGGGCTACGTGGAGACCGAATACCGCGCCGATTATCAGACCGATATCTTTACCGTGGACGCCGCGGGCGGCAAACTGGTCTGGACCGGCATCACCCGCAGCGTCGATCTGAACTCGACCCAGAGCACCACGGATGAGATCAGCCGCGTATTGGTGCCGGAGTTGACCAAACAGGGCATTCTGGCCGCCAACCACAAGTGAGGCGATAGTTGCAGGAACGCGCGACCCTCCTAGCCGAAGCCGCCGTTCCGACCGATGCCGCGACGGGGTCGCCGCCGTCGGCGGCGCTGCGCGCGAGCCTCGTGGATCGCATCGATGCGCTGCTGCCGCAGACCCAATGCACGCGCTGCGGCTACGACGGCTGCCGTCCGTACGCCCAGGCCCTGGCCGAGGGCGCAGCCGCGATCAATCGCTGCCCACCGGGGGGCGCAGCCGGTATCGACGCGCTGGCGCGGCTGCTGGGCCGCGACCCGCTGCCGCTCGATCCGGCCTGCGGCAGCGACGCGGATCCGGGCGTCGCCTGGATCGACCCGGATGCCTGTATCGGCTGCGCCCGCTGTCTGCCGGCATGCCCGGTCGATGCCATCATTGGCGCGCAGCGCTATCTGCACACGGTGCTCGCACGCGCCTGCAATGGCTGCGAGCTGTGCATCGCGAGCTGCCCGGTCGATTGCATCGCGATGCGGCCGCGCAAGACCGGCGAGCTGGCGCCGGCGCCAGCCGAGAACCGCGTGCGTTACGACGGCCACCGCGCGCGTCTGCGGCGCAGCGCCCAGCAGCGCTCGGCGCTGCTGGCCGAGCGCAAGGGCAGCGCACCGGCAGCCACCGCGCCGCGCTCGCAATGAGTCCCGATCAGGTGCGTCAGATCTTCGAGCATCTGCGCGCCGCCAATCCCGAGCCCAAGTCCGAACTGCACCATCGCTCGCCGTTCGAGCTGCTGGTAGCGGTGATTCTGTCGGCACAGGCGACCGACAAGAGCGTCAACCTTGCGACCCGGGCACTTTTTCGGAGTGCGCGCACGCCGCAGGGGATGCTGAAACTTGGGCTGGCGGGACTGAAACGCCACATCCGTACCATCGGTCTATATAACGCCAAGGCGCGCAACATCCTGGCCACCTGCAAAATCCTGGTCGAGCAATACGGCGGCCAGGTGCCGCGCGAGCGCGCAGCGCTCGAGGCGTTGCCGGGCGTCGGGCGCAAGACCGCGAACGTGGTGCTCAATGTGGCTTTCGGCGAGCCGACGCTGGCGGTGGACACCCACGTGTTCCGGGTCGCCAATCGCACCGGGCTGTCCCGCGGCACCACCCCGCGCGCAGTGGAGGATGGATTGCTGCGGGTCATTCCCGGCCAATTCATGCAGCACGCGCATCATTGGCTGATCCTGCACGGACGCTACATCTGCAAGGCGCGCGTGCCGGACTGCCCGCGCTGCCCGATCGCGCGCTGGTGCGAATACGAGGACAAGACGCCGCCGTGACGCTGTTTGCCGATCAGAGCCGCGATGCGCTGCGTGCCAGCTGGCGCGAAGCCTGGCGCAAATGGCGCGAACGCGTGCCGCTGCAACCGCTCGAAGCGCAGATCGCCGATGTGATCGCCGAGCATCCCGAATATCAACCGCTGCTGCAGAGCGAGACCGCTCTGCAGCAGGATTTTCCGGGCCACGGCGCCGCCGAGAATCCATTCCTGCACATGGGCCTGCACCTCGCGCTGCGCGAACAGCTCAACACCGACCGGCCGCGAGGCATCGCGGCGATGCACCGGCGCCTGGCCGCAAGCCTGCAGTCCGCGCATGCGGCCGAGCATCGGATGATCGAGGTTCTGGCCGGCATCCTGTGGGAAGCGCATCGCGGCGGCCACGACGCCGACGAGGCGCTCTATCTCGAGCGCTTGCGCCGCCTGTGAACGAGCGCGCGCGCATCGCCGCCCTGCACCACTACCCGCTCAAGTCGGCGCGCGGCATCGAGCTCGAGCGCGCGTTGCTGACGAACGCCGGCTTCGACAACGATCGTCGCTGGATGCTGGTGACGGCCGCCGGGCGCTTCATCACGCAGCGGGAAATACCGCGCCTGGCGCTGCTGCGGCCGCAGCTCTCGCCGGTCGAGCTGCGGCTGGCCGCCCCGCAGCTGCCGCCGATCGCGATTCCCCTGGCGAGCCCCGGACAGCGCCGCGCGGTCACCGTCTGGCGCGATCGCTGCGAAGCATTCGACGAGGGCGACGCGGTGGCCAGCTGGCTGCAGGCCTTCCTCGGCCGCGACTGCCGGCTGGTGCGCTTCGATCCGGCCCACCGGCGCCTGAGCGAGCGCGCCTGGACCGGCCAGTACGAGGCCGAGACCCGCTTCGCGGACGGCTTTCCGATTCTCGCGATGAACGCCGCATCGCTGACCGATCTGAATGGCCGACTCGCCGCGCCGCTACCGATGAATCGCTTCCGCCCCAACCTGGTGCTCGAGGGCCTGCAGCCCTACGACGAAGATCGCATCGACGAGCTCTCCGGCGACGGTGTGCGGCTGAAGTTCGTGAAAGCGTGCACGCGCTGCCGCATCACGGTCACCGACCAGGACACCGGCGAAGTCGACGGCGAGGAGCCGCTGCGCACGCTGCAGAGCTATCGGTACGATCCGCAGCTGCACGGCGTCTGCTTCGGCCAGAACGCCATCGTGCTCGCAGGTGTGGGTATGACGCTGGCGCGGGGCCAGGCGCTGCAGGTGCGCTGGAAGCAGTAGCGACCGGGATCCGCGGCCGGTCTCATGGGTCAGCGCGACCCATGAGACCGGAGCCGTCTTGCAGCGGTTTAGAACTTGAACCGCACGCCGATCGTCGGATCGGTGCTCGAGGTGTTCGCGAAGCCGTTCGCCAGGCCGTCCTTCACGCCGGTGTACATCAGGCCGGCATAGGTGTCGAAGCGCTTGGTCCAGCGATAGTCGGCCGACACCCCGATCGCAGTCTCGATACCGCTGCAGTTACCGGCCTTGTTGGTGCTGCAGCCGGCGTTCGCGCCGGTCGCGAAGCTGTTCTGGTGATAGCCGTAGTACGAGGCCACCAGGTCGAGCTTCGAGGCGACCGTGTACTTAACGCCGCCCCAGTACACCTGGAGTATCTTGTCGTTGGCGTAGGTCGAGGTTGGGCCGACCTGAGTATTCACGAACGCGAGCACATAGCCGCCGATATCGTTGAAGCCGGCCGCGAGCGGCGTTCTGGGATTCGCATACTGAATGTGCTCGTAGGCGGCAAAGAGCTTCACCGCCCCGAAGTCGTACATGCCGTCGATGGCATAGGTCGTATTGTCCGAGATGGTTCCGGCCAGCGAGTTATTGCTCGAGTAGCCCAGGGCTGGCAAGCCGGCGACCTGAGCCGCACTGAGCGAGCCGACCGAAATGGCGCTGTACGTCTTGACGTAATAGGCATCGGCCGAGAGGCCCGCGTACTCCCCGCCCAGCTGGAACTCCATCGCGGTATTGGCGCTGCCGCCATTTGCGCCGTTGAACTTATACTGCGCACCCACATGAACGCCGCTGAAGTTCGCTACGTACTTCAGCGATGAATCGAGCCGGCGATCCTGTGTGTCGCCGCCGCCCGCCGTGACTCCGGACAATCCGATCAGCGAAAAGGCCTGCGAGGCACCCTGGGGGTCATATTTGGCAATGGCATCGGCCAGCAACGTGTTCTGCCGGCCAAACGTGAGCGTACCGAAGGTCGGCGAGCTGACGCCGGCGTAGGACTGCTCAAATGGAATGCCGGCAACGCTGGTGTCGATGCCGGTGGTCTGCGCACTCAGGGCCTTGCCGTTTTGCTGAGTCAGCGCCTTCAAGCCATCGCTGAGATCGCCCGACTGGGGATTGAAGTAGGTCTCTGCCCGGAACACCGCCGACCAGTCACCGACCCCAAGCGGCTCCTTGCCTGAGAGGCCAATGCGCGACTGGCTCATGTTGCTAGGCGTGGCGCCAAACACCGAGCGCAGGCTGTTCTTCTGGACTACGTCGTTGGCGCCGGCAGGAAAGTAATCGCTGATCGGAGCGCCATGATTCTCGTACTGCAGGCCGATGTCGATGATGCCGTACAGCGTGATGCCATGCCACGTCAGGCTCTGATCGGCGACCGGCGGCGGCGGCGCGCCACTATCGGCGGCGAGGGTGACGCTGGTCGTGGCCATCAGGGTGCCCGCGACGAGCGCGCTGCCGAGCGCAGCGATGCTGCGTTTGCCGCGAATTTGAACCGCCCGCTCTTCAGAGGGCGAATTGCCGTTGATCATGAATGGTGCTCCCGCAAGCGTTTGTTGGATTTAATGAACATTCTATCTGATATATCTCGTCAAGCAAGATTCCTATTGTGTCTTTTTTGCAACACCGATTTTACTTAGCAGTTGAAAGACCTACTCGACGCGGTTTTCGCCGGGGCCGAACATGCTCGAGACCAGCCGCGCGACGATACTGAGGAACAATACGAACAGCGTGATCAGCAAGGCGCCGGCCCATGCGAGCGACTGCCAGTTCTTGTAGGGGCTGGTGGCGAACTGAAAGATCACCACCGGCAGGTTCGCCATTGGCTGGTTGAGGTTCGCATTCCAGAACTGGTTATTGAGCGCCGTGAACAGCAACGGCGCGGTCTCGCCGCTGACCCGCGCGAGTGCCAGCAGCACGCCGGTCAGCAGACCGCTGCGTGCCGCCGGATACACGATGCTGGTGATCGTGCGCCAGGGCTGAGCCCCGAGCGCGGCGGAAGCGTGGCGCATCGTCTGCGGTATCAGCCGCAGCATGTCTTCGGCCGTGCGCACCGTGACCGGAATGACGATGATCGCCAGCGACACGGCGCCGGCGAGCGCCGAGAAGTGCCCCATCGGCACCACCAGCAGCGTGTACACGAACAGCCCGATCACGATCGAGGGCGCGCTCAGCAGCACGTCATTGATGAAACGGATCACGGTGGACAGGCGCGCCGCGCGACCGTACTCGGACAGGTAAGTGGCCGCGAGGATGCCGATCGGGCCGCCGATCAGCACGCCCAGCAGCGTCATGACTACGCTGCCGTAGATTGCATTGAGCAGGCCGCCGCTGCTGCCGGGCGCGGGCGTGGTATGCGTGAACACACTCCAGGACAGGCCGTCGA
Source organism: Steroidobacterales bacterium (assembly GCA_044440135.1). Lineage (GTDB taxonomy): Bacteria > Pseudomonadota > Gammaproteobacteria > Steroidobacterales > Steroidobacteraceae > FEN-1191. The sequence continues at coordinate 17,513 of JBIODC010000017.1, read as the reverse complement.
AGCCTTTGGAAGACAAGGTCCAGAGGATCGCGGCCAGGAACCCAAGACCGATCCCTGTGGCAACCCCCGAGGCCCCGAGTGCGATCTTTGCCTTGATCTTGCGCCGCTGGAGGTGGTTCATACGCGCGCACCGTGGCGGCGTTCGATCTGCATCAGTAACAACCGCGCCGCGGCGATGATCGTGAAGGTCAGCACGAACAACAGCAGGCCGAGCGCGATCAGCGACGAGGTATACAGATCACCCACGGCCTCGGTGAACTCGTTGGCGATGCTGGCGGAAATCGTGGTCCCCGGCGCCAGCAGCGAAGTCGAGATCCGATGCGCGTTGCCGACCACGAAGGTCACCGCCATGGTCTCGCCGAGCGCACGCCCGAGTCCGAGCATGATGCCGCCGATGATGCCGGCGCGGGCATTCGCCAACACCACGTCCGAAATCACTTCCCAGTGCGTGGCCCCCAGGCCGTAGGCGGCCTCCTTGAGCGAGCGCGGCGTCGCCAGAAATACCTCGCGCATCACCGAGGTGATGAACGGCAATACCATCACGGCGAGCACCAACCCGGCCGTCATCAGGCCAATGCCATACGGGGGGCCGCGGAACAATTTGCCGATCCAGGGCAGATCACCGAAGGTGTCGATCAGCCACGGCTGCACCGAATGCTGCAGCAGCGGGGCGAGCACGAACAGGCCCCAAATGCCGAACACGATGCTCGGCACCGCGGCGAGCAATTCGATCGCGCTCGAGATCGGCCCACGCAGCCACAGCGGGCAGGTCTCGGTCAGGAACACGGCAATGCCGAACGCCAGTGGCACCGCGATCAGCATCGCAATCAACGAGGTGATCACGGTGCCATAGAGCGGCGCCAGCGCCCCGAACTGATCGGTGACCGGGTTCCAGACCTCGTGAGTCAGGAAACCGAATCGGAAGGTCCTGAGCGCTGGCCAGCCGCCGTAGCACAGCGCCATCAGCACCCCGGCCAGCAGCACCAGCACCAGCGCGGCCGAGGCCACGGTCAGGCCGCGGAACATCCATTCGGCTCGCGCTTCGCGCCGGAGCTGCGGATGGTAGGGAATCGTGATCGCCGACATGCTCTGGTCCGTCTAGTGTTCGATGCGAGGTTGCTCAATGCACCGGGCGGTGTGCTGGGTACCGCCAGCCGCCGGCTGCCTCGCGCCCCAGCACACCGTCAGGCCTATTTGGCAGGCCAGACCGGTTTGCCGTTCACTTGCAGGGAATCCTGCCAGGTTTTCTCCACCAGCTTCGCGACCTTGTCGGGCAGCGGCACGTAGTCGAGTTCCTCGGCCATTTTCTGGCCGCTCCGGTAGGCCCAATCGAAGAACTTGAGGGCGGCCGCAGTATTGGCGTCGTGGCTGTCCGCGTGCATCAGGATAAAGCTGGCGCCCGTGATCGGCCAGGTATCGCCGCCCGGCTGGTCGGTCAGGATCAGGTAGTAACCGTCGGTTTTGGCCCAATCGGCGTTGGCGGCGGCGGCCTGGAACGCCTTGGCTTCCGGCGCCACGTACTTGCCGTCATGGTTGAGCAGTTTGGCGTAGTTCATGTTGGTCTGTTTGACGTAGGCGTATTCGACGTAGCCGATGGCGCCGCTGGTCTGCGTGGTCTGGTTCGCCACGCCCTCGTTGCCCTTGGCGCCGATACCCACCGGCCACTGCACCGACGTGTTGGCGCCGATCTTCTGCGAAAAACTCGCGCTGATCTTCGACAGGTAATTGGTGAACAGGAAATTCGTGCCGGAACCGTCCGAGCGGTACACCGGTGCGATGTCGAGCTTGGGCAGGCTCAACTTCGGATTGAGCTTCTGAATCGCTGCGTCATTCCAGCGGCTGATGTCGCCCATGTAGATCGCCGCGAGCGTCGGACCATCCAGCATCAGATCGCCCGGCTTGATGCCCGGAATATTCACCACCGGCACCACCCCGCCGATGATCATCGGCCATTGCACCAGGCCGTTCTGCTTCAGATCCGCCGGTTCCAGCGGCTTGTCGGAGGCACCGAAGGTCACGGTGCCGGCCTCGATCTGCTTGATACCGCCGCCGGAACCGATCGACTGGTAGTTCAGGCCGATCCCGGTCTGCTGCTTATAGGCTTCAGCCCACTTGGCATAGATCGGGTAAGGAAAGGTTGCGCCGGCGCCGGAAATGTCGTTCGCGCGCGCCTGGCCCATCGCCGCGCCGATCAGCGCGATCACGCCCAGCGCCACCCTGATACCGCTCGAGAACTTGCTCACTCGCTGCTCCTGACATTGCTGCTGCATTGATGAAATTCTCCACTGCGTTCATGATCCCGGGCGCCACCGGCACTTCCGGCACCATCGGGAAACCTGGCCCAGCGCGCGGCCCTGATCCCCGCACCCGGGCCCGAGAGCCGCTTCCGGCCTCATCGTGGCGGGCGGCGCGGTCATTGACCCGCCCTGAACATATAATCCCGGCGGCGCTTGCGCTGCTGCGAGCCTTGCCGGCACGGTGCTGCGCGGCCCGCGCGCCGGTCTGGCGCTGCCCGAGCGCGTGCAGTGTGTTTTGCCTGAATGACAACACTGAGACACAAATATTGCAGTCTGATGACACCCCGTCCAACGCCAGTCCGGTCCGTTCGGTAAGCTTGCATACATGCGACTGCTGATCGTCGAGGACGACCGCAAGCTGGCCGAGTTCGTGGCCCGCGGCCTGCGCGCGGAGCGCTTCGCCGTCGACATCGCCTCGGATGGCCGCGAAGGCCAGGGCTACCTCGACGCCTACCGCTACGATCTGCTGATTCTCGACCTGATGTTGCCGCAGTTGAGCGGCGGCGAGTTGCTGCGGCGCGTACGCCGGACACAAAGTCAGCTGCCCGTGCTGGTACTCACGGCACGCGATGCCACCGATGACAAGGTCAGGCAGTTCGAAGCCGGTGCCGACGACTACCTGACCAAGCCGTTCGACTTCGCCGAGCTGGTGGTGCGCGTCAAGGCGCTGCTGCGCCGCGCGCCGCAGGAGCAAGCCGAGGTGCTGCGCATTGCCGACCTGGAGCTCAACCGCTATACGCAGCAGGTGCGTCGCGGCGGTCAACGCATCGATCTGACGGCCAAGGAATATGCCGTGCTCGAATACCTGATGTCCTCACCCGGGCGGGTGTTCTCGCGCACCATGATTCTCGAGCACGTCTGGGACCAGAGCTTCGAGGGAGTGACCAACATCGTCGATGTCTACGTGCGCTACGTACGCCGCAAGATCGACGACCCGTTTCCGGTCAAGCTGATTGGCACCGTACGCGGCGTCGGCTACTGCGTGCGCGAGGCGGATCCGATCCACGACGCCGGCTAGCCATGAATCATCGCTCGCTCGCCTTCCGGCTCACAGTTTGGTACGCGCTGCTGCTGAGCGCGACCTTCGCTCTGGTCGGGAGCGGCATGTTCTATGGGCTCGAGCGGTATCTGCGCTCCAGTGTGCGCGACTCGTTGCAGCGGCGCTCGGTCCAGGTCGAGCAGATTCTCGAACAGGCGCCGGCGGACGTCCCGGATTCCGTGATCGCGGCGGCGATCACCACCCGCGTGGCGCCGGAATTCAATAATCGCTTCGTGCGCGTGACGCGTGCCCCCGCGAGCCTGGTGTATCGGGCCGGCGAGCCCGCGGATCGCAGCTTCGATCCGGCCGGCGTGCCGCCGCAGCGCGACGACTGGCCGACGAAGACCACGGTGCGCCCGGTCGCGACCGCGAACGGGCCGCTGATGATCAGCGCCACGCCGATCGACACCGTGTCGGGCCGCTACCTGATCGAATTGGGCATTGCGCTCGGCCCGATTGAGGCTGTGCAGCACCGTCTGCTGCGCCTGCTCGGCCTGCTGCTGCCGGTGCTGCTGGCCTGTGCGGCCGGCGGCGGCTACCTGCTGGTTCACCTGGCACTGCGACCGGTCGAGCGCATGTCGCAGACCGCCCAGCAGATCAGCGTGCAGAATCTCGATGCCCGCCTTCCGGTGGTGACGACCGGCGACGCGCTGCAACGGCTGTCGATGGCACTCAATCACATGCTGGCGCGCCTGCGTGACTCGGTCCAGAGCTCGCGCCGCTTCCTCGCCGACGCCTCGCATGAGCTGCGTACGCCGTTGACCGTCGTCAAGGGCGAACTGCAGGAAATCGTCGGCACCGAGACCGCGCCGCGCGAGCTGCGTGAGCGCATCGGCAGCGTGCTCGAGGAGGTGGCACGCCTCGAGCATCTGGTGTCCGGGCTGCTGGTGCTGTCGCGGCTGGACGCCGGCGATGCCCAGCGTGAATGGCTCGACGTGAACCTGGGTGATCTTGCCGCCAGCACCGTCGAGCAGATGCGGCTGGTCGCCGAGGACCGGGGCCTGCGGCTGGAGCCCGCAGACCGGCCGCCGGTCATCGTCCGCGGTGATCGCGGCCGGCTCAAGCAGGTGATCGTCAACCTGCTCGACAACGCCATCAAGTTCACGCCGCGCGGAGGCGTGGTCAGTGTGCGCACCCGGCAGCGCGACGGTTACGCGATGCTCGAGGTGCGCGATAGCGGCATCGGCATCCCGCCCGACGTTCTGCCGCATGTATTTGATCGATTCTATCGGGTCGATGAAGCACGTTCGCGCGCCGAGGGCGGCGCCGGCCTGGGGCTGTCGATCGTGCGTTCGATCTGTACCGCGCACGGTGCGGAAATCGAGATCGAGAGCACTCCGGGCCAGGGCAGCTGCTTTCGCCTGAAGTTCCCGCAACCGGACGCCAGGCCGCTCGTAACCGCCCAGGCCGCCGCGGTGCCGCCGGCGCCGGGACTGGCCCCCGAAGTCCAAGCCCTGAAGACGTGAGCCGTATCCGGCGCGCAGCGCCTCAGAACGCCACGCGGCCGGTGGCGAGCCACATATGTTCATAGATCGAGAACGAACTCACCGGCCATTCATAGCCGGCACCGATGATCAGGCGGGCCCGCGGGCCGAGCGCGAAACGGCCGGCGATGACGCCGGCAGTCAGCGCCAGCTGTTCCTTGCCCGCGTGATCGCCGTCATGATACGAGGTGTAGCTGGCCTCGATCTCCGGCCACAGCTTGCTGAAGACATGTGCCTGCAGGCTGGTATTCCAGGTCAGGGTGGTGCCAAGGGCCTTCTCATCGGCCACCGGGATCCCGACGCCTAAGGTCGACTGTATATCGACGCCGGCCTCACGCGTACCCCAGCCCTTCCCGGCCGCGATCGTCGGCGTGATGATCGCCTTGCCATTGGTGAAAGCCAGATTGCCCGAGGGCAGGCTCACCCCTAGAAATCCAGTGACAATATAGTTGCCCTGCTCCTCATTGCCGGAGAGGATCCGATACTTCCCCAGCAACGTCTCATCGGCCCAGCCGTCGGTGTTGCCTTTGCGGGTCCGCTTGATCTCATAGGCCGGCACACCGATGATGACCTCAGTGTTCGGACTCGGAATGACTTCCAGTCCCTTGCCGTTCCCAAAGTTGTCGAATCCAACCCCGCCGGGCCTGGTCTGCCAGTACTGGTCGTAGCGCACTTCCTGCTCCAGTCTCGGTGTCACCGTGACCAGCGGGGTCATCCAATGCGGCTGGGATTCCTTGGCGGCATCGGAGAGCGCGAACCATTGCGTCAGAAAATCCTGCGTTCCCGCCGGTGGCGTGGCGTTCGCGGGCGCGTAGTCGTCGGCGACCGCGCTGGACATCAGCGTCAGGCCACAGAGCCACGGCAGGCTCACGGATCGGACCGTGCTGGGTACGCAGGCTGAACCGGGCATCGATTGCTCCTGACCGCATCGTTATGTATCTAAGTATATAACGAACCGCCCGGTAAATTCGAGCCGCGAAGCCCGCCCTGCGCCCGCTGGCGCGAAGTGGCGGACAATCTGACCGGGGTGTCCGGAACTATGCGCATCGTCCGTTATCTAATAGCCAGTGAGGTGGGGAGCGCGCGACATGTGCAAGCCCAGATATTTCTACGCGCCCGGCTTCGCGCTGGTGCTGGCGGGCGTGCTCGGCGGATGCGCGGCGTACAGCAAATGCGGATTCCGTGGGTGCCCGGGCGATGCGAAGATCACGGCCGAGGTGCGGGCGCAGCTGGATCAATATCCAGCCTTGGGTGGTCCGAATTCAGTGCGCGTGCAGACCGTCGACAACGTGGTGTATCTGTACGGTCAGGTCGATACGGACATGCAGCGCCAGCTGGCGGAATCGGTCGCCGTTCAGGCGACCGGCGGCGCGCAGGTGGTGGACTCGATTTCCCTAAGCAATGCGTCCAGATAGACGGAATCGCCGTTACTGCCAATGCGATCCGGCCGCGGTACGACCCGCGGCGCCAGCGCATCACCAGCGCATCAGAAGATGAGTGCGAACTGCGAGGTCAGGACACGCTCGTCCGGGCGATCGCCCTTGGTCGCGCCGCCGTCGAAGCGCGTGAGCTCATAATCGAGCTGGATCTTGAAGTTGGCGTTCAGGTACCAGTTCACGCCGGTACCCCACGCATGCGCAGCCAGCGGCGCGCTGGCCGGATTGGCGAAAGACGCGGCACCGCCCTCAAAGGCCGCGCGATCGAAGTGGAGCGCGTGATAGCGAGCGACCCATTCCCACGCGCCGGCTCCGCCTTTGCCGTAACCGAAATCGCGGCGCGGCGTGGTGCTGTCAAAGGCCTCGTCTTCGCCGGTCAGGAACACCGCCAGCTGCAACTGCTCGGCGGTGTGGTGCAGCGTGGCGGTGCTGGCAGTGGTGGCGCTGAGCTCACGCCGCACCTGCTGATCCTCCCTGACGTACTCGCCGAGCAGGCTGACGATCCGATAGGCGTAATAGAACTGCGGCACCACGCGCCGCTCGATGCCGTCGGCGATGGTCGCGTTGTTGATCGCGGCGCCGGTCGCGGTGTTGCCGCGGTAGGAAAACATCGATTGCTGGCCGGTGGTTTTGTAGCTTGCCAGCAGGCTGGTCGTGGTCGTGGCGCTCGCCACGCCCTTCCAGTTCACGTAGCTGGCGGCAACGCCGAATCCAAAACCCTTCAGCACGCTCCAATCCGTTTGCACAAAGGGTTTGCTGTAGAGACGGCCGTGCCAGCAGAACTTGCCGGTCGAATTGGCATCCGGAACGCTGTTGCCCTCGGTGCTGCCGCCATCGACGGCGCCGTCGAACTCGCCGACGGCGTAACTCAGCAAGCCGCCGCCCAGGGTACCGCCGATTTGCCCGCCCAGGTCGCGGTACGGCACCAGGTCTGCGGTCAACGCCGGCTCGATGAAGCGCGCGAACTGCTCGAGCTGCAGACGCTCGAGGCCAACCGGCGCCTTGAGCTTACCGAAGGTGAACACGAGCCAGGGTTCCACCCGCGCGTCCGCCCAGGCATCCTGAACGATCGCCTTGCCCAACCCGAAATCTGGCATGAAACGAAAATCGTAGATGTCCTCGAGCGTACCCTCGAGGGTGGGACGCAACTTGCGTATCAGCCAGCTATCGGCGGTGGTTGGCGTACCCGAATCGCTGAAGTAGCGATCGTCCACCGAAACGTTGCCACGAAAATGAACCTGATTGGCGCCATCCAGGGTCTGCAGCGTGAAGCCCTGCCGGCCGAAATTGCCGACCAGGATTTTCGGATTGGGCGCCCCGTTCGCCGCTGCAGCGTTTGGTGAAGTGGCGGTCGGAGTTGCGCTCGCCGCGCTGCGCACAGCCTCATCGGCAGCCAGTCGCTGCTCAAGCGCCTGAATCCGCGCCTTCTCCTGCTGCAGTTCCCGGCGCAGCGATTCGGTATCCGGATTCGGATCATCGGTCGGCGCGGATTCAAGCGCGTGCGCGGCGAGCGGCCAGGCCGTTGCTGCGGTCAGCGACGCAATCAGCGCCCACGATGAGACCAGCGCGGCGCGCGCGCTGCGGCGCGCGGCCATCGGTAACCAGCAACCCACGGACGACTCCCGGCAATATGAGGACCGGCCCGGTGCAGGTCACCGGGCGCGCCTATACTGCTGGGGCGCGGTAACATTGTCGGTGGCGCGCCGGTGACGGCGCCGTTAGGAAGTGTGCGCGCTCGTCAGCGCTTCTTCGGCATGTAAAGGTCGGTCAGCGTACCGTCGAAGGCCTCCGCGGCGAAGGCGATGGTCTCTGACAAGGTCGGGTGCGCGTGCACGGTCAGGCCGATGTCAGCGGCATCGGCGCCCATCTCGATCGCGAGCGCCACTTCGGCGATCAGCTCGCCGGCATTGGTCCCGACGATGCCGCCACCGAGCAGGCGGCGCGTGCCCGGATCGAACATCAGCTTGGTGAAACCCTCGTCGCGGCCGATCGACAATGAGCGGCCGCTGGCGGCCCACGGAAACACCGCCTTCTCGTAGCTGATGTTCTGCGACTTGGCTGCGCTTTCCGACAGCCCGACCCATGCGATCTCCGGATCGGTGTACGCCACCGAGGGAATCACTCGGGCGTCGAACGCACTGTTGTGCCCGGCCGCCACTTCGGCCGCCACCTTGGCCTCGTGGCTGGCCTTGTGCGCGAGCATCGGCTGGCCTCTGATATCGCCGATCGCGAAGATATGCGGCACGTTGGTGCGCATCTGCCGGTCGCTCGCGATGAATCCACGACTATCGACCTGCACTCCGGCGGCGTCGGCACCGATCGATCGACCGTTCGGGGTGCGCCCGACCGCGACCAGCACGTGATCGTAGGTGTTGCTGCTGCCGGCGCCCTCCTTGGTCGTGAAGCTCACCTGCAGGCCTTCCTTCGCAACCGTCACACTCGTGACCTGGGTACTGAGCAGGATCTCGCCGTAGCGCGCCTTGATGCGCTTTTCGAGCGGGCGCACCAGGTCCGGATCGCAGCCGGGCATCAGCTGCGACGTGAGTTCGACCACGCTGACCTTCGCGCCGAGGGCATCGAACACGCAGGCCATCTCCAGGCCGATGATGCCGCCGCCGATCACCAGGAAGCGTCCCGGATCCTGCGGCAGTTCGAGCGCGCCGCTCGAGTCGATGACGCGCGGATCGTCCGGCACGAACGGCAGTCGCATCGGCTCGGAACCGGCAGCGATGATGCAGTGCTCGAAGCGAATGCGTTCGCGGCTGCCACCCTGAGTGACTTCGAGCACATGCGGGCTGATGAATTTGCCGACGCCGCGCACCACCTCCACTTTGCGCTGCTTGGCCAACATGGTCAGTCCGCCGGTCAGCTTGCGCACCACACTCGCCTTCCAGGCGCGCAGCTTGGCGGTGTCCACCCGGGGCGCTTCGAACACAATGCCATGCGCACCCATCTCGCGCGCATCTTCGATCACCTTCGCGGCGTGCAGCAGCGCCTTGGATGGAATGCAGCCGACGTTGAGGCACACACCGCCGAGTGTTTCCCAGCGCTCGATCAACGTGACCTTCAGCCCGAGATCCGCGGCGCGAAAGGCGGCGGTGTAGCCGCCGGGCCCCGCGCCGAGCACCAGCAGCTGCGTGCTGCGCGCGGCCTCGGCTTCCGCAGCTGCCGGCCCGGTCGTGGGCGCAGCTGCGGGGACGGCGGCGGGCGCCGGTGCCGCCGCGGCTTTCGGCGCCGTCGCCGCCGGCGCAGCGGCCACCGATGGGGCGGACGCAGTGGCCGGCGCCGCCGCGGTCGCGGCCGACGCGCCGGTCTCCAGCAGCAGCAACGGCGTACCCTTGGAAACCTTGCTGCCTTTGCTGACCAGCAGCTCGATGACCTTGCCGGCAGCCGTCGACGGCACGTCCATCGTCGCCTTGTCGGTCTCGAGCGTGATCAGCGGTGTCTCGAGCTCGATACTGTCACCGGGCTTGACCAGAACATCAATCACCGGCACATCCTTGAAGTCGCCCAGATCCGGGCACAGGATCTGCTCACGGCTCACGGCACCGCCTCGGTCAGGCCACGCGCGTCCGCCAATGCCTTGGCCAGGTAACTGGTGAAGCGGGCGCCGTTGGCGCCGTCGATCACGCGATGATCGTACGAGAGCGACAATGGCAGCATCGTTCGCGGGACGAACGCGCCATCCTGAAACACCGCCTGCACGCTCGCGCGTGAGACGCCGAGAATCGCCACCTCGGGCGCATTGATGATCGGCGTGAAGGCCGTGCCGCCGATGCCGCCAAGGCTCGAGATCGTGAAGCTGCCGCCCTGCATCTCGGCGCCGGTGAGCTTGCCGCTGCGCGCCTTGGCGGACAGCTCGCCGAGCGCGCGCGCGACCTCGTAGATGTCCTTGCGATCGGCATCGCGAATCACCGGCACCAGCAGCCCGTTGGGCGTGTCGGCCGCGAAGCCGATGTGAATGTATTTCTTGTAGACCAGGTTCTCGCCAGTCGCGTCGAGCGAGGCGTTGAACAGCGGAAACTGCTGCAGTGCCTTGACGCACGCACGCACGATGAAGGCCAGCGTCGTGAGCTTGATGCCGGCGCTGTCGGCCCGGCTCTTGAGCGTTTTGCGCAGCTCCTCCAGCTCGGTCACGTCGGCCTCGTCGAACTGCGTGACGTGCGGCAGGTTGACCCAACTGGCATGCAGTCGCGGGCCTGAGATGCGCTGGACGCGGCCCAGCGGCCGGATTTCGATCGGACCGAACTGCGCGAAATCCGGCACGTTGATCGTCGGCAGCGCACCGCCGCCCGCCGCGGTGCCGGCTGCGCGCGCGCCCTCGCCCGGGACCATCAGCGACTTGACGAAAGCCTTGACGTCCTCGTCGGTGACACGGCCCTTCTGACCGGTGCCCTTGACGCGGGCGAGGTCAACGCCGAGCTCGCGCGCGAAGCGGCGCACCGATGGGCCGGCATGGGCGCGCGCGAATCCGTCCTCACTGACTGGCGGCAGCACTTGCGCGGCGGCCGGCGCCGGCATCGCGGGCGCGGCGGTAATCTCCGGTGCCGCCGCGGCGCCAGCCTTCGGCGCATTGGATGTGGCCGGCGCAGCGGGCTTCGACGCAGCGGGCGTTGCGGCCGACGGCGCCGGCGGCGTCGGGGTGGTGGCTGCGGCTGGCGGCGCTGGCGCGGCGGCAGCGGCTCCAGCGCCTGCGGGCAGCTGCAGCGTGGCGATGCGGGTGCCGGACGAGACCCGCGAGCCTTTGGCGACATGCAGCTTCTCGATGACACCGGCATCCGTGGACGGCACGTCCATGGTCGCCTTCTCGGTCTCGAGCGTCAGCAGCGGTGCATCGACCTGCACGCTGTCGCCGGGCTGCACCAGCACTTCAATGACCGCCACGTCCTTGAAGTCGCCCAGGTCGGGCACGTAGATGTCTTTCGAGGCCAAGGCAATCCCCTTGAAGCTCTAGCTGTTGAGAGGATCGGCCTTGTTGGCATCGATGCCGAGTTTGGCAATCGCATCGACCACGGTCTTGCGGTCGATCCGGTTCCCATCGGCCAGCGCCTTGAGCGCCGCCAATGCGATGAAGTTCCGGTCGACTTCGAAATGCTGACGTAATTCCGCCCGCGTGTCGCTGCGTCCGAAGCCATCGGTGCCCAGCGTCAGGTACGGCTGCGACAGCCACGGCCGGATCTGATCCGGCACGTTGCGCACGTAATCGGTCGCGGCCACCAGCACCGCACGATCGGCAAGCAGCGTCTGCACGAACGGCACGCGCGGCGCATCGGCCGGATGCAGCAGATTCCATCGCTCGCACTCGAGGGCTTCGCGACGAAGTTCACTGAAGCTGGTGATCGAAAATACGTCGGCCATGACACCGAACTGCTTCTCGAGCAGTTCGGCCGCCGCGAGGGCTTCGCGCAGGATGGTGCCGCTGCCGAGCAGCGTCGCGCGCAGCTTGCCCGCTCCCGCACTCTTCAGCAGGTAGCCACCCTTGATGATGCCGGCTTCCGCGCCCGCCGGCAGCGCGGGCTGCGCGTAGTTCTCGTTCATCACCGAGATGTAATAGAAAACGCTCTCGTTCTTGACGTACATGCGCTGCATGCCGTCCTGGATGATGACCGCGAGCTCATAGGCGAACGCCGGATCGTAGGCGCGGCAATTGGGAATGGTGGTGGCCACCAGCTGGCTGTGTCCATCCTGATGCTGCAGGCCTTCGCCCGCGAGTGTCGTTCGGCCCGCGGTCGCGCCGACGAGAAAGCCGCGCGCGCGCATATCACCGGCAGCCCAGATGAAATCGCCGACGCGCTGGAAACCGAACATCGAGTAGTAGATGTAGAATGGCACCATGCCGATGCCGTGGTTGGCATACGAGGTCGCCGCCGCAATCCACGAACAGGTCGAGCCGGCCTCGTTGATGCCCTCCTCGAGCATCTGGCCCTTGCGGTCTTCGCGATAGGACATCAGGGTTTCGGCGTCCACCGGCGTATAGAGCTGCCCGACCGCCGAGTAGATGCCGATCTGGCGGAACAAGCCCTCCATGCCGAAGGTGCGGGCCTCGTCCGGAACGATCGGCACGATGTGCTTGCCGATCCCCTTGTCCTTGAGCAGCACGGTCAGGATGCGCACGAACGCCATCGTGGTCGAGATCTCGCGCTCGGCCGTCCCCTCGAGGATTGAGTGGAACGCCTCCAGCGCAGGCACCGTGAGCGGCGGCGCGTCCGGATTGCGCACCGGCAGGTAGCCGCCGAGACTTTTGCGGTGCGCCTGCAGATAGCGCATCTCGTCACTATCCGGCGGCGGCTTGCGGAACGGAAGATCCTCCAGATCCTTGTCGGACACCGGAATGTTGAAGCGATCGCGCATCTCGCGCACCGCCGCGATGTCGAGCTTCTTCTGCTGGTGCGCGACCATCTGGCCCTCGGCGACCTTACCGAGTCCGAAGCCCTTGACGGTCTTGGCGAGGATCACCGTCGGCGGACCCTGGGTGTGCACGGCCGCGTGATAGGCGGCATACACCTTGAGCGCATCATGACCACCGCGGTTGAGCCGCCAGATGTCCTCATCGGACATGTTGGCCACCATTTCCTTGAGCGACGGATCCTTGCCGAAGAAGTGCTCGCGCGTGTAGGCGCCGCCCTTGGCCTTGAAATTCTGGTATTCGCCGTCGACGCAATCCTCCATCACGCGCTGCAGGATGCCGCGGGTATCGCGCGCAAACAGCGGATCCCAGCGCGAACCCCAGATCACCTTGATCACATTCCAGCCGGCGCCGAGAAACGCCGCTTCCAGCTCCTGGATGATCTTGCCGTTGCCCCGCACCGGTCCATCGAGGCGCTGCAGATTGCAGTTGACGACGAAGATCAGGTTATCGAGCCCCTCGCGCACCGGCATCGTCAGCGCGCCCATCGACTCCGGCTCATCCATCTCGCCGTCGCCGCAGAACGCCCAGACCTTGCGGTCCGACGGCGCCACCAGTCCGCGGTTCTCCAGATAGCGGATGAAGCGCGCCTGGTAGATGGCCATCATCGGGCCCAGGCCCATCGAAACGGTCGGGAACTGCCAGAAGTCCGGCATCAGCCACGGATGCGGATACGAGCTCAGTCCGTGACCGCCGACCTCCTGGCGAAAGTGAGCCAGTTGATCTTCGCTCAGGCGGCCTTCCAGATAGGCGCGCGCGTAGACGCCTGGTGATGAATGGCCCTGGATGTACACCAGGTCGCCGGGGTGCTTGTCGCTCGGTGCGCGCCAGAAATGATTGAACCCGACCTCGTACAGCGTCGCCGACGACGCATAGCTGGCCAGGTGTCCACCGTACTCCGCGGACTTGCGATTGGCCGCCACCACCATCGCGATCGCATTCCAGCGGATATACGCTTCGATGCGCCGCTCCAGCGCGCGATCGCCCGGGTACTCCGGCTGCTGGCCGACCGAGACCGTATTGACGTAGGCGGTATTGGGCCGGTACGGCAGGTAGGCGCCGGAGCGGCGCGCGCGGTCGATCAGGCGCTCGATCAGGAAGTGCGCCCGCTCGGGTCCCTCGGAGCGCAACACGGAATCGATCGATTCGACCCATTCCCGCGTTTCTATCGGGTCCAGGTCCTGCGGGGGTGTCACGTCGTTCATAAGTACGATTCTAGTGCTTTTGCGCAGACCCGTGTCGGGCACTCCCGGGCAGGAGGTGGCGGGAAAAAAGCTTCCCACGACGCTGTGTTAGGATCCTGCCGGCGCACCGGCCCCGCTTGGGCGGCCGGCATGATCCGAGTTTTAATTAGCATGGTCAAGCAATCGCGGCGGTCAATGGAGACCGTCTGAAATGACGCTGCCCGACTGCACCTTGGCAGTGCTGCAGCGGCGTCGCACGCTCCCCAGTGAGCGCCGGGCCGCGGCCCTCGATGCCCTGGCCGTCGTGACCGTGCCCAACGATGTTGCGTTCCTGCGTCGCCTGCCCGAGCCGCGCCGTTGGCTCGGGCTGCACGCGCGCGACAAGCCGGTAGCACCTGGCACGCGCACCACCACACTCGCCAACGCGCGCCAGACGTTCGCGCTACTGGCCTACGCCAAAGCCGGCGCCAGCAGCTTCGAGCGCCTGAACCTCGCCGGCAAGCTGCTGCGCGAACTCGCCGCGCGCAAACCGCGCACAATTGGAATCATCGTCAACGAGGCCGTGCCCGACGCGGCGCTGTGGCAGGAGGCGCTGCTGACCGCGGCCTGGACCGAGAGCTTCGCGCTGCCCGAGTTTCGCAGCCGCCAGCGCGGTCGCTGGCGCCTGCAAACCATCGAGCTGTATGGTGCCGCCCGGCTCGAGGTCGATCGAATCGCGGCCAGCGCACGCGCCGGCAATCTGGTGCGCGCGTTGACCGCGATGCCACCCAACAAGCTCGACGCTGGCGCCTACCGGCGGCTGCTCACGGAGCTGTCGCGCCGCCATCGCCTGAGCCTCAGCTGGTATTCGCAGGCGCGGCTGCAGCGACTGGGCGCCGGCGCGTTTCTGGCAGTGGCACGTGGCAATGCCGCGCGCACCGCCGGCATCGCGCACCTGCGCTGGCGCGGCGGCAAAGCGGGTCGGCGGCGCGGTCCGCGCCCGCCCGATGTCGCGCTCTTGGGCAAGGGCATCCTGTTCGACACCGGCGGCATCAATCTCAAGACGCACCGCTCGATGCTCGACATGCATATCGACATGGCCGGCAGCGCCGTGGCGCTCGCTTGCCTGGTGGCGCTGGCAGAACTGCGCTCGCCGCTGAACGTCGACGCCTGGCTCGCGATCAGCGAGAACAACATCGGACCGACGGCCTACCGGCCGCAGGAGGTGGTGCGGGCGAGCAATGGCATCACGATCCAGGTCATTCACAGCGACGCCGAGGGCCGCATGGTGCTCGCGGATACGCTGGCGCTGGCGGCACGTACCCGGCCGCGCCTGACCGTCGATTTTGCGACCCTTACCGGCGCCTGCGTACATGCATTGACCGAACGCTACAGCGGCGTGTTCACCAATCGCGCCGAATTCGCCGACGCGCTGGTCGCCGCCGGCGCGGCGAGCGGCGAGCGCGTCTGGAATTTTCCGCTCGATGAGGACTTCGACAGCGATCTGGAAAGCCCGGTCGCCGATATCATGCAGTGCAGCGCGGACGGCAAGGGTGACCACATCCTGGCGGCGCGTTTTCTGAAGCGCTTCATCGGCGACGACAATCCCTGGGTGCATGTCGATCTGTCGTCGGCCACGCGCCGCGGCGGCCTGGCGCATGTGAGCACCGAGATCACCGGCTTTGGCGTGCGATTCACCCTCGAGCTGCTGCTGGCCACGAGATTGCATCAGGGCCTGAAGACCTCGCGCACCCGCCGGGCGCCAGCGCGATGAGCAACGAACTGCGGCTGCGCCGGCCGGATGACTGGCACCTGCACCTGCGCGATGGCGCCGCGCTGCGGGCGGTGCTGCCGTTCACCGCCGCTCGTTTTGCGCGCGCCATCGTGATGCCCAATCTGCAGCCGCCGATCAGCACCACTGCGCTCGCACTCGCCTATCGGGAACGCATCCTGGCGGCGCTGCCCGCCGGCGCGCGCTTCCAGCCGCTGATGACGCTCTACCTGACGGACCAGAGCAGCGCCGCGGAGATCGAGCGCGCGCACGCGAGCGGCGCGATCTTCGGCTGCAAGCTCTATCCGGCCGGGGCGACCACGCACGCCGAAGCCGGCGTCACCGACATCGCGCGGCTCGAACCCGCATTGGCGGCGATGATGCGGCTCGACCTGCCGCTGCAGGTACACGGCGAGGTCACCGACCCTGAGGTGGACGTGTTCGAGCGCGAAGAGCGCTTCATCGACCGGGTGCTGGCACCGCTGACCGAGCGCTGGCCGGCTCTGCGGATCGTGTTCGAGCACGTGAGCACGCGCGCGGCGGTCGAATTCGTGCGCGGCGCACGGCGCGGGGTCGCGGCGACGATCACGCCGCAGCATCTGCTGCTCAACCGCAATGCACTGTTCGCCGGCGGTCTGCGCCCGCACCACTACTGCCTGCCGGTGCTCAAGACGGAAACCGATCGTCGCAGCCTGCTCGAGGTGGTGGCCGGCGGCGATGCGCGATTCTTCCTCGGCACCGACAGCGCCCCGCACCAGCGCGCGGCCAAGGAGGCTGCCTGCGGCTGCGCGGGCATATTCTCGGCGCATGCCGGCATCGAGCTGTACGCCGAGATCTTCGACGCCGAAGGCATCCTGCCGCGACTGCAGGGGTTCGCGTCCGAGTACGGTGCCGATTTCTACCGCCTGCCGCGCAACCAGGACCAGATCACTCTGCTGCGCCAGCCATGGACGCCGCCGGCGAGCTATCCGTTCGCGGACGGCGAACTGGTGCCGCTGCGCGCCGGCGAGCGCATCGGCTGGTGCCTGCAGGAGGACGCCGGCGCATGAGCGAACTGCCGCCACCGGACGTCGTGGTCGCCGCCGCGCCGGCAGTACCGGTCGCGGCGCCGCCACTGATGGTGCGTCGCTTTCGGGGTTTTCTGCCGGTGGTGGTCGATGTCGAGACCGGCGGCTTTCAGCCGGCCACCGATGCGTTGCTGCAGATCGCCGCGGTGCTCATCGACATCGATCCGAATGGCCGTCTGCATCGCGGCGAGACCCACTCATACCATGTGCGCCCGTTCGAGAACGCGCGGCTCGACCCCGCCTCCCTGCTGGTCAACAAGATCGATCCGTGGCATCCGCTGCGGCCGGCGATCGATGAGAACGACGCGCTGCATCGGATCTTCCGCGCAGTGCGCGCGGCGATCCGCGGCCATGGCTGCCGGCGCGCGGTGCTGGTCGGACACAACGCCGCCTTCGATCTGGCGTTCCTGAATGCCGCGGTGGCGCGCACCGGCATCAAGCGCAATCCGTTCCATCCATTTTCGTGCTTCGATACCGCAACGCTGGCCGGTGCGGCGCTGGGCCAGACGGTGCTGGCCAAGGCCGTGACGGTTGCGGGGCTCGAGTGGGACAAGGCCTCGGCGCACTCGGCCACTTACGACGCCGAGCGCACCGCGGACCTGTTCTGCATCATCTGTAATGAACTCGCGGACAGCTACGCGCGGGCCGAGCAGCGCGCGCGGCAATTGGGATGGCAGGAACTGGCGGCGGCCCCGCCTGACCCGGACGACGAGCCCGCATCGGATCCACTGACGTAGGAAGAATCTCGAGAGAGGGGGGTGGTGGTGGGGGCGGGGGATGAGTAGAATATGACCCCGGAGGCAAATCAAGAACCAAAAGAGAGACTGGGGGAGGCGGGCGGGGCGGGGAG
>JBIODC010000016.1:0-46556 GCA_044440135.1 Steroidobacterales bacterium | reverse complement strand
GCGCCCCGCGCGCCGCGAGCGTCGAGTCCGTGATAGCAGCCGAAATTACCATCGAAGGCAAGATCACCGGCTCGGGCGATGTACGCATCGCCGGTCGCTTCAAGGGCGACGTGCAGGTCGACGGCAACTTTCGCATCGACGCCGGTGCCCGGCTCGAAGGTCAGGTGCGCGCCGGCGTCGTCGTGGTCGGCGGCGAGCTGCAGGGAAATATCGACGCCGCCAAGCAGGTCGATGTCCTTGCCACCGGCGTGATCGTCGGCGACGTCAAAGCGGCCTCGATCACCGTGGCCGCCGGCTCGCGCATGCGCGGCCACGTGGAATTCGGCTGGGAAGACAAGCAGCACGGCGCGGTCGAGTTCAAGGGGACGCCGCGCTCGGTATGAGTAGTCCGCGCTCAGGCACGCCGGGTGCCACCCGCATCTGTCCGCACTGCAAGGCGACCGTGCTGGAGACCGCGGCGATCTGCCCGGGTTGTCGGCACCATTTGCGCTTCGGCGCCGATGCCGCCCAAGGCGCGGCCGAGGAAGGCTATTGCGCGCTCAATGTCGATGGCAGCATTGCCCACAAGATTACCATTGAGCCGTGCGAATATTTCGTGGTGCTCGATATCCGCAACGAGCGCGGCGAACAGTTGACGCGTCAGGTGGTCGGCGTGGGTGTGCTGCAGCCGGGCGAGCTGCGGCGCCTGAACGTATCGGTCGGCATGCGGCCGGTGCGCGCCCAGGCGGCCGTCAAATCGCAGGTGCCGTTATCCTCGTCGTCGAGCTCGGCCAGCCAGCCCGCCGCTGCGGTGGTCAGGCCGCCGCAGCCATCCCCGGCCGTGGTCGAATCGAGATTGCAGCCCCCGCGGCCGGGCGGAAAAACCACGGGGCCCGGAACGACCGGCGGCTCGAGCCCGCGCTTCCGCAATTTCCAGAAGCCCTCCTGACCGCATCGGTTGAAGCCGGCAGCGGCTGGCGGCCCGTCGCCAGCGGCCGGGCAAATTACCGCTTGGGCTTGCGGAACTTGAGCAGAAACTTATCGGTCTTGCCCTTGAGCTCGAACACCTTCGCGGTGTGCGGATCGTCGGGATTGTGCAGCACATCGCTGGCCGCGACGAGCACGAAGCCAACGCTCGTGACCTCCTGCCGGACCAGCTTCGCATCGATGCGATGCAGGGTAGCGGTATCGCGCGCGCCGGAACCGGCTTCAGCCGCATGATCCTCGACGATGAACACCCCGCCCGGCTTCAGCGCATTGAAGATCGCGCGATCGAACGCCCTCATGTCCGGTGTGCCAAACATCGGGTTGTGCAGGTCGTGGTAGTTCTCCGACGTCCAGACGACGTCGAGGCCTGACGGCAGGCTGAATTCCGCGGCCGGTTTGCTGTCGGCGGTCACATTGGTACACGGATTCGGCGTCACCTGCTGCGCGTCGGGCGACGGTGGTCGTTCGCGCTTGATCACCGGTGTGACCCCGAACGCGTACACACGGCCGGAGTCGCCGACGACCCGGCAGAAGATACGCGTGAAATAGCCGCCGCCCGGCATCAACTCCCCGACCTTGTCACCGGGTTTGATGCCCGCAAACGCGATTACCTGTTCCGGCTTGCGTTCCGCATCGCGCTGTCGGTCGCGGTCGGGCCGGGTCGGTTCGGCGACGGCTTGCCGGATGTAGTTCGGAACCAGGCCGGCATGGCTGACGCCGCCGATCAGGCACAGCGCCAGCGCAGCGCCGGCAGCGGCGCACAGATTCGTCCGATGGTTCTTCAGATCGCTGGCCATGGCAGACCCCCGAGGATTGCGGCGTTGAACGCGGCGCCGGGCGCCGCCGCGCATCATAGTGCGATCGCAGCGGCATCGAAACCGTGCGCGTCGGACGCGTGCCATCCGTCAGTGGCTTGGGTGCGCTCGGCTCAGGTCGAGGGCGCCCGCCCGCCGAGCGCCAGCAGCAGCTGCACCGTATCCTGCAGACGCTGCGACTGCGCGTTCACCAGGCCCAGGCGCGCCTGCTGGTTCTGGCGCTGTGCCTCGAGCACCTGCAGCACCCCGCTGTTACCGGCGCTGTAACTTTCGCGCGTCAATGCCAGATTGTCGGCCGCGGTCGCGACCGCGCTCTGTTCGCTCACGAGCAGTTCCTGGTCGTGATCCAGGGCCTCGAGTGCGTCCGCCACCTGGTCGAAGGAGCTCAGGACCACCTGTTCGTAGCTGGCGAGCGAGCCATGCATCGCATCGACCGCAGCGCGCTGGCGGGCGCGCAGTGCGCCGTGATCGAACAGGGGCGCGGTCAGGCTGCCGGCAACGCCCGCGGCAGCACTGCTGGCATCGAACAGCGCATGCAGCGTGTTGGCCTGCATGCTGGCGCTGCCCGTCAGGCTGATCTGCGGATAAAGATCCGCGCTGGCGACGCCGACCGCCGCGGTCGCAGCATGCAGTTGCGCCTCCGCGGCCAGGATGTCGGGCCGGCGATGCACCAGCTCGGACGGCACGGTCAGCGGCAGGCGCGGCGGCAGCTTGAACTCATCGAGCTTGAAGTCGGGCGCGGTCCACTCGGCCGGCGTCCGGCCGGCCAGCAACGCCAGCGCGTGCATGGCGACGCTCAGCTGGCGGCGCAGCGGCGGCAGCAGCGTCTCGTCGTTGGCCAGCTGGCTGCGCGCGTTGAGCACATCGACCCGGGTCGCGGCACCATCAGCGAAAGAGCCCTGCACCAATTTCAGATCGGCGCGGTCGTCCTCCAGCAGGGCTTCGAGATTCTCGATCTGCGCGCGGGCCGCCGCGGCAGCCAGGGCCTGCATCGCGACGTTGCCGCTGACGCTCAGCGCCGCTGCATCGAGCTCGCGCTGCCGGTACTCGGTGTACGCTCGCTGCTGCTCGATCGTGCGCCGCACGCCGCCGGCGAAATCGAAGGTGTAGCTCACGGCCGGCCCGATCGAGTAATACGTGAATGGGGGCAGCCGTACGGGACCCAGGAACGCCGCGCCATATTTCTGCCGGCCGGCGCTGGCGTCGAGATCCGCGTGCGGATAACGCCCCGCGGTACTAGCGTCGCTGAGCGCCTGCGCCTCGGCCAGGGTTGAGCGCGCGGCATCGAGACTGCGATTGGCCGCCAGCGCCTCGCGAATCGTGCTGTCGAGTCGCGGCGACTCGAGCAGCGCCCACCACTGCGCCGGTGCCGCCAGCGCGCTGTCGAGGGTGGTGTCGCCCCCCGCCAGGTTCGGCAGCGGGCTCGCCGTGTAGCTGGTGCTCTTGGGCGCTGGCGGCGCGGCAAAGTCCGGCCCGGCGACGCACCCGGCGAGACCTGCCGTGAGCACCGCCCCCGACAACGCCGTGGCGGCGAAGCGCACGCACACGCGCAGGCGTGAGCGCAGGTGCGCGGCGGCTATGGCGCCGGCGAGGCGGTCATTCGATCGCGGCATGTTTCACGTCCGCACCGGCGCTGCGCGTGTTGCGCACCAGCAGCAGCAATGGCAGCGCCAGCAGCGTCAGGATCAGCATCAGTTGAAAATCGTCGAGGTAGGCAATCATGCTCGCCTGTGCCGTCACCGCACGATTCAGTGCCGCGAGCGCCTGGTTGCCGACGCCAAGCGAATGGTGCGCGAGCGTGAGCGGCGTCAGGTGCTGAGCCAGCGAGGCATGCACCACCTGCGTATTGCGGACCATCAGGCCCTGCACGGTCGAAATCCCGATGCTGCTGCCGATGTTGCGGACCAGATTGAACAGCGCGGTGCCCTCATTGCGCATCGCCGGGGCCAGCGTGGCGAAGGTCAGTGCGGCCATCGGCACGTAGACGATGCCGATGCCCATGCCCTGGATGGCGCCCGGCCAGACGATCGCCGCCATGTTGAACTGCATCGACAGTCGGGTCATCTGCCATAGCGAAAAGGCGGTCAGCGCCAGGCCCACGCCGATGATGAGCCGCACGTCGATGCGGCCGACCAGGCGGCCGACGAACAGCATCGCGAGCAGCGTGCCGGCGCCGCGCGGCACCATCGTCAGGCCGGCCTGGAACACGGAGTAGTTCATCAGCCCCTGCAACAGCGGTGGCAGCAGCGCCAGCGTGGCGAACAGCACGATGCCGACCACGAAGATCAGGATATTGCCGGTCAGGAAATTGCGATCCTTGTAGAGCGCGAGGCGGATGAACGGCCGCTTTGCCGTGAGCGTATGCACCACGAACAGATAGAACGCCAGTGCCGCGATCGCCGTTTCGAGCCGGATCTCGCTGGAATTGAACCAGTCCTTGAGCGGACCGCGATCGAGCAGCAGCTGCAGCGTGCCGACCGCGATGCTCAGCAGCGCGAAACCGAAGAAATCGAAGCTCTTGCGCGCGTGCGTGGTATCGGGGAAATAGGCCATCACGCCCAGCACCGCGAGGATGCCGAACGGCACGTTGATGTAGAACACCCAGCGCCAGCTGTAGTCGTCGGTGAGCCAGCCGCCGAGCATCGGCCCCAGCATCGGGCCGAGCACCACGCCGACGCCCCAGATGGCCATCGCGCGCCCGTGCTGCTGCGGCGGATAGGCGTCGAACAGCACCGCCTGCGACATCGGAATCAGCGCCGCGCCGCACAGCCCCTGCAGCAGGCGAAACAGCACGATCTGTTCGAGCGACTGCGCCATGCCGCACAGCGCCGAGGCGCAGGTGAAGCCGATGATCGACACCAGGAACAGCGGCTTGCGGCCGAAGCGGTCCGCGAGCCAGCCGGTCAGCGGCGTCATGATCGCCGCCGCGACGATGTACGAGGTCAGCACCCAGGTCATCTGGTCCTGGGTGGCCGAGAGGCTCCCCTGCATGTGCGGCAGCGCGACGTTGGCGATGGTGTTGTCGAGCGCCTGCAGGATCGAGGCGACCATCACCGTGAGTGTGATCATGCCGCGGTTGAGCGGCACGCCCTGCGCGCCAATGTGCCCGCCGGCACTCATCAGCGCTGCGCCAGCTGCCTTCCGGCGTCGCCGAACAGATGGCGATGATGCTCGGTGTCGACCGTCACTTCCGCGCTCAGGCCCGCGTGCAGCGGCAACCCCTCATCGAACGCGCCGCGATCGAGCTGCAGCCGAACCGGCACCCGCTGCACCACCTTGACCCAATTGCCGGTGGCGTTTTCCGGCGGCAGCAGCGAGAACTGCGCGCCGGTGCCCGGGCTCAGGCTCACCACCTGGGCCTTGAAGCGACGTCCCGGATAGGCATCGATGCTGACCTCGGCCGACTGGCCGGCGCGCATGTAGGTCAGGTCATCCTCCTTGAAGTTCGCTTCGACCCAGACGTCGCGGGTCGACACCAGGCTGAACACCGGCGTCGCCGCGTTGATGTAGTCCCCGACCTGCAGCTGCTCGACCTTGGCCGCTACGCCGTCATCCGGCGCGCGGATCACGGTATAGGACAGATCCAGATTGGCCCGATCGAGCGCCGCCTGCGCCTGCATCACCACCGGGTGCTGATCGAGCGGCAGATCCGGATTGCCGCCGAGCAGTGCCAGCACGCTGCCGGCCTGCTGCTGCGCCGAATTCAACTGCGACTGGGCGAGCTGCACCGCATGCTGCGACTGCTCGAACTGCGCGCGCGAGCTGATGCCCGACTGCAGCAGCCGCTGCTGCCGCTGGAATTCGGTCTGCTGGTAGGCCAGCGTATCGCGCGTCGCGGCCAGATCGGCCAGCTGATGGCGATAGGTGGCCTTGGCCGCGCTGATCTGCATGCGCGCCGCGGCCAGCTTGGCCTGCGCCTCCTCGACCGCGATCCGGAATGGGCGGTCATCGAGGCGAAACAGCACATCGCCACGGTGCACGCTCTGGTTGTCGTGCACTTCGAGCGCGATCACGCGCCCCGGCACATTGGCGCTGATCGTCGCCTGCGCGGCCCGGATCGAGGAATCGTCGGTCGACACGTAGCGGCCTGACGCGAGGTAGTACCAGAGGCCCGCCACCAGCGCCAGCGCAACGCCGCCGCCCATCAGCAGCCAGCGCAGGCGCGCGCTGCGGCGCGCCTGCGCGAGCTCGGTATTCAGGGTTGTTCGTTCATCCACTCGGGCATCCATGGTCATCGCCTCATTTGGCATCGAGCTGCAGCAGCGTGCCGTGCACGCGCTCGAGCAGGTCCACCAGCTGTTCGCGCTCGCTCAGGCTCAGTGCCGCGAGCGCCTCCTGGCGCGCCTGATCGGCGATCTTCCACATGCGGTGCATGATCGGCCTGGCCGCCTCGCGCAGGTACAGCCGGTGTGCACGCCGATCCTCCGGATCGGGCCGGCGCTCGATCCACTCGTCCTGCTGCATGCGGTCGAGCGTGCGCACCAAAGTCATCGGATC
Organism: Steroidobacterales bacterium; assembly: GCA_044440135.1. Taxonomy (GTDB): domain Bacteria; phylum Pseudomonadota; class Gammaproteobacteria; order Steroidobacterales; family Steroidobacteraceae; genus FEN-1191. Next base: position 40,278 of record JBIODC010000016.1, on the reverse strand, counting down.
GGTATCGGTTAGTTCCGCCAATCGCGCCTGACTGATGCCTTCGTTGCGCGACAGGTGCCCAAGTACCTTGCATTGCGGTAGCGTGAGCTCGATCTCGCGCGCGCGGCGCTCGAAATGCTTGGCATACAGCCGGTACACATCCCGTACCAGGAAGCCGAAGTTGCGCAGCCGATCGGCAGTCGCCGCCATGCCCGTCGCCCTCAAATTCTCACTTGAGATATAATAACAATAGTTATCATATAAGTACACGATGGGCGGCGCGCGGTCGCGGCGCGCGCTGCGGCGCCGGACGGCGCCGGTCACTTGCGGTAGAGCTTTATTCCGGTGGCGATTTCCTGCCTGGCATCTTCGACGTCGCCCCAACCATCGACGCGAACCCACTTGCCGGGCTCCAGATCCTTGTAGTGCTCGAAGAAATGCTGGATCTGGTGCAGGCGCTGGGGATTGATGTCCTGGTGCTTGATCCAGTGACTGTAGATCGGCAGCACCTTGTCATCGGGTACCGCGAGCACCTTGGAATCCGCGCCCGCCTCGTCGGTCATCCGGAGCAGACCCAGCGGCCGGCAGCGCACCACCACGCCCGGAATCAGCGGAAACGGCGTGATCACCAGCACATCGACCGGATCGCCGTCCGGCGCGATCGTGTGCGGCACGTAGCCATAGTTGCACGGGTAATGCATCGCCGTACCCATGAAGCGGTCGACGAAGATCGCACCGGTCTCCTTATCCACTTCGTATTTGATCGGATCGGCATTCATCGGGATCTCGATGATGACGTTGAAGATGTCGGGCGCCCGATGTCCGGGCGTTACCAGATCCAGTCCCATGAATACCTCCGCTTGGATGCGCCGGCATCCTAACCGCGAACGCGCCGGCAGCACATCCGCGTTAAGTCACGGTGCAAATCGCCGCCGCCACATTATGAAGCCCGTCACGTCATCCCCATGGGCGCATGTGCGTTCATTAGCGCTAGGAGTAACCTTCATCGTGGAGAAAGCATGATGCGAACTCAAGGCTTCAAGGCCGCCGCGGTGGCCGTCGTTCTGGCGTTGACACTTGTCGGCTGCGTGGTGACTGCAAGACCCGCCTACGTCGGCGGGCCGGTGATGGTGGCACCGCCGCCGCCGCAGGCCGAAGTGATCGGCGTTGCGCCGGCGCCGGGCTACGTCTGGCTGGGCGGCTATTGGGGCTGGGAAGGCGGCCGGCACGTCTGGGTTGGGGGTCACTGGGCGCCAGGCCGCCCCGGCTATCGCTGGGCCCCGCACCACTGGGTACGTGCCGAAGGCGGCTGGCGCCTGGCCGAGGGGCACTGGGAACACCGCTGACATCGGCGCGCGCGAGCCCTGGCATCGTGGAAATGCCACGCGGCTCGCGCATTCCCGCTGCAGAAACTGCTAGATTCACCGCAGCTGCGCGCCAGGCGGCAGCTGCACCATGAGCGCTGGGTGAATCGGACATGAAAGACAAGGCTTCCAAGTCAGCGATCGCCTCGCGCGATGCGGCCCCGTCCCGGATCCGTCCGGTATCGAGCGCCGCGACCCGCTCAGGCGACAGCAGGTCGAAGGCGGTGATGTACGAATCCCTCGCCGCCCCGCTGCGCGAACTGATCGCCGATCAGACCGATTTCCTCGCCAACATTTCGAATTTCGCCGCGCTGCTGTTCAACCGGTTGCCGAATCTGAACTGGGCCGGCTTCTATCTGCTGCGCGGCTCGGACCTGGTGCTGGGGCCCTTCCAGGGCAAACCGGCCTGCTCGTGCATTGGCATCGGCGATGGCGTGTGTGGCACCGCAGCCCTGCGGCGGGCCGCGGTGCTGGTGCCCGATGTGCACGCGTTCCCCGGCCACATCGTCTGCGACGAGGCTTCACAGTCCGAGATGGTGTTGCCGGTGTTCAAAGGCGAGCGGCTGATCGGAGTGCTCGATCTGGACAGCCCGCAGCCGAGCCGATTCGATGACACCGATCGCGAGCACGTCGAGGAGCTGCTGCGCACGCTGATGGAGGGTACCGAGGTGCCGGAATTCCGGCTCGCGCCCCCCGACTAAGCGTTACTCGCGGCGCGCCGCGCGCGCCATCAACCGGCCGTGGACAGCGCGGCATCGTGCGCCGCCCCGCTCGTGTCCTGGCGCACAGGCTCCGGCACCACGCCCGGAGCCGACGCGGCGTTGGCCGCCGGCAGCGGCGGGCTCATGAAGTAGCCCTGCGCGCCGTCGCAGCCAAGCTCGCGCAGCAGCGCAAATCCCTGCCGGTCCTCGACACCTTCGGCAATCACCTTGAGCCCGAGGCTGTGCCCGAGCTCGATGGTCGAGCGCACGATCGTCGTCAGGTCGCGATCGCCACTCATATGCGAGACGAACGAGCGATCGATCTTCAGCTCCGTTACCGGCAACTGCATGATGTAGCTCAGCGATGAATACCCGGTGCCGTAGTCGTCGATCGACAGCTGCAGGCCGACCTGGGCCAGGCGCTCGAGCACCTTCTGCGCGTGCGCCGGATCCTCCATGAACCCGCTCTCGGTGATTTCCAGGCACAGCATGCCGGCCGGCACCTCGTGCTCGGTCAGCAGCGCGCTGATCGTATCCGGAAGATCGCGATTCATCAGGTCGCGCGCCGAGATATTGACCGACACCTGCAGTTGCAGGCCGTCGCGACGCCACACGCCGCACTGCCGGATCGCCTCTCCGAGCACCCACTGCGTGAGCACCTTGATATAGCCGGTGTGCTCGGCGAACGGTATGAACAGCCCCGGCGGCACCAGGCCCCTGGTCGGATGTACCCAGCGTATCAGGGCTTCGGCGGCGTGCACCGTCGAGGATTCCAGCGAGACCTTGGGCTGATAGTACAGGCGCAGCTCCCCATGCTCGACCGCATGTCGCAACTCCCCGAGCAGCGACAGGTGTTCCTGCTGGCTGGTATCGAATTTCGGGTCATAGACCGTGTAGCCGATCTTGTTGCGCTTGGCGACATACATCGCGATGTCGGCATTGCGCACCAGCGTCTGCGCATCGGCCGCATGATCGGGAAAGAATGCGATGCCGATGCTGGTGCCCACGTCGAGCGGCTGATCCTGGAAGAAGATCGCTCGCTCCAGCGCCGCGATGATGCTCTGTGCCAGTTCGATCATCTGTGCACTGTGCAGCGCCGGCACCAGCAGCGCGAATTCATCGCCCCCCAGGCGCGCCACACAGCCGGCGCTGCCCATGAGCGTGCGCAGGCGCACGCCGACCTGGCGCAGCACGTGATCGCCGACCCCGTGGCCGAGCGCGTCATTGACGAATTTGAAGCGGTCCAGATCCATGACCAGCATCGCGAGCGATTCCCTGCGAGTCCGCGCCAGCGCGATGCCGCGCTCGAGCGCTTCGCCAAACTGAGCGCGGTTGGGCAGTTGCGTCAGCGGATCCTCATACGCCAGCTTCAGGATGCGTTGCTCGCGTTCGGCAATGCCCGCGCGCGCGCTGATTGTCGAGCGCAGAAGCGAGTGTGGCCACATCCCCGGTGGCCACCGCCTCGCGAAACGCAAAATCGGACGCCGAGGCGCTGGCCGCCTGAGCCTCGCGCTCGGCATTCTGCCGCAGCACGCGCGCAAACACCTTCTGGCCGACGCTTAGTTCGTCTTCGATCTTGCCGCGCGCCGCGCTGTAGCTGGCATGATTGGTGAGCACGAACTCGGTCACCTGCACGGCGCCGAGCAGCGCCACCAGGAAGACGATCATGCGTACACGCAGACTACGGAATCGGGTCATATCGAGTCCATGCAGCACCGTACGATCGCACGGCGGACGATCACGCCGGCGCGCCGCGACGCGCGTAACATCTGAAGTGGCTCCCCGGAACTGGCCTTATGCAAGATGGTATGGGCGATGCGCCAAGGCCGGCGTTAAATGAATCACAGGCTGCGGATATGCTGGATTTTGCGGACATTTCGCGCACCTTATGCAAATGCAGACGGCGACCGGCTTGTGACGGCGGTCGCAATTGAACAGGATTGCCGATGACAATAAGCAGCATGGCACCGCAACGGGCCAACCCATGAGCGCGGCGGCTTCCGGCGCGACTCTGGCCGCGCTGGCGGCGGATCTTGCCGCCGGCCGCAGCAGCAGCCGCTCGCTGGTGGAAGCCTGCCTCGGGCGAATCGAGGACAGTGCCGGCGAGGGCCGCCGGACGTTCCTGCAGGTCGATCGCGACGCCGCGCTCGCCCGGGCGGATGTCCTGGATGCCCTGCGCGCGCGCGGCGCGGCGCCGTCGGCCTGTGCGGGCATTCCGATTTCGATCAAGGATCTGTTCGACATCGTCGGGCAGGTCACGCGCGCCGGATCCACCGTGCTGTCGCACCGAGCGCCCGCGGCGGCGGACGCGGTCAGCGTGGCGCGCCTGCGCGCGGCCGGCTTCGTGCTCATCGGCCGCACCAACATGACCGAATTCGCCTTTTCCGGCCTGGGCCTCAATCCCCACTACGGCACGCCGCTGAATCCGTGGCGGCGCGATGTGGGCTACGTTCCGGGCGGTTCCTCTTCCGGCGCCGCGGTCTCGGTCGCCGATGGCATGGCGCATGCGGCGCTCGGTACCGATACCGGCGGCTCCTGCAGGATTCCGGCTGCATTCACCGGACTGGTCGGCTACAAGCCAACTGCGCGCCGTGTGCCGCGCGCGGGCCTGGTGCCGCTGTCGCAGACGCTGGATTCCATCGGACCGATTGCGCGCTCGGTCGCCTGCTGCGCGCTGCTCGATGCGCTGTTGGCTGACGAGCCGCCCGTGGACCTGCGCGACTGCTCGCTGGCGGGCCAGCGATTCGCCGCACCGCGCACCTTCGTGCTCGAGGACATGGACTGTCACGTGGCCGGAGATTTCGAGCGCGCGCTCTCGCGCCTGTCCGCCGCCGGCGCGCAGATCGATGAAATCGACGTCCCCGAGTTCGCCGACATCCCGGCGATCCATGCCAAGGGCACGATCGCGACGGTGGAAGTGTTCGCCTGGCACCGCGCGCTGCTGGCCGCACACGCCGCCGAGTACGATCCACGGGTGCGCAGCCGGATCGAGATCGGCGCCGGCCAGACCGCTGCCGACTACGCGGCACTGCTGGCCGCCCGCCGGACTTTCATTGCAGGCGTCGAGCGGCGCCTCGCCGGCTTCGATGCATTCCTGATGCCGACGGTGCCGGTGATTCCGCCGCGGATCGCCGATCTTGCGCAGGACGAGGCGTACTTCCGGATCAACCGGCTGGTACTGCGCAACCCTTCGGTCGTCAATTTTCTCGACGGCTGCGCGATCTCGATACCGATCCATGCGAGCGGGCAGCCGCCGGTGGGCCTCACCCTCGCATGCCCCGGCGATCGCGACCGGCAGTTGTTTCGGTGCGCGGCGGCGGCCGAGAGCGGCCTCGCGCGCCATTGAGCCGATCGATGCGAGCAGCGTGGCGACAACGCCACGCTGCAATCGCCCGCCGTCCGATAACGCCTACATCAAGTCGCACCCGGGCAAACTCGACAGCAACCGCCCAGGCGTTACGATGCTCGTTATCACGATGCCAGGAGAGGCGCATGAACAAATTCCACCGGCTGGCGGCATGGGGGGCGACGACTGCCCTGTTGGGCCTATCGGGCTGCGTCATTTCGCCTGCTCATGATCGCGGCGATCGGGATCATGACGAATATCGATACGAGAACGGCGACCGGATTGATCGCGAGGGGCATCGCGACGTTCGTTGGTGCGACGGTCACCACGACGACGAGCACTGTCGCTAGCGAAGGCGGCATCGCCGTGACCCGCGGGCGCGGCCGGCTCGCAAGCGATGCACCCGACAGCCCGCACCTGCTCGCACCGCGGATCAAGTCGCGGGTCTACATTGCCCGGGCGATCGAGGATCAGTCATTTCCCGACGAGATGAAGGAACGCCTGAAGCGCGCCCTGACCGAGGCGGGCGTCGATTACACGATCGAAACCTATCCGGCCAGGCATGGCTGGGTATTCCGCGATACCCCGGTCTACGATGCCGCCGCCAGCGAGCGCCACAGCCATGTACCATCGGCTGCACGCAGCGCGAGGACATTTTCCATGGGGGCCAACAGGCGCAACTATTACCGGGTTCTGCACGTTCAACCTGAAGCGCCGGCCCAGGTGATCACCGCGAGCTACCGGACGATGATGTCGAAGCTGCGCCTGCATCCGGATCTCGGCGGAGATACCGCCGGCGCGGCGCTCATCAACGAAGCCTATGCCGTGCTCAGTGACCCGGCGAAGCGCGCCAAGTATGACCTGCAGCTTCGAAGTCCCAAGGCCGGTGCGCGCAACCGCTCGGGCGCGGCTGCGACGGCAGCGGCGGAGAAATCCGATGTGCCGGCCGCGTGCCCGTTCTGCCGCGCCAGCGCGCCTGCCGATATCCATGCCAAGACCCGCTGCCATCGGTGCGACAGTCCCCTGGCGCCGCCACCGGCGCGCCCGCTGGGAAAGAACGAACTGTTCGGTCGCCGCGCGGTGCCTCGCATGTCCCGCTCGGATACCGTCACGCTGATCGCGGGCTGGCAGACGCCGGTACGCACCGCGCAGCTGCGCGACCTGTCGATGACCGGCATCAGCGTCATCACCGAGATGAAGATCGAGCGGCAACAGGTGATTCGCATCATCGGACCATATTTCGACGTGCTCGCGTCGGTGGTCGGCTGCCGCAGCGACGGACGACGCGTCGAGGTGCATGCGTCGCTGCTGAACGCTATCTTTACGAAACAGAAGGGAGTCGTCGTTTCGGTCAAGACGTAGCTCTACTGCTGGTGACAGGCCATGCAGGCGAAGCTCTCCCTAAATGCTACATTCCACCTTGACGATGGAAAAGCGGAGCCGATAGCGGCTGCGCGAAATCACGGAGGACGAATGAAAGCAACGAGAATATGGACCTGCGCGACCGCTGCGACCTGGATCATGGTGTCCGTGGCACTCGCATCGCCGCCGGCCAAGGATTCGACGGCGGGCGGCAATCATGCCTACTTCCGGATGAAGCAGGTCCAGGTCATCGATCAGTCGGGATTCGGCAAACCGACGCCGGCCGCCGACCTGATGATTCCCACCGATTGGAAGTTTCAGAGCGAGGTGCGCTGGAGTAACCGGGGATGCTTTACCGATCTGGCGGCGGTAAGTTTTCGCGCCCAAAGTCCTGATGGTCGACTGGTCATCGAGGCCTTTCCGTCCTTCTCGTGGCAATACGTGAACGATCCGGCCGTGCAGCGCTACCTGACGGAGGAAAATCGACAGGGCGCCCAGTTCGGCCTGAAACCCTGCCCCGTCGTCCCGCCGGTCCCTGCGGCAGATGTACTGCGCAAGCGCGTATTGCCCGAATTCCGACCGGGCAAGCAGATCGAGACCGTGGAGCCGGTACCTGATCTGGACCAACTCATGCAGACCCGGATGCGTAGCCTGGAGCAACAAGCCGCACGCAGCGGACACCCGGTGCAATTCCGCGCCGACTCTGCCCGTGCCCGCCTGAAGTATGATCTCGACGGCCAGCCGGTGGAGGAATGGGTCACGGCGGTGAGCGTGGCCCAGGGACGGGCGATCGCTACCGGCTCGGGAACGACTCAGGGCATTGACTGCCGTGCAATCATGCTATTTGCGATGCGCGCACCGCAGGGCCAGCTGGAGGCCAACGAGAAGCTGTTTCAGATGATTCGCGCCAGCCTCAGGCCGGAACCGGAGTGGCAGCGCCAATATCTCGACGTGGTCACGAAACTATCGGCCGCGCAACAGGCCCAGCGAAGGCAGCGCGATCAGATCATTCGTCAGTTCCAGCAGAAGGAGATCGCAACGATTCAGTCGGTGGTCGCCAACAGCCAGCAGGGGGCCAACCAGGCGTTCGCCGGATCAGACCAGATCATTCGCGGCGTCGAGTCGTATCGCAACCCCAGCACCGGAGCAACCTATGAACTCAGTAATCAATATGGCCACGCCTGGATGAACGGCAACGACGAATACGTTCTCAGCGATGATCCTAATTTCAATCCGCAGTCGGTGCTGAACGGCAGCTGGACGCCCCTGGAGCACGTCCAGGCCAATCCTTGAGACGAACGGATGGTCGTGCTATGCGGGCATCTGAATGCGGTCCGCTGAAGCACGCGCCGAACTGGAAGCAGCTCAGGGAAGCGCGTGAGGCACGGGCCAGCCAGAAGACCTGATTCGCCTTTCCGCGAGCGGGCTGACCTCAGAAGGTTCTTGTCCGCGCCGGAACCAGCCACGAATATGAGCCCGGTGCTGCAGGGAGTGCCCTATGGCGGAAGGCGGCGGAGTATAACGGCGTACGGCTAGACGCTGGCCCGCCAATTGCGCTCGCACCGGTATGCCTGCGAAGTGACGGTTTCGGCGCGGGATGCGCTGCTGGTCGCGCGCGGGAGGCCAAAGGATGGATGTCCGGGGCGTGATGACGATCGGAAGCGTGTTCGCCGTTCTGCTGCTCGTGTGGGGCTGGATCATCCTGCGTCGGCGCGCCGCGCGCCGCGCGCCGAAGGGCCGAGCGCCGATTGGTGCCGCGGGCGCACCACCGGCCTCCGTCGAGGGCGGCGCGGACACGGCCCAGCCCGCGACCGACTCGAGCGGCACGCTCCGCGTTCAGGCGGCCAACGCGCTGGTCACCGAGCGATTGTGGAGGCTGGCATTCGGCGCGGCATCGGGCCGGGACGTGCCGCCTGAACACGCGCGCTTGCGCGAAACCGTGCTGCAGGTGCTGCTGGCGGAAAAGCTCGACCCGAAGTATTTCCCGCGCCGCCCGACGCTGATGCCGCAGCTGCTGCGAGCGGTGAAAGATCCCAACGTGGGTTCGGGAGCGCTCGGCTCCATCATCGCCCAGGATCCGGTGCTGGCCGGCGACACGTTGCGACTAGCCAACAGCAGCTACTATCGCACCACGTCCAAGCCGATCGAGACCATTCAGCGAGCGGTCGTCATATGTGGGACGGATGGGCTTCAGTCGCTGATCGCTACGGCACTCATGCAACCGGTGTTTCGTGCGACCGACACCAATTTTCCGCGCTTCCCGGCCCTGCTCTGGGAACGCACCGCGCGCGCGTCGCGAGCCGCTGAACTGTATGCGTCCAAGGCACGCCGGGAAGATCGCTTCGAGGCGCAGTTGGTCACGCTGCTGAACGCGCTCGGGCCGCTGGTCGTCTACCGCGCTACGCTCGACACGTACGCACGGTCTTCAGATCTGAGCCCGAGCGCCGAGCTGTGCGTGGCGCTGATCGGCTCTCTCGGCCAGACGATGTCGCAACGGATCGCACGGCAATGGCAGAGTTCCGCACGGCTCGTCGCAGCGCTCGATCCCGCGACCGAGCATGTCGGCAGCGCCACCGACCGATCGTTGACGCATGCACTCTACTTCGGTGAGTTGCTCGGCACGCTGTCGCTGCTCTTGACCGAGAACGCATTGAACTCACAAGAGGCTATGCAATTTGCGCTCGACGCCGGATTGCCGGAGGAGCTGGTGGTCAGTACTTGGGAGCGACTGCACGCAGGCACCTGAGTCCAGCCGAAAGCGCCGAAGTACGCGCCGAACTGGACGCAGCTCAAGGACGCGCGCCAGGCACTGGCCAACCAGAAGCCCCGATTGGGCTTCTAGGGAACGTACGTCATTCGGCGCCCTGCCCGGTGGGTGCGAGCAGACGTCCGAACAGTCGCCATGCGACCAGCATCAAGACGGCTGCAGCGCCGACGAGTGTGGCGTGCAGCAGCCAGAACTGCGTACCCGGCATGCGCTCCAGGAGCCCACCGAGCCACCCAACGAGGTTGTTGCCCATGAACAGGTGCAGGTAATAAACACCGATCATCGTGCCTGCGATCACCTTCGGGGATGCGCGTGCGTAGAGCGCCAGGCCGACCGGAAACACGTTTGCGAAGCCGATGCTGTTCAGCACCTCGAACACGAGCACCCAGCCGACGCCGGCCTTGTGACCGCTCGCCGAGATCGTGGCCGCGACGGCAAGCGATAGCAGCGCGCCAGCGCTGATGCCAAGGCCAATAATGATCTTGACGACCTCGCTCGGCTCTTTGAACCGTCTCGACCACAGGCGCCAGAAGGCCACAGCCGCGATCAGCGCAGATACCGAAACCGTCGAGTCCACGGTAATCAGCCATGTGGTCGGCATCGTACGACCGAAGAACACGAGGTCGATGTTGCTCGGTACCCAGAGCAGGTAGGCGTTGAAGATCTGCTGGTTTCCGACGGCGCCGATCGCAAGGATCGGCAATAGCAGGATCAACACCATGACGGCGATGCGCTCGTCGCGGCTCAGGCCCGGTCGCGCCGCCGATCCGGCGCCGGTCGCTGCGTGCTCCGGCGATAGCCATTTGCGCCCGGACAGGTAGATGACGAGCGAGATCAGCATGCCGACGCCCGCCGCGCCGAAGCCATAGTGCCAGCCATACACCTCACCGAGCGTGCCGGCGATCAGCGGTGCGACGATGACGGCGCCATTGATGAACAGAAAGTAGATCTGGAACGCATCGGCGCGCCGCAGATCGCCCGGCGCGTAGAGCGCGCCGACCTGGCTGGCGATGTTGCCCTTGAAACAGCCGACCCCGGTCAGGAGGCATAGCAGCGCGATCAGGAACGACACGTCGAAGGCCATCAGAAAATGACCCGCTGCCATCAACAGCGCGCCGATCGTGATCGTTCGGGTTCTCCCGAGCCACCGGTCGGCGATGATGCCGCCGGCGATCGGGGTCAGATAGACGAGGCCGGTGTAGACCCCGAAGATCGCCGAGGCAAGCGCGACCATCGATAGCGGTCCGCCGTAGGCGCGCTCAACGGCGGCGCGGAACGGGGTAAATCCCGCGATGTGCTCGATGTGCCCCGGATGCAGCAACTGGCGGACCATGTACAGCACCAGCAGCGTCTGCATGCCGTAGTAAGAGAAGCGCTCCCACGCTTCGGCGAAGGCAAGATAGGCGAGTCCGCGGGGATGGCCCACGAAGGAATGGTCGGCCTCATTGGCCACCCCGGCGGCCGTCGGGATGGCGCTCATGCCTAATAGTCAATGGTTAGAGTCGAATCGGCAAGGGTCGTCGGCCTGCCCGTCGCCTCTCGCCCGATCGCCCGACAGCGGCCGTTCATTGGCGATCAACACCACGGGGCACTGGCTTTGCTGCGCGATTTCGAGCGATCAGCAAGCGGCAACCGAGATCGAGTTCGCGGAGATCTTGCAGGTTCGAGTATCGCTGGTCCCAAACGCCTGAATCGATGTCTTCTTCCAGGCGTGCAAGCTGGGAATCGACGTTTCCGATTTTTGAGAACGTGGAAATACCGTCGCGAACGAGCGGATCGAGATACGCACGCGGCCGCCTCCAATAAGCACATAAGAAACCATCGCGACAATCCGCCGGAATCGGTACTTCTCTGATTTCAACCGATCCAAAAGCGTCCGCAAATTGTGTCATCGTAGGGAAGATAGGACGATCAACCCGCATCAATTCCGGAAAGTAATCGAACAGCCAGAATCGCGCACATACGTCCAAATCGTTGGTCAAAAAGACCACCCGGGAGCGTGCTACGCGAGCGCATTCCGAGAAACCCTTTGGCTGGTCCTTCCAATGGTGCACGGTCAACACGCCGAGGACCGCATCAACGCTACGGTCCCGAAACGGTAGTGCTTCCGCATAACCCTGGATCACAGGAGCGGCACCTGGGGGACGCTGCGCAATCATCGTGCGAGACGGCTCGACTGCAACCACCGATCGAGAATCTGGCTCATACGAGCCCGCCCCGGCGCCAACGTTCAGGATTGAGGCGCAGCCGTCAATGGCGCTTTCGATGGCCGCCGCGATCCGCGGATCGCTCTGTCGCCGTCCGGAGTAATTGCGTCCGATCTTGTCGTAGAGCGTCGCCATAGACCTCCAAGGTCGTCTAACGGCGGAGTCAGTGCAGCATACCCGGTGGTCGCCACGGCCGATCAAGTGCCAGCATGCGGTGCATGTCTTGACGAGCTTTGGGTTGGCGCAGCGTGCCGACAGATTGATTGATGCGTTGCGAAGCGCGCAGGCTCGTCACCCTATGGTCATCAAGCCGCGCCATCATGGGCACAGCCCAGGCGAGTGAGGTCGCGCTATGCATATCATGCCTGTCTCCGGGGTGTCGCAGAATGCGCCGCGCCCCGTCCAACTCAACGCGGACGCGGAAATGCCAAAACCAAGGTCGAGTCGAGCTGCCGCCACGCCGCCGATCGAGACCGAATCGATCGCTGAGCATGATCCGACACTGTTGGTCGCAGCGCTCGAAGATATGGAGTCCAAGCGTCTGGCGATCGAGTCGCTGCTGGATGCCGGCCTGCTGTGGCAGTGCCTCACGTAGCAACGATCGAGATCATCAGGGTTGCTCGCCACGCAGCAGGCGGGCATTGATCTCAGACAGCAGCTTTGGGCAGTCAGCGAGGCCGTCGACGACGTAATGGGCCCCCGTCTGATACATCCTCTTGTAGGCGCGGTCGAGTTTTGCCTGGTAGTCCTCGGCTGAGAGCTTGTTGAGATCGGCTTCCGGCAGACCGATCTCGTTGCCTGTTTTGGCAAGACCGATAGTCCACATTCCGGCATTGAGGCCCTCTTCGATATCTGGCAGGGTGTCGCCGATTTTCACGAAGGCCTGCATCGGAAAAATCTGCAGATTCACCGCGTTCTGGATACACATCCATGGATAGGGGCGCGCGGCCGGAACATCGGACGCACAAACAGTCGAGTCCGGCGTGTAGCCGCGGCGAGTGGCTTCGGCCTGCAGGATATTCATCATCTCTTTCGTGTAACCCGTCGTTGAACCGATCTTGAGGCCCATGCGGCGAAACTCGGCCACGGCTTCAAGTGTGCCCGGAATCAGGGCCGCATATTGCGCCAGACAGGCCAACTGAAGAGGCACGAAGTCCTGGAACATCGCTTCGACATCATCCTCGTTGCAGGGCCGCCCGTGCGCCTCCTGCCACATCTTTGCCACCGCCGGGATCTTTGAGATGGCCCGAATGTGAACTTTCTTATGCGCCCCCATGGGTTCGCGGGCGTGCTCCATCGTGATGTTCACGTTTTTTCGGCGAAAGACCTGCACGAAAACTACGGCGGGGGCCATGCAACCGTAATCCATGGTCGTACCAGCCCAATCAAGCAGAACGGCCTGGACGGGGCCGCGATAGGACCTCTGATAGACGTAGTTCATGACTTGTCTCCTGGATTTTCGCTCAAGCCCGACAGCATCACTATACGTGCAAGATGCGGTGCCAGCCCGCCGGCGATATCGACGCCGAGCACGTCGGCTCCGAGCATTGCTTCCGGTAGCTCGGTCGTACCTTCACCACATCCTTATGCCGAGTGCCGCGCGCTATTTCGGCGCCTTCATGTAGGCGACGGCGTCGCCGCGGTAGCTGCCGAGAAAGATCGTGTCGCCGACCTGTAGAGCGGTCGTGCCGTCGCTGAAGGTCGCGTTCGGCGGCAGGCGCGCGATGACGCGCGTCTTCATCGTCGCCGGATCCAGCTTGACGATCGTCGTGCCGTGCAGGCAGTCGCCGCTGGGGCAGCCGGCCATGAGCTGCTTCGGATCGGCGTTCTGACCCGTGACGTACAGGCTGCCGTCCGGTGCGTAGTCGATGTTGTCGGGCAGGAAGTCCAGCGGTGCCGTCGCACGCTCACCGCCGCCGGCGCGAGCCACGCGGATCACGACGCGGCCAAAGAACCAGTTGAAGTACAGCCATCTGCCGTCGCCCGATATCGCCACGCCGTTGTCGCCGGTGATGCCCGCGCCCGCCAGCGGCGCGAAGCCGCGGCCGGGCTGCCACTGGTACACGGCGCCGGCGTACTGCCCGCTGCCCATCTTGGCGCGCGCCTGCGGATCCTTGGGATCGAAGGTGCTGGTGACGATGAAGCCTTCGCCCGGCAGCGGTACTACGGAATTGAGCCAGGCGCTGGCCGTGAGCACCGCGCAGCCGGTCCAGGTGAGCCGGGGCTCCGCGGCGCGCGCATCGACGGCGAACACCTCGACGGACTCGCGCCCGCCGTGGTTGACGGCGTACAGCGTGTGCCGGCCGTTGCTACCGGCGCGGATCGCGAGGCCGTGCGAAATGAACTGCGCGGCGTCGGGCGCCGGGCAGTCGCCGTAGAGCTTAGTATCGCGGTTAACCGCCGCAAGCGAGGCCTGGGCGATCGAGTGCCAGCGCTTGTCCGCCGCATTCAGCAGGTAGAGATCGCCCGGCCCCGGCGGCGAGCCCGGCAACGCGCCACCCATGCCACTGACGAGGATCCAATGCGTGCCGGGAATCAGCACGAGATCCTCGGGATGATGCGGGCCGCAGATGAAGTGCAGGTTGCCCACCGGCGCGCAGCCGTTCTCGCCCGCCGGCGCGGGTGACGACGAAACTACGGAAGCCAGCAAGCCGATCGCGGTCGCGATACGCAGGTAGAGATTCATGGAATTCTCCGGAAACGGCAGGGCCGCGTCTGGCGCACACTGCCCGCGTGGCGCGCAGGCTGTCAACCGGGCGCGACCGGGATTCCAGCAGGATTGTGGCCCTGCAGCTTCCTGCCGTCATCGTGCGCAAGCATGGCGATATTCCGACGCGCGGTGGTGGTTGGGAAGTGGCATCCTTCCCCAATCCGTCGGTTACAGGCCTGCTGGCGGATTTGGTGCTGGGACTGGAACGGCTATCCGCTCGATCGAACGCACCTGGAGCTTCACCGGATTGGCCATGACAACCAGGGTCTCCACACCCTTGGCGTCTGCCAAGCGACCCGCGGCATGATCCAGAACAGCTGATCACCTGAGCTGGATGTTCATGGAATATCGATTGTCGTCGTCTGGATAGCGGTAACCGTGATTCCGCTCGTAACCGAATTGAACTTCACCACACTGTCGGCTTGATCGGGATTGTCTTGGCCCAGATTCCTGCGAACAAAATGCTCAGTCGTCGCCATGATGATCGTGGTCGCGATTTTCCTGCTGCTCGTGATCACGATCATGGTCATGCTCCGCGACCACCATTCCCGCGACCGAGGTCTTAGAGATGCCGAAAATCTATCGTAGAATCTGCGACGAATTCTGACCGCCGTCGCATTTCTCAAAAGCGCCACCACATTGCTGGCTGACAGTGCAACATTTGCGCGGAAACAGCTCGATGGAAGACGTGATAATCATCGGAGGCGGACCAATCGGCTTTATCAACGCCTTAGGCCTCGCGCAAGCCGGAGTTCGCGTGCGTGTCATCGAAGCCGAACCGCAAATCATCAACTCCCCGCGGGCGGCGGTGTACTTCTGGTCGGTTCTCGGCGGTTTCGGGCGTCTGGGAATACTGGAAGAGGCCGAAGCCGCCGGCGTGCGCAAGCAGGACTACACGTACCTCGTCCGACGTACCGGCGAGCGCATTGTCTATTCGATGGAGATACTGAAGGGGCACACGCCCCACCCCTATAACCTGCATCTGGGCCAGCATCGTTTGGCCGATATTGCGATGCGCCGGCTGAAAACCTTTTCGAACGCGACCGTCCGATTCGGCACTCGACTTCAGAGGCTTCACCAGGATGCCGAAGGGGTGACTCTCTCTGTGGTGACAGGGCGCGAAACGGAAGAACTTCGCGCCAGGTGGGTCATTGGTGCCGACGGCGCCGGGAGCACGGTGCGCCGACTGCTCGGTCTCTCTTTCGACGGAATGACGTGGCCGGAGCGGTTCGTTGCCACCAACGTCTATTACGATTTCGAGCGCCATGGCTACGCGCGCGCGACGTTCGTGATTGACGATCGCTTTGGCGCGGTCATCGCCATTTTGAATAATGAGGGCCTCTGGCGCTGCACGTACATGGAAGACGCAACCCTTCCGGAGGAGACTTTCCTCGAGCGTCTGCCGCGCGCATATGAGGCGATACTGCCTGGCCAGGGCTTCTATGAGCTCGAACGAGCATCCCCCTATCGTATGCACCAGCGCTCGGCGCAACGATATCGTGTCGGCCGTGTCGTCCTGGCCGGCGATGCGGCGCATGTTACCAATCCAACTGGCGGTCTTGGCCTGACGTCCGGCCTGTTTGACAGTTACGCACTCTACCCTGCGCTCACCGCGGTCGTTCTGCAGGGCGCCGATGATGAAGTGTTGGATCGCTACTCGGCGGCGCGTCGCGACACGTTCGTCAACTGCGTATCTCCACAAGCAACTGCAAACAAGCAGCTCATTTATCACGCGAACGGCGGCGGGCGAAAGCTCGAGGAGGCGCTGGCGAGCTTGCGCCGGCTCGCCACGGATGCGCAATTCCTGTGGCAGCGTCTGATGTTCACCAAGTCGCTGGAGACACCCCCACTCCTCGGGGCTCCCCGCCCGGGATCTGCAGCTTGATGGAGCCGGAAAGCGCTCCAGTAACCCCATTCTTGCCGAGCGAGCGGGCTTATAGAGCGAGTTGGAACTAGCCTATCGACCGCATATCGGTAGTTGCTAATACCTTGCTCGCCTACAACTGTTAGGACCGGGCGAGCGTCCGGGGATTTGCTGCGGAGTTTGCGCGCGAGGTGTTCGCGAAGCAAAGCCGTTCAAATTGACTTGCGTAAAGCCGACGTTCTCGACCGTCTGCTTTGGGGTCAAGCGCGGTCGGTGGTTTGATCGCGGATTCCAAGACACCTAAACACCCTACGTTTTTTCGTGAATCTAGTTGGTGATCCCTGGCTAACGTGTTGACGCTGACGGGTTTCTGCCTGGCCGGGATTTTGGTTCGCAGTTGGTCAATTGAACGTAGGATCAATAACCTGGATGGCCGGCCCCTCACCCTACGTTACGCCGAGACTCGCCCAGATGCGCCAAGACTCGCGCCAACGTTATGGACTGATTAAAACCGCATGACACACGCGCCGCAGTCCTAAGCCCGCTGCATGTCGCCATCAATGGGGATCACCTGACCGGAGATCGATTTCGCCGCGCCGGACGCAAGGAACACGGTCAGCGCGGCGATGTCCTTCGGGTCCACCAGTTGCTTGAGCGACTGATTGGTCATCGCGATGCGCCGCACCTCGTCGATCGACTGCCCGGTCACCTGGGCTCGCCCCTGGAACACACGCTCGGCGCGCTCGCCGTCGACGGCGCCAGGTGCAATGGCGTTTACCCGGATGCCATATTCTCCGAGCTCGATGGACAGCGTCTTGGTCAAGCCGATCAGCGCCCACTTCGTCGCCGCGTAAGGACTGCGATTGGGATAGCCAAACCGTCCCGCCGCCGAAGACATGTTGATCACCGCGCCGCGACCGGAACGGATGAGATGAGGGATAGCATTGCGCGTCACGTCGAAGGTGCCGGTCAGGTTCACGCGCAGCACGGCGTCCCAGTCCGCCGGATCCAGCTCCTGCACCGGCTTCGTCGGCCCGCCGATCCCAGCATTGTTTACCAGCACGTCGAGCCCGCCCAGGCGGGCAACGGCGTCGGCGACCATCGCCGTGACAGCCTCGCGGTCGCCGACGTCGCAGAGGCGTGTGAGCAGGCCCGGCATTTCGCCGGCCGCGCGTTCCAGGCCGGCGCCATCGATGTCGCAGATGCAGACGCGCGCCTGCGCGGCGTGAAAAGCCCGCGCAATTGCCAGGCCGATGCCCGAAGCGCCAGCGGTGATAAGAACCTTGGTCATGCGAACAGTGCTCCGTGAAGAATCCAGGATGATTGTAGGCGATCGGTTGAGCAATACTGCGAGCCTGGCGAATCATAATAAACGCGCTCGCGCCCGGGGGATGTCATGCAACTTCCGCTTCGGGTGAAACCCGGATGTTCAGCCTGGCGGAGAGGGTGAGATTCGAACTCACGAACGGCGTTAGCCGTTGCCGGTTTTCAAGACCGGTGCATTCAACCGCTCTGCCACCTCTCCGACGAAGTCGCGAACGCCACCTTATTTTACAGCAGATGCCGCATAGGCCGGCGTCCCGATGCTGGAATCGGAGAACCGGCGCGCCACCAGAACCGACAGCGTGTTGCCAAACACGTTCATCCCGGTGCGCCCCATATCCAGAAACACATCGATGCCCGCGATGAGCGCTATGGCATCTGCCGGCAGGCCCAGGGCCAGCACCACCGTCGACAGCGCGATCAGGGAGCCGGAGGGTACATTGGCAACGCCTTTGCTGGCGATCAGCGCGGTACCGAGGATCGTCAGCAATTGCGGCAGCCCCAGCTGCAGGCCGTAGGCCTCTGCAATGAACGTCGTCGCGAGTCCCAGATAGAGCGCCGAGCCGTCGAGATTGAAGCTGTAGCCGAGCGGCAGCACCACCGACGCGATCCGGTTGGGTACGCCGATCTGTTCGAGTTTCTCCAGGTGCAGTGGCAGCGCCGCTTCCGATGAGCGCGTGACGAAGCCGAGCAGAAACGGTCCGACCATCCGGCGCGCGACAAACAGCGGCCGCCCGGCGACCAGGCCAAACGCGGCGATACACAGCAGCGCAAACAGTGCATAGCCGAGGTACATCACCGCCACCAGCTTTCCCAATGCCCATACCGTGGCGGTGCCCTGGGTGGCGAACAACCACGCAATGACGCCAAACACGGCGATCGGTGCGAGCATCACGATCCAGTTGGTGATGCGGAACATCGCCGCCAGAATGCTCTCGAGCACCTGAGCCATGGGCCGGGCACGCTCCTCGCCGGTCGCGGCCAGCCCCAGACCGAACAGGACCGCGAATATCAGCGTCGGCAGCACCTTCTGTTGCGCCATGGCCGCGACGATATTCGACGGGATCAGGTCGAGCAGGAACCTGGTCCAGTCCATGCCCGCCCCCAGGCGCGAGCGCAGGTTGCTCGGCGGCGTCAGATGCATCGCCGCACCGGGATGAAACACGCTGTTGAGCGACAGCCCGATCACGATGGCTATGCTGCTCGCGAAGTAGAACCAGCCGAAAGCGATCAGCGCGACACGGCCCAGACGCGGCGCATCGTGACCCATCTTCATCGCGCCGAGCGCCACCGCGCAGAACACCAGCGGAATCACCACCATCTTGACCGCTGCAACGAACGCGGTTCCCAGCGGTTGCATGGCTGCACCCGCGGCCGGCCACAGCAGCCCGGTCAGCAGCCCGAGAATCAAGGCCAGGACGATCTGCAGCGGCAGGCTGAACAGCAGCCGGGCTCGTGTACGCGGGTCTTCGGCCGTCATCGCGACGCTGCAGCGGGTGAGAACTGCGCCATCGCAGCGACCAGCCGTTGCAGCAGATCGCGCAGCGGCGCGGCGCGCTGCTCGTCGTAGACCGCGTGGTCCTCATCCATGTACGCGGCCTGGGCCAGCTCGATCTGCAGCGCGTGCACCTCGTCGGCCGGCGAGCCGTAGTGCCGCGTGATGTGACCGCCCTTGAAGCGCCCGTCGACGACGTAAGTGAATCGGTTCTGGGCGCCGAGGATCTCTAGCAGCGGGACGATCAGATCCGGTCGGCACGAACGGCCGTCATCGGTGCCGATGTTGATGTCGGGAAGCCGCCCGGTGAAGAGCCGCGGCACATAGCTGCGGATCGAATGCGCATCGAGCAGCACGGCGAAGCCCAGCCGCCGCCGGGTCGCGGCGATCAGGTCGGCGAGCGCCTGGTGGTAGGGCTGCCAGTAGCGTTGACGCCGGAGCTCGATTTCGCTGGCCGGCAAGGCGTCGACCGCGCTGCCATAGAGCGGATCGCCGGCAAAGCTGTGCGTCGGACAGAGTCCGGTCTTGGCCATGCCCGGATAGAGCGAAGCATCATCCGGCGGACGGTTCAGATCGATCACGTAGCGCGAATAATGGGCGGCAATCACGCTGGCGCCGAGCTCCGACACAAAATCATACAGCCGCTCCACATGCCAGTCGGTATCGGTCAGCGCGCGCGCCTCCGGCGTGAACTCGCATTCGATCTCGGCCGGGACCCGCGTTCCCACGTGCGGGATGCTCACGATCAGCGGCGTACGACCGCGCACCAGCTGGTATATCGAAGACTCGGCGTCATTCATTTTTCTTGTCCCGTTCAGCGCACGAACAGCTCATCGTGCAACAGCGCGCGCAGCTTGCCGGACGTGACGAGTTTCCTCGCCGCTTCGATGTCGGGCGCAAAGAAGCGATCCTGCGTATAGCGCGGCACCTGCGCGCGCACCAGCCGCAACGCGCTCTCGAGCTTGCGTGAGCTCCTCATCGGCCGATGAAATTCCAGGCCTTGCGCCGCGGCCAGCAGCTCGATCGCAATCACCGTGGCCGCATTGTCGGCCATCTCGAGCAGCCGCCGCGCCCCATGGGTGGCCATCGAAACGTGATCCTCCTGATTGGCCGAGGTCGGGATGCTATCGACGCTGGCCGGATGCGCCAGCAGCTTGTTCTCCGACACCAGCGCCGCCGCGGTGACCTGCGGCACCATGAAGCCGGAATTGACACCGCTGTGCTCGACCAGGAACGGCGGCAGGCCGCTCATCTTCGGATCGATCAGCAGCGCCAGGCGCCGCTCGGACAGCGAGCCGATCTCAGCGATCGCCAGTGCCAGCTGATCGGCCGCCAGGGCCACCGGTTCGGCATGGAAATTCCCGCCCGACAGGACTTCGCGCGCGCGCGCGAACACCACCGGGTTGTCGGTCACGGCGTTGGCTTCGCGCTGCAGCGTCAAGGACAGCGCGCGGATCAGGTCGAGGCAGGCGCCCATGACCTGCGGCTGGCAGCGCAGCGAGTACGGATCCTGGACCCGATCGCAGTCCAGGTGCGAGGCGCGGATCCGGCTACCCGAGAGCAGAGCCCGCAGGCTGGCCGCGACGTGCCGCTGTCCGTCCTGCCGCCGCAGCACATGAATCCGATCATCGAACGGCACGTCGCTGCCCTTGAGCGCATCCACCGACAGCGCACCGGCGACCAGGGCCGCCGCAAACACGTTCTCGATCGCGAACAGGCCGGCGAGCGCCAGAGCGGTCGACACCTGCGTGCCGTTGAGCAGCGCCAGGCCTTCCTTGGCCGCGAGTCGCAGCGGCTTCAGGCCGATCCGTGCGAGCGCCTTGTCCGCGCGCAGCACGCGACCGCGCAGACGCACCTGGCCGACGCCGAGCATCGCTGCCGCCAGATGCGCCAGCGGCGCGAGGTCGCCCGACGCCCCGACCGAGCCCTTGGCGGGAATGCACGGGTAGGCCTCGGCCTCGAGCAGGCGCTGCAGCGAGCGGATCGTCGCCGGCCGGACGCCGGAATAGCCCTGCGCGAGGCTCGCGATCTTGAGCACCAGCACCAGTCGCACCACCGGATCCGCCAGCCACGCCCCGGTGCCCGCGGCATGCGACAGCACCAGGTTTCGCTGCAGCAGTTCGAGCTGCGCCGATGCGATCCGTGTCTGCGCGAGCAAGCCAAAGCCGGTATTGACGCCGTAGACGGTCCTGCCGCCCTCGAGCAGCCGCTCGATCGCCAGCGCCGAGCGTCGCACGCGCAGCCACTCGCCGCGGCCCAGCGTCACGCGGGCCGGCGAGCCCAGCGCTCGGCGCAGCGTCGCGAGCGTCAGCTCAGGTCCTTGCAGATCGACGCGGAACTTGCGGGCGGCGCGCGCCATCAGCCGGGCTGCCCGCCGGCGCCAAGCATCGGCAGCACCAGGTCGTGTTCGCGCGCGCAGGCGATGGCCTCCGGATAGCCGGCATCGGCGTGGCGCATG
The DNA here is from genome assembly GCA_044440135.1 of Steroidobacterales bacterium. Classification (GTDB taxonomy): domain Bacteria; phylum Pseudomonadota; class Gammaproteobacteria; order Steroidobacterales; family Steroidobacteraceae; genus FEN-1191. The sequence continues at coordinate 18,702 of JBIODC010000016.1, read as the reverse complement.
ACACCCGTGGCCGGATCGTTCCAGAGCACCCGGCTGATGCGGCGCGCGGCCGCGCCGGTGCCGTCGCAGACGATCACCAGGCCGGCGTGCTGCGAATAGCCCATCCCGACCCCGCCGCCGTGATGAAACGACACCCAGGTGGCACCGCTGGCGGTGTTGAGCAGCGCGTTGAGCAGCGGCCAGTCCGACACCGCGTCCGAGCCATCGCGCATCGCTTCGGTCTCGCGGTTGGGACTTGCGACCGAGCCGGAGTCGAGATGATCGCGGCCGATCACGACCGGCGCCGAGAGCTCGCCCGAGGCCACCATGTCGTTGAACGCCAGCCCGAGGCGGTGCCGATCGCCCAGTCCCACCCAGCAGATGCGCGCCGGCAGTCCCTGGAACTGAATGCGCTGCGCGGCCATGTCGAGCCATTGGTGCAGATGCCGGTCATGCGGCAGCAGCTGCTTGACCTTGGCGTCGGTGCGTGCGATGTCCGCCGGATCACCCGACAGCGCCGCCCAGCGGAACGGGCCGACGCCGCGGCAGAACAGCGGCCGGATGTATTGCGGCACGAAGCCCGGAATGTCGAATGCGTCGCGCACGCCCATCTCGTACGCGACCTGGCGGATGTTATTGCCGTAGTCGAACACCGGCAGCCCGAGGCGCTTGAACGCCAGCATGCTCTGCACGTGCGGCACCATCGACTCACGGGCGGCGGCCGCCACGCGCTGCGGATCGCTGCGTCGCAGGGCTTCCCACTGTTCCACCGACCAGCCGACCGGCAGGTAGCCGTTGACCGGATCGTGCGCCGAGGTCTGATCGGTCACCGCATCGGGCCGCACGTCCCGGCGCAGCAGCTCGGGCAGGATGTGCGCCGCGTTGCCGCACAGTCCGACCGACACCGGTTCGCGCCTGAGCCGCGAGGCTTCGATGATCGCGAGCGCCTCTTCGAGGCTGTGCGCACGCCGGTCGAGGTATCCGGTCGCGAGCCGCTTCTCGATGCGCGATTCCTGGCATTCGATCGCGAGCATCGAAGCGCCCGCCATGGTCGCGGCCAGCGGCTGGGCACCGCCCATGCCGCCCAGTCCGGCCGTCAGGATCCAGCGCCCGGTGAGATCGCCGCCGTAGTGCTGGCGGCCGAGCTCGACGAAGGTCTCGTACGTGCCCTGGACGATGCCCTGGCTGCCGATATAGATCCACGAGCCCGCGGTCATCTGGCCGAACATCATCAGGCCCTTGCGATCGAGCTCGTTGAAGTGCTCCCAGGTCGCCCAGTGCGGCACCAGATTCGAATTCGCGAGCAGCACCCGCGGCGCGTCTTCGTGCGTGCGAAACACCCCGACCGGCTTGCCCGACTGGATCAGCAGCGTCTGATCGGCCTCCAGCTGTTTCAGGGTCGCGACGATCGCCTCATAGCAATCCCAGTTGCGCGCCGCCTTGCCGATGCCACCGTAGACGACCAGGTCCTCGGGCCGCTCGGCGACCTCGGGATCGAGGTTGTTCATCAGCATGCGCAGCGGCGCCTCGGTCAGCCACGATTTGGCCTGCAGCCGGGTACCGCGCGGTGATCGGATCGCCCGACCGTGCGCGGCGGTGTGAAAGTCATTCGGCATGATCAGTTACCCCACGATCGAGTCATTCAATGCCGTCCGTAGCGGCAGCTTGAGCCGCTCGAGCGCGGCCCGATAGCGCGCGTCGATCTGCGCCTGCTGCGCGTGCCGGCCGTCGCGGATCACCCAGCGGCCGCCGACCATCACGTGCCGGGCGGCCGGCGCCGCCGCGCCGAATACCAGCGCACTCAGAAAGTACTCGGGCGGCAGCTGCGGCCAATCGCCTTCGCTCGAATCAAAGGTGACGAAATCAGCGCGTCCCAGATCGCGCATTGCATCCCCCGCGACGCCCTGCCCTGCGGCTGGCGCCAGCGGCGCTGCGCGGCCGACGGCGTGCCAGCCGGCCGCGAGCACCGCACGATACAACCGATCGGCCACCGCCGGCTGGCTCTTTCCGGCCAGCACATTGCGACGTTGGCGCAGCAGGCGCAACGCCCATTCGAGCTGACGCAGCTCGGCCCAGGCATTGCACCCGATATTGCTGTCCGAGCCAATAGCCAGCCGCCCGCCGGCGTCGAGAAAATGCGCCGCGTCGGCGCAGCCATCGCCCAGGTCGGCCTCGGTGGTCGGACACAGCACCAGCGTTGCGCCACTGGCTGCGATCCGCTCGAGCTCCGCCGCGGTGGTGTGGATGCCATGCACCAGCGCCCACTGCGGGTCCAGCAGGCCGCGTTCGGCCAGCAGCGCCACCGGCGTGCTGCCGTAGTGCTTGCGGCACGCGGCGACCTCGGCCGGCTGCTCGGCGACATGAATATGAGTGACCGCGCAGCCCCGCGCGCCCGCCAGCTGCGCGGTCACGTGCGCGATCGTGTCCACGTCGACCGCGCGCAGGCTGTGGAACGCAACACCGAGGCGCGTGTCCCCGTCGGGCGGATAGCGGCGCGCGAGTTCGCGCCAGTCCCGCAGGAATTGATCGGTGGAACGGATGAAGCGCGCCTGCCCTGCGCTCGGCGCGACCCGGCCGAAATTGCCGTGCTGATACAGCGCCGGTAACAATGTGAGCCGGATGCCGGTCAGCGCCGCGGCCCGCGCGATCGCCGCGTCCGCATCGGGCGCCGTCCCCTCGGGTGCTGGCGTGCCGCGCACCGCGTCATCGGCGCGCGTGAGCCGGTGCAGATAGAGAAACTCCGCGACGCCGGTGTAGCCGCCGCGCAGCAGATCGAGATAGCAACGTGCCGCGATCGCCTCCAGGTCCTCGGCGTCGATCTGCGCCGCCGCGGTATACATCGCCTCGCGCCAGCTCCAGAAGTCCTCGCTCGAGGCCCGGGCGCGTTGCGTCCACGCGGGCAACAGGCGCTGGAAGGCATGGCAATGCGCATCGGCAAGGCCGGGCAGCGTCAGGCCAGGCACATAAGCCGCCGAGCCGCGCGCTGTGGCTGAGTCCGGCAGGATTCTCGTCACGCTGCCGGAGCCGTCGATCTCCAGTGCGACATCGGCGCGCCAGCGGCCGTCGATCCAAAGATTGGCAAAGGTGACTGTCTGCATCAGGACTGGCGCCGCGGTCTCGGGTACGCGATTCTAGCGGCGCCCGACAGCAAACACCCATTGTGCAGCCCATGCCGCCCGCCGCCGACCCCTCGTCCGCTCCGACTGCCGCCGGCGCCTCGCCCTCGGTGCGGTTATTCACGCGCGCGCGCCTGCTCACGATGAGCGCCGGCGCAGCCGGTGGCCCGAACGCCAGCGCCGACGGCCATGACAGCCTCGCGGCGGCCGGCGGCCGCATCGCTGCGATCGGCCGCGCCGCCGAGCTTCGGCAGCGCTTTCCGGCGGCCGAGGTGATCGATCTGCAGGGCCGTCTCGTGACCCCCGGGCTGATCGATTGCCACACCCATATCGTCCATGGCGGGGATCGGTCGGCCGAAATGGAGCGCCGGCTCGCCGGGGAGAGCTACGAGAGCATTGCCCGCGCCGGCGGCGGCATCCTGAGCACCGCGGCAGCCACGGCCCGGCTCGATGAGACCGGGCTGGCGACCGCGGCGCTGGCGCGCATCGATGCGCTGCTGGCGGACGGCGTGACCACGCTCGAGATCAAGTCGGGCTATGGGCTCGAGCTCGAGGTCGAGCTGCGCTCGCTGCGCGCCGCGCGCCGCATCGCCGCGCTGCGGCCGCTGTCGGTGAGCACGACCTATCTGGCCGCCCATGTGGTGCCGCCACAGTTCCCGGGCGGCAGCGACGGCTATGTCGAGCGCATCTGCTCGCAGTACCTGCCGGCGGTCGCCGCCAGTGGCCTGGCCGACGCCGTCGATGCCTACTGCGAGCGCATCGCGTTCTCGGTCGATCAGGTCAGCCGCGTGTTCGAGTGCGCGCGCGGCCTGGGCCTGGCGGTCAAACTGCATGCGGATCAGCTCTCCAACATGCACGCCGCGGCGCTTGCGGCGCATTATCGCGCGCTGTCGGCTGACCACCTCGAATTCACCGACGCCGCCGGGATCGAGGCGCTCGCGCGCGCCGGCACGGTCGCCGTGCTGCTGCCCGGGGCGTTCTACTTCCTGCGCCAGCAGCAGGCCCCGCCGGTGCGCGCGCTGCGCCAGGCCGGCGTGCCGATGGCAGTCGCGTCCGACTGCAATCCGGGCACCTCGCCGCTGTGCTCGCTGTTGACCGCGATGAACCTCGCCGCGGTGCAGTTCGGACTGAGCGCCGAGGAATGCCTGGCCGGTGTCACGCGCGAGGCGGCGCGCGCGCTCGGGGTGCTGCCCGATCGCGGCACCCTCGAGGTCGGCAAGAGCTGCGATCTGGCCATCTGGAACGCCGAGCAGCCTTCCGCGCTGGTCTATGCACTGGGCAGCCGGCTGCTGCACGAGCGGGTCTGGCGCGGCGCTCGCTTCCCGGCGCCGGCCACGCCGATGACAGCCACGCCGATACCCGGATAGCAGGTCCTGCGGGCTGCCAGGGAGCCTAAAGCTATTGGCGTGCGGCTAGGACTCCTCGGGTGTACTGTACGCTTATGCAAAGTCCGTGTGCGCCGCCGTGACCCGGCCGCGCACATGCGAAGGTACATGCGATGGTACTGGGGGTCGGATCGATCGATTCGCTAGCCTTTCAGTATCGCACTGTTCGATCAGTACGCATCACTAGGAGAATTCCGATGAAGTTACGCAACGTACTGGCACTCCCATCGATGATCAAGCGCAGCACATGGCAGGCCATGCTCTGCACGGCGCTCGTCTCGTTGCTCGCCCAATCCAACGCCGCAATCGCAGCTGAAGCCACGAGCTCCGCCTCGCAGGTGCAGTTTGGTGGACAGTGCACCGAGGCGTTGTCTGAGGGTCGCCATGTCATGACCGATTGCAAGACCACCTGGACCGACAAGGACGGCAAGACGTATTGTTTCAGCAATGAAAACGCCAAGAAGTCGTTCCTGGAAAATCCGAATGAGAATTTGAAGCGCGCCAGCGACTTCATCGCTGCCAGCAGCGTGGAATCCACTGAACAGGAGATGGAGAATTTCACGGGCACCGATGCCGAAGCACTTGTCAAGAAGGTGATCGACGCGAAGCTGAAGGCCAACAACGGTGCCTTTCCGTACGATGACCCGCTCAACGGCGAGCACCTGAAGCTGGCCTTCGACGGCATAGACTTCACCCGAACCATCGACGGTTATGGCTTCTTCCCCGACGTAAAATTTCACGACTCGTCCGACGCGCAGAAGAAATACCTGATCGATTTCTGGGTGGCCCCGGTGGGCGGCCAGTTGCAGGTGCAAGAGATCCGCATTTATAAGGCACCGCTGATGGTGGATGGAAAGTGGGCATTGTGGCAGCGGCAGCCGATTCCGTGGTGGTGGATACCGGCCTCGGAACACCCCGGGCACCTTGCGACGAAGCGCGGTTGGGAAGTGATGTCGGCCGTCGAGCAGAACGCCATGACGCAAAGCCTGAAGAACAACGGCGTGTTCAAGCTCAAGGATGACAAGACCGGCAAGGAACTCGAACTGGAGTTCATCGACACGCACCAGCCGGTGAGACAACTCGACGACGGCACCTACTTCGCCTGTACCGACTTTCGTGTGGTCGGCACCAAGGATCAGATCTATGACATCGACTTCTGGGTCGCCGACAAGGACGGAAAAATGACCGTGAATCAGACCAAGGTACACAAGGTTCCGGAGCTCAAGGGGGGTCAGTGGGTGCAGGTGCCGCGCTACGAATGGAAGGACCTGGGCAGTTCCCACGTCGTGCCCTAAAGAACGGCCATGTCATCGCTGCGGCCTCACGGCTCCGACGGCTGATATCCAGGTGCTCATGCGCCGCGGGTGGCTCAAGCGCACGTGCTTGCTGTTGGCGCTGGTGGCCGGGGCGTGCTTGCCGGCGATCGCAACGGCGCAGGGCATTCAGCGCATCACGGCCGCCGGACAGAAGGCGATGCTCGCAGCGCCGGGCACCGATACCGTGGGTGCTCCCGATGCGGACGTGACCATCATCGAGTTTCTTGACTACAACTGTCCCTATTGCAAGAAGTTCGCCCCGACATTGCATTCCCTGCTTGCCGAAGATCATAAGATCGCCGTCGTATACAAGGACTGGCCTATCCTGGGCGACGTCTCGGTGTATGCGGCGAAAGCAGCGCTGGCTGCGCGCTGGCAAGGCAAATACCTTGCCGCTCACGACGCGCTGATGAGCGCATCACGCCTGACGCAGAACGATCAGGTGGACGCAACCTTGAAGCGCGCCGGCATCGATCTGGCTACGCTCAAGAAGGACCAGGCAGGCCATGCCGCGGATATCGATGCGCTGCTGGCGCGCAACGACGCGGAAGCGAACGCGCTGCACCTTCGAGGCACTCCCGGCATCGTCATCGGCCGGGAGCTGCTGCCGGGCATCGTTGATGCGACCGGCCTGAAGCAACTGGTGGCCGACTCCCGCCACGAACAATGAACGGCCTAGAGGGCCCCCACAGCGTGTGCCAGCCGCAGCGATGACAGCGATACGTCGAGCAGCGCATTGTCACGGTTGTTGACCGCGTTGATCTGCAGCGAGATCGCATCCAGCACCTGGGTGTTGGTCGCCAATCCGGTGTCATACAGCTCGCGCGAGATGCGCAGGTTTTCATCGGCCTGTGCGACCGCTTCGGCCGAAACCTTTACGCGCGCCTGCGCTTCCTGCACGCCGAGCCAGCTCTGGCGTACCTGCAGTTCGATCTGCGATCGCAGATCCTCGAGGCGGTTCTTCTGCGCCCGGCTCGCGCTGTTCAGCGCGTCGGCGCGATTGCGGCTCTGGCCACCGTCGAACACACTCCAGCTGAATCCGACCCCGATCATCGAGTAATCCTGGCGATCCAGAATCTGATTGTCGAAATGAGTGTAGCCGCCGGTCAACGCAAGTTGTGGCAGCGACTTGCCGGCTTCGGCGCGGGACTGCGACGCCAGGACATCGGCCTGGGCCGCCACGCTCTTCAGTTCCCCGCGTGACTCGAGTGCGCGGCTCACGAGCGATTCGAACGGGGCGGCGGCGAGCGTGGCATCCGCCGGCAGGCGATCTTCGAGCTCGGGCGAGCGCTCGAGCGGCTGGCCAAGTCGGCGGTTGTAGATCGCCTGAGCGATGTCCACGGCGCTCGCGGCGCGCACCCGCCCCTGCTCGGCATTGGCCAGTGCCACACGCGCCGCCAGCAGGTCGCTGGTGGCGACGGATTGGCTGTCGACCAGTTTCTTTACATCGCCCACGTGCGCCTTCAGGCTCTCTACGCTCGACACCGCCGCCTGCAGCGCGCGACGGGCGCGCAGCACGCCGACGTAGGCCTCGGCGACGTCGAGCTTGAGCACCGAAGTGGACGCGCGCTCAAACTCGCTGGCACCCGTGACGGCGTTGCGGGCGGCGTCGATTCCCGCAGAAATCTGTCCGCCCGCGTACAGCGGCAATTTCATCTGCACCGAGCCAGCGACGTACTGGTTGTCCCTGAAGATCGGTCCGGACTGGAAAGTGAACGTCGGCGTCGCAACATCGAGAGTGGGGGATGCATTGAGGCGCGTATAGCCGGCACTGGCTGCCACTGAAGGCCAGCGGGCGTCGCGCGCAGCCCGCTCGTTGGCCTTGGCCGCATCGAGGTCGGAACCGGCGGCCGCCAGGGACTGATCATTGGCAAGCGCCAGGTGCCAGGCGTCCTCGAGTGTCTCGCCACGGGCCGCGCCGACTATCCCCGCCGTCGCAGCCAGCAGCAGCGCGACCGAGAACCCTGGCGCGGCACCAAGCACTTTCATGTGCCGACCTTCTTCAGCGACAGGATTCCAAGTGCCTTCAACAGATAGGTCTCATACACCGGCGTGACCGAGCCGGTGCGCACCTTGCGCAGGAAGTATTTCTCGAACGCAATCTTGGCGTAGTGCACCCATTTTCCGACCTTGGTCCAGGTCACGTTGCGCGGCGGAATCTCCGGCAGCGCCACGAATGCAGCGCCGGTGTCACCGAAATCCGCCAGGCAAATGGCGTTCCAGGTCGCCTGCGCCGTGGCGGGCCGGCCGTTAACGTCGGAGATGATGTTCTCGCAGATGGCGCTGACCATTGACTCGATCATGTAGCCGGTCTTGGGCGCCCCCGTGGCTACCGGCGTCACTTCGACCGGCGGAATGGCGACACAGACGCCCGCCGAGTAGATATTGGGGTAGCTCTTGGAACGCTGTTGCGAGTCGATCAGCACGAAGCCGCGCGGATTGCACAGGTTCGGTACACCCGCGACCGCGTCAACGCCTTTGAAGGCCGGAAGAATCATCGCGTACTTGAACGGCAACTGGACCTCTTTCTTTGCCTTGCCCTCCTCGTCGTGCTCGGTCACGGACATCGAGCCGTCCGCGACCGCCGTGATCTTGGCATTGGTGATCCATTTGATGTGGCGCTGCCGCAGCTCAGTCTCCATGAGCGCCTTGCTGTCGCCGACACCGCCCAATCCCATGTGTCCGATGTACGGTTCGCTGGTCACGTACATCATCGGTACCCGGTCGCGAATCTTGCGCTTGCGCAGGTCGGCATCGAGGATCATCACGAACTCGTACGCCGGACCAAAGCAGCTTGCACCGGCTGCCGCCCCAACCACGATCGGGCCGGGGTTCTGCACGAAGCGCTGATACTGCTCCCAGGCCTGCGCGGCGTGCGCCTGGGTGCAGATCGACTGGGTGAACCCGTTCGGTCCCAATCCCGGCACCTCCTCGAAGGCAAGCTTCGGACCGGTCGCGATCACCAGGTGGTCGTACGGCAGCTTCTGGCCGCTGCGCAGCGTGAGCTCGTTGTGCGGCGCATCGATGGTCTCGACCAAGTCGTCCAGCCACTGGATCCCCTTCGATTCGAGCGGCGGGCGCAACTCCACCCGGGTCTGTTCCGGCGTGCGCCAGCCGACCGCAACCCACGGATTGGACGGCGTAAACTCGAAGTGCGGCGAGGATCCGATCAGAGTGACGCGGTGCTGCTTGCCGAGCCGCTTGCGCAGCTCATACGCACAGGGCACTCCACCTATTCCCGCACCGATGATTGCAACATGTGCCATGACAACCCCCTCTAATGCGCAGCGCGCAGTTGTTTCCGCCTCAGGTAGGCGTAGTAAAGAACCGGGATCACGAGCAGCGTGAGCACGGTCGACACGAAAATTCCGAAAATGAGCGACACGGCGAGTCCGTTGAAAATCGGATCGTCGAGGATGAACATCGCGCCAATCATCGCGGCCAGCGCGGTGAGCGCAATGGGCTTGGCGCGGATCGCGCCGGCGCGCACTACCGCGTCTTCAAGGCTGCGGCCTGCGTTCAGCTCGGTATCGATGAAATCGACCAGCAGGATTGAATTGCGCACGATGATCCCCGCCAGCGCAATCATCCCGATCATCGAGGTGGCGGTGAACTGCGCGCCAAGCAGGGCGTGACCGGGCATCACGCCGATGATCGTCAGCGGAATCGGCGCCATGATGATCAAGGGCAGCGCGTAGGAGCCGAACTGCGCCACCACCAGCAGGTAGATCAGCACCAGGCCCACCGAGTAGGCGATCCCCATGTCCCGAAAAGTCTCATAGGTGATCTGCCACTCCCCGTCCCATTTGACGGCGAGCGCGGTGGAGTTATTCGGTTGACCGGTGAATCGCTGCGCAATGGCGGCACCGCCCGGTGGCTGGCGTCCGATGTGGCCGACCATGTCGAACATCCCGTACAGCGGACTGTCGAGCCGACCGGCCATATCGCCGGTCACGTAGGCGACCGGCAGCAGATCCTTGTGGTAGATGGCGCCGTCCCAGTCGGTGGTGCGCACATGCACCAGCTCCGACAACGGCACCCGATCGCCACCCGCCGAGCGCAGCTCCAGCGCCAGCAGATTGCCGATGCTGGCCTTGTCGGCCACCGGCAGCTCCAGGCGCACCGGGATTGGGTAGCGCTCCAGACCAGGGTGTACATAGGTGACCTCCGAACCCTGCAGACCCACGCTCATCGCCTGAACGATCTGCGCCTGGCTGACGCCTAGCAGCGCCGCCTTCTGCCGGTCCACATCGACCACCAGACGCGGCGCGGCAGCCTCGACGCTGTCGTCCACGTCAACGATGTCCCGGGTGGATTCGAACAGCTGGCGGATGTCTTTCGCCAGCTGGCGCTGCTCGGCGTAGCGCGGCCCGTAGACTTCGGCCACGATCGGCGCGCGCACCGGTGGGCCTGGCGGCACTTCGACCACCTGCACCGATGCTGCATATCGGCGTCCGATCGCGGCCAGAGCCGGCCTGACCGCGAGCGCTATGTCGTGGCTCTTGCGATCACGATGGCGTTTGTCGACCAGGTTGACCTGGATGTCGCCCAGGCGCGGGTCCTGCCGCAGGTAATACTGGCGCACCAGTCCATTGAAGTTGATCGGCGCGGCCGTGCCGGCATAGGCCTCGTAATCGCTGACCTCCGGCACCTGTTCGATGACGTGCGAGAGCTCGTCGAGCAGACGTGCGGTCGTCTCGGCGGTGCTGCCTTGCGGGAGATTGGCAATGACCTGAAATTCGGACTTGTTGTCGAACGGCAGCATTTTCAGGACCACCAGCTTCGCCGCCACCAACCCGACGGCGATCACAATCGCTCCGACAATGCCCCAGTATAGCTTGTGCCGACGCGCGCGGCCGCCGTCAGCCTGCAGGAACGGGCGGACCAGGCGCCCGAACAGACGCTGCACGCGCGTCTGCTCCCCGACCTGATGTGCCGGCCCGCTGTTTTCATGCCCGAGCAGCACGCGGCACAGCCACGGCGTGAAGACCAACGCCACCGTCAGCGAAATCATCATTCCCATGCTGGCGTTGATCGGAATCGGGCTCATGTACGGCCCCATCAGGCCCGAGACGAAAGCCATCGGCAGCAGCGCTGCGATCACGGTGAAGGTGGCCAATATGGTCGGCCCGCCGACTTCATCCACCGCCTTGGGAATGATCTGCGTGAGGCTGCCGCCCCCGAGCTGCAGGTGGCGATGAATATTCTCGACAATGACGATGGCATCGTCGACCAGGATGCCGATCGAGAAGATGAGCGCAAACAGCGATACCCGATTGATGGTAAAGCCCCAGGCCCAGGAGGCGAACAGCGTCGCCGCCAGCGTCACGGTCACCGCGGCTCCCACTACCAGCGCTTCCCGTCGGCCCATCGACAGCATGACGAGCAACACCACGGATGCAGTAGCAAACAGCAGCTTCTCGATCAGCTTGATGGCCTTGTCGTTCGCAGTCTCGCCGTAATTGCGTGTGACCGTGACTTCCACGCCGGACGGCAGATAACTGCCGCGCAGCTGCTGCACCCGAGCGATGACCTCCCGGGCGACCTGAATCGCGTTCACGCCGGGCTTCTTTGAGATCGCGATGGTGACCGCCGGCGCGTGGCTCACCGCCGGCAAGCCCACCTGATGGGCGCCGGGGCCCGCCCCCAACCAGACGTAGGAGTCGGGCTGATCGGGGTTACTCGATACGTCGGCTACGTCCTCCAGGAACACCGGTCTGCCCTGATGCACGCCGACCACCAGGCCGGCGACATCATCGCGGTTCGCCAGGAACGTACCGGCATCGACCGGCGTGAGGTGATCGTCGCCCACCAGCGCACCGGCATGCTCTACCACGTTGGCCGAGAGCAGCGCGCGCGACAGGTCCTCGATGGTCAGACCGTAGCCAGCAAGTTTCTGCGCATCGAGCTGTACGCGAACCACGCTTTGCGGAGCACCCACGGTATAGACATTGCGCGTACCGGGCACACGCTGGATCTCGGTCTCGATCGATCTTGCCACCTGGCCCAGTTCATGGCCGCCGCGGCTCGGATCCTGCGTCCACAGCGTCAGGGTCACGATCGGCACGTCATCGATGCCCTTCGGCTTGACCAGCGGCTGCAGGATGCCGGCGTTCGCCGGCCGCCAGTCCGCGTTGGAGTAGATGGCGTTATAGAGACGCACGACAGCATCGGTGCGGTGCTCGCCAACCTTGAACTGCACGCTCAAGACCGCCAACCCGGGACTCGAGGTCGAGTAGATGTGCTCCACGCCCGAGATTTCCGATAGCACCCTTTCCATCGGCGAGGCGACCAGATTCTCGGTCTGCTCGGCCGATGCGCCGGGAAAGCCGATGAAAATATTGGCGAAGGTGACGTCGATCTGCGGCTCTTCCTCGCGCGGTGTGACCAGCACCGCGAACACGCCCATCAGTAACGCGGCCAGCGCGAGCAGTGGCGTGAGCTGGCTGCCCAGAAACGCTCGCGCGATGCGCCCGCTCAAGCCGAGCGGCTCGCTCATGACTTCGGTCTCGAACGCTCGGCGACTCCTCTGAGCTGGTCCATCGCGGCGAGCGGGTCGAGCGCAACACGATCACCCGCGACCAGGCCCGAAATAATGTCCTCCCGGTCATCGAAACGATCCCCGAGCCGTACCTGGCGCATCGAGATGCGTCCGCTGGAATCCACCACATAGACCGCCGTGACTTCGCTGCGTCGCACGATGGCGGTGGCCGGCACCAGCAATCGCTCCGCCTCCCCGGTCACGAAGCCTGCTTTGACGAACATCCCTGGATACAGATCGGTTGCATTCTCCGGCAGCTCGAGCCGCGCCCGAAACGTATTCGACGGCGAGGACGCTTCGGGAAAGATCGTGACTTTCGTCGCCTCGATGCGCCGGTCACCGATGTACACGGCCGCCTTCTTGAGCCGCCGCACCTGGTCGACGATCGACTGCGGCACATCCACCGTGACGCGCAAGAACTGTAGCGACAGGCCGCTGATCAGCGGCGTGCCGGGGCTGACGCTCTCGCCCACCTGCACTAGCCGCTTGGTGATGATGCCCGCATACGGCGCCCGAATTTCCGTATAGGCGACGCCCTCGGTTGCGCTCGCGATCCCGGCTCGTGCCGCGCCGAGCCGCGCGACCGCCGCGTCGCGATTGGCGCTGGCCTCATCGAAAGTCGCCTTCGGCACCACCTTGCTCTGATACAGCTCGGCAATGCGCTGATAGCGCGTCTGCGCCTCGCCCGCGCGTGCTGTGGCCTCGCTCAGGGCGGCTTGCGCTTGCGCGAGGCTGGCGTGCTGTTCGGTCGATCGAAGTCGGACGATAACGGCCCCCGCGGGCACGAAGTCGTTGACGTCGTAGAAGATCGACTCGACACGGCCGGCGGTCTGCGCCGCGACCGTGCCCTGGTTCACCGCCTCGATGACCCCATCGAGTCTGCGCTCCACCGGCACACGCTCGGCCTGCACGACGATCGCGGCGACCGGCGCCGCCGCCTGCGGCGGCGCTGGCGCTTTGGGTGCACTGCAGCCGACGACCGTTCCGGCGATGCTCAGCACCCACACCATCCTGCCGAACATGAGCGTCACCCCGCGCGCTGACCGTCAGGCGAATGCTGCGCCCGCCTTGGCGCCGAGCTTCTTGAGAATCCACGCCAACGGACAAAAGCCGGTAAACGCGGACTGGAGCATGTTGAGTCCCACGAACGCCGTGAGAATCAGCCAATAAGGCGTGAGCAAATAGCTGAGAACGAGGCTCAGCATGATCATCAGGCCCGCGAAGGCAAACACTATCCGATCGATCGACATCGGCATCTCCTTAAAAAGGGGCACCCGAGCCATTATTTCAATGTGCTTGATACGGCGCGGTAGCTGCATCGGTAGTTTCCGCAGCGGCGCTGCGGCAAGCACCTAGCGCCGTCCCGACCCGCTCCTTTGTCATTATATTAGCTGTTGCTTATTTAGCAAGTGCCGATTATATTGGATGGCAATGATCGATGTTTGTAGCAAGGAGTTGGCGTGGCCGATGGGGCGAATATGTCGCGATTGAATTCGGCGCAGGTCGCGCGCGAGGCACGCGACCTGCAGCCGCATGCGCTGAGGGCTGCCGCGCTGCTGAAGGCACTTGGCAATGAGCAACGTCTGATGATCCTGTGCCATCTGGTTTCAGGACCGCTGTCGGTCGGGGAACTCAATGAGCGCGTGCCGCTGAGCCAATCGGCCTTGTCGCAGCACCTGGGGGTCCTGCGCGACTCCGGCGTCGTCGCGACCTCGCGTGCCTCGCAAAGCGTCATCTATACGCTGCCGCCGGGCATCGTGACGCGGATCATCGGTCTGCTGCACCAGAAATTCTGTCCGGACCGATCGGGGCGGCCGGGAAGGAGAAACCCATGAGTTACTACATTGCCAAGACGGTTTCCGGCCCGTTCGACGCGGTGGTCGCGGATGTGACCGCGCGCCTCAAGGCGCAGGGGTTCGGTGTGCTCAGCGACATCGACGTGCAAGCCACGCTCAAGACAAAGATCGGCGTCGATACGCCCAAGTACCGCATTCTTGGCGCCTGCAATCCACGCTTTGCCCATGAGGCGTTGAAAATCGAGGACAAGCTGGGCGTGCTGCTGCCCTGCAATGTAATCGTGCGGGAGACGGCCGATCAGCGGGTCGAGGTGGCGAGCGTCGACCCGGTCGCAGCGATGGAGCGCACCGGCAATCCGGCGCTCGGATCCACCGCCGAGCAGGTGCGGCGTCTGCTATCCCAGGCGGTCGCGGACGTCGGAACGTAGACGGGGCACCCTATCCGCCGATGGCCGTGACGCCGCCCATGTAGGGCCGAAGCACCGATGGCACCTCGATGCTGCCGTCCTCGTTCTGGTAATTCTCGAGCACCGCGACCAGCGCGCGGCCGACCGCGACACCCGAGCCGTTGAGCGTATGCACCGGCTCGGGCTTGCCGGTCTGCGGATTGCGCCAGCGCGCCTGCATGCGTCGCGCCTGGAACGCCTCGCAGTTGCTGCACGAGGAGATCTCGCGGTACTTGTTCTGCGACGGCAGCCAGACTTCCAGATCGTAGGTCTTGGCGCTGGCAAAGCCGGTATCGGCGCCGCACAGCGTCATCACCCGGTAGGGCAGCGCCAGGCGCTGCAGCACGCCTTCCGCGTGACCGCGCAGCGCCTCGAGCGCCGCGTAGGAATCGCTCGGCCGCACGATCTGCACCAGCTCGACTTTCTCGAACTGATGCTGGCGGATCATGCCGCGCGTATCGCGGCCCGCGGCGCCGGCTTCGGAGCGAAAACACGGCGTCTGCGCGACGAATTTCAGCGGCAGGGCTTCGTCCGCGACGATCAGCTCGCGCACCAGATTGGTCAGCGGCACTTCCGCGGTCGGAATCAGATAGAAACCCTGCTCACCGCGCACCGCGAACAGGTCCTGCTCGAACTTCGGCAGCTGCCCGGTGCCGACCAGGGCATGGCCCGCCACCAGGTAGGGCGCATAGATCTCGGTATAGCCGTGCTCGCGCGTGTGCAGATCGAGCATGAACTGCGCCAGCGCGCGCTGCAGCCGTGCCAGCTCGGCGCGTATCACCACGAACCGGGTCCCCGAGATGCGGCCCGCGGCCTCGAAATCCAGCAGTCCCAGCGATTCCCCGAGCTCGACATGGTCGCGCGGCTTGAAGCTGAAGCTGCGCGGCGCACCGTGGCGGCCGACCTCGACGTTCGCGCTCTCGTCGCTGCCCTCCGGCACCGAGGGGTGCAGCAGGTTTGGCAGATCGAGCTGCCAGCGCTCGAGCGCTGCCTGCACCGTGTTGAGCTGCTGCTCGGCGTTCGCGAGACCCTGAGTGAGCTGCTCGCCGGCGCGCACCAGCGGCGCGATGTCCTCGCCGCGGCCGCGCGCCTGTCCCACGGCTTTGGCATGACTGTTGCGCGCCGCGCGCAGCCGGTCGGTCTCGATCTGCCAGTGACGGCGCTGATCCTCGAGCGCCTGCCATGCGCTGACGTCGAACGGATAGCCGCGTCGCGCCAGCTGGCGCGCGACCTCCTCGGGAGCCGTGCGCAGCAGCTTTGGATCGATCATGATTTGCCTTCGTCGGACTTGGGGTGCCGCAAGCGCTCGAGTGCTTCGCCAATGCGCTGCTCGAGACCGCGCGATGTCGGATGATAGTAGCGGCGCTCCGGCATGTCGTCCGGCAGGTAGCGCTCGCCGGCCGCGTAGCCTTCCGGCTCATCGTGCGCGTAGCGATAGCCGCTGCCGTGGCCCAGCTGCTTCATCAGCCGCGTCGGCGCGTTGCGCAGCCGCAGCGGCACCTCGAGCGAGCCATAGCGCTCGACGTCCTCGCGGGCCTCGCCAAACGCGGTGTAGACGGCATTGCTCTTGGCGGCCACGGCCAGATAGACCACCGCTTCGGCCAGCGCCAGCTCGCCTTCCGGGCTGCCGAGGCGCTCGTACACCTGCCAGGCGTCGAGCGTGATTTGCAGCGCGCGCGGATCGGCCAGGCCGATGTCCTCGGCGGCCATGCGGGTGATGCGTCGCGCCAGATAATGCGGATCGCAGCCGCCGTCGAGCATGCGCGCGAGCCAGTAGAGCGCAGCGTCGGGATCGGTGCCGCGCACCGCCTTGTGCAGCGCTGAGATCTGGTCGTAGAACTGGTCCCCGCCCTTGTCGAATCGGCGGCGGCCGCCGCTCGCGATCTCCTGCGCCTGCGCCAGCGTGATGCGCTTGCTGCCGCCTGCCGCGGCTACACCCGCCGCGAGCTCGAGCATGCCCAGCCCGCGGCGCGCATCACCATCGGCCGCCTGCGCGAGCAGCGCCAGCGCCTCATCCTCGATCGTCAGGTCCTGCGCCCCGAGGCCGCGCTCGCGGTCGGTGAGCGCGGCCTGCAGCAACTGACGCAGCTCATCGACGCCGAGCGCCTTGAGCACATACACCCGGGCACGCGACAGCAGTGCGCCGACGATCTCGAACGAGGGATTCTCGGTGGTCGCACCGATGAACGTCAGCGTGCCATCCTCGACATGCGGCAGGAACGCATCCTGCTGCGCCTTGTTGAACCGATGCACCTCGTCGAGAAACAGCACCGTCGGCCGCCCGTCGGCGGCGGACTGCTTCGCCAGTGCGACCGCGTCGCGGATGTCCTTGATGCCGGCCTGCACCGCCGAGAGCGCGATGAAGCGCGCCTGGGAGCGATCGGCGATCAGTCGCGCCAGCGTGGTCTTGCCGGTGCCCGGCGGCCCCCAGAGGATCAGCGAATGCGGCTGGCCATCGGCGATCGCCTGGTACAGCGGCTTGCCCGCGGCCAGCAGGTGGGTCTGGCCGACGAACTCCTCGAGCTTGCGTGGCCGCATGCGATCGGCGAGCGGCCGCCAGTCCTTGCCGCTCTCGGCGAGCGCCAGCGGCTGTTGCGTCGAATTGCGCTTGGGCATGGGGGCCTGCCGGCTACGACTGCGGCGTGCCGATCACGTCCACGCCGGCCGGGGGTTTGAACTGCAGTTCGGCCGGATCGACGCGCGCATTGCGCTCGCTGCGCGAGAAATCGAGCTGCACGGTCTGGCCGAGCCGGTCATTGACCAGCATGCGCGCGAGCCGGTCGCGAGCAAAGCCGAGCTCGGCGTGGCTGAAGTCCGATTCGGCGCTGCGCGGCTTCACGCTGACCCAGTCGAGGCCATCGTGCGTGCCGGCCGGACTGATGTCGAAGCTGTCATGCAGCTCCTCGACCGACCCCGACAGCAGCATCACCGGTGTCGCCGTCAGCGCCGCGGCCTCCGGCTTGACCGACACCTGCGCGAGCTCGCGGTCATAGAACCAGAGATTCCTGCCATCGGCCACCAGCAGCTGGCCGCGCTCGCTGCGTGACGCCGCCGCCAGAGCGCGACTGCCCGGGACGGGCGCGCCCGCGCCCTGCCCCGCCGCATCGGCCGCGTCGCCCTCGGCGCGCGGCTGATAATCCCAGCGGAACTTTCCGGGCCGCAGCACCACCAGCGTACCGGCCCCGGCGTCGGTCAGCGTGCCGTGCGCATCGGTCACGGTCTGCGTGAACGCGGTGCGCAGGCTCTTCATGCCGGACAGATAGCGATCCAGCGCCGTGCCGCCCGCATCGCGCGCGCCCGCGCTGGCAGCCGAGGCATCCGCGGCACCCGCCGCACCCGCGGCCATCAGCGCCAGCATCGCGCAAGCCACCCGCTGCAGGCGTGGCGGCTTTCGCCCCCGGGCTCGCGCGGACCGCGACGTGGATACCGGCCGCAGCATCGTCGATCAGACCGGTGGCGGCGCCAGCACTTCGCGCCCACCGTTGGACTGCAGCGGTCCGACGATGCCCGCCTGCTCCATGGCCTCGAGCATGCGCGCCGCGCGGTTGTAGCCGATCTTCAGGCGCCGCTGCACGTACGAGATCGACGGCTTGCGCTCGCTGGTGACGATCTTGACCGCCTCGTCGTACAGCGGATCCTGCTCGGGATCGCCGGCACCGAGCATCCCGTTCTCCTCGTCCTCGTCCGAGATGCCGGGAATCGGCATCGACGGACCGCGCAGCACCTCGTCGATGTAGTTGGGTCGCGCCGCCTTCTTGAGCCCCTCGACCACGCGATGCACTTCGGCGTCGGACACGAACGCGCCGTGGATACGGGTCGGCATCGAGGTGCCGGGCGGCAGATACAGCATGTCGCCGTGACCGAGCAGCGATTCGGCGCCCATCTGGTCGAGGATGGTGCGCGAATCGACCTTGGCCGAGACCTGGAACGCGATGCGCGTCGGTATGTTGGCCTTGATCAGCCCGGTGATCACGTCGACGGACGGCCGCTGCGTGGCCAGGATCAGATGAATGCCCGAGGCGCGCGCCTTCTGCGCCAGGCGCGCGATCAGCTCCTCGACCTTCTTGCCGACAATCATCATCAGATCCGCGAGCTCGTCGATCACGACCACGATGTATGGCAG
>JBIODC010000015.1:0-48095 GCA_044440135.1 Steroidobacterales bacterium | reverse complement strand
GGCGACATCGAGGATCTGCCGGAGTCGGCCCAGCGCCTGCTCAGCGGCCTGCTGGAGAGCGGTCGTTTCGCGCGCACCGACGGCGGGGAGGCGGTGGCGCTGGAGACCCGCATCATCTCCTCGGCGCGCCCCGGCATCGTCAACCGTGTGCTGACCGAGGACTTCCGGCGCGATCTGTACGCGCAGCTGTCGGTGCTGATGGTGCGCGTGCCCTCGCTGCGCGACTACGCGGAGGATGTGCCGGAACTGCTGCGACATTATGTCGATGCGTTGACCGAGACCGAGGGCCTGCGTTTCCGCCGCTTCAGCGTCGCGGCGCAGAACCGGTTGCGCAACTACCCGTGGCCCGACAACGTGCGCGAGCTGCGCAACCTGACCCGGCGCTTCCTGCTCAACAGCGGTCCGGAGGAGATCGGGCTGGAGGAAGTCGAGCGCGAGCTGTCGGCGCAGACCCCGGCGGATGAGCCGCTGGTCAAGCACGACCTGCTGGCGCTGCCGCTGCGCGAGGCGCGCGAGCAGTTCGAGCGCGCCTACCTGCAGCAGCAGTTGATGCTGTGTAATGGCAAGGTCGGCCTGCTCGCCAAGCGGGTGGACATGGAGCGCACCCACCTGTATCGCAAGCTGCGCTCGCTCGGCATCGAAATCGGCCACGGTGCCGAGGAATGAGCAGCACGCGCGCGGCGTTGTTCGTGCCCAGCGATTGCCACCGGACACTGGCTTCATGCCTGGGGGAATCTCAGCCGGGCGCGTCGCCGTGGCGAGCCGCAAGGCGCGAGCAACGGCGCGCGCGTGGCTATTGATCGACGCGAATGACCAGCGAATCCAGGTCGCTCGCGTGCAGCTGCTGGCGCAGCCGGTTCAGCTGCCCCAGGTCCTTGATCGGACCGATGCGCACCCGGTGCCAGACGTCGCTGTCGACTGCGACGCGCTGCACCGTGGCCTCGATCCCGAGCTTGCCGAGCTGCGCATGGATGCGTTCGGCGACGTCGGCGTCGCGGTAGGAGCCGACCTGCAGGAAATAGATGCCGGGCCGGTCGATCTGCGCCGCCGGTGCCACCCGGCTGCCGCGCTCCTTCTCCGGTACCACGACCTCGAACTTCGGCAGCATCTGGTAGAAGTCGTATTTGCCTTCGCTGCCGGCCGCGCTCGCGGTGGCGCCGGCGCCGGCCGCAGCGCCGCCCTCGGCCGCGCCGGCATCCGCGGCGCTGCTCTTGCGCGGCGTGGGGCGCTGCGCCTCGGCCGCGGCATCGGGCGCGCGATGATCGGCAATATAGATCAGGCCGGCGACGCACAGTCCGGCCGCGAGACCGATCGCGAACACCGACAGCTGCGCCAGATCCAGGCCGAAGCTCGAGCGCCGCGTGCGCTTGTAGTCGCGGCCGGTGAGGCGCTGGCCGCTCACATGCTATCCGGCGCCGACACGCCGAGCAGGCCGAGCCCGTTGCGCACCACCTGGCGCAGGCCGAGCGCAAGCGCCAGGCGGGCATTGCGCAGCGGCGCATCGTCGACGATGAAGGTCGCGGCGTTGTACCAGGTGTGGAAGGTGTTCGCGAGCTCGCGCAGGTAATGCACCAACGCGTGCGGCGCGCGCGCGCCTGCCGCCTGCAGCACCACCTCGGGGTAGCGCGCCAGTTCGCGCAGCACCGCCTGCTCCTGCGGACTGTCGAGCCGCGTGAGATGCTCCGACGCCATGGCCGCATCGTACTGGAGTTGGCGCGCCTCGAGCTGCTTCATCACGCTCGCGACGCGGGCGTGCGCGTACTGGATGTAGTAGACCGGGTTGTCATTGGTGCGCGATTTCGCCAGCTCGAGATCGAAGTCGAGCGGCTGATCGTGACTGCGCATCAGATAGAACAACCGGCAGGCATCATTGCCGACCTCCTCGCGCAGCTGGCGCAGCGTAACGAACTGCGCCTCGCGCTTGCCCATCGGGATCTTCTGGCCGCCGCGAAACAGGCTGACGAACTGCATTAGGCAGGCCTCGAGGCTCTCGCCCGGCTCGCCCATCGCGACCAGTGCGCCGCGCACCCGCGCCACGTAGCCGTGGTGATCCGCGCCCAGCACATCGATCAGGCGCTCAAAGCCGCGTTCGCGTTTCTGCAGGTGGTAGGCGATGTCGGGCGCGAAGTAGGTCTTCTGACCGTTGGCGCGCACCAGCACCCGGTCCTCATGGTCGCCGAACTGGCTGGCGCGAAACCATACGGCGCCATCCTTGCGATACAGCGCTCCACGCGCCTCGAGCCTCTCGAGCGCATGCTCGACCGCGCCGCTGCGCGTCAGTTCGCGCTCGGAGTACCAGCGGTCGAACTCGACGCCGAAGGCGGTCAGATCGTCGCGGATGTCGCCGAGCATCACCGCCAGCGACAGTTCGAGCACCTCTTCGAAACCGGCCTCCGCGAGCAGCGCGCGCATGCGTGCGATCAGCGCATCGACGTACTGATCCTTGTCGCCGGCCGGGGCGTCCGCCGGCAGGTCGGCCAGCACCTGCGCGGCCGGTCGCTGCAGCTCGCGGCCACGGCGCTGCTCGAGCTGCGCGGCGATGTCATGCACGTAATCGCCGCGATAGCCGTTCGATGGGAACGGCAGCGTCTCACCGCAGCGCTCCAGGTAACGCAGCCAGGTGCTCAACGTGAGGATGTCCATCTGCCGACCGGCGTCGTTGATGTAGTACTCACGGTGCACGTCGTGGCCGGTGGCGCGCAGCAGATTGCCGAGCGTGGCGCCGTAGGCGGCCTGCCGGCCGTGCCCCACGTGCAGCGGCCCGGTCGGATTGGCCGAGACGAATTCCAGGATCACGCGCTCGCCGCGCGCGGCATCGCTCAGCCCGTAGCGCTCGCCGCGCTCGAGCACCTGGCGCAGCACGGTGCTGTGGGCATCGCGCACCAGGTGGAAGTTGATGAACCCGGCGCCCGCGACTTCGGCGCGCGCGACCAACGCACTGGCCGGCAACGCCGCGATGATCGCCTCGGCGAGCCTGCGCGGCGGCTGGCCCACCGTCTTCGCCAGCCGCAGCGCGATATTGCTCGCGTAATCGCCGTGGCTGGCATCGCGCGCGCGCTCGACGTTGATCCAGCCCGGATCGACGGCATGCGGCAGCAGCGTGCCGGTCAGGGTCTTCAGCGCGTCCGCGAGCAGACGCTCGAGCTCGCTCTTCAATTCAAATGATCCTCAAGGCCTGAAGGCGGCGGCGAGTCTAACCGCAGAGCTCACTGGATATCGATGGGGTCGACATCGAGTGCATAGCGCACGCGCTGCGCGCGCGCCAGGGTCTCGACCTGCGGCAGCCAGTCGTCGATGAAGCGATGCAGCGGTCCGCGCTCAGCGCTTTCGATCAGCAATTGTGCGTGATAGCGCTCGGCGCGGCGCGCCATCGCCGCGGCCACCGGGCCGAGCAGGCGCACCTCGCGCGTGGCCGGCGCCAGTAGCCTCGCGGCGGCAAGGAAATCGAGCGCGCCGCCGCTCGAGCGCGTCGATGCACGCAACACCGCCAGCCGGCCGAACGGCGGCCAGCGGGCGGCCGCGCGCTCGGCCAGCGCGACCGCCGCGAAGCCCTCGTAGCCGCCCGACAGCAGGCTCTGCAGCAACGGATGGTCCGGATACTCGGTCTGGATCAGCACCTCGCCGCGGTTGTGCTCGCGACCGGCGCGCCCCGCGACCTGGATGATGGTCTGCGCCAGCCGCTCGGCGGCGCGGAAATCGGTGCTGAACAGCCCCTGGTCGGCATTGAGCACCACCACCAGCGAAATGCCCGGGAAATGATGCCCCTTGGTGACCATCTGCGTGCCAACCACGATGCGCGCCTCGCCCGACAGTATGCGGCTGATGATGGCTTCGAGCTGCTCCGGTCGCGACGCGGTGTCGCGATCGAGCCGCAGCAGCGGCTCGCCCGGAAACCGCTCACGCAGCGTCTCCTCGACCCGCTCGGTACCCTGTCCGACCGGCTTGACCGCAAAACCGCAGCGCAGGCAGCGCTCGGGCAGCGCTTCGATGGCGCCGCAATGGTGGCAGCGCAGCTGGCCGCTGGCCCGATGCACCGTCAGGCGCGCATCACAGGCGTGACAGGGTGCGATCCAGCCGCAGGCCGTGCAGAGCAGCGTCGGCGCATAGCCGCGCCGGTTGATGAACACCAGCACCTGCCCGGACGCGGCCAGATGCCGGCCGATCGCATCGATGACGGGTGTCGACAGAGCCTGATGCACGGCGTGCGCGCGAAGGTCCACCAACGCGAGCCGCGGTGCCAGCGCCTGATCCTCGCGGCGCGGCAGCGCCAGTGCGCGGTAGCGGCCGGCGCTCAGGTTGTGCAGCGTCTCGAAGGCCGGCGTGGCCGATCCGAGCACCACCGGGACTGCGTTCTGCTGCGCGCGTACCACGGCCAGATCGCGCGCTGAATAGCGGCAGCCCCCCTCGTGCTGTTTGTAGGAGCTGTCGTGTTCCTCGTCGACCACGATCAGGCCGATTTCGGGCAGCGGCGCAAACACCGCCGAGCGCGTACCCAGCAGCGCGCGCGACTGGCCGGTGCGCGCCGCGCGCCACGCCGCCAGGCGCTCGGCGTCGCTCAATCCGGAGTGCAGCACGGCGATGTCGACGTCGAGGCGCTCGCGAAATCGTTGCACCAGCTGCGGCGTCAGGCCGATCTCGGGCACCAGCACCAGTACGCCGCCGCCGCGGGCGAGCGTGCGCGCCGCGCATTGCAGGTAGACCTCGGTCTTGCCACTGCCGGTTGCGCCCTGCAGCACCCAGGCCGCGTACTGGCCGGCGGTGGCGTCGATCTGCGCCACGGCCGCGGCCTGCGCGCCGGTCAGTACCGGCGTGTTGAGCCTTGGGGCCGGGCCCGGACCTGAATCCGACGCGCAGTCCCCAGCTGGCTCAGGCGCGGCGCGCGGCTGCGGGCTGATGAGCGCGCCGCACTCGAAGCGCTCGACCCATCCGCGCTGCACCAGTGCGCGCGCCGGCTCGCGCCAGCGCCCGAACTGCTGCGCGATCGCCGCGGCGGTCATGCCGGCGCCGCGTCCTGCCAGCAGCGCGAGCAGCGCCTGCTGCCAGGGTGCGTGCCGTGCCGGCTCCTGCGCCAGCGCCTGCAGTCCTGCCGCCGTGGCGCGCCACCGCTCGACCCGCGCCACTGCGGGCGCCCCGTCGCGCAGGGCCTTGGGCAACGCGGCGGCGATCACCTCGCCGAGCGGATGGTGGTAGTAGTCGGCGGCCCAACGCAGCAGTTGCATCAGCGCCGCATCGAGCACGGGCGTCGCGTCGAGCACCTCGCGCACCGATTTGAGCGCGCTCGCGCTGACCGAGGGCTGGTCGGCGTGATCGACCACGATGCCGATGGCCTCGCGTTGCCCGACCGGAACCCGCACCCGTACGCCACGCGGCACCTCGACGGGCTGTAGGCCTGCGGGAGGCAGGTAGTCGAACGGGCTGCGCAGCGGCGCGTCGATCGCGACTCGCAGCACACCCCGGGCTGGCGCGCCGTGGTCCGTAGTCACTGTGGATAAGTCTGTGGACAGCCGCCGGCGCGGCAGCCGCCTGGCCGTCTCGCGACGGCCCGGCTGGGCGTTTGAGCGGTCGGAATTCGGCCCGGGATAGGCATTATGATCAATTAGTTACAAAGAAAGCGCGGCATTTGGCCTGGTCCGGGCGGGGCTGAAACTCGAATAAATGCGCTCACTGTGTGCCAAGTGGATGATTTCACGGCCTTCGCTCCGCGCGGTTCGCCTATCGGTCGGCTGTCAACCAATGCCGTCGTTACGCCGTTGTACGCCAATGTAGGTTGCCTCCGACAGGACGGATGCCGTTGCATGGTTGCCTTTGCTAGTCTTGATGCTCAAACGGCTGAACTGATCCCGCCCGGGAAGGCCCATTTGCGTGATACGACCCAGGATGCCGCGCGATCGCTCGAAACGTTTTTAGCGAGCGTCGAGCGCAAGGCGTTCAGGATCGCACAGATCGCGTTGCGTCACGAAGCCGATGCGCTCGACGTGGTGCAGGACGCGATGATGCAGCTCAGTACGCGCTATGCGTCGCGCCCGTCCGAGCAATGGAAGCCGCTGTTCTACCGCATCCTGGAGAATCGCGTTCGGGACGTGCAGCGCCGGCGCAATGTGCGCGGCCGCGTGATGGCGTTTCTGCCGTGGCGCGCTGATGATGAACACGACGCTGCCGATCCGATCGATCAGGCGGTGGATCGGGCGCCGCAGCCGCCCGCGCAACTGGAGTCGGACCAGGCGATGGCGGTGCTGGAGCAGGCTATCGGCGCGTTACCGGCGCGCCAGCGCCAGGCGTTCCTGCTGCGGAACTTCGAGGGCCTCGACGTCGCGCAAACCGCGGCGACGATGAAATGTTCGCAGGGCAGCGTCAAGACGCATTATTTCCGCGCGCTGCAGGCGTTGCGCGCCAAGCTTGGAGAGTTCCGCACATGATCGGCGAAGAGAGCGAGGTCGGCCGCAGCGAGTTCGAGCAGCGCGCGCGCGCGCTGCTGCTGCAGAGCGCCGACGAGCTGCCCGGCTCCGTGCGTTCGCGTCTGACGCAGGCGCGCCACGCGGCACTGGCGGCGCGGCATGCGCACTCGCCGTCGTTCGCGCGCCGTTGGGTGCCGGCCGGTGCGGCGGTGGCCGCGGTGCTGGCACTGCTGCTGGTCTACGGGCCGCACGGTAGGAGCGCGCTGGAAAGCCCGGTACCCAGTGGCGGTCTGGAAGACATCGAACTGCTGAGCGACAACGACGCGGTTCCGCTCAACGGCGATCAGGACCTGGACTATGATTTCTATGAATGGGCAGCCACCGAAGCCGTCGGCGCCACGGCGCCGGCGGTCGGATCGTGAGGATCCGTGCCGGCGCCGTGGTTCTTGGCTTGACTGCCCTCGCGATGCTGCGAATCGGCCAGGCGGCCGATGATCCCGTCGACGACGGTCTGCTCGAGTTCCTTGGCTCGGTCGACTCCGAGGACAAGGACTGGCACGACTACCTGGCGGGCACGGATATCGATCAGGTTGCCCGGCGCGCCACGGCGCCCGGCGGGCCGCCGCCCGCCGCGGGCGCACCGCCGCCGACCCCCCCGCCCCAGCACAGCGCGCCGCCCGATTCCGGCACGCCGGGAGGTCGCCCATGAGCCGGTGCCACGCGCTCCTGGCGAGCCTGCTGCTGGCGGCCGCGGCACCATGCGGGGCGCAGACGCCGCCGCCGCCCGATGGCGTTGCCTGGTCGTCGCTGTCCGCGCCGCAGCAGCAGCTGCTCGGACGTTTCCAGGGACAGTGGGACAGCTTGCCGGCACCGCGGCAACAGGCGCTCGCGAGCGGCGCGTCGCGCTGGCTGTCGATGACGCCGGAGCAGCACAGCCGCGCGCGTGAGCGCTTCCAGACCTGGCAGCGACTGCCACCCGAGCAGCGCGCGCTGATCCGACAGCGCTGGCAGCGCTTCCAGAGCCTGCCGCCCGAACAGCAGCGCGCCGTGCGGCAGAACTTCCGCTTCTTTTCCCGCCTGCCACCGCAGCAGCGGGCGCAGCTGCGCGAGCGCTGGCTGCGCGCGACGCCGCAGCAGCGTCAACAGATGCTGCAGCATCAGCGCGAGCAGCGCCTGCAGCGATTCCGCCGCCAGTAACGCCCCGACGTTAAGCGATCAGACCGACTTTACCGCGCCGATCAGCGCGGCGGCCGCGGCCTGGCCGTCCCCATAGAGCATGCGGGTGTTGTCGAGATAGAACAGCGCATTCTCGATGCCGGAGAAGCCCGCGCCCTGACCGCGCTTGATCACGATGACGTTCTTGGCCTTGTCGGCATTGAGGATCGGCATGCCGTAGATCGGGCTCGACTTGTCATTGCGCGCGACCGGGTTCACCACGTCGTTGGCGCCGATGATCAGCGCGACATCGGCGGTCTCGAATTCGGCGTTGATCTCGTCCAAGTCCGCGATCAGGTCGTACGGCACGCCGGCCTCGGCCAGCAGCACGTTCATGTGACCGGGCATGCGGCCCGCAACCGGATGGATCGCAAAGCGCACCGTGACGCCGCGATCGATCAGCAGCTGGCACAGCTCCCAGACCTTGTGCTGGGCCTGGGCCACGGCCATGCCGTAGCCGGGCACGATGATCACCTTCTGCGCGAAGGCCATCATCACGCCGGCGTCGGCGGCTTCGATCGGTTTGAGACTGCCGGTGACTTCGGTGCCGGTGGCGGCCGCGCCGGTGTCGCCGAAGCCGGAGAACAACACATTGCCGAGCGAGCGGTTCATCGCTTTGGCCATCAGCTGCGTCAGCAGCGTGCCGGCCGATCCGACCACGGTGCCGGCGATGATCATCGCGGCGTTGCCGAGCACGAAGCCCTCGAACGCGACCGCCAGTCCGGTCAGCGCGTTATAGAGCGAGATCACCACCGGCATATCGGCGCCGCCAATCGGCAGCGTCATCGACAGTCCGAGCACCAGCGCCGCGGCGAACAGGCCGGTGACGACCGCGGGCGTCGCGTTGAACCCCGAGGCTACGAGCCCGCCGAGCACCAGCGCGGCCGCGAGGATCAGCAGGTTCAGCAGCTGCTGGCCGCCGAAGCGCAGCGATTTGCGGATCAGCCCCTGCAGCTTGCCGAACGCGATCACGCTGCCGCTGAAGGACACGGCGCCGAAGATGCCGCCGACCACCGCCAGCGTGGCGCCCGCGGTGCTCTGCTGGCCGCCGCTATACAGCTCGACCGCGGCGATCGCCGCCGCGGCACCGCCACCCATGCCGTTATAGAGCGCGATCATCTGCGGAATGTTGGTCATCGCGACCCGCCGGCCGCTGATCCAGGCCACCGCCGAGCCGATCGCAACCGCCACGATGATCAGCGGATAGTTGCTCATGCCGGGGTAGAAGAAAGTCGCCAGTGTCGCCACCAGCATGCCGGCTCCGGCCCACAGGATGCCGCTGCGCGCGGTCACCGGCGAGCTCATGCGTTTCAGTCCCATGATGAACAGGAACGCGGTGACCAGGTAGCTCGCCTGGATCAGCGCATCGGCGCTGAAGTGAAGCTCGGTCATCAGTGCGACCCCTTGGCTCCGCCGCCCTTGCCGCCCTTGCCGCCCTTGGCACCGCTGGATTTGAACATCTCCAGCATGCGCTCGGTGACCGCGTAGCCGCCGACCGCGTTGCCGGCGGCGAGCAGCACGCCGATGAAGCCGATGCTTTTCTCGAGCGGCGTGGTGGCGCTGCCGAGCGCGACCATGGCACCCACCAGCACGATGCCGTGCACGAAGTTCGAGCCCGACATCAACGGCGTGTGCAGGATTACCGGCACGCGCGCGATCACTTCGTAGCCGGTGAAAGCGGCCAGCATGAAAATGTACAGTGCGACGATTCCGGTCATGTTGCCTCCACCAGCTTGCGCGTCGGTTCGTGTTTGATGGCACCGGCGTGCGTCAGGCACGACTGCGCGAACACCTCGTCCTGCCAGTCGATCGCGAGCGCGGCGTCCTTGCCGAGCGCCGGCTTCAGGAAATTGTAAAGATTGCGGGAGTACATTTCGCTGGCATGAAACGCGAGCTGCGCGGGCAGATTCACCGGGCCGACGATCTTCACGCCCTGATGCAGCACCGTCTGTCCGGCCTGCGTGAGCTCGCAGTTGCCGCCGGACTCGGCCGCCATGTCGACGATGACCGCGCCGGCCTTCATGCGCTCGACGGCGGCACGCGAGATGATGCGCGGAGCGCGCCGCCCCGGGATCGCGGCGGTTGAGATCACCGCGTCGGCGAGCGCGATGCGCGAGTCGAGCACTTCCTGCTGCTTGGCCTTTTCCTCGTCCGTGAGTTCGCGCGCGTAGCCGCCGGTGCCCTCGGCCGAGACGCCGGTCTCGACGAACTTGGCGCCGAGCGACTTCACCTGCTCGCGGGTGGCGCTGCGCACGTCGTACGCTTCGACCACCGCGCCCAGCCGCTTCGCGGTGGCGATCGCCTGCAGGCCGGCGACGCCGACGCCGATGATCAGCACGGTGGCCGGCCGGATGGTGCCGGCCGCCGTGGTCAGCATCGGCAGGAAGCGATCGAGCGTATTGGCCGCGATCAGCGCGGCCTTGTAGCCCCCGATCGCCGCCTGCGATGACAGCGCATCCATCGACTGGGCGCGCGAGATGCGCGGCACCAGCTCCATCGCGAAGGCGGTGATCTGCCGGTCGCGCAGCGCGCGCACGACGTCCAATTGCGCGTGTGCCTGCATGAAGCCGATCACCACCGCGCCGGGCTTGAGGGCCTGGATCTGACTGATCGTCGGTGGCTGCACCGTCAACAGGATATCGGCCGCCGCGAGCACCGCCTCGGCGCTGTCGGCCCATTCGACCTTCTTGTAGAGCGCATCCGGGAACTGGGCACTGACACCGGCACCACGTTCGAGCAGCACCCGCGCCCCCAGCGCGGCGAATTTGTCGGCGATCTCGGGGACCAGACTGACGCGCGTTTCCCCGCTCGCGCGCTCCCGAAGCCCGCCGATCGTGACTGGCATATGGATCTCCCTACAATAGCCACGCTTTTACGGGCGCTGTTGCGCGCGTAGAACAGCACGCACGATAAAAATGCTTAATCGTTGAATTCTCGCACAATCTTGCCGTATCTTACAGATCATGAGTGTCGATACCGTGCATGCCGACTCAGATGTGACGTTCCTGGCGCAGAACGCTGTGCACGGGTTGTCGCAGATGGTGCTGCGCACGGATGTGGCCGGGATGCCGCTCGAATGGATCGACTACCGCGAGGCGGCACGGCTCTATCATCAGGAGCAGATTGCCTACAGCTGCGGTTCGCTGCTGTATCGGCTCTATGGGGGTGTCAACGCCCGCAGCGGCCGGCGCACGATGCTCGAAGTCAGCTCCATCGTCGCCACCGTCGGCCACACCGGCAATCCCGGCAATACCCGCCACGACTACGTGCCGCCGCTCAACAACGAAACCCTGTTCCGGCGCGACGCCTACCTGTGCATGTACTGCGCGGGCCGTTTTGCCAGCCGCGAGCTGTCGCGCGATCACGTGCGTCCATTCAGCCAGGGCGGCCTCGATGTCTGGACCAACGTGGTCGCGGCCTGCCGCCGCTGCAACAACGAGAAGGCCTGGCGCACGCCCGAACAGGCCAAGATGCAGCTGATCGCAGTGCCCTTCACGCCGACCTATGCCGAGTACATCTTTCTCAAGGGTCGGCGGGTGCTCGCCGATCAGATGGAATACCTGCTGGCGCACTTCCCGCGTCACAGTCCGCTGCACGATCGCATCGCGCGCTGGCTCGGCTGATTCCATCAAGCCCGAAGGCTCGTGGTCTACCTCATCGATGCCTCGGTCTACGTATTCCGCGCCTGGCATTCGCTGCCGTCCGAGATCGCCGATAGCGACGGCAATCCGACCCAGGCACTGTACGGCTTCGCGTGTTTTCTGAGCGACCTGCTCGAGCGACGCCAGCCACGCTATGTCGCGGTGGCGTTCGACGAGAGCCACGGCAATGGCTTTCGCCAGAAGCTCTATCCGCCGTACAAGGCCAATCGCGAGGCTGCGCCCGACGCGCTCAAGCGCCAGTTTGCGCTGTGCCGTGAGTTCTGCCGGCACCTCGGAGTCGCCGAATTCGCCAGCGACCAGTACGAGGCCGATGATCTGATCGGCACCCTGGCGCAACGCTGTCGCGACGACGGACTGCCGGTGACCGTGGTGTCCCGGGACAAGGATCTGGCGCAGCTGATCTGGCCCGGCGATGTGTTCTGGGATTACGGCGGCGCCGCCGAGTATCGCTACGAGCAGATCGCGGCGCGCTTCGGCGTGCCGCCCGAGCGCATGGCCGACTACCTGGCACTGCGCGGTGACAGCGTCGATAACGTGCCTGGAGTGCCGGGCGTCGGTCCGAAGACCGCCGCGGCGCTGATGAGTCTGTTTGCGACGCTCGAGGAACTGTTCGAAGGCCTCGATGCAATCGTCGCTCTGCCGCTGCGCGGTGCGGCGGCGTTGCCCGAGCGCCTGAGACTACATCGCGAAGCGGCCTATCTGGCGCGCTCGCTGACGCGCATCGTCTGCGATGCGCCGATTGACGCGGCCAGCCCGCGGCTCGCCGCCGCCGATCTGCAGCGACGCGCCCCGGATCTGGAACGCGTCGCTGCGTTTTGCAATGCTCATGGCTTCGGCAGCCTGCTGCGCCGTCAGGCCGAACGCCTCGCGCGTGCCACGCGCATCGGCTGAGCCGATCGCGGTGACGTGCCGCTGGGCTCTACGCCCTCAGGCCTTCTTCACCCAGACCTTGCACCAGCCGTTCGCGTTCACCAGCTTGCCGGCGAAGATATTGCACGGCCGCCAGGCGTCACCGGCGTTACCCTGCAGTTGCAGGCAGGTGCTGCAGATCTGTCCCGGTTGATAGGTCGCAAACTGCTTGGCGTCGACCGTTTTGGCATCGTCGTGGTAGGCCAGGGCCTGCGCGGTCGGTTCGGTCGGCGACAGGTGCGGCAACTCGGCCGCCTGCGCCGATCGCAGCGCACCGGCTGCGCCACACAGCATCACAAACTGCTTCAGGGCGTCGCGACGTGAATGGGAGATGGGTTCGCTCATCGATGCATCCTTTAAGCGGCCCGTTAAGGCCGGTTGGGTGGTAGCAGAGGCGTCCATTCTAGTGCGTGACGGGCGCTGAAGCGACGCCTGCAGCTGCGGTATTCTTCAGATCGAATCATGGACAACGCTATGCTCGCATACCGGCCCTCGCAACCGCCAGCCACGGCGCCGCTCGAGTCGGCGGTCGCCTCGCAAGGCAGTCGCGCCACGCGAACCGGAATCATTCGCAGTTCGCGGCTCACGCCCGCTATCGCACTGCTGGCGACGCTGTGCATTGCCGCATGCCGCTCGATCCCGGCGCCGCGGCCGCAGGCCGCGCCGGCCGCGCCTGCCGCGGCTGCCGCCGTGCCCGCGGGCGCCGCGCGTTACCGGATTGACGGCGGGCAATCGGAGGTGTTGATCCTGGTCTATCGCGACGGGCGCATGGCCAATCTGGGACACAACCATGTCGTTGCCGTGCGGCAACTCGCCGGTGAAATCAGCCTGGCGACCGATCCAACGCAAAGCAGCTGGCAGCTCGATTTTCCGGTCGCCGCATTGAGCGTGGATGAGCCGCAGCGGCGGGCCGCGCAAGGCGCGGAGTTTCAGACCAGACTCGACGACGTTGCGATAGCGGGGACACGTGATCACATGCTCGGCCCGCAGCTGCTCGATGCAGCGCAGTTCCCCGCGATCCATCTGCAGTCGGAGCAGATCCGCAGCGACAGCGACGGCCTGCACCTGAGCGCGCGGATCGTGGTGCGCGACCACGCGGTACAGGTCGATGTGCCGCTGGCGCTGGAGCGCTCGCCGGAGCAGTTGATCGCGAGCGGCGAATTCGATCTGACGCATGCCCAGCTCGGCCTCACGCCCTACAGTGTCGCGCTCGGCGCGCTGCGCGTCGCCGATCGCATGCACGTGCGTTATCGGCTGGTGGCGCAGCGCGCGGGCGACTGAAGCGTCATAGCGCTTTCCGTCAATCGACCGCCTGCAGCAGCAACAGCGCGGTGCCCTCGGGCGCCTCGATCAGGGCGCTGTGCCCGCTGCCAAGGCCGCGCGGCAGCGCCGCCGACAGCGATATTCCGCGCTCGCGCAGTCGCGCGAGGGTGGCCGGCAGGTCGGCGCATTCGAACACCAGCAGTGGCGCATCGAAGGTGCGGCGCTGATGAAAACCCAGATCGAGGTGATCGCTGGTCAACGGCAGATGAGGAAACGGCTGATCCTCCTCGGTCAGCGCCACGAATCCTGCGCGCTCCCAGAAAGCGCGCGCCGCCTCGTAGTCGGCCTGCGGCAGACTCAGATGCGAGAAATAGCCGCACAGCGATTGCAGTGCCGTGCCCGGGGCCGCCGGCGAATAGGTGCGCGCCTCGAGCAGCATCACCGCATGTCCGCCCGGGTCGCGCAGGCGCAGCTGATGCAGGCCGTCTTCGCCAAGCGCGGCCAGCTCCGGCTCGAATTTCGCGGCGCGCAGCCGCGACTGCGCCCTCGCCAGCTGCGGCAGCACGAAGGTCAGCGCCGGCGAAGGCATGGCGCGCTCATGCAGGCCGAGGTGAATTCTTCCGTCGCCGAGCACGCCGTAGCGATGCGACCAGGCGTCGCCCGTGATCAGCTGCCTGAAGCCCAGGCGCTCATAGAATTGCACCGACGCGGCGATGTCGGGCGTGGCGATGCCGAGCTCCAGCAGGCGGCCGAACATCAGCGCGGCAACTTCGGCACGGCGCTGTCAGCGCAGCAGCGCGGCCGGGGCTGCGGCTGCCGGCCAGTCGGCGCTGCTGCGCAGGATCAGCCGTGCGAGTGCGCCGGCGTGATCGGCGCGGCCGTTGAGCGCCGGCACGTAGTCGAAGCGCTCGCCGCCGGCGTGCAGGAAGATGCCGCGGCCGCCGAGTGCGATCTCCTCGAGCGTTTCGAGGCAGTCGGCCGCGAACCCCGGGCACAGCACGGTGACGGCGCGAATGCCGCGGCGAGGCAGCTCGCGCAGGCTGCGATCGGTGGCCGGGGTCAGCCAGCGGTTGGCGCCGAAGCGCGACTGGAAGCTCAGGCTCCAGTCGCGCGGCGCCAGATCGAGCGCGGCTGCGAGCTGCGCCGCGGTCTGGCGACACTCATCGGCGTAGCGATCGCCACCGGCGACATAGGACTGAGGAATGCCGTGAAACGACAGCAGCACATGGCCGCTGCGTCCGTGCAGTCGCCAGTGCTCGGCGAGGCTGGCGGCGAGTGCGCCGATGTAATCGGGTTCCGCGTGATAGCCCGCGATGTAGCGCAGCTCGGGCAGCGCGCGCCAGGTGCGCAGCGCGGCCGCCACCTGGTCGTAGACGGCGCCGGTGGTGCTGCCGCTGCTCTGCGGAAACAACGGCAGCACGATCAGCCGGCGGATGCCGGCGTTGCGCATCGCCTCGAGGGTGTCGCGCACGTACGGCGCTGAGTAGAGGAAGGCCTGTTCGACCCGGACGTCGCCCCGCAATGCGGTCAGCTCGCGCTCGAGCGCCGCGCGCAGTTTCGAGGTGTTGAGCAGCAACGGCGAGCCTTCGCGCTGCCAGATCTGCCGGTACTTGCGCGCGCTGCGCGGGGCACGCAGCGGCACCACCAGGCCGTACAGCAGCGGCAACCACAGCACACGCGGCAGCTCGACCACGCGCGGATCGGACAGGAAGCGGCGCAGGAAACTGCCGACAGCGCCGCTGCGCGGCTCGTCCGGCGTACCGGTGTTGACCAGCACGACGCCAAAGCCGCCGGCCGCAGCCGCGCCGGCGGTCATTGGCACCGAGTCGTTCATGCGGTCACGCGCATCGGACCGACCGTCCGTGCCTAGCCGATGTGCTGCGCCAGGAAGGCGTCGGTGCGAGAACGCGCAAGGGCAGTGGCCTCGGCGTTGTAATGATCGGAGCGGTCATCGTTCGCGAATGCGTGACCGGCGGGATACAGATGGTAGACACCCTGCGGAAAGGCGCTGCGCAGTCGATCAATGTCGCTCACCGGGATGCTTTTATCCTGCTCACCGAAATGCAGCATGGTCGGACACGCCGGTACCGTGGGCAGCAGATTGGCAATACCGGCGCCGTAATAGCATACCGCCGCGCCCAGCGGCACTTCGCTGGCCGCCGCCCAGGCGAGCGTGCCGCCCCAGCAGAAGCCAATGACCGCGACCCGGCCGACATGGCGGGCCATCGCGGCGGCCGCGGCGATGTCGAGCACCGCCTTGGCGCTGTCGATCTGCTTGCGATAGCCCAACGCCTGCTGCGTCTCCGGCGGCGAATAGCCGAGCACCAGATTGCGGCGGATGCGATCGAACAGCGCCGGCGCCACCGTCAGGTAGCCCTTGGCCGCATAGCTGTCGGCCACGCGCAGTATCCACGGCGACAGGCCGAAGATTTCCTGCACGATCACCACCGCGCCGCGCGCCCGGGCCGCGGGCTTGGCGATATAGGTGGTGAACTCATGCCCGTCGCGGGCCATGAGCGTCTCGTATCGACTCATGCACGCTCCAGGATCGCGGTCACGCCCATGCCGCCGGCGGTACAGGCCGAAGCGATGCCGCGCTTGGATTGCGGATCGAGCGACAGCAGTTTGGTCAGCGCCGCGAGAATGCGGGCACCGGTGGCGGCGAATGGGTGTCCGATCGCGACGCTGCCGCCCTTGACGTTGAGCTTCGAATTGTCGATCGCGCCCAGCGGGCCCGGCAACCCGAGGCGCTCGCGGCAGTAATCGGGCGACTGCCAGGCCTTGAACAGGCACAGTGGCACGGCGGCAAAGGCCTCGTGGATTTCGTAGTAATCGAAATCCTGCAGCGTCAGGCCCGTGTCCTTGAGAATCGACGCCACGGCGTACGCCGGCGCCATCAGCAGCCCCTCCTTGCCGCTGGCGAAATCCACCGCCCAGGTCTTGCCCGCACGCAGGTAGGCCAGCACCGGCAACTTGTGTTGCGCGGCCCACTGCTCCGAGGCCAGCAGCAGTGCGGCCGAGCCATCGGTCAGCGGCGTGCTGTTGCCGGCGGTGAGGCTGCCGCCATTGACGTCGAACACCGGCCGCAGCTTGGAAAGTTTGTCGACCGAAGCGTCGGCGCGAACGTTGTTGTCGCTCTTCAGGTCGCGGAACGGCACCACCAGGTCGTCATAGAAGCCCTCGTGCCAGGCCGCGGCCGCCTTGACGTGACTCTCGTAGGCGAGCTGATCCTGTTCTTCGCGTGTGATGTTCCAGGTCTTGACCATGAGCTCGCAGCTCTGGCCCATCGACAGTCCGGTGCGCGGTTCGACCACCGCGGGCAGTACCGGCTTGAGGTCGCGCGCGCGCAGACCCAGCCAGGGTTTGGTCCGTGCGCCGAAGCTGCGGCCGCGCGCCGCGCGCAGCAGCAGCTGCTGGAAGGATCGCGGATACACCACCGGCGGGTCGCTGAGGTTGTCCACGCCGGCGGCGATGCCGGCGTCGATCTGGCCCAGTGCGATCTTGTTGGCGACCAGGATGGCCGCCTCCAGGCTGGTGCCACAGGCGCGCTGCAGGTCGAGCCCGGGGGTTTGCGGGTCGAGGCCGGTCGACAGCAGCGATTCGCGCGTCAGGTTGTAGTCCTTGGCGTGCTTGATCACCGCGCCGCCGATTACGTCGCCGAGGCGCTGCCCCTGCAGATCGAAGCGCTCGACCAGCGCGCGCAGCGACGCGGTCAGCAGTTCCTGATTGTCGGTGCCGGCGTAGGCGCCGTGAGAGCGTGCAAACGGGGTGCGGACCCCGCCGATGATTGCTACGCGTCTGGTGGTGCTTCCGATCTGCATGGATTGGATCTCCGTTGTCCTTTGCGCGTGTCTGCGACGTGGCCGCGGCCATCTGCACGCTCCGGCTTACCTCCTAGAATGCCACGCCCGGATGGGCGCGGTCACTCATGACGCCCTCGCTCATGGCAGCTGGGTATATGAGCGTGCATTGCGGCGTCGCGGGCCGGACAGGCAAGATGACGAGTCGCGGTGCGGCATGGGCTGCCCTGGCGGCCGGTGCGGCCCGGCGGGCGGCGAATGGATCAGCGGCGCGCGCAAAGTGCGGTCAAGGGAGGGGGTGATGGCGGGCATCGGGGTCGATCGCGTGTATGAGCGCCGACTCGCCGCGCTGGTGAACAGCCGCGAGCAACGGCTCATCGAGCGCGGCCGGCGCGGACTCGAGCGCGAGTCGTTGCGCGTAACCGGCGATGGTCACGTCGCGCAGACGCCCCATCCACGCTCCCTGGGCTCGTCGCTGACTAGTCCGCACATCACGACCGACTATTCCGAGGCTCTGATCGAGCTGGTCACGCCGACCTTCAACGACAACGAAGCGTTGCTGCAGTATCTCGGCGACCTGCATCAGTTCGTCTATGCACAGCTCGGGGAGGAACTGCTGTGGGCCACCTCGATGCCCTGCATCCTGGGCGGCGACCAGGCGGTGCCGATCGCGCGTTTCGGCGACTCGTACCAGGGGCGCATCAAATATATCTACCGGCACGGACTGCTGGTGCGCTACGGCGGGCTGATGCAGGCCATTTCCGGCGTGCACTTCAATTATTCGGTGCCGCAACAGTTCTGGCCCCTGTATGCCGAGGTCTGCCAGTCGCGCAGCAGTGGCCAGGATTTCGTCTCGGCGCGCTATTTCGACCTGCTGCGCAATTACCGCCGCCACGGCTGGATCGTGTCGTACCTGTTCGGCGCATCACCGGCGCTGTGTCGCTCGTTTCTGCAGGGCCGCCAGGACGCGCAGCTCACGCCGCTGGGCGCCGACACCCTGATCGGACCGGAGGCGACTTCGCTGCGCATGAGCGATATCGGCTATCGCAATCGCAGTCAGGCGGCCGGGACGGTGTCGTTCAACACGCTGGAGGAGTATCTGCGCGATCTGCGACGCGCGGTCAGCCAGCCGCATCCGGCATTCGCCGCGCTGGGCGTGAAGGTCGACGGCGAGTACCGGCAGCTGTCGGGCAATGTGCTGCAGATCGAGAACGAGTATTACAGCTACGTGCGCCCGAAGCGCACGCTGCGGGCCGGCGAGCGCACCATCCCCGCGCTCTCGCGGGCCGGGGTCGAGTATGTCGAGGTGCGTACGCTCGACAACAGCGCTTACGATCCGGTCGGCGTCAATCTGCGCAAGCTGTACTTCCTGGAAGCCTTCTGTCTGTTACTGCTGTTCAAGGACAGCCCGCCGATCGACGGCGCCGAGGAGGAAGCCATCGACCGCAATCACCTGCGCGTGGCGCGCTTCGGGCGCGCACCGGGACTGACGCTGGAGCGCGACGGGCGCACGCGTCCGATGCGCACCTGGGCGGCCGAACTGCTCGAATCGATGCAGGCGGTGTGCGAGCTGCTCGACGCCGGGCATCCGCAGCGGCCCTACAGCGCGACGCTGCGGGAGCAGCAGGCCAAGCTCGAGGATGTCGAGCAGACGCCATCGGCGCGGCTGCTGCGCGATCTGCGCGCATCCGGCCAGGGCTTCACCGCGATGGTGCTGCGCCTGTCACGCGCCCACAAGGAGCAGATGCTCGGTGCGTTCCCGCGCAATGATGCACGCTGGCGCGAGTTCGAGGCCGAGGTGCAGGAGTCGCTCGAAGCGCAGCGCGCGATCGAGACATCACAGCGGGGCAGCTTCGAGGACTACCTGGCGGCCTATCTGGCTAATTGAACGGCGCAGCCGGCGCGGCGCCCGCGGCATTAAAATTGCAAGTCAGCGCTGCCTTGACTGGAGAGACGCGGGTGCTGCAGAGGATTCATCGGCTGTTGGTCGCCAATCGCGGCGAGATCGCGGTGCGGGTGATGCGTGCCGCCAATGAGCTGGCGATCCCGACGGTCGCGATCTACTCGCAGGAAGATCGTTTCAGTCTGCACCGTACCAAGGCCGATGAAGCCTATCTGGTCGGCGAGGGCAAAGGCGCGATCGACGCCTACCTCGATATCGCGGACATCCTGCGCGTCGCGCGCGAAGCGCGCGTGGATGCGATTCATCCGGGCTACGGTTTCCTGTCCGAGAACCCGGAATTCGCCGCGCAGTGCGCCGCCGCGGGCATCATCTTCATCGGCCCGAGCCCTGACACGATGCGGGTGCTGGGCAACAAGGTCGCGGCGCGTCACCTGGCGGTCGCCGCCGGCGTGCCGGTGATGCCGGCAACGCCGCCGCTGCCGGCCGAAATCGACGAGTGCCGCCGCCTGGCGCAGCAGGTCGGCTACCCGGTGATGCTCAAGGCCAGCTGGGGCGGCGGCGGACGCGGCATGCGCGTGATCGAGAACGACACGCAGCTGGACGAGCTGCTGCCGGTCGCGCGGCGCGAGGCGCGCGCCGCGTTCGGCAACGACGAGGTCTACCACGAGCGCCTGGTGCGACGCGCGCGTCACCTCGAGGTGCAGATCCTCGGCGACAGCCACGGCAATCTGGTGCACCTGTACGAACGCGACTGCACGGTGCAGCGGCGCAACCAGAAGGTGGTCGAACGCGCGCCGGCGGTGTTCCTCACCGATGCCGAGCGCTCGGCACTGTGCGCGGCAGCGCTTTCGATCGGCCGCGCCGCGAACTACGGTAATGCCGGCACGGTGGAGTTCCTGCAGGACGCGGACAGCGGCCAGTTCTATTTCATCGAAGTCAACCCGCGCATCCAGGTCGAGCACACGGTCACCGAATGCGCCACCGGCATCGACCTGGTCAAGGCGCAGATCCGCATCGCCGACGGTGCGCGCATCGGCGACAGCGCCAGCGGCGTGCCGCCCCAGGACCAGATATGTATCCATTCGCACGCGCTGCAGTGCCGAGTGACCACCGAGGATCCGGAGAACAATTTCACCCCGGACTACGGCCGCATCACCGCCTACCGCAGTTCCGCCGGCTTCGGCGTGCGGCTCGATGCCGGCACCGCCTATACCGGCGCCATCATCACGCGCTGGTACGACTCGCTGCTGGTGAAGGTGACCACCTGGGCGCCGACGCCGGCGGAGACCATCGCGCGCATGCATCGGGCGCTGTGGGAGTTTCGCGTTCGCGGCGTCACCACCAACCTGCGCTTCCTCGACCAGATCATTACCCACCCGAGTTTCGAGCGCGGCGAATACACCACGCGCTTCATCGACCAGACGCCGGAGCTGTTCAGCTCGCCGGTGCGGCGCGACCGCGCGACGCGCATCCTGAGCTTCCTCGCCGACACCGTGGTCAACGGCAATCCTCAGATCAAAGGCCGCGCGGTGCCGGGGCGGTTGACGCTGGTGCGCCCGCCGCGGCCACCCGCCGGCGTGGCGCGCGGCGCAACGCCGCCCGCAGGCAGCAAGCAGCGCCTCGATGAGCTCGGGCCTGAGCGGTTCGCGCAATGGATGCGCTCGGAAGAGCGCGTGCTGCTGACCGACACGACGATGCGCGATGCGCACCAGTCGCTGCTGGCGACGCGGATGCGCACCATCGACATGGTGGCGGTCGCGCCCGCCTATGCGGCGCTGCTGCCGCAGCTGTTCTCGGTCGAGTGCTGGGGCGGAGCGACCTTCGACGTGGCGATGCGCTACCTGAGGGAGGATCCCTGGGAACGGCTCGAGCGGTTGCGTGAGGCGATGCCGAATCTGCTGCTGCAGATGCTGCTGCGTTCCGCCAACGCGGTCGGCTACACCAACTACCCCGACAAC
Source organism: Steroidobacterales bacterium (assembly GCA_044440135.1). Taxonomy (GTDB): domain Bacteria; phylum Pseudomonadota; class Gammaproteobacteria; order Steroidobacterales; family Steroidobacteraceae; genus FEN-1191. The sequence goes on along the minus strand of JBIODC010000015.1, from coordinate 26,990 downwards.
GTCGTGCAGTATTTCGTGCGCCAGGCGGCCGCCGCGGGCATCGATCTGTTCCGGATCTTCGACTCGCTGAATTGGGTCGAGAACATGCACGTGGCGATCGACGCGGTGCTGGAGAGCGGACGGCTGTGCGAGGCGTCGATCTGCTACACCGGCAACATCTGCAATCCGAACGAGCGCAAGTACACGCTCGACTACTACGTGCGGTTGGCGCGCGAGCTCAAGAGCGCCGGCACGCACATCGTCGGCATCAAGGACATGGGCGGGCTGTGCCAGCCGCGTGCTGCCTACGATCTGGTCAAGGCGCTCAGGGATGAGACCGGCCTGCCGGTGCATTTTCACACCCACGACACCAGCGGCATCGCGGCCGCCAGCGTGTTCGCGGCGATTGCCGCCGGCGCCGATGCCGTGGACGGCGCGATGGACTCGATGAGCGGCCTCACGTCGCAGCCGAACCTCGGTTCGATCGCGGCCGCGCTGCGCTACAGTCCGCGCGACCCGGGGCTCGACACCGCGCAGCTGCGTGCCCTGTCGCACTACTGGGAGCAGGTGCGCAAGGGCTACGCCGCGTTCGAAAGCGACAACCGTGCCGGGACCTCGGAAGTCTACGTGCACGGCATGCCGGGGGGTCAGTACACCAATCTTCGCGAGCAGGCGCGCGCGCTTGGCATCGACGATACGCGTTGGCCGGACGTCGCCCGCACCTACGCCGAGGTCAACGACATGTTTGGCGACATCGTGAAGGTGACCCCGACCTCCAAAGTCGTCGGCGACATGGCACTGCTGATGGTCACCAACGGCCTGACCCGCCAGGCGGTGCTCGACCCGAATACCGAGATCGCCTTTCCCGAGTCGGTGGTGCAGCTGTTTCGCGGCGATCTGGGTCAGCCCTATGGCGGCTTTCCACCGCAGCTGCAGCGCAAGGTCCTGCAGGGCAGCGCGCCGCTGAAGAACCGGCCGGGCCTGGAATCGCCGCCGGCCGACCTCGACAAGCTGCGCGCCGAGGCCAGCGAGCGGGTCGCGCGGCCGGTGACCGACCGGCAATTCGCCTCCTACCTGATGTATCCGAAGGTATTCATCGAGTACGCCGCGGACCGTCGGCGCTACAGCGATGTCGCGATCCTGCCGACCCCGGTGTTCTTCTATGGCATGGAGCCCGGACAGGAGATCAGCGTCGATCTGGAACGCGGCAAGACCTTGATCGTGCGCTACGTGACGCGCAGCGACCCGCACGAAGACGGCACGCGAACGGTGTTCTTCGAACTCAACGGCCAGCCGCGTTCGATCCGCGTCACGGACCGCAGCCAGACACCCAAACGAGCCCCGCCACGCAAGGTCGATCCGGGCAATCCACGCCACATCGGCGCACCGATGCCGGGCTCGGTGGCTACGGTCAGCGTCGCGGTGGGGCAGAAGATCAAGCGGGGCGATGTCGTGGTGACCATCGAAGCGATGAAGATGGAGGCGGCGGTGCGCGCCGAGGTCGAAGGCGAGGTGGCCGAAGTGCTGGTCCAGCCGGCCGCCCAGATCGATGCCAAGGACCTGCTGGTGGTGTTGCGCTAATGTGGCCCGCGCGCAGGCCGCGCAAGGCACTATCGGCGGGCGTAGTCTGGGGCGACGAGCGCCGATTTGGTGCCATGGCCGGCGGCCCATGGGCGGAAATGGCACTCAGGCGGCACAATTGGGGCGGAGCGCAATGGCACGAAAGGTGCACTTTCGTTTCGCCATAATGGCGCAACCAACAAGAATGGAGGCGGGAGCTCTCGTATGAAACTGATTACCGCAATTATCAAACCGTTCAAGCTCGATGACGTCCGGGCCGCACTGTCGGAGATCGGCGTGTCGGGCATGACCGTGACCGAGGTCAAGGGATTCGGCCGGCAGCGCGGCCACACCGAACTCTACCGTGGCGCCGAGTACGTGGTGGATTTCGTGCCGAAGACGCGGGTCGAAGTCGCGGTCCGGGCTGAGCTGCTCGACCAGGTCGTGGAGGCGGTGCTCAAGGCTGCCAAGACCGGCAAGGTCGGCGATGGCAAGATCTTCATTACCGAGATCGATCGCGTGATCCGCATCCGCACCGGTGAGACCGATAACGCGGCACTCTAGAAATAGTGGAATAATGCGCCGCCAGACCGGAAGGGTGCGGTCGCCGGCGGGCTGGAAGGCGGTGGACATTCCGGCCGCACCTTTAATGAAGAGTTGCTGCATGCGGTCCGAATTCACCAATGCGATTGTGTTTCATGAGCACGGCAGCGCCGACGTGCTCAAATGGGAGCGCCTGGAACTACCGGCCCCGGCTCGGGGCGAGCTGCAGCTGCGTCACACCGCGATCGGCGTCAATTTCATCGACATCTATGATCGCAGCGGCCTGTATCCGCGTCCGCTTCCGGAAACTCCCGGCCGCGAGGCCGCCGGCATCGTGGTGGCGTTCGGGTCCGGGGTGCGCGGCGTAAGGCTTGGCCAGCGCGTGGCCTACGTGCTGGCGGCAGCCGGCGCCTATAGCGAGTACCGCAACATTGCCGCGGACCACGTGGTCAAGTTACCGCCCGGCATCAGCGACGAGCAGGCCGCGGCCCTGATGCTCAAGGGACTGACCGCCGAATATCTGCTGCGCCGCACCTATCGGGTGCGCCGCGGCGATTACCTGCTGGTCCATGCTGCCGCCGGTGGCGTCGGTTCGCTGCTGACGCAATGGGCCCGGGTCCTGGGTGCCAAGGTCATGGGCATCGTCGGCGCCGAGGCCAAGCTTCCGATGGCGAAGCGGCAGGGCTGTCACCGGGTGTTCCTGGCCGGGCGCGACGACATCGTCGAGTCGGTGCGCAGCTACACGCGTGGCCACATGGCCGACGTGGTGTACGACTCGGTCGGCAAGGATACGTTCGCCGAGTCGCTCGCGTGCCTGCGGCCGCGCGGCATGATGGTGAGCTTCGGCAACGCCTCGGGCCCGCCGCCGGCGATTGCACCGCTCGAGCTCGCGCGCCGCGGATCGCTGTTCCTGACGCGGCCATCGCTGTTTGATTACATCGCGACCCGCAACGAGCTCGAAGTCGCCGCGCGCGCGATGTTCGCGCTGGTGCGCGCCAAGAAGCTACGGGTGCACATCGGACAGCGCTACGCACTGGCCGATGCCGCGCAGGCACACAGCGACCTGGAGATGCGGCGCACCGTCGGAGCCAGCGTTCTCATCCCTGAAGTTGCGAGCAAGGGCGCTTAACGATCGCTAAGAGGTAGTGGGTTAAATAGCGCGTTTTTTTATTACAAAAAAACGCGCTATTTAACCCACTACCTCTTAGGGGTAGCTATGAATCCTTACTCGACCACACGAAGCGAACGCTGGCTGCGGCTGATGCCGAGCGCGCCGCTGCGCACCACCTCGAACAGTTCGGCGTGGGTCGCCAGCTCGCGCATGAAGCCGTTGATCTCGGCCTCGCTGCCGAGCAGCTCGACGATGAAGCACTCGCTCGAAGGGTCGAGGACCCGCCCGCCGGTGCGCGCGACGTAGCCGCGCACGGCGTCGCGCCGCGATGGTTCGAGGCGCAGCTTCAGCAGCACCAGCTCGCGCTCGATGTGCTCGCCGCGCGTCATGTCTTCGACGCTGACGACATCGACCAGCTTCTTCAACTGGTTGGCGATCTGCTGGATCACCGCGTCCGAGCCGCTGGTCACCAGCGTCAGGCGCGATACCGTCGGGTCGTCGGTCGGCGCCACCGACAGCGATTCGATGTTGTAGCCGCGGCTGGAGAACATGCCCGCGACGCGTGTCAGCGCGCCGGCCTCGTTCTGCAGCAGAATGCCGATAATGTGTCGCATGAGTCCTGAGCCGGAGCCGCCGGGCGATGCAGAATAGCCAATTGCCGGTCGGCTCGGCTATTGTAGAAAGCGGAAATTCCCTATGAACGACCTCGCAACCATCGCGCGTCACGGCAAACACCCCCTGGCCGGCAAGGCCATGACGGGTGCGGAAATGATCGTCCAGGTGCTCTCGGACGAGGGCGTGGGCGCCATTTTTGGCTACAGCGGTGGCGCCATCCTGCCGACCTACGATGCCGTTTTCACCTTCAATGAGGTGCAGAAGAGCTGCGGTGGCCGCCAGGTACCCCTGATCGTCCCGGCCAATGAACAGGGGGCGGGCTTCATGGCGGCTGGCTACGCCCGCGCCAGCGGCAAGGTCGGGGTCTGCCTGGTGACCTCCGGACCGGGCGCCACCAACACCGTGACGCCGGTGCGCGACTGCATGGCCGATTCGGTGCCAATCGTCGTGATCTGCGGCCAGGTCGCCCGGGCCGCGATCGGCACCGATGCGTTCCAGGAGGCCCCGGTGGCCTCGCTGATGGGCTCGATCGCCAAGCATGTGCTGCTGGTGACCGAGCCGACGCGCCTGGAAGCGACCATGCGCTCGGCCTTTGAGATTGCGCGCACCGGCCGGCCGGGCCCGGTGGTGGTCGACATACCCAAGGACGTGCAGACCGCGCTCGGCGTGTTCCAGGGCGAAGGCCAGCTGGCGATCCCCGGCTACCGGGCGCGACTGCGCGAGCTGACTGCGAGCACGCTGGCCGAGCCCGCGGCGGCGAAATTCCTGCAGCTGCTGTCGGAATCGAAGCGACCGTTGATCTATGCCGGTGGCGGCGTCGTCAACGGCGCGGCCGCCGGTGCGCTGACCGAATTCGCGCGCACGTTCGGCATTCCGGTGGTCACCACGTTGATGGGCATCGGCGCCATCGATACCACCGATCCGCTGTCGATGCGCATGCTCGGCATGCACGGTGCCGCGTTTGCCAACTATGCAGCCGACGACTGTGATTTTCTGATCGCAGTCGGTGCGCGCTTCGATGATCGCGTCGCCGGCGACCCGCGCAAGTTCGCGCGCAATGCGCGTCGCATTGCGCAGTTCGACGTCGATCCGGCCGAGATCAACAAGGTCAAGAGCGCGTATTGGAGCCATGTCGGCCTGCTGCCCGAGGCGCTGCGGGCCGTGATCGCGTATGGCTCGCGCATCGGGTTCAAGGCCGATTTCTCCGCCTGGCGGGCCGCCCTCGCCGAGCTCAAGCGGGCGCACGCGATGAACTACGACCGCGATAGCGAGCTGGTGCAGCCGCACTATGTGATCGAAGAGATCAACCGGCACACTCGCGGCGAGGCCATCATCGCGACCGGTGTCGGCCAGCATCAGATGTGGGCGGCGCAGATGTTCGATTTCCGCGAGCCCCGACTGTGGCTGACTTCGGGCAGCATGGGCACGATGGGCTTCGGTCTGCCGGCGGCGATCGGCGCGCAGTTCGCCAACCCCGGCCGGCTGGTGATCGATTTCGACGGCGACGCCAGCATACGCATGAACATCGGCGAGCTCGAGACCGCGACCACCTACGATCTGCCCATCAAAGTCGTGGTGCTGAACAATTTCGGGGACGGCATGGTCAAGCAGTGGCAGAAGCTGTTCTTCAAGGGCCGGCTGTCGGGCAGCGACAAGTCGCTGCACAAGAAGGATTTCATCCGCGCCGCGACCGCCGATGGCTTTCAGTGGGCGCGACGCCTCGATCGCAAACGCGATGTACCGGCGGTGGTGGCCGACTTCCTGAGTTACAGCGGACCTGCGTTCCTCGAGGTCATCATCGATCCGGACGCCGGCGTCTATCCGATGGTCGGGCCGGGGCTGGGCTATGACGCGATGATCACCGGCGACTACATCGCAGCGCGGCCGCAGGACGCCGCGCCCGGCGAGATCGATCCGGCGGGTATGTTCTAGCCGACCAGCCGCCGCGACGCGGCCGGAGCGGCACGCGAGTCGCTCAAAAGCTCTGCTGGGTGCTCACCAGGAACTGTAGCGAGCTGATGGTCGGCGGGCGGCTGCTCGGCGGGCGGTCGAGCGGCACCGCCAGATCGATGTGGATCACGCTGCCGAATGACGAGCGCTGATTGCCGAGCCGCAGACCCAGGCCCACGTCCTTGAGCAGGCCGAGCTGCGGCGTGGGCACCAGTGTCGTGCCCCAGGTGCGGCCCATGTCGTAGAACGCCGCGGCTCCCACATTGACCAGACGAAACAGATAATAATTCGTGTACAGCCGCTCCTCGACCGTGAACAGCGCGCGCTGATTGCCGTTCTGATAGCGCAGCGGATAGCCGCGCAGGCCGGTATCGCCACCGAGTTGCAGCGTGTGATCGCCGTCGAGATTGTGGCCGGCATCGCCACTCAGGCGCACCAGCATGCGGGTGTATTCGCTGGTGGCCAGGTAATAGCTGGAAGTCCAGGTGATGATCGCGTCGTGCAACGCGCCGTCCTCGAAACGCGAGGACAGACGACTGCTGAGAAACAATAGTTGGGTATCGCCGAACTGCCAGCCGTAGTTGATCTCGGTATCGGCCAGCAGCGAGTTGCGGTCGGAGCCGAAGGCCGGTGTCGCCACGCCTAGTCCGACACTGGCATCGAGGCCGAAATGCACATCCTCGGTGCGTGCGATCAGGTCGAGGTCGCGAATCGTCGCATAAGTATTCTCGATCCATTGCATGCGCGCGAACGGGTACGACAGATTGCGGTCCTGCGGCAGCGGCGCCACGAGCGGGATCGTCTGCTTCGGCGAACTGCCGAAGTGACTGCGATCGACCCGCCAGCCGAGCAGCAGCCGCTCGGTCCACAGATCGGTCACACCCAGGGCATCGCCGATATACAGATCGGCGGTTTTCCGGTCATCGTCGTAGGCGTCGTATTGCTGACCGAGTCGATATCGGGTGAAGACGCTGTGGTTGTCGCCGATGTCGGCACCGCCAGCCCTGCGGGCTTCAAGTGAATAGAACGGCAGACCGGTGCCGACGCCCCACACCGTGCCGTCGGAATTTCTCGAATACAGGGCGCCATCGGTCCAATGGCTGCCCCAGACGTTCGGATCGCTCCAGCTCAGAAAGGTGCTGCTGCGATCGACGTTCTGGCCGTGGCCGACCTCGATGTACTTGCCGTAACCAAAAATATTGGCGTCGGAGATGTCGATGCTGGTGGTGTTGGTACCACCACTGCGGCTGAAGTTGAGAGCCGGCTGCAGGGTCCAGACGTCGTGGGTGATGACCACGATGTCGACCACATTGTCGTGGTAGCGGGTCGGGCGAATGATCGGTTCGCGCAGAAACGACGAATTCAAACGAATGTTGCGCGCGGTCTCGTCGAGCAACCGGCGCGAGTACCGGTCACCGCGGCGAAACAGCAGCTGCGCGGCGATCGCCGAAACCCGCGTGCCCTTGTGCAGGTGATCGGCGGTGCGAAACAGCCAATTGTTGTCCTCGGGGTTGGTCAGGTCGAAAATCTGGATGGTGTCGATCTCGATGTCGCCGATGCGCGCGCCTGCGGCCTCGAGTTCCTCGTCGGTCGGCAACGGGCCGCCGGTGCGCTGCTCGACCGGCGAGGACGAATCGCTCGGAGTGGAGCTACTGATCTGCGCGGCGATGGGCCCAGAGGCCCCGCAGAGCAGGATCGAGAACACGAGCAGGCGCATCGCGGGCATCAGATCATCCGACCATCTGTTACCGCGCCGCGTCAACCGGACGGTTCCCAAGTCCCGAAGGCCGATGGGGCCGAGTTGCATCGGCAACCGCGATCGTTGCACAGTAGGAACTGTCTTCCACCCCGTAGGAATCACATGGCCGCCAACTTCCATCCGGACGTCCGTAATGTGATGCCGCCGCTCGAATTCTCGCGCCGTGAGCTGGTGGTCACGGCACTGGCGTCCGGGTTTGCACTGGCCGTGCAGCCGGTCAATGCCCAGGCCGTGATCACCACCGACAGTGCCGGCCTCACGGCCGGCGAAATCAAGATCCCGACGAACGATGTGCAGCTGCCGGGTTATCGCGCCATGCCGGCCAAAGGCAGCGGCTTTCCGACCGTGCTGGTGGTACAGGAAGTGTTCGGCGTGCACGAGCATATCAAGGACCTGTGCCGGCGGCTGGCGAAGCAGGGCTATTTCGCGATCGCCGCCGAGCTGTATGCGCGCCAGGGCAACGTGCACAACCTCACCGACATCAAGGCCCTGATGCCGATCGTGCAGCAGGTGCCGGATGCGCAGGTCATGTCCGATCTCGATGCCTGCGTGGCCTACGCGCGCGCCTCCGGCAAGGCCAACACCAGCAAGCTGGCGATTACCGGTTTCTGCTGGGGCGGGCGCATCGTATGGCTGTATGCCGCGCATAATCCGGATCTCAAGGCAGGCGCTGCCTGGTATGGCCGGTTGGTCGGCGATGCGACCGAGCTGCAGCCGCACTATCCGATCGACGTCGTCGCCGAGCTCAAGGCGCCGGTGATCGCGTTCTATGGCGGCAAGGATCGCGGCATCACACCGGAAAGCATCGAGCAGATGCGCGCAGCGCTCGAGAATTCGAAGCTCAAGAACGAACTGGTGGTGTTCCCGGATGCGGAACACGGCTTCAACGCCGACTACCGCCCGAGCTACAACGCCGAGGATGCGAAGGCCGCGTGGAGTCAGATGCTGGGCTGGTTCAAGCAGTTTGGCGCCGCCTAGCACGCTCGAAGTCCACTCATGAAACCCGGCAGGCGCCGGGCCTACAATGAGCGCCGGTGACTGCGGCGCGGAAGCGGCTTGCAACGATTGGGTAAATACGAACGTTTGTCGCAGCCGCTGCTGCAATGGCCGCGGTTTCTGCGCCGCGTGGGGTTCAGCGCAACGATCGGTCTGGCGCTGATCGCGATCTCGCTGATGATCGGCATGGCGGGCTACCACGGGCTGGTCGGGCTCAGCTGGATCGATGCCTACGAGAATGCCGCGATGATCCTGTCCGGCATGGGGCCGATTGCCGCCCCGGATACCTGGGCCGGCAAGTTCTTTGCCGCAAGCTACGCGCTGTATTCAGGCATCGCCGTGCTGGCCACGAGCGCGATCGTGTTCGCCCCGCTGGTGCATCGGTTCCTGCACTATCTGCATGCCGACCCCGGCGATCGCGGCTACTAGCCCGGCCATAACATAATTCGGTTACATTATGTTAAATTAGTGCGCTCGCGGCTACCGCGCGATCGAGGCGGCGCGGGCGCCGCGCGGGTCGCTGACGCTCGCAGTGGCTCCGGGTAGCCCCGACGGCCCCACCCGACACTGCACAGCGGTTCGGGCGATCGCAGAAGTTGGGTAGTGGGTCGCATGGCGGGCCGGCGCATTCAGCAATAATGCCCGTGCTGACAGGTGCGGGCCGCCACTGGCGCGCCGCATGCCGCAGATGAGCGGCGCATGCCTCATAAATTGAAGGGTGACCTACTGCATGACCAGAGCTCAACGTGCCGTTTTCCCCGCTCCCTCCGAGCCGCGCGTGCGCCGCGCCTACTTCGACTGCCGTTACGGCCAACTGCACGTGCATTACGCGATTCCAGCCGGTGGCGGTTTTGACGAGGCGACGCCGCTGCTGTGCATCGCCGGTGCGCCGGGCTCGGGGCGGTTCTTTCGCCCATTGCTCAAGCCGCTGGGCCGTGACCGCTGCGTGTACGCGCCCGATCTGCCGGGATGCGGCGAGTCCGATCCGGTACCCGCGCCTGCGACCAGCGCCGATCTTGCGGCCGCGCTCGGCGACCTGATCGACTCGCTGCTGTTGCGACATATCGACTTGCTGGCGCACGAGAGCGGTGTTGCGATCGCGCTCGCGATCGCCCAGCAGCGCCCGACCCAGGTAGGGCGTGTGGTGCTGTCGCCGGATACCGAGTCGGTAAAAAGCGAGGCCCGCCTGCTGCGCCAGCCGTCGCTGGTGATCGATCTGCGCGCGGCGGATGCCAGTGGGCACGAGGGCGTTGACTTCGAGCGCCAGGCGGGACGGTTACGACAGTTTCTGGGTCTGGCGTAGACCCGGCTCAAGGTGATCTGATGGCGACGCGACGCGAGACCCCCACCACGGTGGACCTGGAAGAGACCGCAGAGCTCCCGATCCTGCCCGGGGCTGCCAATCTGGTCGGTGCCGACGACCCGCTGGGTGCCACGGATACGTGGTCGGCGGCGCCGGGCGGCGCGCGTGCGCCGACCCCGAACCGCGACTCCGCGGCCGCTCGGCCAACAGCGGCCGACCTGGCTCGTCCGGACGATGCGACCCATGAGCTGCGACTCGAACAGAGCCTGCGGGACGCGGAGATCGGCGCGCTGCGCTCCGATCTGGCCTCGGTCACCGAGCGTCGCGGTCAGCTCGAACAGAATCTTGGCAATCTGACGACCAATCTGCGCGAGCTGGAGCAGCTGCTCAATCGCAAGAGCGAGCAGCTGTCGATGTTCGAGCGCGAAGTCGGACTGCGCGACCGGCGCATCGCCGAGCTCGAGTCGCAGAATGCGACGGTCGGCGGCGAATACGCGGCGGTCACCGCTGAGCGCGACCGGCTGCGCGCCGACCTCAAGGCCGCGCGCGAGGAAGCCGCGGCAGCGCACGCCGCGATCGAATCACACGATGCGTCGGCCAGCGCCGCGCTCAGGGAACGCCAGGCCCAGTCGCGACGCCTGCGCACGCTCGAGTCCGATCTGGCACACGCGCGCGCGCTGGCAGAGCGTTTCCGCGAGAATCTGCAGAACGTCGAAGGCCGCCGCCAGGTGTTCGAATCGATGCTTGGAGACCGCGAGGCGGTGATCAGTCAGCGCGGCCAGCGCCAGGCGGCGCTGGAGCGTGAGATCGCGGAACGCGTCCAGCTGCACGCCGCGCGCGAGGAGGATCTGCTCGCGCAGCTGCACGCCGAGCAGGCGCGGGCGCAGCAGCTGGAGGCGGAAACGAGCGCGCTGCGCGCCGAGCAGGAACAGCAGCAGGCGGCCGCTGCGGCTGCGGAGCGTGCCGCGCTCGAGCGCCACGCCACGCTCGAGGAAGAACTTCGCTCGCAGGCGCAGAACATCGCCGAATTGCACGCGCAGCTGCACGTCGTGCGCGGATCGCTCGAACAGCGCGAGGCGCTGATCAAGCGGCTCGAGGCCGCGACCGCGAGCAGCGCGGCCGTACTGGGCAACATTCAGCAGAATCTCGAGCACCTCGGTGACGCCGAGCCGACGCGCATGCTGGTGCGTACGCAGGGAGAAACCGGCATCGTTCAGCTGCTGGGCCGGCGCACGACCATCGGGCGCACGCCCGACAATGACCTGCGCATCGATGCGGATTTCATCAGCCGCCACCACGCGGTGGTGCTGCTCTACGGGTCCAAGACAGTGATCGAGGATCTCAGCAGCACCAACGGTACCTACGTCAATTCGGAACGCGTCAATCGCCGCACCCTCAAGGAAGGCGATATCGTGACGCTGGGCAAGAGCGAATTCCGCTTCGTGATCAGGCCGGCGCCCGAGCGCGGGCCGCAGGATCGCGCCGGCTGACTTAAGCCTGGACGGCCGGCGCGGCCAGCAGCGGCAGCCCGATCCTGAGGACGGCTCCTGTGCCGGGGGCGGCGAATAGCTTAAGCTTTGCCGCCTCGAGTCCAGGTTTTCCCAATCGATGCCCGACGATTATCTGCAGCGCGTACTCAAGGCGCGTGTCTACGACGTCGCGATAGAGTCGCCGCTGGACGCGGCCCTGCGGCTGTCGCGCCGGCTCGGCCATCGGATTCTGCTCAAGCGCGAAGACCTGCAGCCGGTGTTCTCGTTCAAGCTGCGCGGCGCCTACAACAAGATCGCCCACCTGTCGGCGGCGACCGCGGCGCGCGGGGTGATCTGCGCTTCGGCCGGCAATCACGCGCAGGGCGTGGCGCTGGCGGCGCGCAAGCGCGCGGTGCCGGCTCTGATCGTGATGCCGCAGACTACGCCCTCGATCAAGGTGCAGGCGGTCATGGACCTCGGCGCCGAGGTGGTGCTGCACGGCGACATCTACGACAGCGCCTACGAGCATGCGCTGACGCTGGCGCGGGAGCGCCATATGGTGTTCGTGCATCCGTTCGACGATCCGGACGTGATCGCCGGCCAGGGCACGATCGGCATGGAAATCGTGCGTCAGACCGGCGGCGAGCTCGACGCGATCTTCGTGCCGGTGGGCGGTGGCGGCCTGATCGCGGGCATCGCCGCCTACGTCAAGCAGCTCTATCCGCGCGTCAGGATCATCGGCGTGGAGCCGGAGGATGCCGCCGCGATGTACCAGTCGCTGCAGGCCGGCAAGCGCGTGACGCTCGAGCGCGTCGGCATATTTGCCGACGGTGTCGCCGTGCGCCGGGTGGGCGAGGAGAATTTCGAGCTCGCGCGGCGCTACGTGGACGAAATCGTGCTGGTCGATACCGACGAAATCTGCGCCGCGATCCAGGACATCTTCGAGGACACGCGCGCGATCTCCGAGCCGGCAGGCGCGCTCGCGGTGGCCGGCATCAAGCGCTACCTGGAGCGCAGCGGCGGTGGCGCGCGCGACCAGCGGCTGATCGCGATCAACAGCGGCGCCAACATGAATTTCGACCGGCTGCGGCACGTGGCCGAGCGCGCCGATCTGGGCGCCGAACGCGAGGCGCTGATGGCCGTGGAGATCCCGGAACGGCCCGGCAGCTTCCTGCAGTTCTGCGAGGCGCTCGGTCAGCGCAGCATCACCGAGTTCAATTACCGCTTCAGCGGCAGCGAGCGCGCCCGCGTATTCGTCGGCTTCGCGCTCGGCCACGGTCACGAGGAGGCCAACGCGGTGATCGCGCAGCTGCGCGGCGCCGGCTATCAGGTGATCGACATGAGCGGCAATGAGGTCGCGAAGCTGCACGTGCGCTACATGGTCGGCGGGCACGCTCCGGGGATCCACGCCCCGGCCACTCATGCGCCCGGCGGCGATGGCGCGGTGGACGAGTTGCTGTATCGCTTCGAATTCCCGGAACGGCCCGGGGCCCTGCTGCGGTTTCTGAAGTCCATCGGGACGTCGTGGAACATCAGCCTGTTTCATTACCGCAATCACGGTTCCGATTACGGGCGCGTGCTGGCCGGTATCCAGGTGCCCAAGGCGGAACGCGCGGAGTTCCTGCAGCATCTGCAGGAGCTGCATTATTCCTACAACGACGAGAGCGCGAACGCGGCCTATCGGATGTTCCTGGCGCCGTGATCGGACAGGCGCGGGCAAGCGGCTGCTGGCAGCGGCAGGTCATTGATTGAACAAGGCTATTTACGCGGCTACTGTATGTATGTACAGTAGTCGGCATGACCGTTTACAAGGGGCGAGGCGCACTCGGGAATCCGCCGCCGCGGTTCCTGAAGCCTGAAATCGAGGCGGTAGACGATGGCTGGTATCGCGACGAGCTGCCGGACTCGATCGCAACCCAGGTCCGTCCGGAAGCCGCGCGCTCGATCATCACGCGCAACGATTCGCCGGACATCCCGTTCGAGCAGTCGATCAATCCGTACCGGGGATGCGAGCATGGTTGCCCCTACTGTGTGGGCGGCGATACGGCGATTCTAATGAGCGATGGTAAGACGCGACCCATCGCAGACGTTCGCGCAGGTGACGAGATTTACGGCACTGTCCGACGCGGCTGGTATCGCCGATATGTGAAGTCGCGCGTGCTGGCGCATTGGAGTGTCATTAAGCCAGCGTATCGAATTGTGCTTGACGACGGAACACAACTCGTGGCGGGCGGTGACCACAGATTCCTAACCGAACGAGGGTGGAAGTTTGTTACCGACACAATAGACCGAAGCGCTGCGCAGCGACCGCATCTTACGACCAACAATAAGCTGATGGGCACTGGCGCATTCGCGACCGCAGTAGCTAAAGACGATGACTACAGGCTGGGCTACTTGTGCGGAATGATACGCGGCGATGCCCACTTGGGTGCCTACCAATATCAACGCGTCGGCGGCAGTTTCGGTACCACCCATACCTTCCGCCTCGCACTATGTGACCGGGAGGCACTGCAGCGCACCCAGGAATTTTTACTAAATTATCGAGTAGCCACGCGCGACTTTCTGTTGCAGGGAGCTGGTGCGACACGCAGGGCCATGTACGGCATTCGCACTGGAACGCGGGTGATCGTGGATCAGGTCCGCGCGCTTATTGCATGGCCCACTGCGCCTACACGCACGTGGAGTGCTGGCTTTCTCGCGGGAATCTTTGACGCTGAAGGGTCCTTCAGTCAATGCGTTTTGAGGATCAGCAACACCGACCATCAGATCATCGAATGGATTGATCGGTGCCTATGTACGTTCGATTTTCGATTCACGGTTGAACAGACTACCCACAACCGCAAGAAGCCAATCGAGGTCGTGCGACTCGATGGCGGTCTACGCGAGCAGTTACGTTTTTTCCACACTATCGACCCGGCGATTACTCGCAAACTCAACATTGTCGGACAGGCGGTTAAGAGCGATGCTCTGCTGCGCGTCGCCAGCATCGAGCCGCTGAAGACAATGCGGCTGTATGACATCACGACTGAGACCGAGGACTTTATCGCCAACGGCGTGGTCAGCCACAATTGCTACGCCCGCCCGAGCCACGCGTACATGGACCTGTCGCCCGGCATTGATTTCGAAACCAAGATTTTCTATAAGGCGGACGCCGCCAGGCTGCTGGAACAGGAGCTCGGCGCTCGCGGCTACGTGCCCAAGCCGATCACCATCGGCGCCAACACCGATCCGTATCAGCCGGTGGAGCGCGAACTCAAGGTGACGCGCTCGCTGCTCGAGGTGCTCGAGCGCACGCGCCATCCGTTGAGCCTGATCACCAAGGGCACGCTGATCCTGCGCGACCTGGATCTGCTGCGCTCGCTGGCCCGCGACCAGCTGGTCCACGTGTTCGTCAGCATCACCAGCCTCGATGCCGAGCTCAAGCGCACACTGGAGCCGCGCGCGGCGTCGCCTGCGGCGCGGCTGCGCGTGGTGCAGGAACTGGTATCGGCGGGCGTGCCGACCGGCGTGCTGGTGGCGCCGATCATCCCGGCGGTCAACGATTGCGAGGTCGAGGCCATCGTGGCCGCAGTCGCCGCCCGCGGCGCGATGCGGGCCGGCTACGTGCTGCTGCGCCTGCCGCATGAACTCAAGGCGCTGTTCCGGGCCTGGCTGGACGAGCACCTGCCCGAGCGCGCCGAGCACGTGATGTCACTGATCCGGGGTGCGCGCGACGGACGCGAAAACGACCCGCGTTTCGGCAGCCGGATGGTCGGCAGCGGCGCCTGGGCGCAGCTGCTGCGCGATCGCTTCGCGCTGGCCTGCAAGCGCAGCGGATTGTCGATGGGTCGCATGCGTGAGCTGTCGGGCCAGCACTTCCGGCCGCCGGCACGCGGCGGGCAGATCTCGCTGCCACTGTGAATTGCGTGTGGAATTCCGCGACGCGCGACTTTAAGCTCGGTGCATGGCTGAAAGCGCAGGGAGGATCGCGCTCGTTGCCGGCGGCAGCGGGATGGTCGGAGGCCAGCTGCTGCCGCTGCTGTTGCAGGCACCGCAGTATGCCCGGGTACACGCGTTGTCGCGTCGCCCGCTGCCGTTCGATCATCCGCGCATGGCCAATCGGGTGGTGCGCTTCGAGGCCTCACTGCAGGCGCAGCTCAAAGGCCTGCAATGTCACGATGCCTTCTGCTGCCTCGGCACCACGATGCGCGAGGCCGGCAGCCAGTCGGCATTTCGCGCCGTCGATCATGACCTGGTGATCGAATTCGCACAGCTCGCGGTCGGCTGCGGCGCGGAACGGCTGGTGGTGGTGTCGGCGCTGGGCGCCAATGCGGCGTCGAAGAATTTTTATCTGCGCGTCAAGGGCGAGATGGAGAGGGCGCTCGAGGGCCTGCGCATCCGTGCGCTCGATATCCTGCAACCCTCGCTGCTGCTCGGCAGCCGCCGCGATCTGCGCCTGCTCGAGCTGAGCGCGCAAATGGCAATGCGGCTGGTGAATCCGCTGCTGCTGGGCGGCTGGTCGCGCTTTCGCGCGGTCCCGGCCGCGACCGTCGCCGCGGGGATGTACGGGGCCGCACGCAGCGCCCGCCGCGGCCTGTACCGCTACACCTTCGATGGCATCTGCAATCTGGCGGGCCGAACCGCCGCGGACGAACCCGTACGTCTGTGACGTAATTCGCACTTTTGTCGCTGATGCGATGCGGGGAGTTTGCGCTAAGACACTGAATTGCGCTGCTCCAGTGTCGTTAAATCCGGTGTTACAGAGACACTCCAGCGCATTCCCACCGCGAGCCAGCCCCGTTAACTTCATGAATGCTGCAGCAAAGCGTAAGCCGTCATTGATGTGGCGGCGCATGGCGCTGGTCATCGCGTTTACCGCCTTGATCGGGCTGGTCGCAGCGAGCTGGATGCGGATCCACGAGGTCGTCACCGACCGCAATGGCATCGTCACCGACCGGATCAACGGCAGCGCGCAGAGTTTCTCGCGCGAGCTGCGTGGCCGGCTGGAGCTGGCCGATGCGATGGTGCGTTACCTGACGTCGGCCGATGCCGGCAGCGGCGGTGTGCTGCTGCGCGAACGCATGCTGACCACCGATGCCTTCGATGGCGTGGTACTGGTTCCCTTCAGGGAGCCGGCGCGCTCCGGCAGTGGCCAGCCCAATCCGATCGCCGCGATGGCGGCCATCGGCCCCGGCGATCGGCTCAAGCTCGAGGCGGGCCAGAGCCTGCTCGAGGTCGTAACGCCGGAGGCGGGCCATACCGGCATCTACTTGGTGCAACTGGTCAGCGCCGCCAACTCGCCGCAGATCGCGTTGTTCGAATTCGATCCGGGCTGGCTGTGGCAGGGCGCGGAGGAATTGCCGAATCAGGAGTCGATAGCGGTGGTCGATGGGTCCGAGCACGTCGTGTTCGAGGGCACCGCGCTGCCGTCGGAGCTGGTGCGGCTGTTCGCCCGCAGTGCCATCGGCGAGCACGCTCGGGGACGGCCGGTGCTGCGCGACTGGCAGCAGGGCGGCGCGGCCTGGCGCGGAGCAATGGTCCGAATCGATGTCCAGTCCGCGCGCCTCAGCGGTGCGGCATGGAATATCGTGGTCTATGGGAAGCTGTCGCAGGCGGGACCGGCGGCGCTCTCATTCACCAACGACCTGTTGCCGCTGCTGCTGCTCGGCGCGCTCGCCGTCGGCCTCGCGACCTGGTACCTGTCCGGCCGCTGGCAGCCGGTCCTGATGCGGCTCGACGCGGCGCTCGCGGCGCTGCGACACGGGCAATTCCAGCGTGTCAGTCTGCACGGCGCCGCCGACACGCCGCGTACCGTGGCGCAGTCTTATAATCTGGCGATCATGGCGCTCGAGAGCAAATGGAGCGCGCAGGAGCAGCTGGCCGGAATCGATCGGCTGCTGCTGGAAGCCAAGGATCTGGAGCAATCGATCGAGCCGATCCTGCTGCGCGTGTGCGCACTGACCTCATCGCAGGTGGCGGCGGTGGCGCTGCTGGATCGCGATGCGCCGGGGCACGCGCGCTCGTTCGTGGCCGGGGCCGACGGCGCGCTCTGCCCGGTGAGCCGCATCAATCTCGTCGAAGAGACCACGCTGTCGCTGCAGGACGCGCCGCAGGGAATCGCGGTGCAGCCGCATCATCTGGAACGCTACAGCTTCCTCGCGCCGCTGCGTGAGCGCGGCGCCGAGTACTGCTACGTGTGGCCGATCTTTGCCGGCAGCGAGGTCGCGGCGATGCTGTCGGTCGGCTATCAGGGCATCATGCAGCCATCGGAGGATCTGGTGCGCTACGGCGCCCAGTGCACTTCGCGCCTGCAGATTGCGCTGTCCAACCAGGATTGCGATGCGCGGCTGTATCGCCAGGCGCACTTCGACTCGCTGACCTCATTGCCGAATCGCGTGCTGTTTCGCGACCGGCTGGCCCAGGAGCTCGCGGGCGCGAACGACGGCTCGGTGCGGGGCGCGCTGCTGTACGTCGATCTCGATCATTTCAAGCGCGTCAACGATACCGTCGGGCATAGCGCCGGGGATCAGCTGCTGACCATCGTGGCGCAGCGTCTGCGCTCCTGCGTCAAGGAAGGCGATACCGTGGCGCGGCTCGGCGGGGATGAATTCACCGTCATCCTGCGCCAGGTGCAGTCGGCCGAGGCGGCCAACGAGATTGCTCAGCGCATCATTGAATCGCTGCAGCGGCCGGTCAACATCGCCGGCCGCGATCACCAGGTGCGGGCGAGCATCGGCATCACGCGCTTCCCCGAAGACGGCAACACCATCGAGGACCTGCTGCGCAACGCCGATCTGGCGATGTATCAGGCCAAGGACGGCGGCCGCTCGCGCGCCGTGTTCTTCGACAGCAAGATGGCGCGCGCGTCGATGCAGCTGGCCGAGAGCGGACTGTTCCGCGCCGTGCGCCGACGCGAGTTCGCACTGTACTATCAGCCGCAATACGCCCTGCAGAATGGCGAACTGGTCGGGCTGGAAGCGCTGGTGCGCTGGCAGCACCCGCGGGAAGGGCTGCGCTTTCCGAAGGATTTCGTGCCGGCGGCCGAGCAATGCGGGCTGATCGTGGAGATCGGCACCTGGGTGCTCGAGAGCGCGTGTCGCCAGCTGGCGATGTGGCGCGAGGACGGCATCGCGCCGGCCCGCCTGGCGCTCAATATATCGGTGCAGCAGCTGCGTGCCGGCGACTTCGTGCAGCTGGTGAGCGACACGCTCCAGCGCATGGGCCTTCCGCCCCAGATCCTGGAGCTCGACGTGACCGAGACGGCATTTGCAGAAGAGGACGCGCGGCTGGCGCTGCGCAAACTGGCGGCGCTCGGGGTGCGCGTTGCGCTGGATGACTTCGGCACCGGCTACTCGTCGCTGAATTACCTGCGCCAGCATTCGCTCGATGCGATCAAGATCGATCGCTCGTTCATGAGCGAAGTGCCCGACAACCCTCAGGCGAGCACACTGCTGGCGACGATCATCGATATGGCGCATGCCCTCGGCAAGCAGGTCGTGGCCGAAGGCGTCGAGACGCTGCCGCAGCTCGATTTTCTGCGCCAGCGCGGTTGCGACGTGGCGCAGGGCTTCGTGCTCGCGCGGCCGCTCAATGTTGCCGACGTCACCGAACAGCTCGCGCAACGTAGCGGTTCGACGACTTTGCTGCGGCGCGCCGTCGGCTGACGCGCAGCGGCGCAATTTGACAATTGGTGGCTGATCCTGTGATGCGCGTCAGCGCCTGAAATTGTGGTCGATACGACCTTGACGTGTCCCTGAAAAGTGTCAGACTGAAGCGGTGACTTGAAAAGCAAACCTGTCGCAAGGCAGGGACGCAAAGCCACCGGTCCCAAAACATGATAGGGATAGCGGGGTTGCCACAGAGCCAATGAGGGCGCCGCTAGGCGATCTCGCGTTCCGTGTCAGCTAAGCTGCATGTTTTCGGTGCCGACACTTGGGTGATCATTCGGCATCGGGGAACAGAGTAATGCAGCAGGCAACTACCGCGGAGCAATCCACTGTCGAGACGCAGGGCGGCACATTGCCCGGCCGCGCTCCGCACAATGCTTTCGTGATCAATCTCTGCTCGTCCACCTCGCCGGTCGCGCTCACGCCGCCGGATCACGCGGGACTGAAGCGTTTTTCATTTTTCGTCTCGCGCCGGCGCGAAGAGTCACGCGAGCGCTTTCGATTGCACATGGGATATTTCGACACGCAGGAGGAAGCCGAGAAGCTGCTCGACATCGTGCGCGAAATCTATCCTGGTGCCTGGGCCGGCCTGGCGCCCGGCCAGCGGCTGCGGGCCGCCGCCGCTCAGGCCCACGCGAGCGCGGCACCGACCGCCGCTCCGGAGGCCGCACCGGCGCAGCTCGATCAACTGCTCAGCCAGAGCGCGCCCGCTGCGGTGGCCGCCGCGGCGGCCGTGCCCGCCCGTGACGCCGCGCGCGCCGCCGATGCTGCGCCATCGCCGACGCCGCTCGAGGAGGCCAGTGTCCGCGCGCCGATCGCGAAATCGGCCCAGCCCGATAGCGCCGCCCTCGCGCTGGTGCCCGACCAGGGCCGTCGCCTGCCCGAGGCCCAGGCCCAGAAGCCGGAGCTGGCCGCGGCACGTTCGTTGAACGATGTCCGGGCCGCGATCGCATCCCTCGAGGACACCACCGGCGAGCGAACCCCGCTGCTGCGTCCCATTCCGCAGCTGCAGCCGGCGGCCAGTGCGACCACCGGCCATTCCACTGCGGGTGCGACCGGCCGAGCGGACCAAGGCGCTCCCGAGATCAGCGGCAGCGGTGTACTGGCGGTACTGGAACGCCAGCCGCGCGCATCGGCGCTTGCCACGACGAGCGCGACCACCGGGACGACGGTGTCGATGGCAATGCCTTCAGCGGATCGCGGCGACACACGCAAGCTGCCCACGGCGGATGACGCCGGCACGCGCAGCGCGACGCCGTACTACGCGGTGCAGTTGATGTGGTCGGTGCAGCCGATGGATATCGCGCAGGTGCCGCAGCTGGCGATTTTCAGCGCGTACACGCTCTATGGTGCCGAAGGCAATCGGGATGGGCGGCGCTGGTACGGCCTGCGCCTGGGCTTCTTCACCGATGCAGTGTCGGCCAAGCAGGTCGCGCATTATGTCCGCTCGGAGTTCTCGACCGTGTCGGTGGTTCCGGTGACCGCGCGCGAGCGCGAGCGTGCCAAGCTCGCGGCCGGACGGCCGGGGGTAACGGCCGATGCGCCCGCCAAGGCCGATGCGCCCGCCAAGGCCGATGCGCCCGCGAAGATCGATGCCGCTGCGAAGACCGATGCCGTTGCGAAGGCCACGGCGCCCGCGACGCCGCCGAAGACCGGGTTTGAATTCATCGAGGACAAGGAACGCGCCGCGCTGCCGGCGGCCAAGCCGGGCAGCGGCAATCCGCGGCCTTCACGGGCCGCGCCCGGCAAGCGAGCCAAGCTGCGAACGCAAAGTGGAGTGAATGGCCGCGTCCGGACCAAACCGATGACGCTCGAGGAAACGCTCGAGATCCTCGGGGCCGGCGAGCTCAAGATGGACGATGGCCGCGAGCCGCTGATCAACGAATCGGGAATGGCTCGCGCTCGACCGCAACCGGCCAAGAACAAGGCTTCGCGACTGGGCCGGCTGTTCGAGCGCCTGTCGGAGCGCATCGGCAGCTAGGTTGGGCTGCTAGGAGCAAGACCCGCCGCACCGTTGGCGCGGCCGAACGGCTCTGATAGTTTGCTGCGGCTGCTTCTGGCCACGGAAGACTGTCGTTATGGCGAATCGGGTACCTCGGCGTGTCGCCCTGTTCGCCCTCGGTGTCGTGGGCCTGGCGTTGTTCTACGCCGCGCTGCTGCATCGCTATTCCGCGCCCGGCTGGAGTCGCTTCGTCCCTGCCTCCACCGAGGAAGGCGTTGCCGAGTTCACCGTCAAGCGGGAGTTCCTGTCGCACTCCGCAGCGGATGAGCAACGCTACGAGGCGTTGTTCCGCTACTTCCTCGCCGGCGCCATAAGGTTCGCCGACGAATCGGGCTCACGCATTCATTATCCGGGAGCCGCCGGCGTGAGAGGCTATGCCAACAATGGACTCGAGGGCTTCGACAGAACCGGCACGCTGCTGGCGGCCTGGATCGCCTCGGGCCGCGACCCGCTGATCGTCGATGCGGCGAGTGGCAAGCCGGTCGATCTGGTCGCTTACCTGCGGCGTGGCATCCTGGCTGGAACCGACCCGAAGTCGCGCGGCTACTGGGGCAGGATCCGAAGCTGGGATCAGCGCATCGTCGAGGCGAGCGATGTGGCGCGCATCGTCTGGATGACGCGCGCGCAGATCTGGCAGCAGCTGGATCCATCGCAACAGGCGCAGGTGGCGGCCTGGCTGCGCCAGGTCGACGGCCTCGAGACACCGGACAACATCTGGCTGCTGTTTCCAGTCACGGTGGACGTCGTGCTGCGCGCCCTGCGCGTCGACGGCGCGGACCCGGCCGGGAATCCGAACTATCAGAAGTTCAAACAGAATTACCTGGGCAATGGCTGGTTCGCCGATCCACCCAAGGGGGTGGATTTCTACAACACCTGGGGCATGAGCTATGAATTGTTCTGGATCACATTGATCAGTCCGCAATTCGATCGCGACTTCATCCGTTCCAGCCTGGCGCAGTCGGCCGACATCACCGCGCACCTGATCGCCACCGAGGGCGTGCCGATGATGGGACGCAGCATCTGCTATCGAACGGCGGTGCCGGCGCCGTTGCTGGCCGAGAACCTGCTCGATGACCGCCAGGTCGACCCGGGCCTGGCTCGCCACGCGCTGGACGTCGTGTGGCGGCATTTCGTGGCGCATGGAGTATTGCAGGATGGTGCACTGACCCAGGGGTATTACCGCGCCGACCTGCGCTTCGTCGACTACTACAGCGGTCCCGGCAGCTGTCACTGGGGACTGCGCTCCCTGGTGCTGGCATTTATGAATACGTCAGGCTCGGACTTCTGGCGGGCCAAGCCGCAGTTGCTGCCGGTCGAACGCGGCGATTATCGTTTGGTCTACCAGCGACTCGGCTGGATCGTCTCGGGGCGGCGCGACGACGGCAGCGTCACGATCGAGATTCCGGCCAACGCCGGCAATGCGCCGCACACGCGCGGCTATGGACGCTGGCGGGGATGGCTCGAGTGGCTGCTTCGCCGGCCGTTCAGGCCTTCCAACGAAGACGTCGAATACGACCGGCCAACCTACAGTTCAGCCCAGCCGATCGTCAGCGACTAGGTCTTGGCGCCGAACAGCTTGGCCAGCTCGGCGCGCGCGCGTTCCGCGGCGCCGGCCTCCGGCGCCACG
Source organism: Steroidobacterales bacterium (assembly GCA_044440135.1). Lineage (GTDB taxonomy): Bacteria > Pseudomonadota > Gammaproteobacteria > Steroidobacterales > Steroidobacteraceae > FEN-1191. Next base: position 4,430 of record JBIODC010000015.1, on the reverse strand, counting down.
TAGGCACCCGGGCGCGGTTTGAAGTAATCGCAGAAATTGGCGCCGGTCTTGTCGTTGACCTCTTCGGCGATCGGTTCGCGGCATTTCTTGGCGACGTGCTCGTCGTAGTCCACGCACATGCGGCACACGTGCAGCTCGGCGCGGCAGCGTGCGCATTCATCGCGACGCGACAGCGGCAGAGTCAGCGCCGACAGATCGGCGCCGCATTTCCAGCAGACCAGGTTGTGGACCATGATCGCTCCCTCGTACAGGCGGCCCCTTCAGGCCGCGCGCTCGCGCAGGAAGCGCGCCAGTGCCGCGCCAGTATGCGAGCGCGCCTGGCGGGCCGCAATTGCCGCCGGTGGGCCGGCCGCGACCACGCGCCCGCCGCCGGCGCCGGCTTCCGGGCCCAGGTCGATGATCCAGTCCGCCTCGGCCATGACATCCAGATTGTGCTCGATGACGACAACCGAGTGGCCGGCGTCGACCAGCCGGTGCAGCACCGCGATCAGCTTCTCAACGTCCGCCATGTGCAGTCCGACGGTCGGCTCATCGAGCACATAGAGCGTGCGCGCGGGCCGTCCCCGCAGTAACTGCGTGAGGCGCGCCAGTTCCGCGACCAGCTTGATGCGCTGGGCTTCGCCGCCCGAGAGTGTCGGACTCGGCTGCCCGAGGGTCAGATAGCCCAGGCCGACGTCGGCGAGCAGCGTCAGCGGCCGCGCAATGCGCGGATGTGCAGCGAAGAACTCCGCGGCCTCCTCGACATTCATCGCCAGCACGTCGCCGACCGAACGGCCGCGCCATTGAATCTCGAGCGTCTCGCGATCGAAGCGCTTGCCGCCACAGCGCTCGCACAAAACCTTGACGTCCGGCAGGAAGCTCATCTCGATGGTGCGTATGCCGGCGCCCTCGCATTCGGGGCAACGTCCGCCGCTGGTATTGAACGAGAAGCGGCCGGCGTCGTAGCCGCGCACCCGGGCCTCGCTGGTGCCGGCGAACACGCGGCGGATATCGTCCCAGAAGCCGACGTAGGTCGCGGTGCACGAGCGCGGCGTACGGCCGATCGGCGTCTGATCGACTTCGAGCACCCGGGTAATCTGCTCGGCACCACGCAGCGCCCGGGCGCCGATCAGCGGCGCGTGCGACCCGGTGTTCACCAGCGCGCGCAGATTGGTATAGAGCACGTCGCGCGCCAGCGATGACTTGCCGGAACCGGACACGCCGGTCACGACCACCAGCCGGCCCAGCGGCAGGCGTACGTCGATGTCGCGCAGATTGTGCAGACTCGCCGCTTCGATCTCGAGCGCCTCGCTGCGGCCGTTGGTGGCGCGGCGTGGAGTGGCCGGATGGCGCAGCGGCCGCGCGAGGAAGCGCCCGGTGACCGAATCGGGATTGCGTTGCAGCGAGCGCGCGGTGCCAGCGGCCACCACGTGCCCGCCGCGCACGCCGGCGCCGGGGCCCAGATCGATGATGTGATCGGCGCGCCGGATCGTGTCCTCGTCGTGCTCGACCACCACCAGCGTGTTGCCGGCGGCCGCCAGCTGATCGAGCGCGTCGAGCAGCACCGCATTGTCGCGCGGATGCAGGCCGATCGTCGGCTCGTCGAGCACGTAGCACACGCCCTGCAGATTGGAGCCGAGCTGTGCTGCCAGGCGGATGCGCTGCGCCTCGCCGCCCGAGAGCGTCGGCGCGGCGCGATCGAGCGCCAGGTAGCCCAGGCCAACGCGCTCAAGAAATCCCAGCCGGCTGCCGATTTCGGCCAGCGCATCGCGCGCAATCGTACTCTCGCGCGCGCCGAGCCGCAGTTGCTCGAAGAACACGCGCAGCTGGCCGATCGGCAGCGCGGTCAGTTCGGCGATCGAGCGCTCGTGAAAGCGCAGATGCAGCGCCACCGGATTCAAGCGCGCGCCCTGGCAACCCGGGCACGGCGGCGCCGCTGCGCCGCTGCCCGCCTCGAGCGCACTCGCCGACCACTGGGCTTCCTCGCCGGTCTGATCGGCCTCGAAGCTCTCGACCCGCACGCCGGTGCCGTAGCACTGCTCGCACCATCCCTGGCTGGAATTGAACGACAGCAGCCGCGGATCGGGCTCAGGAAAGCCGCGGCCGCAGCTGGGACAGGCGCGGCGCGCGGAGAAGATCTCGGTCTCGCCAGTGGATGCGAGCGCGTGCGCGACACCCTTGCCCAGTTCCAGCGCGCTGTCCACGGCCGCGCGCAATGCCGCCTCCTCGCGCGGCGTGCACAGCAGCTCGGCGACCGGCAGCTCGATGTTATGTTCGACGAAGCGCTTCAGGCTTGGGAACGGTTCGGTCGGTACAAATTTTCCATCGACCCGCAGCCGCGCCACGCCGCGCGCAGCGGCCCAGCGGGCGAGTTCACGATAGTGACCCTTGCGATGCGCGATCAGCGGCGACAGCAACTGAATCGACTGGCCGCGATAATTGCCCAACAGCTGGGCCACGATCGACTCGGCGCTCTGCGGCGCGATCGCGACTTCGCAGTCGGGACAGTACTGGGTGCCCAGCCGCACGTAGATAAGGCGCAGGAAATGATAGATCTCGGTCAGGGTGGCGACCGTGCTCTTGAGACCGCCGCGGCTGGCGCGCTGCTCGATCGCCACTGTGGGCGGTATGCCATAGATGGCATCGAGATCCGGCCGCGCAGCGGGCTGCACGAACTGGCGCGCGTAGGCATTGAGGGATTCGAGATAGCGGCGCTGGCCCTCATTGAACAGGATGTCGAACGCCAGGGTTGATTTGCCCGAACCCGAGACACCGGTGATCACGGTAAAGCGGTCGCGTGGAATCTCGACGTCCACGTTCTTGAGATTGTGCTCACGCGCGCCACGCACCACCACGCTGTTGTGGGCGACCGACCTGGCGGCGCCGCTGTCCGCGATCGCGACCACGCTGCTGCGATCAGCGGTCTTGCCGGCGCGGGCATAAGCAGTCACAGGCTCAAACTGCACCGCCGCGGCGCTGGTTGCCGCCGCGTATTGCGCCAGCGCGCGGCCGGTGTGGGAGCGCGGCTCGCGCGCAAGCTCCGCCGGCGTTGCCGCCGCGACCAGTTCACCGCCGCGCTCGCCGCCCTCCGGCCCCAGATCGATAACCCAGTCGGCGGCGCGGATGACGTCGAGATTGTGCTCGATCACCAGCAGCGAATGGCCTGCTTTCAGCAACAGTCCGAACGCATGCACCAGGCGCGCGATGTCTTCGAAGTGCAGGCCGGTGGTCGGTTCGTCGAAGATCAGCAGTTTGCCGAGCTCGCGCGCATTGTTGCCGTTGCGCGCTTTGGCGCGGCCAAGTGCCGCTGCCGCCAGGTGCCCGACGAGCTTCAGACGCTGCGCTTCGCCGCCCGAGAGCGTCGGGACCGGTTGACCGAGTCGCACGTAGTCCAGTCCGACGTGCACCAGCGGCTGCAAGCGCGCGCACACGGCCGGCCGGTCGGCGAAGAACGCGAGCGCCTCGGTGGCGGTCATCTCGAGCACCCCGGCGATATGGCTGCGGCGGCCGTTCGCGCCCTGGATGTGGATCTGCAGCGTCTCGGCGCGGAAGCGACTGCCGTTGCAGTCGCCGCAGCGCAGGTAGACGTCGGACAGGAACTGCATCTCGATGTGCTCGAAGCCATTGCCGCCGCAGGTCGGGCAGCGGCCTTTGCCGGAATTGAAGCTGAAGGTGCCGGCGGTATATCTGCGCAGCTTAGCCTCCGGCTCGGCTGCAAAGCGCGCGCGGATTTCATCGAAGGCGCCGACGTAGCTTGCCGGATTGGAGCGCGTGGTGCGGCCGATCGGCGTCTGATCGATCAGCACCGCCGCGTCGATCAGCTCGGCGCCCTCGATCCGGTCGAACCTGCCGGGCGTCTCGGTGGGCTTGCCATGCGCTTTTTGCAGTGCCGGAAACAGCACGTCCTGCACCAGCGTCGACTTGCCCGAGCCCGAAACCCCGGTCAGGCAAACCAGGCGATGCAGCGGCAGCTCGACATCGATGCGCTGCAGATTATGCTCGGCCGCGCCAATGATGCGAATCGTAGCGCTCGCCGCGATGGCGTCGGGCGCGGCGTCACTGGCGCGCAGCGGCGGCAGGCTGCGACGGCCGGAAAGCCACGCACCGGTGGCCGAATCTGGATGCGCCATCACCTCCGCCGGCGTGCCGTAGCAGACGATGCGGCCGCCGTGCTCCCCGGCGCCGGGCCCCAGATCGACGATGCGATCCGCCTCGATCATGATCTGCGGATCGTGCTCCACCACCAGCAGCGTGTTGCCCGCATCGCGCAGCCGTTTCATCACGTTGATCACGCGCCGCATGTCGCGCGGGTGCAGCCCGATCGAGGGCTCATCGAGCACGAACAGCGTATTGACTAATGAAGTCCCGAGCGCGGTGGTGAGGTTGATGCGCTGTACCTCGCCGCCCGAGAGGGTGCGCGACTGGCGATCGAGCGTCAGGTAGCCCAGGCC
>JBIODC010000014.1:0-51271 GCA_044440135.1 Steroidobacterales bacterium | reverse complement strand
GACCCGACGATCGTCCGCTCTTCGGGAAAGGCGTCTCTGGATCAGGCCGCTGTGAGAATCGCAGCATCGGGTTCTGCTTACTACCGGCCAGACAGCTCGTCGAACGGGCCGCCCGTGTCCGGCTGCGCGCAGCTGACGATCAAGTTCGAAATGAAATAACGCGGGGTTCCGGTGGGGTTATCCCGTGGGCCAACTCGGCGGCACCGTTCGTGCGACGCGCGCATTGATTGGAGCACCCGGGCCCATCAATGGCTCCTGGCGCTGTCCGACATCAAAGGCTCAATGCCGATCAGGGCACCGTGCGCTTTGGGCACCTCCGGGTCGAGGCACACGGGCATCTCGACGGCTGCGTCCTTACGGTGGAACCTGCCGATGCCATCGAGCTGCCTCCATCCAGTGGCCGCCTGTGGCGTTTGCGTTACCGCATGGGAACAGTCGAAAAACTCCTCGCGCTCGGCGTCTATCCGGATGTCCCGCTCAAGCGCGCGCGTGAGAAACGCGACGAGGCGCGCAGGCGCATTAGCCGACGGGATCGATCCGAACGCCATGCGCAAGGCGGAGCGGGACTCGCCGGCCGACACCTTCGAGGCGGTTGCTGCCGAATGGCTCGAGCTGCAATAGAAATCGCTCGCACCGATGGGATCTCTCGGAGATCTGCACCCCTTCATAGCGATCGCTTTGCGGCTTATGGAGCGCAGTGCTTCCATAGCGGACATTGCCGCACAGACGACGGCTGCGCGTGCCGGCTCTACAAGCAACCCCGCCATATCTGTCACGGGACTAATGCAGAAGTGATGGCCCACCCACTGGGCACACTGATACATCCGTCTGGTACACTCCTCCCAGCAGCTCCCCATAAAAATTATATTTTGTAACCGCGCGGTGCTCTATCGTGTCGTCAATCAACCGCATCAAGCAACAGAAACGGGCCATTATTGGTCGGTATACCAAGTCGGATAATGCAAAAGGGTTTACGCAAGCTCTGACGACGTTAGTGCCCTTTGCGCTCCTTTGGTGGGTCGCCGTCCTGGGTGCCGGCGCTTCCCGCTGGCTCACCGCAGCTGCAATGCTGCTAATAACCTTGTTTACTGTGCGCGTCTTTGCGCTGATGCACGAATGCGGTCATGGCAGCCTATTTCGTAGCCCTTGGCTTAATCGCGCGACCGGTTTTCTCCTTGGCGTCATCTCGGGCATGCCGCAGTATGTGTGGTCGCAGCATCATAATTATCACCATGCCCACAACGGCAATTGGGAAAAATACCGCGGACCCTATACGACGCTGTCGGTAGATGAATATTCGTCGATGACCGACGCGCAGCAGCGCATGTATAGACGCAAGTGCAGCATCGCGACCGCGCCAGTTGCCGGCTTTATATATTTGATTTTCAACCCACGCTTTACTTGGGTAAGAGGCAGTATCACCCTTGCGATCCATATCGTTAGAAAGAAAGTGGCGCAGCCAAACGTATCGTTGAACGAGCATGCCGCCAGTTTTGAAACGCGCTATTGGAAGTCGTCCAAAGAGTATTGGCATATGTTCTGGAACAATGTCGTGCTGCTCAGCGTTTGGGTGTTGATGTGCTGGGCATTCGGTACGGCGCTGTTTTTTACGATTTATTTAATCAGCGTATCGATTGCTGGTGGTGCAGGTATTATTTTGTTCACTGTTCAGCACAATTTTGAACACGCCTATGCGAGCGACAGTAGACACTGGGATAACACCACTGGAGCGATTAAGGGAACAAGCTTTCTGATTCTGCCGCGCTGGCTAAACTGGTTTACCGTCAATATTGGCTATCATCACATTCACCATCTGTCCGCCAACATTCCAAACTATTGTCTGGTCGAGTGTCACAACGAATCTCAGCATCTCTTTCCGGATGTCACTCGCGTGAAGTTATCTCAAGTTCACAACGCCTTGAAATGCATTCTCTGGGATACGCGCGCCCAGCAGATAATTTCGGTGGCGGAGTATCGACGGCAGATTTAAAAGGAACGGTATCCTCTGTATCCAGGTCGCAGTCTGGACACTTTGCGGAAGTGTTGCTGCCGTCTCCGAAGTCGATGAGGTCGCTGCGCGCAGCGCCGATTCGTCCGCATGCGCCTGGAACGAGAACGGGACCGCGAGGAATCCCAGCAGCGCGGCCAGTGTCAACCCCCTATCGAATGCTCAGCGGATACCTATTTTTTCGAGACCGACCATTGCAGATGGCTCCTTGTGCCGACGAACCGGTGCGTGCCGGGGTTTTCGATTGCCGAGGACTGCCTGCATTGAGCTTGCGCCGACCCGAAGGGGTGCTCCACAGCGCCAGTTGCGTTGCATCACAGTTCGCGCGAAGGCGGCGTGATCGCCGACACAGTAGCATCGCCAGCGCTGGCGCAGGATTGCACTGGGCACACGGCGTGCGTATGCGGGGTTACATGCAACCGAAGTCGATCGCTGCGATTGGCGTGATCGTCGTAATCCTCGTGCTCTTCGTGGTCCTCGTGATCCTCGCGGCCATTTCCAAACTGATCCACATTGGGCATTTTGTCGTTGGCACATCTTCGCGAGCGTACAGCCGCGCCGAATAACCACGTCGCTTGCATCTCCCGGCTGACCTGGAAGTACCACTACCGCGATTGTTTGCGCCTGGTGCCTGCGGCGAGACGCTGCCCGATGCGCCTGCGTGGCGAGCGCGGCCGGCGAGGCTGCGCTGCTTGCTCCGCGCTGCAGGCCGAGCCTTGGATAGTCCGATCGCAATCGCCTGCCGGCTCGACCGCGCTTGTGGCAGCCGTCCGGACGATGTCAGCGCACTCCGCGGCAGTCGCTCCGCCGTTGCCGTCTTGTGCTGGCGGCGTTCACAGCGCATGGCGCAGCGGCATTGTGCGGTGAATTTGAGGCATAATTTGCGCGCACAGGAACGCTCCGAGCTGAGTGATAATCCTTATCAGGTAAGTCATTTAAGTATATGATTGGCCTGTAGGTACTGTTGGGCATAGGAGCTCTCGATGGGATCGCCGCCACGGCTGCCGCTGGCAGTGTTGATCGCATGACGCCCCGCATTCCGCCCCCGATCGTGATGCTGGCGGCGGGCGCGTGCATGTGGGCGCTGTGGCGCTGGCTGCCGCTCAGTCACTGGATCGCCGCGCCGTGGAATCGAGTTGGGGCGCTCCCAGGTGCACTCGGGATGGCCATCGTCGTGGCCGCGCTCGGGCGTTTTCGTCAGGCAAGCACGACCGTCAATCCGATGGATCCGAGCAAGGCCACGCGACTGGTGACGGATGGGGTTTTTCGGATCAGCCGCAATCCGATGTATCTCGGGTTGCTGCTGCTGCTGATTGGCTGGGCGCTCTGGCTCGGCAGTGCGAGTGTCTGGCTCATTCCGCCGCTATTCGTGATCACGATCACGGCGCTGCAGATCGTTCCCGAGGAGCGGGCGCTGGCTAAGCTCTTCGGTGCGCAGTATCTCGCGTATCGTGCCACCGTGGCGCGCTGGATTGGCCGCCGCGCGGCAGGTTGACGCGCCGGCAGCGCGTGAGTCGCCAGGTGTCAGCGCGCGCTTGCGGGTGTTCACGCATAATGCGCCGACAGGGCTGGGGACCGCGGCAATGAGCGCGGACGTGGCGAAACCGGTAGACGCAGCAGACTTAAAATCTGCTTCCTTAACAGGGAGTGTGGGTTCGAGTCCCGCCGTCCGCACCAGATGAACGAACTGACCGCTGACAATCTGCACCTGTGGCGTGGCGAGCAGCATGTGCTGCGCGGCATCTGCCTGGACGTGGCCGGCGGGCAGTGCCTGCAGGTCACCGGCGACAATGGTGCCGGCAAGACGACACTGCTGCGGGCGCTGTGCGGCCTGGTACCGCTGGAAGAGGGCCGCATCCGCTGGCGCGGTCGCGACATCGCCGACGACCCGAGCGCGTTTCACAGTGAGCTCAATTATCTGGGTCACGATAACGGCCTGAAGGCCGATCTGACCGCGACCGAGAACCTGCGCTACGCCGCGGGGCTGCGGCTGCGCGTGCAGCCGCGCGACGTTGCCGCTGCGCTCGAGCGTACCGGGGTGGCCGAGGCAGCCGGTCAACTGCTGCGGCGCCTGTCCGCGGGCCAGCGCCGACGCGTGGCGCTGGCGCGGCTGTCACTGACCGGCGGCTCGCTCTGGGTGCTCGATGAGCCGGGCTCGAACCTTGATGCGCGCGGCCACGGGCTGCTGATCGAACTGATCGCCGGGCACCTGCGCGCCGGTGGCGCGGCCGTGGTCGCGACGCACCGGGCGCTCGATTTGCCGCTGGCGCAGCTGCGCTCGCTGACGCTGCAATGAGCCCGCCGCGCGTCGGATTCGCGGGCGCGGCCGGCGCACTGATCGCGCGTGACCTGCGCCTGGCGCTGCGGCGCTCGGGCGACAGCCTGCAGCCGCTCGGATTCTTTCTGGTGGTGAGCACCCTTTTTCCGCTGGCACTGGACCCACAACTGTCGCTGCTTCGAGACGTCGCGCCGGCTGCCCTGTGGGTTGGGGCGCTGCTATCCTCGCTGCTGGCGCTGGATCTGCTGTTCCGCGAAGATGCGCAGGACGGGACCCTCGAGCAGCTGGCGCTGTGTGGCTTGCCGTTTCAGGGCTTGCTGCTTGCCAAGACCGCGGTGCACTGGCTGCTGACCGGGTTGCCGCTGGTGCTGATCGCCCCGCTGGCGGCCACGGCACTCGGCGCGCCCTATGAGGCGATGCCGGGCATTCTGGCGGCATTGTTGCTCGGCAGCCTCGCTTTGAGCCTGATCGGCGCCGTGGGCGCCGGCCTGACGATGAGCCTGAAGCGCAATGGATCGCTGCTGGCGCTGCTGGTGCTGCCGCTGGCCGCACCGGTGCTGATCTTTGGCGCGCGCGCGACCGCGCTGGCGATCGCGGGTGAGTCGCTTGCGGGGCCGCTGTATCTGCTGGGCGCGATCGCGGTGCTGGCCGCCACGCTGGCGCCGTGGGCACTGGCTGCGGCGGTGCGAATTGGTCTGGAATAGGACCGGGAGTCAACGTGGCCTGGGTTTGGTTTCATCGCTTCGGCTCACCGCCGCACTTCTACCGCATCGCGAGCCGGCTGGCGCCATGGTTCGCGTGGCCCGCGGCGCTGCTGTGCGCGGCCGGCCTGGTCGGCGGTCTCGTTCTCGCCCCGGCCGATTATCAGCAGGGCGACGGCTTCCGGATCATCTACGTGCACGCGCCCGCGGCATGGCTGTCGTTGATGGTCTACGTCGTGATGGCCAGCAGCGCGGCGATCGGACTGATCTGGCGCATGACGGTCGCCTACGCGGTCGCGGCCGGCTGCGCGGCGATCGGGGCGTCGTTTACCGCGCTGGCGCTTGCGACCGGCATGCTGTGGGGCCGCCCGATGTGGGGCACGTATTGGGAATGGGACCCGCGCCTGACTTCGGAGCTGCTGTTGCTGTTCCTGTACCTTGGTTACATGGGATTGCGCAATGCGATCGACGATATCGGTCGCGCCGACCGCGCCAGCGCGGTGCTCGCGATCGTCGGCGTGGTGAATGTCCCGATCATTCATTATTCCGTGATCTGGTGGAACTCGCTCCACCAGGCCCCCAGTGTGATGAAATTCGGCCAACCCAACATGCCGGCCGCGATGCTGGTACCGTTGCTGCTGATGCTGGCCGGATTCACCGCGTACTTTGTGGCGCTGCTGCTCACGCGCGCGCGCGGCGAGTTGCTGCGGCGCGAGCGCAATGCGCGCTGGATCGCCGACGCGCTCGGCGCGGCGACAGGAAAGGCATAGACATGCTGAAGTTTCTGCAGATGGGCGGCTACGCGCGCTACGTGTGGCCCTGTTATGGCCTGACGGCGCTGGTCGTCGGCCTCAATATTCACTGGGCGCGGGCCGCGTTGCGTGCCGCGCAGACCGAGGCGCGACGGCGTATGGCCAGCCTCAAGGCGGCCTCGTGACACCACGGCGGCGGCGGCTGTTCTGGGTGCTCGGCATCCTTGCCGGTGTGGCCATCGCCGGTGGCCTGGCGCTGCGCGCCTTCCAGCAGAATGTCATGTTCTATTTCGATCCGAGCCGGATCGCGGCCGGAGAGGTCAAACCGGGGCAGCGCTTTCGCCTCGGTGGCATGGTCGAGCAGGGCAGCCTCAAGCGCACGCCGGGCTCGCTCGAGGTGCAGTTCGTGGTGACCGATTTTCGCCACGAAGTGCCGGTGCGCTATGACAACGTGCTGCCGGACCTGTTTCGCGAAGGCGCCGGCGTCGTGGCCCACGGGCGTCTTGATGCCAACGGCACATTCGTGGCCGATGAAGTGCTCGCCAAGCACGACGAGAAATACATGCCGCCGGAAGTCGCGCGCTCGCTCAGGCAGGGAGCGGCGTCGGCTACGCCACCGCCGGGTCAGGCCGCAACCGCCGGCGCTGCGACCGCCGCCGGCGCGGCGGTCAGCGGGGAAGCGCGCTGATGCTCGTCGAGCTGGGTCATTACGCGCTGATCCTCGCGCTGATGCTCGCGGGGGCACAGGCTTTCTTCGGTCTGGCCGGTCCGGCGCTGAAGCGCGAACGCTGGCTCGCGGCGGTGCCGTCCGCGGCCTGCGGCCAATTCGTTTTCATTGCGCTCGCAGTCGGAGTTCTGGTGCACGCGTTCGTCACCAACGATTTCTCGGTGCGCTATGTGGCCGAGAATTCCAACTCCGCGCTGCCGCTGTTTTACCGGGTCACCGCGCTGTGGGGCGCGCATGAAGGCTCGATGCTGCTGTGGATCCTGGTGCTCTCGCTGTGGACGCTGGCGCTGGTGGCCAGCGCGCCGCGTCTGCCGCCGTCGTACGCCGCGCGCGCGCTCGGCGTGCTCGGTGTGATCAGCTGCTGTTTCCTGCTGTTCACTCTGGCGACCTCCAATCCATTCGCGCGCCTGCTGCCGGCGGTGCCCGACGGCCGCGATCTGAATCCGGTGCTGCAGGATCCGGCGTTCGCGATTCATCCGCCGATCCTCTACATGGGCTACGTCGGCTTCAGCGTCACGTTTGCGCTCGCCTGCGCGGCCATGATCGAAGGTCGGCTCGATCAGCTCTGGGCCCGCTGGATGCGGCCCTGGGCGGTGATGGCCTGGGCGTTCCTGGCCTGCGGCATCGCGCTCGGCAGCTGGTGGGCCTATTACGAGCTCGGCTGGGGCGGGTTCTGGTTCTGGGATCCGGTGGAGAACGCCTCGTTCATGCCCTGGCTGATCGGCACCGCGCTGATTCACTCGCTCGCGGTGACTGACCGGCGCGGGCTGTTCAAGAGCTGGACGCTGCTGCTGGCCGTGACCGCGTTCTCATTGAGCTTGCTCGGCACATTCCTGGTGCGCTCCGGCGTGCTGGTGTCGGTGCATTCGTTCGCGGCCGACCCGAGCCGCGGCATCTTCATCCTGGCGCTGCTGGTGCTGATGATCGGCGGTGCGCTCGGTCTGTACGCCTGGCGAGCGCCACTGATGAAATCGAACGCCGGTTTCGACTTCGTGTCGCGCGAGTCGTTCCTACTGTTCAACAATATCCTGCTGACCATCGCCGCGGCGGTGGTGTTCGGCGGCACGCTCGCGCCGCTGATCTCCGACACCGTGGGGCTGGGCACGCTCTCGGTCGGTCCGCCGTATTTCAACCCGAGCTTCCTAGTGCCGATCCTGCCGATGCTGTCGCTGGTGGCGCTGGGCATGCACGCGCGCTGGCGTCGCGGCGGCTTGGGCGAGAAGCGACCGCTGCTGGCCGCGCTCGGCCTGGCGCTGGTGCTCGGTCTGGCACTGAGCCTGGGCGTGTACGCGCACCCACTCAAGCTCACGCCGATCGGCGCCACGGTCGGCTTCTGGATCATTCTCTCGGCGCTGATCGATCCGATCGAGAGTCTGCGCCGCCGCCAGAGCCTGCCGGCAAGCGTCGCCGGCATGTCGATCGCGCACATCGGGCTGGGCGTGTTCGTGCTCGGGATCACGTTCGTGCAGTCCAACACCATCGAGCGCGACATCGCGCTCAAGCCCGGTGAATCGGCGCAGCTCGGCGCCTATCAGTTTCGCTACGACGGTGGCGAGAACATCGTCGGTCCGAACTACGAGGGATTTCGCGGCCAGGTGACCATCACGCGCGATGGCCGGTCGGTGAGCGTGCTCCACCCCGAGAAGCGCCGCTACTGGGTGCAGGGCACGGTGCAGACCACCGCGGCGATCGCGCCCGGAATCAGTCGCGACCTGCTGGCCGCGCTCGGCGAGGACGTCGGCGCCGGCGCCTGGAGCCTGCGCCTGCAGTATCGGCCGCTGATTCGTTTCGTCTGGGTGGGCGCGCTGATCATGGCGATCGGCGGGGTCACCGCCGTGGCCGGGCGGCGCCAGCGCGGTCTGGCGGCAACTGGCGCATCGCTGCCGCTCGGCGCGGCCGCCGGCGAAGCGCCTGGCCAGGGCGGATCCGGTTGAACCGCTTCCTGCTTCCGCTGGCCGCCTTTGCGGTGCTGCTCGTGGTGCTGGTGGTCGGCCTGAAGCGCGCACCCGAGAAGAGCATCCTGCCGTCGCCGCTGATCGGCAAACCGGTGCCGCAGTTCACGCTGCCGAATCTGTTCGACAACACCCAGCCGTTGAGTTCGGACGCGCTCAAGGGGCACTGGTCACTGGTCAACGTCTGGGGCACCTGGTGCGTCGAGTGCCGCGCGGAGCATGAGACGCTGCTGCAGATCAAGCAGCAGGCGCGTGTGCCGATCATCGGCATTGATTGGAAGGATCAGGACGAGGATGCGATGAGCTGGCTGGCGCAGCTTGGCAATCCGTACGAGCGCATCGGCACCGATCATGACGGACGGGTCGCGATCGACTGGGGCGTGTATGGGGCGCCGGAGAGTTTTCTGATCAGCCCCGCGGGCACCGTCGTCTACAAGCACATCGGCGCCATGACGCTGCAGGTCTGGCAGCAGGAATTCCTGCCGCGCATCAGCGCATCGCCGGGCCCCGGGGCATGAGGCGCGCCGGCCGGGTCGGCGCGTTCGCGCTGCTGTGCGCCGGGCTGCTGTGGGTCCGGCCGGCCGCGGCGGTCGACACCACGCCGCCGCTGCCCGATCCGCGGCTGCAGCAGCGCTATTACGAGCTCACCCACGAGCTGCGCTGCATGCAGTGCCAGAGCGAGGCCCTGGCCGACTCGCAGGTCAGCCTTGCGGCCGACCTGCGGCTGCAGGTGCGCGAGCTGCTGCTGGCCGGCCAGAGCGACGATCAGATCCGCGATCACATGGTCGCGCGCTACGGCGAATTCATCCTGTTCCGGCCGCGCATGACCTGGCGCAATGCGTGGCTGTGGGCCGCGCCGTCGCTGCTGATGATCGTCGGAGTCTGGGTCGCCTGGCGCATCCTGCGCGCGCGCTCGCGCCTGGTGGACGACGATGAGTCCGGCGCGAACGGCGACTCGCCCGAGGCATGAGTACCTTTGCCGTGCCTGCGCTGCTGCTCGCGACGCTCGCGGCGCTGTTTCTGGCCATCCCGCTGCTGCGTCGGCGTGCGGACGCGGTGCCGGCGCCGATCGCGGCAGCGGTGGCGGTGCTGGTGGTCATCACGGCCAGTGCAATCCTCTACCGCCTGATCGGCAATCGCGACTGGAGCCGGCTGCAGAGCGCCAATGACGGCAACACGACGATCGCCACCCTCGCGCGTCATCTGGAGGCAGAGCCGCAGGACCAGTCGGGATGGCTGCAGCTCGGGGCGGCCTACGAGGGCGTGCGCCAGTATGCGCTGGCGCTGCGCGCCTATGAACGCGCCAATCGTCTAAGCGCGGGCGGTAACGCCGCCGCGCTGGCCGGCATGGGGGAGGCGCTGCTGCTCAGCGGTGACAGCGAGCGCGCCGGGCAGGCGGCCGAGTTCATCGAACGCGCGCTGCAGATCGACGCCCGCGCGCCCAAGGCGCTGTTCTACGGTGCGATCATCGCCTATCGCGAGGGGCGGCTGGACGTGGCGCGCGCGCGCTTTGCGGCGATGCTGGCGCTGTCGCCGCCGGAAAACGTGCGCGCGGCGCTGCAGAAGGAGATCGACGAGATCGATGCCAAGCAGCATCCGCAGGTCGATGCCGCCACCGCGATTCATCTGCACGTGACGCTCGCCCCGGCACTGGCCGCGAAGGTGCCCGCCAACGCTTCGCTGTTCGTTTTCGTGCGCTCGCCGGACGGCGGTGCACCGCTGGCCGCCAAGCGCAGTGCCGCCAGCCTGCCCCAGGACGTCGATCTGTCGGCGGCCGACGCGATGATCGCCGGTCGCGGGGTGCAGCCGGGGCAGAAGGTGTCGGTGATCGCGCGCATCTCCGCCTCGGGCAGCCCGCTGCCGGTCCGCGGCGATCTGTACGGGCAGATCGAGTACGTGGCCGGTAAAAGCGGTGCGCGCGCGCTCGAGATTGATAAACTGAGCCCTTGAATACGCTGCGAGGATGAGTCAGACCAGCATGAGCAGTGGGGCTCTGGAACGGCGGCTGCGCGCCGGCGAATTTGTCATCACCGCCGAGATCACGCCGCCGCTGTCGGCCGATCCGCAGGCGCTGCTCGATATCGCGCTGCCACTGCGCGGTGTCGCCCACGCCGTCAACGTCACCGATGGCGCCAGCGCGCGCGCGCACCTCGACGCGCTGACCGCCGCCGGGATTCTGGTGCGCGCCGGAATCGAGCCGGTGCTGCAGCTGACCTGCCGCGACCGCAATCGCATCGCGCTGCAGAGCATGCTGGTGGGCGCGGCTGCGCAGGGCGTGCGCAATATCCTCTCGCTGCGCGGCGACGACCCCGCGGCCGGGGATCAGCCGGATGCCAAGGCGGTGTTCGACCTGGATTCGACCACGCTGATGGCCACCGCCAAGGCGATCCGCGACCGCGCTGAACTGCTGCACGGCCAGGCGGTGGGCGGCAAAGCCGAATTCTTCCTGGGTGCGGCCGACACGCCGATCGATCCGGCGCCCGATTGGAAGCCCGAGGGATTGCAGCGCAAGCTCAAGGCCGGGGCCCAGTTCGTACAGACGCAGTTCTGTCTCGATGCCGACGTGGTGCGTCGCTACGTCGCGCGCCTGGCCGAGCACGGGCTCAGCAGCGAGCTGTTCATCCTGATCGGTCTGGCACCGCTGGCCTCGGCGCGATCGGCGCGCTGGATTCGCCAGCATCTGCGCGGTTCGATCATCCCCGATGCACTGATCGCGCGGCTGGAGTCGGCCGCGGATGAGAAGCTCGAAGGCCGTCGCATCTGTCTCGAGCTGATGCAGCAGATGCAGCGGATTGCCGGTGTCGCCGGAGTGCATCTGATGGCGCCATTGAATAATTCGGCGCTGCCGGAGGTCATCCGCGAATTTCGCGCCGGCGCGGCCAGCTCGCTGCGAGCGGTCTAACTGTCGAGACAGACCACCAGTCGGGCGTGATAGGTACGCCAGGCGATCGGGATCACAATCGGGCGCGTGTTGGGTGGATAGTCCATGGGCGCGTTGCGGCCATGGACCACCGACGGCACCGAGATGCTGAACTGATGTCCGAAGTCGCGGCGTGCATTGCCCGAGAGCGTGTTGGCAATCTCGCCGACCAGATCGCATAGATTGTCGTGGCTCATGTCGGTCTCCTGCATGCGCATGAGCATCACACACAGCATGCTCTTGGGCGCAGTGAAGAACACCACCCCGTCACGCTTGCCGCTGATCTTGATGATGCCGGTGTAGTCGGAGACCTCGGGGCTGCGTCCGAGGGCCAGGTGCGGCGTGCCGCATTCGGCAACCTGCTGCACGGTGGTGTCGAAATAGTGCAGCACGCTGTTCACGAATACGTTGACTTCGGTTTCGGTACTCACGGTGGCGCGGCCGTCCTATTCCTGGATCAGCTTACGCAGCGCGCTGTTGAGCTGCCGGTCCGTGAAAGGTTTGCACAGGAAACCACTGGCCCCTTTTTCAATCGCATCGATGGCCGTGAGCTTATCGGCCAGCGCCGAGATCACCAGGATGCGGATCTCAGGGTCGCGTTTAACCAACTGCGCGACGCACTCCGCACCGTCCATCTCCGGCATCGTCAGATCCATGGTGACGATGGTGGGGTGCACCTTATCGTAAAGTTCGAGCGCTTCCCGACCGTTGCGGGCGGCGCCGACAAATTCGATGCCGGGCAGCTCCTGCACGCGTTCGATGCGCCGGCGGATCACGTTCGAATCATCGACCACCATCAGACGATGTACCGCTACTTCGCTCATAGGGCTCTCGATCCTCTGACTCAGTCCGCGGCCGGGCTCAGGCCGCCGAGGACGCCGAGGACGCCGAGGGCCGCGCCTTGGGCAGCAGCACCTTGAAGCGCGTGTACTGCCCGGCGGCGGTGGAGACACCGATCTTGCCGCCGTGCTCGCGCACCAGCGTGCCGACCGCATCCAGGCCGACGCCGCGGCCGGCGTGTTCGGATATCTCCTCCGCGGTGGAGAAACCCGGCTGGAAGATGAAGCGATAGGCGGCGGTGCGATCGAGCGACGCCGCCTGCTGTGGCCGCAGCAGGCCCTGGCGCAGCGCCTTATCCAAGATCAGCTCGTAACTCAAGCCTCGACCGTCGTCCTCGATCGTGAGCATGTAGTCATCCGGACTGTCGTCGGCCCAGCTGATCTGAACGGTGCCTTCATCGAGCTTGCCCCGCCGCGAGCGCAGCTGCGGCGGCTCGATACCATGCACGATGGAATTGCGCACCATCTGGATGCAGATGTCCTTAACCACGCCGCTGTAGCGCGCCGGCACATCTTCGAGCCCGCGCGTCCGGACCTGGACCGCACACGACTGCGCGCGGGCTATTTCCTGTGCGAGCCCGCGTAGCATGTCGGTGAGCGCGCTCGGGCGAGGGGCCCCCGGCGGTGGCGCGGCCAGTACCACCGGCGCGGTAATGATCGTGGTTTCGTGAAGGCTGGCCAGCTGGGGCTGCTGTGGGCGGGACGGCGCGAGCGAGGTAGCGCGAAAGGAGGCGACTCGCTCCTGCATCGAGTGCATCGTAGCCACGTGGCTCATGACCTCATCGAGCTTGACCACCACAGGCAGGAAATCACTGCCGCTGAGGGTTGATTTGGCGCGCAGCGTCGACAGCGTGTCCTCGATGATGTGTATGCGCTGTACGAAACTGGTCAGCGTGAGGGCCGCGGCTTCGCCTTTGACCGCATGCAACTCCCGGAACACACCATTGAGCTTCGTCTGCAAGTCCTGCTGCTCGATGCCGGGCGCGGTAAGCACGGCATTGCTCTTGCGGAAGGCGATATCGGCGCTGCCGAGAAAGGCTTGCAGCTGGGCCGGATCGACCCGCAGCAGCTCCAGCAGAAATGCCGCCTGTGAGTCGCCGTCGACCTTCGCGTGCTCGAGTTCGCGCGCGAGCAGCACTCGATCGGTGACGTCGGCGACCATACCCAGGATGTAGTCGCCGGAGGCTTCGGCGCCGCGCACGCGCCGGAACGAAAAGGCCAGATAGCGCACTTCGCTGCCACCATGCGAATTGGTGAAGGACACCTCGATCTGGCTCAAGGGGTTGACTGATTCGATCAACTCCTCGTTGACTTTGTCCTTCCACAGCAGGCCCAAAAACTTCAGCGCCGCGACCAGCGTCTTCTCATCCACCAGCGGTCTGAGCACGTCCTCGAAGGCGCGGCCGGCGGGCGTGGTCAGACGCAGCAATTCAGTCAATGACTCGGAACAGGTTTCGCCCAGGCACAGGTCGCGGCCGACCAGGAACAGCCCTTCGCGCACGGTGCCGAGGATATTAGCGACCTGCCGCTGCGCCGTCGCCGCGGCCGCTGCCGATTCACGTTCCCGGTAGGCGAAGTACAGCACCAGCATCAACAGCCCGGCGGCCACCGTGCTGCCGATCATTAGCAGAATGCGCAGGCTGCGTCCGCTCTCGGTCACCTCGTCGTGCAGGCTCGCGCCGAGTTCGCGCAGCTTCTCGCCCATGACCTGCAGGTTCCGCGACTGAGTCGCGAGCACCTCGTCCACCGCGGCTTTCAGCTGCCTGCCGGACGTGGTGAGCTCGGAGCCGGAAGCGGTGTCGGAATACATCTCACCCGCGCGTTTGCTGCCGACGACCTCGAGTTCGCGGTCCAGGTTCTGCCAGCGTTTCAGGGCCTCGGCGAGCGGCGCGGCCAATTCGTCCTTGTTCGCCAGTCCGGCGCCGCGCAAGTCCTGCTGTATCGCGCTGAAAACCCGATTGCTGCTGTCGCGTATCGCTGTGATACTTTGCAGCGACTCACCGACGTAAGTCGTGGTCTCCAGGCCGCGCTGAATCAGGGTCATCTCCGAGCGCAGGATCTGCGGTCGCGAGCTCAACTCGGAGACCAGCTGCATGGCTGAAGAGGCCGACTGCAGCTCCTCGGCGTGTCGCAGGCCGATCATCAGCAGGCCAGTCAGCGAACCGGCAAATGCAATGGTGACAGCGATCTGCACCCAGTGGCCGCGTAGTGCGGACGATCGACCAGCCATGCGGGGGATTTCCTTCAGTTGGCGGTGGTTAGGAGAGTTTGAAAGTCAGGCGCAGGCGCGCTCGCTGCGGCTGTTTGTCTTGCAGCGCACTGGTGTCGTAGTGCGCACGCGTCACGGCATCGGTCGCCGCACGATCGAATACACTCGCCGGCTTGGCCTCGATCACGGTCGCGTCGCTCGCGCTGCCATCCGGATGCAGTGTGAATTCGACCAGGACATAGCCCTGAATTTTGGCGTCCGCGGCGGCGGACGGAAACTTTACAGCGAGCGGTGTGGTGGGGTGCGCCGAGATGGTGTTCGTTGCATTGCTCTTGGCCTCGTTCGCGGTGCTGCTGCGGGCGCTGCTGGCGGCGCTGGCGGCGCTGGCGGCCGCGCCTTCCTTGGCCTTGGCATCGGCCGCGGCGGCGGCGCGTTGCGCTGCCTGGTCGATCCCATTCTGCAGCTTCTGCTTCGCCTCCGTGACGTCCGCCGACGGGCTGATATCCCCGGCGGCGCTGATATAGCGCTGGGCGAGGTCGAATTGATCCTTGCGAGTCGCGTCCTGAGCACGGATCAGCAACGCAGCCTGTAGCTCGTGTTGTGCCGCCAGCGTCAGGGGATGGCTGCGGCTAAAGTTGCGCATCGCCTGCAGCCGCGTGCGCGCGTTGTCCGCGGCCGGATCGAGCAGCGCGCCCGATTCGATCGCCGCCTTGACCTCGTTGGCCATGCCGCTGAGTTGCTGCTCAAGCCTCTTGTTATCGATGGCGCGGCGCAGATCGGCGATGACGCTGCGGTCGCCCCCGGCCGCCGTGACCTGAGCTATCAGCTGCTCTGCGGCGGCGAATTCACCGGCTGCGATGCTCTCCTGCGCCCGCGCGGCCAGCCACCTAGGCCGCGCCGAGGCAATGCCGGCATCCAGGTCGCGCAGCGAGTCTGCATCGACAGCGGCGCTTTTGAAGAATCCGAGCACCCGCGTGGCGTCGTCGAGCTTGTTGCCGGCAATATCGCTCTGAATGCGCGACTTGCCGACCGCCAGCAGCCGGCGCACGCCGTCCAAGGCCTCATCGTTCGTGGGCTCCTGCGCCAGCGCCTGTGTATAGAGTTCAAGCGCACTGTCGCCGCGCGGCTCGACGTCGGGGCGCGGCAGCAACAGCTTCTGATCACGAAACGCCCCGCGCGCGGCCGATAGCATTTCCTGCACGCTCAGCGGATTGGCCGGCGCGGCGGCGGCCGCGGCCGCCGCGCCGGGTGCGGCGGCTGTGGCCGGGTTGGTGTTCGCGAGGCTGGCGGCTGCCGGCGGCGCGCTGGTGGTGTATCGCACCGCCAGCCAGGTGGCGATGGCCGCGACTATCAGGCTGGCCGCGATCCGTATGGCCATCGGGATTCCGTTGTTCTGCGTCGCGGTGCGCTGGGTTTGCAGATTCGGCGCGGCCGGCAGCGCGCTGTCGTTGCTCGACAGTTGTGCCTCGGCGGCGCTGAGCGCATCGATCAAGCGCGGGCTGCTGAGCTGGTTGCGCGCGATCGTCGCGATGATGCTGCCGCGCGCGCCCGCCGCGCTACGCTCGTGCAGACTGGGCGTAACGATGATGAGCGGGGCGTGCGGATACTCCTGCCCGATACGCGCTACGACGTTGCGCGCATCGGGCAGTGAAGCCGTATCGACAATGGCCAGCCAGCGCGAGCCTGCGCTCGAGCTGGCGATCGCCTCGACACTGTCGAGCGTGCGCGTGCGGTAGCGATCGCCAAGGACCGGACCCAGCTCGATCAGAAAATCATCGTCGCCCGAAACAATGAGGACTTCGGTCCGACGATGCCGTACCACCTTGTCCTCGGCGGGCCGCGCGCTATCTTGCGATTGTGGCATCATCGGCGGTCTCCATAGCGCGTGCGCCGGAAATAAGGGCGCACTCTGTTGCCTTGAGGAAAGTCGGGCAGCGCATCGGGTCACAATTTGGTGCCAAAAAATTGGCACTGACGCGCGATCGTAAGGGGACTGAGCGACCGGTCACAGATTTGCGGCGCACACGGCGCCGTCTCATAATCGGCGCCTCTCCCACGCCGAGGTGCTGCGATCATGAAACGACTGCTGATTCTGCTGCTGGTGAGTGCGGGCATGGGCTCAGCGCTGGCTGCGCTTGAGCCGGGCGCCAAGGCGCCGGATTTCACCACCCAGGCGACGCTCGCCGGCAAGGCATTCCAGTTCTCGCTGGCGGACGCGCTCAAGAAGGGTCCGGTGGTGCTGTATTTCTATCCGGCCGCATTCACGCCCGGATGCACCGTGGAGGCGCATGAGTTTGCCGAAGCGACCGCCGAGTTCCAGGCCCTCGGCGCCACCGTGATCGGCGTCTCGCACGACGACATCGCGACGCTCAATAAATTCTCGGTCACCGAGTGTCGTAACAAGTTTGCTGTCGCGGCCGATCCCGACCAGCACATCATGAAGGCATACGATGCGGTGCTGAAGATCAAGCCGAGCCTGGCCGACCGCACCTCGTATGTGATCTCGCCCGAGGGCAGGATCCTCTACAGCTACACCGCTCTGAACCCCGACCAGCACGTCGCCAATACGCTCGCCGCGGTGAAGAAATGGGCGGCCGATCGGCCGCACTGATCCTCCATCGCTCGCTGGCGGGCAGGCTGCTCGCCGTCGCCGTCTCGGCGGCACTCGCTGCTACCAATCCGGCCACCGCCTGCGCCGCCGCGGCGGCGCAGGCCGGAGTGGGCCTCGATCAGCTCGACGAGATCGCGATCATCGGCGAGCGGCCGGGTCCGCGGTTGTGGAAGGTTTCCAAGGGCGATCACGTGCTGTGGCTGCTCGGCACGCTCAGTCACATTCCCAAGCGCATGACCTGGCGTTCGAGCGAGGTCGAGTCGGCGCTGGCCGGATCGCAGCAGCTGCTCGCGAGCGGGCCCTCGGTGTCGGCCGATGTCGGCCCATTCGCCGCGATCCGGCTGTACCTGCAATGGCGGCGCACTCAGAAAAGTCCGGACCGCCTGCGACTCGACGTCTGGCTGCCGGCGCCCCTGTACGCGCGCTTTGAGGCGCTCAAGGCGCGCTTCGATGCCGGCGATGACGGCATTGAGGAACTGCGCCCGAGCTTCGCCGCGCTGCGCCTATACGAACACGCGGTCGACGCGGCCGGAATGACGCAGCACGACGAGGTGGAGCAGGCGGTCATCAAGCTGGCGAAACGCCGCGGTATTCCGATCCAGCGCCCCACGCTCCGGGTCGAAGACCCGTCCGGCACGCTCAAGGAAGTCAGTGCGCTGCCCCCGACGGCGGAGGTGGAATGCCTGGCCGCCACGGTCGCGCGCATCGAGACCGACTGGCCGAGCATGCAGCAGCGGGCCCGGGCCTGGGCGATCGGTGATGTCGATCGACTGCGTGCGCTGCCTTATCCGAACCAGCGCGAGGTCTGCATCAATGCGCTGGCGAATTCGCCGCGCATCAAGGCGTTGGTGGACACCGTGGTGCGGGCCTGGAGCGGCGAGGCGGAAGCGGCCCTGGAGCGAAATCGGGTCAGCTTCGCAATGCGCCCGATCTACGAACTGCTCGACCCCGAGGGCCCGCTTGCGAGGTTTCGTGCCGAGGGTTACCGCGTCGACGGTCCCTAGAGTGCGTGGCTGAAGCAGTTGCTCTAAGGTGGCCGCGTGTCCGACAGCCACGCCTGTAGTGCCGACCGGCCGTCTTCCCACACGCCGTAGGCGATCGGCAAGGCATCATCGCTGTAACGCAGTGACAGCGTCTGCGCCGCGGCGATGGAACGCAGCGTGCCCCCGTCCACCGCATACGCCGCAGATGACACGGTGCGCTTGGGTGGTCCGAACAGCTCAGCTCGTCGCTGCAGCACAGCCGGTTCCGGCAGCGTGGGACGTAACGTGAGTTCGCGATCATCGGCGATGATGCGCAGCTGGCCGGAACCGACGCCGGCATCGCCGGCAAAGCGCGGATCCACGGTCGACCATCGATGCACGATCAGCCAGGTCGAGTATTTTCCGCTGCGGTCCTCCTGCATGGCCACGAGCGTCGCATAGTCGCGTGCGTTGGCGGCCACGTCGGTACGGGAGCGCGCGAAGATGATCGGACGTTGAACCACGATCAGTGTCAGGCCGGTCGATTCGTCGAGAAACTCCCGCGGTCTCGCCGACGTCGCCGACGCACAGGCGCCGAGCAGCGGCAACAGGACCGGGATCACGATCCAGATCAGCCCACGCGCCCGTGTCGCCAAAGTACCCGCCTCCCGCTCGAATGAACTCACGTCCCGATTCTGTCGCCATATGGCTACTGCGATCGCAGCGTGAGCCGCCTACGCTATCATGCCAGCATGGGCCGCGACCGATCCAGAGTCAGTCTCCGGCGCACTCGTGCGCTCGAGTGCTTGCTGCTCGTCGAACTCGGAGCAACGCTGTTGTGGAGCGCCCCGGTCAGTGCTCAACTGGGCAGCGACGTGTCGAGCGTGCAGGCGGACACGATTGCGCTGCGCGGCACGGTGCGTACCACCGCGCTGCTGCAATATGACGTGCACGAGATTCGATCCGATGACGGCTTGACGGTGCGCGAGTACGTGACGCGCACCGGCACGGTGTTCGCGCTGAGCTGGTCAGGGCCGGTGCCGCCGGATCTGCAGCCGCTGCTCGGTCAGTACTTCCCCGCTTACGCGGCCGCGTTGGGCGCGCTGAACCACCCCGGGCTGCACCGCTCGGTGCGCATTGCGCTTCCCGAATTGATCGTCGAGTCGGGCGGACATCTGCGATCGTATACGGGTCGGGCCTATGTGCCTGGGCTGGTGCCGGCGGACGTGGCCATTGCCGAGCTGCCATAGCTTGAAAGCCACTGCGCGCTGCCTGTTCCACCTGGGAACTGCGCTGGCCGCGGGCCTGTTGGCTGCGTGCGTCGGTGGCAATGGCACCACGGCCGCTGCCAGTCATCCGCCACCGGTTCTCAATATGATGACGCTGACGGTCGATGCGGGGCCGGCTGGCAGCAGCGGTGCGATCAATCATGGTTACGTGACAGTCAAGGTCTGTGCGCACGGCAGTGCCACCCAATGCGCCAGCATCGATCATGTGCTGCTCGACACCGCCTCCTGGGGTCTGCGGCTGGTCGGATCGGTTCTGGCCGCGAAATCGGTGGTGTTGACGAACGAAACCGACAGCAGCAATCACACGATCGAGGAGTGCGTGAGCTTCGGCGGTGGCCAGACCTGGGGACCCGTGGCCCTGGCCGACGTCACGCTGGCCGGAGAGACGGCGGCCGATCTGCCCATCCAGGTGATGGACGACACGCTCGCCGATGCGCCGCCGCCGGCCAGCTGTGGGGCCAACGGCACGCTGATCAACGGGGTCTCGGGCTTCGATGCCAATGGCGTGCTCGGAATCGGCGTGTTCGCCCAGGACTGCGGTGCGGCCTGCGTCAATGCGTCGAGTCCTTTATCGGTGTATTTCGGCTGCACCAGCGGCGCATCAGGGGTGTGCACGGCCGAGAATGTGCCCCTGAATGCGCAGGTCAGCAACCCGGTGGCGATGTTCTCCTCGGACAACAACGGCGTCGTTGTCGATCTGCCGAACCTGCAGAACGCGAACGGCGATGCCTCGGTCGCCGGATCGCTGGTGTTTGGCCTCAATACCCAGACCGACAATGCATTGCCGGCGACCGGATTGACGGTGCTGGGGACGAATGCGAACGGCGATTTTACGGCGAGCTACCAGGGCGGCGCGGCGCTGCCGTCCTGGATCGATTCGGGTTCCGACGCCTATGAATTCGACGATCCGACGATCCCGACCGTCGGATCGCCGACATGCCCGGGCGTGGTATTCGTCGGCTATTACTGCCCGGCCAACGCACCGCTGCCGCTCTCGGCCGTCAACACCGGCGTCGGCGTGAACAACGCCAGCAGCACGGTGCAGTTTGCGATTGCCGATCCCAATTCGTTCGTGCAGGGCGCGGTCGCGTTCGCCGATCTTGGAGGCGGCGCCGGATCGCGCACGTTCATCTGGGGCATGCCGTACTTCTACGGCCGGAAGATCTACATCGGCATCGACCAGCGCACCGCGGGCGTCTATACCGGGCCGTATTTCGCGTATTGACGCACCGTCGCGCGTGCCGCGCTCGCGGCGCGAATTCGCGCATCAGGTCCTGGTCGCGAGTTCCTTGGCCAGCGTCGTGAACCCGCGACCACCGGCGACATCGGCCGCGGAGCCGCGGGCGCCGTTACGCAGCGCTCGGTTGGCGCCTGCGAGCAGCAGCGCATGGCAGATCGGCGTATAGCCGCCGCGGCTCGCGGCAATCAACGCGGTGTCGCCGGCGCTGTTTTGCGTGTCCAGGGCGGCAGACTTCGTCAGCAGCACCTTCACGGCTTCTTCGCTCCCGCTGGCGGCGGCAATCAGCAGCGGCGTATCGCCCGCGGCGCTGCGAGCGTTGAGCCTTGCGTTACCCTCGAGCAGGCGCGCAATCACGCCGGCCTGGCCATGAGCGGCCGCGGCGTGCAGCGCGGTCAGACCCAGGGCATCCGCGCCTTCCGGATCGGCACCGGCGCGAAGCAGGGCGTCGACCGTCTCCGGCGTTCCCGACCAGGCCGCGTGCCACAGCGCCGTGCGGTGCTCACGATCCTGGGCGCCGACGCTCGCATGGCGTTCCAGCAACAGCTGCACCACGGCGCTGTTGCCGTCGGCGGCGGCGACCATCAGCGGCGTATGGCCCTGCTGATCGCCGGCCTCGACGCTGGCGCCCGCCTCGAGCAGCAGTTGGGCACCCTCGGCATGGCGCGCACGGATCGCCGCGCACAGCGGAGTGTCCTCGCCGGTGCTGTGGCTGTCGGCATTGACGCCGCCGGCGAGCAGCGCCCGGATGACCGCGGTGTCATTGCGCGTCGCGGCGCGCCACAGCGCGCTGTGGCCGGCGTGGTCGGCAACGTCGGCGTGGGCGCCGTGCGCCAGCAACAGCGCGATACCGTCGAGCGCGTGCGCATCCGCGGCCAGCTGCAGCAGCGTATCGCCTTGCGGCACTCGCAGGTTGGGGTCGGCGCCGGCACCGAGCAGTTGCTGCACGCTGGCCGTGTCATTGCGCGCCAGCGCGAGCGCGAGCGGTGGCCAGCCGTGGTAGACCTCGCCCGGGTGGGCGGCATCGAACTTGCCACTTGCTCGGGCCGTGCTGGCGATGACCAGCGTGGCCTTGGCGCCCAGGGAGCGCAGCTCGGTCGCGGCCGCATCGGCGTGTACCGCGCTCGCCGCGTCGAGCACACCGTAGCCCTGGCTGTCCTGACCGTCGAGCCCGGCGCCGGCGTGCCGCAAGGCGTCAATGGCCGCGGATTGATCGGCGCGGGCGGCGTAGAACATCGCCGTGCGCTGTTCGCGATCAGCGGTTTTGGGATCCGCGCCATGGCGCAGCAGCAGCTCGGTCACCGACAGGTTCGGCCGCTCGGCCGCGAGCATCAGCGCCGTGGTGCCGAACTGATCTGCGGCATTGACGTCGGCTCCCAGATCCAACAGCGCCTGGGCCGCCTCCAGCGCCCCGGCCTCGGCCGCGTGCGCGAGCGCGCTGCGCCCGAACTCGTCGCGCACCAGCGCCGCGGAGGCTCCGAGCCTGCGCAGTTCGGCCGCATCGTTCTTGCTGACCCGGTCGATCACCCACGCCGCGGCCAGCGCGCTCTCGGTCTGCCCGCGCGTCTGCCGATCGAGCAGCGGGCGGCCCGATTTGAGCGCATCCGTCGCCCGCGGGTAGCCGAGAGCGGCGGAGCGTTCGAGCCACTGGCGCACGGCGGCATCGGCGTGCTCGTCGCGCGCGAGTTCGCCGGCGAGCACGTAGGCGGCGGCGCCGCTACCATGTTCGGCCGCGGACTGCAGCAGCGCGCGCGCGCGGGTCGGATCGACCGCGACACCGACGCCATTCAGATAGACCAGACCGAGCAGATACTGCGCCTGCGCGTTGCCGGCGGTGCCGGCGTTCTGCAGCAGCGCGATGGCGCGCTCGTACTGCAGCGTGCGCAAGGCCGCGAGCGCGGCTTCCAGCGGATCCTTGACGCCCGGTCCGGTCTCCTTGCCGGACACCGCGGCTGCGAGCAGGGCGATCGTCAGGCACAGCGCAGCGCGAGCGCTGCGGCTCACCGCAGGCGTCATCAGGCAGTCCCGTACTTGGTCTCGACTTCGATGCCGATCGAGCGCAGAAAGTCGTTCGGCAGAATGCCGCCGGCATTTACAATCACGGCCTGATTGTTCACCTTCAGGTCGCGACCGGATTGCTGCAGCAGCACTTCTTCGGGTCGGATCTCGCGAATCTGGGAGCCGAGCAGCACTTTGAGCTGTCCCTTGGCGGTGGCCGCCTCGACGCGCTCGCGATTGCGGGTCTTGGCGCGCTGAAAGGCCTCGCCGCGGTAGGACAGGACCACGCGCGTGTCGCCGAGCTCGGCGACGCTGGCGGCGGCTTCGAGCGCGCTGTCGCCGCCACCGACGACGATGATCTGCTGGCCGCGGTATTGCTCGGGGTCGATCAGACGGTAGACCACCTTCGGCAGTTCCTCGCCGGGTACGCCGAGCTTGCGCGGCGTACCGCGCCGGCCGATCGCCAACAGCACCGCCGCCGCGGTGTACTGCTGCTGCGTGGTCTTGACGAGGAACACTGCGTCCTTGCGCTCGATCGACTCGACGCGCTCGCGATACCGAATCTTCAGCCCATTGCCCGTGCAGGCCTCGGTCCAGAACTTCAGCAGATCTTCCTTGGTGGTATTGCGAAAGTGCACCTTGCCGATGATCGGAAGTTCGACCGGAGCGGTCATCACCAGCTTGCCGCGCGGGTATTGGAACACCGCACCGCCCAGAGATTCCTGCTCGACGGTCTGGTAATCGAGTCCGAGCTGCTTGGCGGCGAGCGAGGCGGCGAGGCCTGCGGGACCGGCGCCGATGATCAGCACATCGTGGGCTCCGGGCCGCTTGACGCGGGCCTCAGCAATGGCTTCGAGCGCCTGGCGACCCTGAGTCAGGGCGTTGCGAATCAGTCCCATTCCACCCAATTCGCCGGCGACGAAGATGCCCGGGACGTTGGATTCGAAATTCGGCTTCAGCAACGGGATGTCAACGCCGCGCCGTTCCGTGCCGAATACCAGCTTGATGGCATCGAACGGGCAGGCCGTCTTGCAGGCGCCATGTCCGATGCAATCGCTCGGCCCCACCAGCACTGCCTTGCCGTTGATCAGACCGAGCACGTTGTGGTGCGGGGTTTCCGGGCAGGCGGCGACGCAGGCACCGCAGCCCAGGCAGCGACTCTGATCGATCAGCGGATGCAGCGACGCCGGCTCAATCAATCCGGCCGCGATGGATTCCTCATGAGCGAGGCGATGGCGTCGCTCGATGCGCTGCTGGCGCAGCAGATACGCGCCCACAAACAATGCGAGCGGCAGCGCGTACAGGACCAGCGACCAATTATCCATGGTACTTGAGCTCGAGTGGGCGGCCAGCCGCGTCGTCAGGCTAACATGCGTGGCCTTAGCCTTCTGTGAAGCCAATCACACGTCAACGTGTCGCAATTTGCCGTATCTGTCGCTAATTCCGGACATTGCGACTGGATCCTGTGACACATTATAAGCTGCACGCATGAGGGAATTCGGGCATGCGCAGGCACGCCCGTGCGGTTTCGCAGTGTTCTTTGCACTGCAAAGCGAGTTGTCCATTGGAGCTGTTCTGGTTACTGGCTGGTGTGCTGAGTACGGTGGCGGCGTTGTTCGTGCTGCTGCCGTGGCTGCGCACCATCCCGCGTCTGGGTCCCCTGCCCACGGTCTCCTGGCCGGTGGCCGCGAGCGCCGTGCTGGCGCTGGCCGCGGTCGTCGGACTCTATCTAAAGCTCGGACGCCCCGACCTGACCGCGCGGCCGAGCGCGCCCGCCAACACGGTTGCGCCGGCGAGCGGCAGCGCT
The DNA here is from genome assembly GCA_044440135.1 of Steroidobacterales bacterium. GTDB lineage: Bacteria > Pseudomonadota > Gammaproteobacteria > Steroidobacterales > Steroidobacteraceae > FEN-1191. The sequence continues at coordinate 26,981 of JBIODC010000014.1, read as the reverse complement.
GGCCCAATGACCAGTGCCATCAGCAGCCTGGCGGCGCGACTCGCCAAGGGCGGCGGTACGGCCGACGACTGGGAATTGCTGGCCAAATCTTACGAATTTCTCGGCCGCCCGGACGATGCGGCCAAGGCCCGCGCCAGGCAGCTGCCCGCCACACCGCCGACGCCATCGGACGACGTCGCCAGCGCGCCCGCCGCGCCCGCCGGGCCGGCTGCCCCGGCGCTGACGCCCGACTCGCTCAAACTGCTGGCGCAGGCGAGCGCCGCGCGCCGAAATAAAAAACTGGCAGTCGCCGCGAGCATTTATGCCAGGCTCGCCGCCAGTGGCCAGATGAGCGCCGACAGCTGGGCCGATTACGCGGACACCGCGGCGAGCCTGCAGGGCAACCGGCTCGCGGGCGATCCGGAAACCTATATTGCGCGCGCGCTCGCGCTCGATCCGCAGCACCCCAAGGCCCTGTGGCTCAAGGCCAGCGCTGACGAAGAAGCGGGCCGCTTCAACGAGGCGATCGGCGTGTGGCGGCAACTCAACGCGGTGCTCGAGCCGAATTCCGCCGATGCCCGGATTGTCAGCGCCAATCTTCAGCAGGATCTCAAACTCGCCAGCGCCTCGGCACCGCTGGCCGCCAATGTCGCGCCGGCGGCGGCCGTGTCCGCATGGGCGGCTTCCGCATCGCCGGCGTCCGCATCAAAGGCGGCAACCGGCAGGGTGCTGAGCGGCGAAGTGGCACTGGCCGATAGGCTGCGCGGGCAGGTCGCGAACGGACAGACGCTGTTCATCTTCGCCAAGTCGGTCGATGCGCCCGGAATTCCGCTGGCGGTGTATCGCAGCGTAGTAGGGGCCTGGCCGGTGAAATTCACGCTCGATGATTCGCAGGCCATGCTGCCCGGGCGCAACCTCTCGAGCGCCGCCCGGGTCACCGTCGAGGCCCGCATCTCCAGGAGCGGTCAGGCGATGGCCGCCAGCGGCGACCTGTCGGGCACGAGTCCGACCATCGATCCGAGCGCTCGCGAGCCGCTGAAGATCCTGATCGACCGGGTGATCCCGTGACCACGGCCGCTCGCGCCCTGCCGGCGCGCAAGTCAGCCGAGCAACCGACGGCCCAGGCGATGCCGGAGCCCGCATCACTCGGAGCAGACCCGGCGCCGGCAGGCACGGCGGTGCCCAGGACGACCGCAAAGTCCGCCAGCGCCGAGCACAACCTGCACTGGCCGATCGCCTGGGGCATCGTGATCGCGGCGCTGATTGCCTGGGGCGCGAATGCGCGTCTCGAGCGCTATATCACGCCGCAGCGGGGTCTCGGTTACTGGCTCGGCATCGTCGGTGGCTCGATGATGCTGCTGCTGTTGATCTATTCGGCGCGCAAGCGCGCTTCCTGGCTGCGCTGGCTCGGCGGCATCCCCGCATGGTTCCGGATTCACATGGTCCTCGGCGTGGTCGGGCCGCTGCTGGTGTTGTTTCACGCCAATTTTCACCTCGGTGCGACCAACAGCAACGTTGCCTTGATCAGCATGCTGCTGGTGGCGGGCAGCGGCGTGATTGGCCGTTACATCTACACCCGCATGCACGCGAATCTGGATGGCAATCAGGACAGCTTGGCGGAGCTGCGGACGGCGGCCGCGAAAATCCGCGCACAGACCACCAAGGTCACATTCCTGCCTGGGCTGCTCGATGCCATCGAGCGCGAAGAGCAGCGGCTGGTCAACCCTGACGAAGGCCCGATAGGCCGCATGCTGCACGTGTTCACCGCCGGCGTCCGCGCCGCGCTGGCGCGCTGGCGGCTGCACCGGCTGATCAAGCGCACGGTGGCCCACGCCATCGTCGAGCAACCCGAGAGCATCGCCCGGCACGCGCATCGCATCGGCGCGGCCGCGCGTAGCTACGCGGATCGACGCCTCGATGCCGGGCGGCGAGTGGCCGAGTACCGCCTGTATGCGCGCCTGTTCTCGTTGTGGCACGTGCTGCACATACCGCTGTTTTTCATGCTGTTGATCGCGGCCATCGCGCACGTGATTGCGGTCAATTTGTACTGACGCCATTCCATGCGCTGCCCATGGATCGGCCAGCTGTTGCGAGTGTCACTGATGACTCTGATATCGAATCTGGCGGTCTCGAGTGCGACTGCGGCCTCGGTCGAGACCCTGCTGATGCCCGGCAAGGTCACGCGAGCGCATGCCAAATGGGAAGACAAGTGCGCCAGTTGCCACGATCGTGGCAGTGGCCACAGCCAGACCTCACTGTGCCTGGACTGCCACAAGGAGATTGCCGCCGACATTCGCCAGCGGCACGGCTATCACGGCCGCATGAGCAATGCGGGCGAGGGCGAATGCCGCGCCTGCCACACCGAACACAAGGGTCGCGAGGCCGACATCGTGCAGCTCGGTCGCGCGCAGTTTGATCACAAGCTGACCGAATTCGCACTCGAGGGTGCACACCGCGCGCTGGCCTGCGAGAGCTGCCATAAGAAGGCGGAGGCCTGGAACAAGCCGCCGGTCGCCTGCGTCGGCTGCCATAAGAACGATGACGTGCACCGCGGTCAATTCAAGGAGTCCTGCGGCGAATGCCACAGTTCCATCAGCTGGAGCGGCGGGCGTTTCGACCACGACAGGACCGACTTCAGGCTCACCGGTGCGCATCAGGGCATTGCCTGCAATGCCTGTCACGTCGGCGGCCATTACTCGCAGACGCCCAAGAGCTGCAATGGCTGTCACGCCACCGACGATGAGCACCGCGGCTCGCGCGGCGAGGACTGCGGCAAGTGTCATACCACCAAGGAGTGGAAGAGCGCGAAATACGATCATCTCAAGGAGACCGGCTTCGCGCTGCTCGGCGCGCACGACAAGCTCGATTGCCTGAGCTGCCACCGCAGCGGCAACTACAAGGAAAAGATTCCGAAGGACTGCAACGGCTGCCACCGGGCCGATGACGCGCACGCCGGCCGCTTCGGCAGCAAATGCGAAGACTGCCACGACAACGATCAGTGGAAGCCGCAACAATACGATCACCTGGGGCGTCACAAGTTCGCGCTGGTCGGCGCGCACGCCAAGATCTCCTGCTACGCCTGCCACACGGCGTCGACCGCCAGGCAGAAGCTCGGCAAGGATTGCGCTGCCTGCCATCGCAGCGAGGATCCGCATGGCGGCAAGGTCAAGGGCGGCTGCGACAGCTGCCATGGCCAGGATTCGTGGCGCGCCGGACTCAGCTTCGATCATGACTTGACCGAATATCCGCTACTCGGGCTGCATCGGCTGGTCAGCTGCGCACAGTGTCATACCAGCCTGGCGTATGGCGCGGCGCCGATGACCTGCGTGGACTGTCACCGCCGCGATGACGTGCACCAGGGCGGCCTCGGCAAGAAATGCGACAGCTGCCACTCGCCGAACGGCTGGGCGCTCTGGACGTTCAATCACGCCCAGCAGACGCACTTTGCGCTCATCGGGGCGCACGCCAAGCTCAAGTGTGCCGACTGTCATCGCGAGTCGCCCGGCAGCGCCAAGACCTCGCCGCTGTGCATCTCCTGTCACCGCCAGGACGACCGCCACCTCGGCGCCTACGGCAGCCAATGCGAGCGCTGCCATACGGCGGATTCGTGGAAAGGCGCTCGGATCCAATAGGCACCGGCACGTGAAGCCACGCACCCGATTCGGCTGGATGGTGCTGACCGCCGCGGCATTGGCGCTGCTGGTGCAGACGCCGGCATCAGCGGCGGCGGCGGCGGCCGGCGCCGCGCCGATCACGGTGTCCTTCGACCACCTGACCACCGGCTTCGAGCTCGACGGCGTGCACCGCGATCTGCCGTGCGAAGCCTGTCATCTGAATGCCGTCTTCAGGGGTACGCCGCTCGACTGCGGTAGCTGCCATATCACCGGCTCGCCGTTCAATGCGACCCCGAAGACCGCGACCCACATCCCAAGCACCAACAATTGCGCGGCCTGCCACAACACGATTTCGTTTCGGCCCGATGTGCACTTCGATCACGCCGAAGTGCTCGGCAGCTGCGTGAGCTGTCACAACGGCACGATCGCCCAGGGCGAGGGCCCGACTCATCCGGCCACCAGCCAGGACTGCGGCTCGTGCCACACGGTGATCAGCTGGAATCCGACCAAGGCGGTCGATCATTCACAGATCCCGCTCGCGGTCCAGGGCTTCTGCATCGTCTGCCACAACGGCGTGCAGGCTGCCGGCAAACCAGCCGGCCACGTGGTCACGAACCAGGAGTGCGGCGACTGCCACACAACGACCAGCTGGCTCGGCGCGAGTTTCGATCACACCGGCATCACCAGCGGCTGTTTCAGCTGCCACAACGGCACCAAGGCGGTGGGCAAGCAGGGCAATCACATGCCCACCAGCAACCTGTGCGAGAACTGCCACACCACTGGGATCGGGACCAAGACACCGAGCTGGACCCCATCGGCCTTCGACCACACGCAGATGGCGGTGACGACCTGCCAGACCTGCCACAGCGGCCGCGTCAAGATCTCGACCGGTGTGGTGTCGGGCCAGCCCACGAACCACGTGCCGCCGATTCCCTCGGCGATCGACTGCGGCGTGTGCCACGGCAATACGCCGACTGCCGAGACCTGGGCGGTACTCGCGGCGAGCATTCCGACGCTGCATAGCGGTCTGCCGGTGAGCAACTGCCTGCTGTGCCACGCCGGCCAGACGTTCGCCGGCGTTCCGGCACCGTACATACCGATGTCGATCTCCGGCGTGTCGCCGACCCATGCGACAGCGCTGGCGCCGCCGCACATTCCGATTCTCGCCGGCGTGGATTGCAGCTCCTGCCACGCCGCGGCTTATCAGTCCGGCGGCTTCGGACCGGCCACGGCGATGAGCGCCGCCAAGCATGCGTTCGTGGCCACGACTTGCATGACCTGCCACGAGACCGGCCGGAGCTATTACACCGGCGGCGGTACGCCGCTGCAGCTGCGGCCGGCCGACCACCTGAGCAGCAGCGACTCGCGCATGGTCTCGAGTGACTGCTCGCTGTGCCATACGACGACCGACTGGTCGAGCACGCTGCTGCCGGTCGGCCACATGCCCAATCCGGGCAATCAGGGGTGCAGCGTTTGCCATACCGCCGCGCCGAGCAATTACACCACCCTGGCCTCCAATGCGGTCTTGCACACCGGCATCAGCGGCGGTTGCGGCCAGTGTCATGGCGCGACCTCGACGCTGACGTTCTTCAACAACTTCACCGTCAAGTCCGCGGTGCTTATCCCGGCGCACATTCCGTTGCTGTCGGGAACCGACTGCAGTTCCTGCCACAGCACGACGACCTATGCGGTCGGTGGCTTTGGCGGCACGACGATGAGCGCGGCCAAACACGCGTTTGTCGCCACGACCTGCGATCTGTGCCACGAAGCCAATCTGACGTTCTACCCGGGCGCGGCGCTGAACCTGCAGGGCAGGCCGGCGGACCACATTGCCAGCAGCAACCCGCAGATGGTTTCCGGCGACTGCTCGGGCTGCCATTCGACCACCAACTGGAATACCACCGCGCTGCCGGCCGGGCACATGCCCAATCCTGCCGCGCAGGCCTGCACCGTGTGCCACACGGCCGCGCCGGCCAACTACACCACGCTTGCGGCCAACCCGGTGTTGCACACCGGCATCAGCAGCGGCTGCAACGCCTGTCACGGCAGTACCACGGCGCTGACCTTCTACAATAATTTCACGCCGAAATCGGCCGTGCTCTCACCGGCGCACATTCCGCTGCTGGCGCCGACGACGCCGTGTGAGGACTGTCACTCGCCGACGGTGTTCAGCAGTTTCAGCGGCACGACGATGAGCGCGGCCACGCACGCCTTCGTCGCCAGCACCTGCAATACCTGTCATGAAGCCGGCCGCAGCTTCTATCCGGGCGCGGCGTTGAATTTGCAGGGCCGGCCGGCCGACCACACGTCCCCGACCATGGCCGCGCCCAACGACTGCGGCGGCTGTCATACCACCGCGAACTGGAACAGCGGTACGCTGCCGGCCGGGCACATGCCGAATCCCGGCAACCAAGCGTGTCTGACCTGTCACACGGCTGCCCCGGCCAACTACGCCACGCTCGCGTCCAACGCGGTGCTGCACACCGGCATCAGCAGCGGCTGCATCACCTGCCACGGCAGCCCTGCAGGCGCGCTGACCTTCTACAACAATTTCACGCCCAAATCCGCGGTGCTCGCGCCGGTGCACATCCCGACCGCTACGACCCCGTGCGAGGACTGCCACAGCGCCGCGGTGTTCACGGCCTTCAGCGGCGCGACGATGAACTCGGCCAAGCACACGCTGATGTTTGCCTTCATCGGCAGCACCTGCGATGCCTGCCACAACCGCGTCACGCCGCCGTTGAGCTTCTATGGCGTGTCGAACCTGCAGACGCGGCCCGGCGATCACAATTCGGGCAACATGGCGAGCGCGGACTGCAGCCGCTGCCACAGTCCCAACGACTGGGGTGGCGGGACGCAGCGCCGGCCGGCGAACGCGACCGCGAGCCCCACGGCCACGACTGCAAGCACCACGGCCACCAGGCAGGTGCCACGTCCCATGATCGGCACCGTGCTGTCGGTGCCGGTAGCGCCCTCGGCCGGCGCGACCTCGACGTCCTTCGGTGTCATCGCCGGTCGCAGTTCGGCCACCTCGTTCTCGCATAGCGGCGTGGCCGGCAGCTGCGTGAGTTGTCACAACGGCGTCGCGGCGACCGGTAAAGCGCCGACGCACATCGCCAGCAACGAGCGCTGCGAGAACTGCCATACGACGATCGCCTGGTTGCCGGCCCGGTTCGATCACCAGGGCGTGAGCGCGCGCTGCGCCAGCTGCCACAACGCGGTATCGGCCGCCGGCAAGCCCGTCTACCACGTGCCGACCAACGAGGATTGCAGTGCCTGCCACGGCACGATCGCCTGGCTGCCGGCGCGCTTCAGCCACGCGCAGCTCGCGGCGACCTGCCAGAGCTGCCACAACGGCCTGATCGCGGCGGGCAAGCCGCTGAGGCACGTGGCGACGACGCTCGATTGCGGCAGCTGCCATAACACCACGACCTGGACCACGATCCGATCGCCGACGCCGCAGCATTCCACCTTGCCCGCCGAGCGCGGTGGCCGGAACGGTCCGGGCAAGTGATGCTGCCGTGCCGCTGCATTGAGCAGCCGCGCGCGTGCGCGGCTAGCGTAACGATCGCGCTGCTGACACTGCTGGCAGCGAGCGCCCAGGCGGTGGGCGCAGCGCTGGGCGGGCCGCTCGGCCTGCAGCTCGTGCAGCTGATCGACACCAACGAGCGCGAAGGTCATGTCGATATCTCGGTGCAGTTCGCCTGCACGGTGCGCTACCTCAGCAACGCGCCGCTCAATCACGGCAACAACACTGTCATTACCCTGCGGCTCGGGCCGGACTGCGGCTCCTTCCTGAGCGCGGTCGCGCCTGAGTTTCCACTGGTCGGCGGCGGCAGCCAGCTCATCGCCGGGGCGCGATTGGAGTCGGTCGTGCCCGGTGAAGTGACGCTGGAATTCACCTGGAATCGGGATCTGGACTTCGTGATGGTACCGACCTCGAACGGGCAGGGACTGCGCATTCGCCTGCTCGGCACGGCGCGCGGCCAGGCCGGGGGCTACGCGACGGTCATCGAGGCGCCGGAGGGCTATGCCGTCAATCTGGATTCGTCGATGGAAACCATCGATCCGGCGGCCGTGCAGGCGGCGGCGACGCGGCTGGGAACGGCCGCCTACGTTTCCGAGACCGACATCGAGGACAAGCACTGGTACCGGCTGCGAGTGGGCCCGTTCACCACCCGCCAGGAAGCCGAGCGCGTGCTGCGCATTGCGCAGACCAACTACCCCCGGGCCTGGATCGCGATCAACGATGAGGCCGCGGCGCTCACGGCCGTGGAGCGCGCCGGCGTGCAGTCGGTGGCCGCCGGCGGCCAGACCGATCCGCCCCTGCCTGCCGAACAGCGCGATCAGATCCTGCGCGATGCGCGCGCTGCACTGGCCCAGCGTCAGTTCCCCGAGGCGGTCGAACTGCTGACGCGCCTGCTGCGCCAGCCCGAATACCCGGGGCGCGCCGATGCCCAGGAGCTCATCGGCCTGGTGCGTGAGCGCGCCGGCCAGCTTGCGCATGCCAAGGCCGAATACCAGGAATACCTGCGTCGCTATCCAGATGGGCCGGCCGCGGCGCGCGTACGCGGCCGGCTGCTGACGCTGGCCACGGCCGCGCAGCCCCCGCAGTCGGCCGGTGAATTCGGCAGTGCGCCGGCTCGCAGCCAGTGGAGCATGGCCGGAAGCGGTGCGGTTACCTACGAGTACGGCCAGGATCAGCTCAGCAGTGGCGGCACCAGCACCAACACCACCGCGCTCAATGCAGCTCTGGTCTATGGCGACCTGCTGGTGCGCGAGCGTGGCGAGCGCTACGAGTTTACCGGCCGCGTGAACAGCGGCTACACCGCCAACATGGCGCCAAACACCGGTGGCAGTCAGGATCGCACCACCATCGCCTACGTCGAGCTCGACGATCGGGTGCAGGGGCTGAGCGGCAGAGTGGGGCGCCAGTCGCTCGCGAGCCAGGGCAACATCGGCCTGTTCGACGGTGTGTACGTCGGCTATCAGCTCGCACCCAAGGTGCAGCTCAGCGCCGCGGGGGGCTTTCCCACCTACACCAGCTACTCGCAATTCGGTACCAAACAGACCTTCGGCACGCTGAGCGCGGAATTCGGACCGTACCGCCAGGCCTGGGTTTTTGATGGCTACCTCTTCGATGAGCAGAACGGCGGTGCAACGGAACGGCGCGCGCTCGGTTTTCAGACGCGGTACCTGACGCCGGGTCGCTCGTTCATGCTGCTGGGCGACTACGACATCGCGTTCCAGCAGCTCAACTCGGTGACCCTGATCGGCAACCTAAGCCTGTGGCAGCACTGGGTGCTCGGCTTCGATGCCGATCATCGCCGTAGCCCGATGCTGCTGCTCAGCAATGCGCTGATCGGCCAGAGTGCGCCGGACCTGGCGGCGCTGCAGCTGCAATTCACGCCGTCGCAGATCAGGCAGCTGGCGCTCGATCGCACCGCGACCAGCGATACCTATACGCTGTCGGCGACCCATCCGCTCGGGGAGCGCTGGCAGTTCATCGGCAACCTGTCCGCGCTGCAGCTCAGCGCCACGCCGGCCTCCGGCGGCGTCGCCGCCACGCCGGCGACGGGGCTGGACAAGACTGTCTCGCTGCAGATGTCCGGGGCGAGCCTGCTGCAGGCGAGTGACCTGCATTTCTTCGGCGTGCGGTACGACAATTCGCCGCTGTCGCGCAGTATCACGCTGTCATGGGATGCGCGATTTGTGCTGCCCGGCGCCTGGCGCATCGGGCCGCGCTTCAGTGTCGAGCGACTAGAGAATCCCGCGCTCGGCGGTACGCAGATACTGTATCTGCCGGAGTTGCGCAGCGACTGGACCGGCAGGCGCAACGTGTTCGAATTCATCGGCGGCTACCAGGTCCAGCAGCAGCAGCCGCTGGCCGGGCAGAGCGTGAATGCAACACAGAGCGCACGCAACCTGTATATGTCCGTGACCTACCGGGTGCGCTTCTGATCGGCTATTGGCGGCGCCGTGGCCGCAGCACGTCAGGCGCTGCCGTGCAACACATCATCTGGAACGCGGCCGCGGCGGGCACGGTATCATTGACCGCTTGGTCAGTGCCGTGGCCGTGCCACTCTGCCGCTGATCGTGGTAGCCCCTTATAGGAGTCTTGTATGAACCAGATGATCTCGCGCGGGCTGCTGCCCGCGCTCAGCCTTGTGCTCGGCGGCATGGCGTTGGCGGCCGATTCCGCTCCCGCCGCGGCGCCCAAGGCTGCGCCCAAGAGCGCGAACACGCAGTCCGCAGCCAGCCCGGGCACGGCCGCGAAGCCCGGATCGATCGATCCGGAGCAGGACAAGGCGCTGTACGCGCTGGGCGTGCTGCTGAGCCGCAACCTCGAGACCTTCCAGCTCTCGGAGGCCGAGTTCACGCGCGTCAAAGCCGGCATCGTCGACGGCTTCCACAACAAGCCCGAAGCCGCGTCGGCCGAGGCCTCGCTGCCGCAGATTCAAGCCCTGCAGCGCACGCGGGTGCTGGCGCTGTCAGCCCATGAAAAGGAGGCCGGGCAGGCGTACCTGGACAAGCAGGCATCGACCCCGGGCGCGACCAAGACCGGCAGCGGTCTACTTTATATTCCGGTGTCTGCGGGCACCGGGGCGACCCCGGAACGTACCGATCGGGTCAAGGTGAACTATGAGGGCCGGCTCATCGACGGCACCGTGTTCGACAGTTCCGCTCAACACGGCCAGGCCGCCACGCTGTCGGTCGGCGGCATCATTCCGTGCTGGACCGAAGCGCTGCAGCTCATGAAGGTGGGCGGCAAGAGCCGCATCGTGTGTCCGGCCGCCCTGGCTTACGGTGACCGCGGTGCACCGCCCAAGATCAAGCCCGGTGCAAGCCTGGTATTCGACATCGAACTGGTCTCGATCGAGCCGCCCGCGCCGGCCCCGGCGGCGGGCGCTTCCGGAGGTGGGGCGCCGTCGGCGCCGAGTCCGCCGCCCACGATGCCCAAGAGCCCGTAACAATGCGCTCGCCAGCGATGCCGGCCGATCAGCGCCTGCGCGGCGGCATCGCTGGGGGATCGGCGCCCGCATAAGGTCGGTACAGCCGCTGAAACCTGGCCGCCTCGACAATGCCCCAGTCGCCCGGCGCGTACTGCAGCAGCCAGTCGCCGGCGCTTCCGTGCAGCAGGTCACCGCCGATGCAGCGGCGCACCGTGAAGCGCTCCGGAATCTGCCGCGCCAGGACCGGCAGCGGTCGGTTGCGGTAGGCGCCGTCGCTGCCGTGCCGCAATGGCGGCAGCGGCTGGTAGCGCGCATCGAAGCGATCACGCGACACACTCCAGCGATCGCCGCCGGAGCCGGTGATCAGCGCATCACCGGCCCGATAGTGGTTCGGGCCCTCGCGGCTCTCGAGACTGCCGGGGCTGCGCGCGAATACGACCTGCACGGTCTCCTGCTTGACGTACCGGGCCGCGTCGCGCTGCGCTCGCAGATCGGGCGATTCGAAGTCCACGCAAGCTACCGGTGCGTATGCCGCACGGCGTTGACGAAGCCGGCCAGAAACAGCCGGATGCGCTCCCGCGTGGCGCCGTCCTTGATCGCGAGCGCATCGTCGAACACGTCGCCGGCGCGCGAGAGCATCAGCCGGCCGCCGAACCATGGACTGGTGCCGAGCGTGCGCAGCACCGGTAGCCAGGCCGCCTGGCTCAGGATCGTGCCGAAGCCTCCGGGAGAGGCGCCCATCAGCGCGATCGGCTTGCCGCCGAAAACTCGCGGGATGTCCGCGGCGGGGCGCGACAGCCAGTCGATCGCGTTCTTGAATACACCGGGAATGCCGTTGTTGTATTCGGGGGTCACCAACAGCACCCCGTCGGCGGCGACCACGGCCTCCTTGAGGACGCTGACGCCGGGCGGCAGGCCGGCGCTCGCTTCGAGATCGGCGTCGTACAGCGGGATGCCGTGCAGAGTCGCGATCTCGAGCGAGGCCTCGGCTGGCAGCAGTGTCGCCGCGGCACGCAGCAGCGCGGTGTTGAAGGAGCCCCGGCGCAGGCTGCCCGATATGCCGATCAACTTGGTCATCGCTGAACCCTCCTTGATTTTCCTGCCCGCAGCGCCGGTAGGATATGGCGGCAAGGGCCGCCGTCGGGCGGATATTTTGCGCGGACCGATCCAACCGTGGGCCGTTTCCGGCCCGGGGGTGTGCGTTTGATTCAGACCATCGAGGTGGTGATCGCGCTGATGATCGTGGCGGCGGCGATCGCCGTGGCCGCACGACGGCTGAAGATCCCACCGGCGATCCTGCTGGTATCGACCGGCGTGCTCCTGGCGCTGATGCCGGGTCTGCCGCGGGTGAGCTTCGCACCGGAGTTCGTGTTGCTGCTGGTGCTGCCGCCGATCATCTATTCGTCCGCGGTGGCAATGAGCTGGCGTGAATTCCGCTTCAATCTGCGCCCGATCTCGCTGCTGGCGGTGGGCTGCGTGGTGTTCACGACGATCGCGGCGGCGGCCGCGGTGCACTGGATGCTCGGGCTCGCGTGGCCGGTCGCCTTCGTGCTCGGCGCCATCGTTTCACCGCCCGATGCGGTGGCGCCGCTGTCGATCGCGCGCGGCATGCAGCTGCCGCGGCGCATTCTGGTGGTGCTCGAGGGCGAGGGCTTGGCCAACGACGCCACCGCGCTGATTCTGTATCGGTTTGCGGCCGCCGCCGTGACCCTCGGTGTGTTCTCCCTGAGCCAGGCCGCGCTCATGTTCCTCGCCATCGTTGCCGGGGAGATTCTCTGGGGGATCGGCGTTGGCTGGGTGATGCTGCGTCTGCGGCGCTGGGTCGATGACCCGCGCGTGGAGATCCTGTTGTCGCTGCTGACGCCGTTCCTCGCCTACCTGCCGCCCGAGCAGTTGGGCGGCTCGGGCGTGCTCGCCACGGTGACCGCCGGGCTGTATATCAGTTGGAACGGACTGCGGCTGATCAGCGCGGCCACGCGCCTGCAGGGCATCTTCTTCTGGGATTTTCTGATCTACCTGCTCGAGGGCATGGTGTTTCTGATTACCGGCCTGCAGGCGCGCGCGATGCTGACCGGCGTCGGCGGCTATTCGCCGTCCGAGCTGGCCGTGTCGGCCGTGATCGTCAGCGTGGTGCTGATCATCGCCCGCTTCGTCTGGACTTTTCCGGCGACGTACCTGCCGCGCTGGCTGATTCCGGCGCTCCGGCGCAAGGATCCGTCGCCGCCGTGGCAGGCGCCGTTCGCGCTCGCGTTCACCGGCGTGCGCGGCATCGTCTCGCTGGCCGCCGCGCTCGCGATCCCGCTGCAGACGGCGAGCGGGCAGCCGTTCCCCGATCGCGATCTGATCCTGTTCCTGACGTTCTTCGTGATCCTGGTGACCCTGGTGGGTCAGGGCCTGACACTCCCGATCGTGATCCGCGCGCTCGGTCTGGCCCATGCCGGGCGCCGCGAGCATCACGCCGATGCGACCGAGGAGTTCGCGGCCCGGCAGCAGGCCGTGGCGGCGGCGAGCGAACGGCTCGAGCAGCTCGCGGCCGCTCGTGCCTTGCCCGCGGCCGTGGTCAAGCCGCTGCTCGCCGGTCTGCACGATCGACTCAACAATCTGGAACACCGCATCGATGGTCACGACAGTCACCGCCGGCTGGTCGAGCTGTACGATGACGTCGAGCAGACGTTGATCACGGCCGAGCGCCAGAAGGTCAACGATCTGTATCGCGATGGCAAGTTGAAGGACGAGGCGCGGCGCCGGATTGAACGGGAACTCGATCTGCGGGAAGCCGGGCTCGAGAACCTGCGCGCCGCGGAGTGATGCGGCGCGCGGCTCGCGCCTGGAGGCGTTGCGCGCTTCGCGATGGCGCGTCGTGCGATGCGCACGCAGCGCATATTTATGTTTATAATCTCCGGATTAGAGAGGAATACTCCAAAGATTCCAGATGAAATGCGGCCGCCGGCCACGATCGCTGACCCCGCCTGAACAGGTCTGCCCGCGATGGTTGCGCTATTCTATCGGTTGCGGACGGGGGCGAGCGGCGGTTGCCGGCTCGGGGGCTTTTCTGCCGGGGGTACGATTCATTGCAATTTCCTGACATGGCGCCGGATCTTCGCCTCGACGCCGCTGCACCACGAGAAGCACCGCTGCCGATGATGCATCCGGTGTCCGGCTGATGGCCGCGCCCAAGCATCCGCTGATCGCCGAGCTTGCGAGCCGCATCGGCAATCTGGGCGTCGAAGTCGCCGACATTGCCGGCAATCTCGAGGAGGTCACGACCCGCGCCTCGCAACAGGCGACGCAGTTCAAGCAGCTGCAGCGCGCGACCGAGACCATGGTGGCGGGTAACCGCGAAATCGATCGCGCCGCGCGTGAAACCCAGAGCGCGGCGTCCACCGCCGGCTCCGAGATCGCCGAATCACGCGCGCTCATCGGCGGCGCCGTGCAGCATATCGGGCAACTGACGGCGGCGGTCGGACGCATCGAGGAGCGGCTCGGTTCGTTCAGCGCGCTGCTCAAGCAGATCGGCGATGTCGCCTCGACCATCGAGACCATCGCCAAGCACACGCGGCTGCTGGCACTCAATGCCGCGGTCGAAGCGGCGCGGGCCGGCGAGGCCGGCCGCGGTTTCGCGGTGGTCGCCGCCGAGGTCCGCAACCTGGCCGAGGGGACCCGCAAGGCTACCGACCGGATCGCGGAGATCGTGCGCGATCTGGGCAGCCAGATCGGCGGCCTGATCAGCGAGAGCAGCGATGCCACGTCGCACGCAGGTCACGCCGGCAAGGGCGCCGAGCAGGTGCAGGGAGTCATCATTCGCTCCGATGATGCCTTCAACACCGTGGGTCGCGAGATTGATGCGATCGCCAGCTCGGCCGAGGAGAATCTACGGCATTGCGATTCGACCATCGAACAGCTGGTCGAACTGGCCAACGGGGTCGAGCTGTCCTCGGTCAATCTGAAACAGGCGGACCAGCGCGTCGAGGGGCTGCTCGCGCTCAGCGAGACGCTGATCGAGTACATCGCCGAGAGCGGCGTCGAGACCCCGGAGACACCGCTGATACGCGTCGTGATCGAGACTGCGAAGCGCATCAGCGCCGAATTCGCCGCCGGTGTCCAGCGCGGCGAGATCACGGTCGCGCAGCTGTTCGACGAGAACTACCGCGAGATTCCCGGCACCAATCCCAAGCAATATCTGACCGACTACGTCGAATTCACCGACCGGATTCTGCCGTCGATCCAGGATCCACTGCAGAAGATCGATCCGCGGATCGTGTTCTGCGTCGCCTGGGCCCGCGGCGGCTACCTGCCGACGCACAATCCGAACTACCGGCAGCCGCAGGGCCCGGATGCTGAGTGGAATGCGGCCAATTGCCGCAACCGGCGCATTTTCGATGATCGCGCGGTGCGCAAGGTCGCGCAGAACCGCAAGCCCTTTCTGTTGCAGACCTATCGGCGCAACATGGGTGCCGGAAAGTTCGTGTTGATGAAAGACCTGTCGTCGCCGATCTTCGTCGACGGCCGGCTCTGGGGTGCCTTTCGCATGGGGTACCAGTAGGCCTGCAGCAGCGCTGCCGGAGCGCAAACGGCACGGGTGAGCGCATGGCGATCATCAAATGCAGCGAATGTGGACGAGCCGTGAGCGATCGGGCGCCGGCCTGCATCGGTTGCGGAGCGCCGATTTCCCCGCCGCAGTCGGCCTTCAACCTGGTTCCAACCCCTTCGGTCGCAGTCAAGCTGACACCGAGTCAGCTGCGTTGGCGTCTGGCGCTGGCCTCGCTCACGCTGGTGCTGGGCGTGATTGCCGCCGATGCCGTCAGCCGCTGGCCACGCGGCGGACGCCTGGCCTCCACGTTGGCCGCGCTGCTGGTCATCTGCGGCCTGTGCTGGTTCATCGTCGCGATGGTTCAGACGGTGCAGTCGCGCCGGTAGGGTAGCGCGAGCGCCGGCCGGCGACTGGTAGGATAGGGGATCCTTCGCGCAACGGGGGTCGAGCGTGCAAAACCGGGGTCTGTGGGGTCTGTTGGTCCTGATCGCCGACGTCTGGGCGATCGTCAATATCGTGCAGAGCGGCGCCGACACCGGCCGCAAGGTGCTGTGGGTGGTGCTGGTGATCGTGCTGCCGGTGCTGGGATTCGTGCTGTGGTTCTTCCTGGGCCCGAGAACCGGCAAGCCCTGAAACGGATGCCGCCGAGATGAATCGCAGGAGCACCGACCGCAACCCGCGCTGGCAGCGGCTGATCGAGCGCTGGGGACCGCGACGAGCGCGCCAGGCGCTGGTGCTGGCAACGCTGTTGTACGTCGCGCTGACGGTGAGCATTGCGCTGCTGCTGCTGAGCCGCGGCTTGCCATGGGAACGGCAGCTGCGGACCGGCCTGATCGGCCTTCTGGCGCTGATCGCGCTGTGGCCGTGGGTGCGCATGCTGCGCACGCAGTGGGCGCGGCTGCGGGTGGTGACCGGCGGGGCCGAAAAGAGCCTCGACGACACCGGAGTCTGGGGCGTCGGCGGGCCGGGCATGCGCACGCCAGGCAGCACCGGCGTGTCCCGCATCCTGCCCGAGCGCCGGCGTGCCCAGGACGCTCCCGACGGCGAGAATCCGCCCTGAAGCGGTGCTGGCCGCCGCTGCGGCGCCCACGGGCCGCGCAACTTGTTAAGATTGGCCTCGTTTGAGCCCGGAGGCCGCCGTAACCCTTGGAATTGGCACCATGTCCCGAGCCGCACCCGAGCGTGACACGCGCTCCGATCAGGACTACCAAAGGGACATTCTGGTCCATGTGTCGCGCACCTTTGCGCTGACCATCCCCGAGCTGCCCGCGGGTTTGCGCGACACGGTCACCAGCGCCTATCTGCTCTGTCGCATCGCTGACACGATCGAGGACGAGCCAACGCTGTCCGCCGAGGACAAGCTGCGATTGCTGCGGCAGTTCAGTCATGTGGTTGCCGGCCAGGCAGACCCCGAGCAGCTGGCCGTGGAGCTCACCCCGCGGCTGTCGGACCGGACCTCCGCCCACGAGCGCGATCTGGCGCGCCATCTCGCGCGGGTCGTGCGCTGCGTTCGTCGCATGGACCGGCGCGAGCAGGCGGCGATCCAGCGCTGCATCGAAGTCATGTGCGAGGGCATGCACTATTTCCAGCGCAATGCCAGCGTTCGCGGGTTGAATCGCCTGGCCGACCTGGACAGCTACTGCTACCACGTCGCCGGCGTGGTCGGGGAGATGCTGACGGACCTGTTTTGCGCGCAGGTGCCGGGCCTTTCGGAGCGCGCGACGGCGTTGCGGCGCCTCGCGCCCTCGTTCGGCCAGGGACTGCAGATGACCAACATCCTCAAGGACATGTGGGAGGATCGCAGCCGTGGCGCGTGCTGGCTGCCGCGCGAGCTGTTCGAACGGCGCGGCCTGAGCCTGGAGCAGCTGCCCGGCAGGCAGCACGAGCAGAGCTTCCGCGACAGCCTGCAGGAGCTGATCGGTATCGCGCACGGGCATCTGCGCAATGCGCTGTCGTTCACGCTGCTGATTCCGGCGGCCCAGACCGGGATCCGCCGGTTCTGCCTGTGGTCAATCGGACTGGCGCTGCTGACGTTGCGCGGCATCGACGACAATCCGCGCTTCACGGCCGGTGCGCAGGTCAAGGTATCGCGCCGCGCCGTGATGATGGTTAGGATGGTCAGCAACCTGAGTGCACGCAGCGATCGGCTGCTGCGGCGGCTGTTTGCCTTCGCCGCTCACGGCTTGCCGCTGATCGAGCAGAGCGGCGGCCGCGATTCGGGCGAGCTGCACGCGGCGCTGCTGGAACAGCTGCGGCCGCAGCAGGACGCCGATGCACGCCCGGCGCTGCACGGTTGAAGGGCGAGCGCTCGTGCGCGGTGCGGTCGAACCGCCCACGGTGGAACTGGCGCGGTTGGCTTGATGCGGTGGCTTGGAAGGAGATCCTGAGCGATGTCGGTTGAGCAAAAAGTCGAAAAACTCGCCGCGTTGCACGCCGTGGGCGGCTCAGCGGTCGAGCGCGCGATCCGCAGCGCGCGCGACGCCCTGCTGGCGAAGCAGGATGCCTGCGGCCACTGGCTGTTCGAGCTCGAAGCCGACTGCACGATCCCGGCCGAGTTCATAATGATGATGCATTTCCTGGACGAGATCGACGCCACGCTGGAACCGAAGCTCGCGGCGTTCCTGCGCGAGCGCCAGGCCGAGCACGGCGGCTGGCCGCTCTATCACGGCGGCAGCTTCGACATCAGCTGCAGCGTCAAGGCCTACTACGCGCTCAAGCTGGCCGGCGACGATCCGCAGGCGCCGCACATGGCGCGGGCGCGCAGCGCCATCCTGCAGTACGGCGGTGCTGCGCGCGCCAACGTGTTCACGCGCCTGGCGCTGGCAATGTTCGGCCAGTTGCCCTGGCGCGGCGTGCCGTACATACCGGTCGAGATCATGCTGCTGCCGAAATGGTTTCCATTCATCTCGACAAGGTCTCTTACTGGTCGCGCACCGTGATGGTGCCGCTGTTCGTGCTGTGCACGCACAAGGTCGCAGCGAAGAATCCACGCGCGGTGAACATTCGCGAGCTGTTCACGGTGGCGCCGGAGCTCGAGCGCAACTACTTTCGCCGCGGCGGCTTCACCAACCGGCTGTTCCTGCTGCTCGACCGGCTCGGGCGCCGGATCGATCCGCTGGTCCCGCGTCGTCTGCGGGCGCGGGCATTGGCGCGTGCCGAGCAATGGATCAATGCCCGGGCCAACGGCGAGGATGGGCTGGGCGCGATCTTTCCCGCGATGGTCAACGCGCTCGAGGTGATGGTGACGCTCGGCTATCCGGCCGATGACCCGCGCCGCGTGCAGGCCAAGAGTGCGCTCCGCAAGCTGCTCATCGTCGGAGAGCGCACCGCCTATTGCCAGCCCTGTGTGTCACCGGTGTGGGACACGGCGCTGAGCTGCCTGGCGCTCGAGGAGGAGGGCAGCCCGCTCAGCCGCGGCGCGCTCGCGCCGGCGCTCGAATGGTTGCGGCCGCTGCAGCTGCTGGAGGCTGCCGGCGACTGGCGCGAGCGGCGGCCCGAGCTGCCCGGGGGCGGCTGGGCATTTCAGTTCAACAACAGCTACTACCCCGATCTCGACGATACCGCGGCGGTTGCCTGGGCGATGCACGCCGCGCCGCAGCCGGAGCAGTACGCGATGGCGCTCACGCGCGCGCTCGACTGGCTGGTCGGCATGCAGAGTCGCAACGGCGGTTTTGCCGCCTTCGATGTCGATGGCACCTGCTACTACCTGAATGAAATTCCGTTCGCGGATCACGGTGCGTTGCTCGACCCGCCGACCGCCGATGTCACCGCGCGCGTGGTCACGGCGCTGGCGCGTGTCGGGCGCGCCCAGGACCGGCCGGCGCTCGAGCGTGCCATTGGCTACCTGCGCGCGACGCAGGAATCGGACGGCTCCTGGTTCGGTCGCTGGGGCACGAACTACATCTATGGCACCTGGTCGGTGCTGGTGGCGCTCTCGGCGGCCGGAATCGGTGCCGATGACCCGACCGTGCGCCGCGCGGTCAGCTGGCTGAGCCGCTGCCAGCAGGCCGACGGCGGCTGGGGCGAGAGCAATGACAGCTATCTGGACACCGATCTGGCAGGCCGCGGCCTTCCCAGCACGCCCTACCAGACCGCCTGGGCGCTGCTGGCCTTGATGGCGGCCGGCAGCGGCGTGGAGCCTGCCGTCCTGCGTCGCGGCGTGCATTTCCTGCTGCGCACCCAGCTGGCCAACGGGCTGTGGGAGCATCCGAGCTACACCGCGCCGGGCTTTCCGCGCGTCTTCTACCTCAAGTATCACGGCTATGGCGCTTACTTCCCGTTGTGGGCTCTGGCCCGCTATCGCCGTCTGGTGCATGACGGCAAGGACGCTTGAGCGCTACCGGCGTCGTCGCGGCGTTCGATTTCGAGGCGCGTTGTCTGGGAGAGCGACGCCGCCATAGCGGCGGCCTGTGGAGCCTGCGCGATGGCTCGCTCGTCAGCGTCAGCGGCATCGGCGCCGACAACGCCGCCCGCGCGGCACGCACGCTGGTTGCCGCGGGCGCCGGCGCGCTGTTGAGCTGGGGCGTGGCCGGGGGGCTCGATCCCTCGTTACGCTGCGGCGCTGCGGTGCTGCCGGGCGCGGTGCTGCGAGACTCCGCAGGCCGCGGCGCGCCGCCACGTTATGAGACCTGCGCGAGCTGGCGCGAACCCCTGATGAACGCGCTGCAGCGACACGCCCCGGTGGTGGCCGGAACGCTGCTCTCGAGTGCCACGCCGGTGGCAGCGGCAGCGCTCAAGGCGCAGCTGTACGGCGCGACGCACGCGGTAGCCGTCGATATGGAAAGTGCGGCGGTGGCCGAGGTCGCCGCGCAGCATGCGCTGCCGTTCATCGTGCTGCGCGTGATCCTCGATACGGCAGCCGACAGTCTGCCCGGCAGTATCCTGCGCGCGTTCGACCCGGCGGCGGATCGCTCCGGGCTGTCGCGTGCCTGGCAGCTGCTATCGGCGCTGCTGACGACGCCGTCGGACCTGCCGCCACTGCTGCGGCTGGCCGGGCAGTATCGACGCGCGCAGCGTGCATTGCGCGACTGCGTCCGCTTCGGCGATCCGACGCGCCGGATCGACCGGCCGGGAGCGCGTTGATGCGAGCGCTGGTGACCGGGGCCAGTGGCTTTGTCGGCGCTGCGGTCGCGCGCGCGCTGCTTGCCTCGGGCGCTCGGGTGCGGGCGCTGCTGCGCGAGCAGTCCAGTCGCCGCAATCTCGAGGGGCTGTCAGTCGAGCTTGCGATCGGTGAGCTGGCCGATGTCGCCGCGCTCGAGCGCGCGCTCGACGGCTGCGAGGCGCTGTTTCACGTGGCCGCCGACTATCGACTCTGGACCCCCGACCCGCAGGCGCTCTATCGCAGCAACGTCGAGGGCACGCGCCATGTCGTCGAGGCCGCGCAGCGCGTCGGGGTCAAGCGCATCGTCTACACCAGCAGCGTGGCCACGATCGGCCTGCGCGCCGACGGCCGCGCGTCCGATGAGACCGATGTGGCGCGCCTGGATGAGATGATCGGTCACTACAAGCGCTCCAAGTTCCTGGCCGAGCAATGGGTGGTCGAGGCGGCGCGCTCCGGATTGCCGATCGTGATCGTCAACCCATCCACGCCGATCGGACCGGGCGATGTGAAGCCGACGCCCACGGGGCGGCTGGTGCTCGATGCCGCGACCGGTCGCATGCCGGCCTACGTCGACACCGGGCTCAACATCGTGCATGTCGATGACGTCGCCGCCGGGCACCTGCTCGCGTACCAGCACGGCCGCATCGGCGAGCGCTACATCCTCGGCGGCACCGATTTGAGCCTGCAGCGCATCCTGTCGATGATCGCCAGCGCCTCGGGGCGGCGCGCCCCACGGCTGCGGCTGCCGCTCGGGCTGGTATTGCCGCTCGCCTACGCGGCTGAGATGGCCGCCCGCATCACCGGTCGCGAAACCCGCATCACCGTCGATGGGGTGCGCATGGCGCGGCATCGCATGTATTTCTCCAGCGCCAAGGCGGTGCGCGAGCTCGGCTACCGCTGGCGGCCGGCGCAGCAGGCGATCGACGACGCCGTGCGCTGGTTTCTACAGGCTCGCGGGTAGCAGGCGATGGAAGCAGGCGCGCGATCGACGGCACCAGGGCGAGGGCGCGCCGGCGGGCCCGGCGCGCAGCCGACCTCATGCGGCCCGTCGGGTACCCTGCAGCCGCAGCCAGTCGCTGTAGCCGCCGCGCGGCATTTGCGATTCCGTCAGCAGCGCACGCACGCGCGGACTCAGCAGCGCAGCCAGCTCCTCGGCATGCCGATAGCCGGACATCGAGGGCGCGATGACCGCACCGGAACGCGTGGCCGGATGCAGGTAGATCTCGGTGAGCCCGGGAGGCAGCGAGCGCAATGCGCCGATCAGCCGCGCCTCATCGACGGCGCCGCTGTGGCCGATCCCGTACAGCTGATCGTTGTGAATCAGCCCGGCGCGGCGCAGCCGATGGCGCATCAGCAGCAGCCACGGCCTGAGCGCGGCCGCGGCCGTCCGGTCGAGCAGCGAGGCGTCGCCCAGCAGCCACGCCGGCTCACGCGGATAGCGCACCGCCCTGAGCCCGTAATCGCGACCGACGCGCAGCAGCAGCGTCAGCAGCGTCGGGTGCAGATGAAAATGCTTATGCGCATTGACGTGATCGAGCTCAAGGCCGGTGGCGGCGAAGGCGCGAAACTGCGCGCGGATCTCGGCCTCAAGCTGCCGCCGTGCGCGCGGCGACAGGAAGTAGCGCGCGCCATCGATCGCCATGCGGTTGCTGAACTGACCGCGCCGGTCCAGCAGCAGCGCAACGTCGGTGGCCGGCAGCACCGGCACGCCATCAACCAGCACCAGATGCAACCCGACGCGCAGCCCGGGCAGCTCGCGCGCGCGGCGCACGGCATCCGCGGTCGCGGCGGCGCCCACCATCAGGCTGGCGGCCGTCAGGATGCCGTCGCGGCTGGCCTGCTGCACGGCTTCATTGACCGCCTCGTGCAGGCCGAAATCATCGGCGGTGACGATCAGGAAGCGATCGCAGCGCGTGCGCTCGGACGCTGGGGTCGGCTCAGGCGGCGGTGTGCGCACGCAGGAAGCGGAAGAATTCCACGCCCTCGCGCAGCCGCCGCTTGGTCATCTCCCAGCTGGTCATCATTTCGGCCGTGAGCTCGGCGATCTTTCGGGGCCGGAAATAGAACCGCCGGTAGAACGTCTCGACCGCATGATAGATGTCGGTGGCGCTCAGATGCGGATAGCTGATCGGCGCGAGCTGCACGCCCTGGTTGTTGACCAGGTTCAGCGAGGCGTCCTCCTGCAGCCAGCCGTTGGCGATCGCCTGGGCATAGAGCTCGGTGCCGGGATAGGGCGCCGCGAGCGATACCTGGATGGTGTGCGGATTGATGTCGATCGCGAACTGCATGGTCTCGCGCATGGTCTGCGCGGTCTCGCCGGGCAGTCCGAGGATGAAGGTGCCGTGGATGACGATGCCGAGGCGGCGGCAATCGCGGGTGAAACGGCGTGCGATATCGGTCCGCAGGCCCTTGCGGATGTTGTGCAGGATCTGATCGTTGCCCGACTCATAACCGACCAGCAGCAGGCGCAGCCCGTTGTCCTTCATGACCTTGAGCGTCTCGTAGGGCACATTGGCCTTGGCGTTGCACGACCAGGTGACGCCGAGCCTTCCTAAGCCGCGCGCGATTTCCTCGGCACGCGGGCGAAAGTCGGTGAAGGTGTCGTCGTCGAAGAAGATCTCCTTGACCTGCGGCAGGTTCTGCTTGATCCACTGCACCTCGCCCAGCACGTTGTCCACGCTGCGCACGCGGTAGCGGTGGCCACCGACGGTTTGCGGCCACAGGCAGAAGGTGCACTTCGAACGGCAGCCGCGCCCGGTATAGAACGAGACATACGGGTGCTTGAGGTAACCGATGAAGTAATTCTCGATGCGCAGGTCGCGCTGGTATACGGGCGCCACCCACGGCAGCGCATCCATGTCGGTGAGCGCGGCGCGCGCCGGATTGTGGCGGATGCCGTCGGCGGCTGTCTGGTAGCTCAAGCCGGCAATCGAGTCGAACGAGCGGCCCTCGGCGACTTCCTTGCAGGTGTAGTCGAATTCCTCGCGGGCCACGAAATCGATCGCGCTCGAGGCCTTGAGCGTGCCCTCCGGGTCGACCGCCACCTTGGCACCGACCATGCCGATCAGCAGATCGGGATTCTCGGCCTTGAGCAGCTCCGCCATGCGCGCATCGGTCGGAAACGAGGGCGCACTGGTGTGCATGATCACCAGCTGGTACTGGCGCGCGAGCGGCACCACTTCCGCCACCGTCAGGCCGTCGGCCGGGGCGTCCAGCAAGCGGCTGTCGGGCACCAGCGCGGCCGGCTGGGCGAGCCAGGTCGGATACCAGAACGAGCGGATCTCGCGCTTGGCCTGGTAGCGCGAGCCGGCGCCGCCGTCGAAACCGTCAAACGACGGCGGATGCAAAAATAGTGTCTTCATCGGCAAAATGTAGCACGAGCCGGGCCCGGACGGTTAGGCCGGACCTGTCCCCCGGGGCTGCCCTCGCGCCGACCGCGCCGCTCCGCTCACGGCTCGCGCAGGCGCCGCGCTCGCGCTGACCCTGCAAGTTAGGTACCCTTGGGCAAAGCCCGGAGGTGTTATTTGTCGGCCCATCTTTCCCATGCTGTGTGCGCTGAGGCGCGTCAATGAGCATTCCTCTGATCCAGCAATATCGGATCGGCAAGTATCTGTTGCGCCAGAAGCTCAGCGGCCGGCAGCGCTACCCGCTGGTACTGATGCTCGAGCCGCTGTTCCAGTGCAACCTCGCCTGCGCCGGCTGCGGCAAGATCGACTACGAGAAGGACATCCTGCAGCGGCGCATGAGCGTCGCCGACGCGCTGCAGGCGGTCGATGACTGCGGCGCTCCGGTGGTCTCGATCCCCGGCGGCGAGCCGCTGATCCACAAGGAGCTGCCGCAGATCGTCCAGGGCATCGTCGCGCGCAAGAAATTCGTCTACCTGTGCAGCAACGCGCTGCTGGTACCCAAGCACCTCGATGAATACCAGCCTTCGCCGTATCTGACCTTCTCGATTCACCTGGATGGCAACCGGCGCCAGCACGATGCGTCGGTGTGCCAGGAAGGCGTGTTCGACAAGGCGGTCGCTGCGATCAGGCTGCTGCGCGAACGCAAGTTCCGCGTGACCATCAACTGCACGCTGTTCGCGCACGAGGATCCCGACGAGGTCGCGGAGTTCTTCGATTTCGCGATGGGACTCGGTGTCGAGGCGATCACCGTCTCGCCGGGCTACCACTACTCGCACGCACCGCGTCACGAC
The DNA here is from genome assembly GCA_044440135.1 of Steroidobacterales bacterium. Classification (GTDB taxonomy): domain Bacteria; phylum Pseudomonadota; class Gammaproteobacteria; order Steroidobacterales; family Steroidobacteraceae; genus FEN-1191. The sequence goes on along the minus strand of JBIODC010000014.1, from coordinate 2,605 downwards.
GTGTTTCTCGGCCGTGCCGACAGCAAGCGCCTGTTCCGCGACATCTTCGCGCGCGGCCGGCAAAAGGGGCGGCGCTGGCTGTTCAATCACTCGGCGCTGTACCTGGATTTCCTCGCCGGTAATCAGAGCTATCAATGCACGCCCTGGAGTAATCCGACCTACAACGTGTTCGGCTGGCAACGGCCGTGCTATCTGATGTCGGACGAGGGCTATGCGCCGAGCTTTCGCTCGCTGATGGAGGACACGGACTGGCAGCGCTACGGTGTCGGCCGGGATCCGCGCTGCGACAATTGCATGGCCCACTGCGGTTTCGAAGGCACGGCGGTCAATGACCTGCTCAGGCATCCGCTCAAGGCGTTGCGGGTGGCGCTCGCCGGACCGCGGCTCACCGGCGCGATGGTGCCTGAGTTGCCGTTCGTGTACGCCGAGCAGCCGGTTGCGGCCGCGCAGACCGTGGTCGTGCCGGTAAGCGCGGTGCGGCGCGAGCGCCGCGCGCGCGAAGCTTCGGCCGCCAGCATCGACTAGCGGACACGGAAAGAGCGCCTCCTTTGGACGCGGTCAGCGCATCCGGCGGTGTCAGCCCGGCGGACGCCTTTCTCGATCAGCTGCGCGCCTGGCTGGCGCGCATGGAGCGGGCGCTCGCCGCGCGGCTGCCGAACGGCGCCATGGTGCCGGAGCGGTTGCACGCGGCGATGCGCTACAGCGTGCTCGGCGGCGGCAAGCGCATCCGCCCGGCGCTGCTGTTTGCGACCGCGCTCACGCTCGGCCTCGCTGAAGATGAGGTCGAGGGTGCTGCCTGCGCGATCGAACTGGTGCACGCCTATTCGCTGGTGCACGATGACCTGCCGGCGATGGACGACGACGATCTGCGGCGCGGCCGGCCAACCTGCCACAAGGCCTTCGATGAGGCGACCGCGATCCTGGTCGGCGATGCGCTGCAGCCCCTGGCTTTCGAGCTTCTGGCGCGCGACGCCGCGCTGCCGGCATCGACCGCCGTCCGACTCGAGCTGATCGGCCTGCTGGCCGAGGCCAGCGGCAGTTTCGGCATGGCGGGTGGGCAGGCGCTCGATATGGCCGCACAGGGGCGCGCGCTCGATCTGGCCGGTATCGAGCAGATGCATGCGCGCAAGACCGGGGCATTGATTCGCGCCAGCGTGATGATGGCCGCGGAGTGTGCGCCGGGGCTCGAACCGCCGCTGAAGACGGCGCTCGCGAGCTTTGCGTCCGCCATCGGCCTGGCATTCCAGATTCAGGACGATCTGCTCGACGTCATCGGCGAGACCGCGGTGCTCGGCAAGACCGCCGGCGCCGATCAGGCACACGCCAAGCCCACCTATCCGGCCGTGGCCGGCATCGCGGCCTCGCGCGCCAGCGTCAGCGCGCTGCACCAGCGCGCTCTCGAAGCGCTCAGTCCGTTCGGCGAGCGTGCCGAACCGCTGCGGCTGCTATCGGAGTGGTTGCTCGCGCGGCGCAATTGAGCTGGCCCGACCGGCCGAAGCGGCCGCGGCCCACAGGCGCTGGCAGCGCTGCGCGACCTCGCGCGGTGAACAGGCGCTGATATCGATGGCGAGGTCGTCCGGCTTGAGCGGGCCATAGAGCCCCGGATCCGAAGCCAGGAACAGTCCCACGGTCGGTACCGCGGTGGTGCTCGCCAGGTGCATCGGGCCGGTGTCGGTCGAGATGAACATGCGGGTCGCGGCGATCGCGGCCGTGAGCGCGCGCGTGGATGGCAGGTGCAACGATGCGAAACGCTCGTCGGTCGGCGCCTGCGCGGCGGACGGAAGAAATTCCACCGGTATCGCCTGCGGCTCCAATGCCAGCAACGCCTCCCAGAAGCTGAGCCACCAGCTTCGATCGATGATCTTCAAATTAGCGGCGTGCGCAAAGAAACCGAATGCATTGCTGGGCGTGTGCACGCGCGCGGCGCCGATGGCCTGCGCGATCACGTGCCGGCCCTGCGCGAGCTCGCTCTCGGGCAGCGGCAGCCACAATCGCACCGCCTGCGGCTCGAACGGGGCACCGAAGATCCGGTGCGGCAGGTAGAGCGGACGCACGGCCTGGTGCATCGCTTGCCGCGGCAGTGGCACCGCGTGCGTCAACGGCGCCCATTGGGCGCTGCTGGCGAAGCCAAGACGGAAGCGGCTGCGCGCCAATGCCAGCATCACGCGGCCGCTGGTGGAGAACTCGGTCGGATCGATCGCAAGGTCGTAGCGGCACTGGCGCAGGCGGCGCAGCGCGGCGAGGTAACGTCCGATCATCTGCGGCTGCCGATGCGGAAACACGATGATCCGGCGCACGCCGGGTATGCCGCGCAGCAATTCCTCGGCCTGCGGGTAGGCGAGCGCGAGGTCGATCGCCGCGTTCGGCAGCAGCTCATGCAGGTAGCGGATCAGCGGCGTGACGAACAGCGTGTTGCCGATACGCCCGTTGATGCGGCAGATCAGCACGCTGGACACTTCCTGCGGCCGCAGGCTGGTGGCGACGTGGCGTCTGCCGACCAGCTGTGCCAGCAGCCAGCCGAGATATTCACGCGAACGGTGGCGCAGGTTCTTGAACAGAAACCGGATGCGCACCCGGGCGCGCGGCCAGCCCGTCAGCGCAGGGG
>JBIODC010000013.1:0-56398 GCA_044440135.1 Steroidobacterales bacterium | reverse complement strand
TCGGCATCATGGACATCGCCACCGCGCAATGGAGTCTGCAGCGCATAGGCAGGCTCAATCGCATCGACCTGCGTTTGCGACCGGGCGTAACGGCGGCCGCGCTGCGCGCCGAGCTGTCGGCGGCGCTGCCGCCCGGCGTGGTGGCGGTCACGCCCGCGATCGAGCGCGGCCGTGCGGTCACCGCGACCCGCGCCTATCGGGTGAATCTCAATATGCTGGCGCTGGTGGCGCTGCTGACCGGTGCCTTCCTGGTGTTCTCGACGCAATCGCTGGCGGTGCTGCGCCGGCGCTCGGCACTCGGGCTGCTGCGGGCCCTGGGTGTCACGCGCCTGCAGTTGCAGTGCGCGCTGCTCGGCGAGGGCGCCGCGATCGGCGCGGCCGGCTCGGTGCTCGGTGCGCTGCTGGGCGCGGTCGTGGCAGCGCTGGTACTGCGCTATCTGGGCAGCGATCTCGGTAACCGGGCGCTGGTTGCGATCGGCGCGGTGTTCGCGCTGCAACCGCAGGCGATCGCGGTATTCGTGCTGATCGGCACGGCGGTCGCCTGCCTGGGCGCGTGGATTCCCGCGAGCGAGGCGGCGCGGCGAGCGCCGGCGCTGGCAATGAAGGCCGGCGATGCCGAGCCGGTCCTGAGCGCGCTGCCAACGACGCTGCCGGGATTGGCGCTGGTCGGCGTCGGCGCGGGACTCGCCTGGCTGCCGCCGCTCGGCGGCGTGCCGCTCGGGGGCTATCTGGCGATCGCCGGGCTGCTCACGGGTGCGGTGCTGCTGATACCGACCCTGATGCGGGGAGTCACCGCGACGGCAGCGCGCAGCGGGCGCGCCGTGCTCGACACCGCCGTGGCGCAGCTGCAGGGCAGCGCCGCGATCTCGAGCGTCAGCCTGGCTGCCATCATCGTGAGCTTCAGCCTGATGGTTGCGATGATGATCATGGTGCATTCGTTTCGCAGTTCGTTCGATCTGTGGCTGGTGAAGCTGCTGCCCGCCGACCTGCAGCTGCGTCTCAGCATCGGTAGCGACACCGGCGCATTCTCGATCGATCAGCAAAATGCGATCGCGGCGCTGCCGGGGGTGGCGCGCGCGGAATTTCGACGCGTGCGCCAGGTGTGGTTGCGCGCCGATCGGGCCCCGGTCGCGCTGATCGCGCGCGAGCTCGATCCCAGCCATCCCGCCGATACCCTGCCGCTGGTGCGCGAGGCGCAGCAGCCGGCACCGGACGGCACCGAAGCGGTGTGGATCTCCGAATCGCTGCAGGATCTGTACGGCTATCAGCCCGGAGACCGGCTGCAGCTGCCACTCGGTGGCCGCATGCTTCCGGTGTTCATTGCCGGTGTCTGGCGCGACTACGTGCGACCCGGGGGCGCCATCGTGATCAGCCGCGCGGCCTATATCGCCGCCAGCGCCGATCACAGCGCCACCGAAGGCTCGATCTGGCGGCGCCCGGCGACCCGTGCCGCGACCCTCGACGCCGCGATCCGTGCCGCGCTGAACCTGGGCGATGCGCTCGAGCTGATCGGCAGCCAAGCATTGCGCGAGCGCTCGCTGGCGCTGTTCGATCGGGCATTTGCGATCACCTATGCGCTCGAGGGCATCGCGGTCGTGATCGGCCTGATCGGCGTCGGCGTGGCCGCGAGCGCGAGCGCGCTGGCGCGGCGCGCGCAGTTTGGCATGTTGCGGCACATCGGCATGCTGCGCCGGCAGGTACTGGCGATGCTGGCAATCGAAGGCGTGATCATGAGCACACTGTCGGTCATCTATGGACTGCTGCTCGGCACGGCCCTGAGCCTCATACTGGTCTACGTGATCAATCGGCAGTCGTTCAACTGGAGCATCGACCTGACGTTGCCGTGGCGGCAACTGGTTGTCCTGAGCCTCGGCTTGATCAGCGCAGCAGCACTGACCGCGCTGTGGAGTGGGCGCGCGGCAATGAGTCAGGATGCCATCCGCGCGGTACGCGAGGACTGGTGAATCCGCGAGCGCATCCGGCCGCATGGTCGCGGCCCCCGCGGCAGCGCCCGGCCCGGCTGCGCTGGCTGGCACTGCCACTGCTCGCCTGGCGCGCAATCGGGCTGAGTGCGGCACCCGGCATCGAGCCGCCGCAGATCGGGGCGGCGTCCTCCCCGGTTGTGCCGGGTGTGGCCATCGAGTTTCCGCGCGATTACGGCAGCCATCCGCAGTTCGGGCTCGAGTGGTGGTATCTGACCGGATGGCTCGAGACCGGCGCGCATGAGCACCTGGGCTTTCAGATCACGTTTTTCCGCACGCGCCAGGCAGTGGCCGAATCGAATCCCAGTGCCTTCGCGCCGCGTCAGCTGCTGATCGCGCACTGCGCGATCAGCGATCCCGCACGCGGCCGCCTGTGGCAGGACCAGCGCATCCGACGCGCCGGGCTGGGGCTCGCGGAGGCGCAGGCCGGGGACACCCGGGTGTGGATCGATGATTGGCGGCTCGAGCGCAGCGCCGGCGCATACCAGGCGCACATCGCGGCCGTGGACTTCGCGCTGGATCTGAGCCTCGAGATCACGCAGGCGGTCATGCTCAACGGGGTCGGCGGCTACAGCCAGAAAGGCCCGGCGGCGGAGTCGGCCAGCTACTACTACAGCCAGCCGCACCTGCGCGTGAGCGGCCAGATCGCTCGCGCCGCGCGCGCGGACGTCGTCAGTGGCGAGGCCTGGCTCGATCACGAGTGGTCCAGCCGCTATCTGGACCCGGCGGCGGACGGCTGGGACTGGGTCGGCCTCAATCTGGACGACGGCAGCGCCCTGATGGCGTTTCGGATCCGCGACCATCAGGGGCAATCCTACTGGGCGGGGGCGACCCTGCGCGATGGCCAGGGTCGGGCGCAGGGCTTCGGGCCCGACGAGGTGCAGTTCACGCCCGGCAGGCGCTGGCGCTCGCCGCGCACCGCAGTCAGCTATCCGGTGGCGTGGCGGCTGCGCGTCGGCGCGCGTCAGTTCGAGATCGAGCCGCTGCTGGATGATCAGGAGAACGACACGCGGCTCTCGAGCGGCGCGATCTACTGGGAGGGGGCGGTGCGCGTGCAGGAGAATGCGCGCGCCGTGGGCACCGGCTACCTGGAACTCACCGGCTACGGGCAACCGCTGACATTACGCTAGCGAGGCGCCAGTCCGCGATAATGCGGCGGCAAGGAAAAGGATGACCATGCTCGACAATCTTGCACCGATCGACGAAGCCGGCCGGCTCGGTCTGGCGATCGCGCTGGCGGTATTCATGGGCCTGGCCTTCGAAGGCGTGTACAAGCGCGAGCAGCGCTCCAGCCCCGGCGGCATCCGCACCTTTCCGCTGCTGGCCGCGCTCGGCGCGTTGCTGTTCCTGCTCGACTCCAGATCGCTGCTGCCGTTCATCGCCGGCCTCGCCGCGGTGGCGATCTGGCTGTATGCGCACATCCGGACGGTGGCCGGCAGCGATGGCGAGCTTCCGAGCCTGATGATCCCGACGGCCAACCTGCTGGCCTATTGCTTCGGACCGGTGGCGTTGGCGCAGCCGGCGTGGATCGTCGTCGCCGCGGCGGTCACGGCGGTGCTGCTGCTCGAGGGTCGTGAGCGGCTGCATCGGCTGGTGCTGCAGGTTCCGCAAGACGAGGTATTCACGCTCGGCAAGTTTCTGATCCTGGTCGGCATCGTACTGCCGCTGTTGCCGAATCATCCGATCGTCGCGTGGACACCGCTGTCGCCGTTCCAGGTCTGGCTCGCACTGGTGGCGATCTCGACGCTGTCCTATGCGAGCTACCTGCTGCAGCGCTATCTGCCGATGAAGGCCGGCGCGCTCTTGCCGGCGATTCTCGGCGGCATCTACTCCTCGACCGCAACCACGGTGGCCCTGGCGCGCCAGCAGAGAGGAGCTGGCGCCGTGCGCACCGATGTTGCCGTAGGCATCGTGGTCGCAACGGCGGTCATGTACCTGCGCATCGATGTGGTCGTGGCCCTATTCAATCTGGGCCTCGCCCGGGCGCTGTTGCCGGCGCTGGCGGCACTGGCTGCGCTCGCTGCGCTGGTGGCCGCCTGGCAGTGGACCCATCGCGAGCGCTCGGCGCCCGCGGCGAGCGCGCAAGTCACGCCCCGCAATCCGCTGCAGCTTGGCACGGCGCTGACATTCGCGATGCTGTTCGTGATCATCGCGCTGGCCTCGGCCTGGGTGAGCACCAGCTTCGGTCAGCGCGGTGTCTACGTGCTGGCGGCGATCACCGGCACCACCGACATCAATCCGTTCGTGCTCAGCCTCGCCCAGGGCGGCGTCGGCACGATGTCACTCGACGCGCTGAGCACCGCGATCCTGATTGCGGTCGCCTCCAATAACATGCTTAACGCGTGCTATGCGCTGCTGTTCGGCGGTGTTCGAGCCTGCCTGCGCCCGGCGCTGGTGCTGATCGGACTGGGGCTGGCGGGCCTGGGTATCACGCTGCTGCACGCGCACGCCGCCGGATAGACACAGATCGCGGCGATACCGGATCGCCAGCCGCGCACCGCCGGGTCAATGCAGCTCAGGCACCAGCCGTCGCAGCGCCGGGCCCACATCGTCCTGGCCGGTCAGGTTCAGTTCGTCCTGCGTGACGCTCTGCGTCGGCGAGGCCGTCTGCGGCAGCCCGGTTTGCGGATCCACCGGCACCGGGATATGCGAGCCCGTCACATAGACTGGGTGCGCCGACGAACGCGCCCCCATAGGCGCTGTGGTGGCGCAGGCGGTCAGCAGCGACAACGCTAGCAGCGTTGCAATCCACCGATGCTCAGTTGACATGGCAGTCTCCGGCAGGATATGCACCGCTATTGTACTGCTGTGATCCGCGATGTGCGAACGACGCTGAAGCGCTGCACCAGGCCGCACCAGCGGGCGCTGTCGCAATACCGGAACGGGAGCAAAGCGTGACTGTAACGGGTGGCTGTCTGTGCGGATCTGTCCGCTATGAGATTGGCGCCGCACCCATCACCAGCCGTGTCTGCTGGTGCCGGCTCTGCCAGCGTATCGGGGCCGGCAGCGGCACTGTGAACGTCTGTTTTTCGCGCGCCGCAACGCGCATACGGGGCGACCTGCACGACTACGTCAGCGTAGCCGACAGCGGCAACGTGATGCACCGCCGCTTCTGCCCCGCCTGCGGCGTGCACCTGTTCAGCGAGGCCGAGGCGCGACCGCATCTCATCTTCGTGCGAGCGGGAACGCTCGATGATCCGGAAGTGGGAAAACCGCTCGCGAGCATCTGGATATCGCAGGCCCCCAGCTGGGCCTGCATCGACCGCGCACTGCCGGTGTTCGATGGCCAACCGCCGCCCGCGGGGTAAATGGCTCGTGGCGCCCCCTCAAGTGTCGAAATCCAACTCGGGATAACGGCGGAACAAATCATCGTTGTTGAACGCGAGGCGCCGGTCGGATGCGAGGTAGCGCCGGATTCGCGGGCGATTGAACGCCGCGAGGTGCAGGGCGCGCAGCCGCGGCCGCGAGCGCAGCGCCCGGGCACTGGCTTTGGGAAACGCGTAGCGCAGCCCCGCAATCACCTGCGCCATCGACAGATCCACATACGTCAGGCGCGAGCCGACCATCCACGGGCCGCGCCGGGTGTTGCGACTCAATACGCCCTCGAAGTAGTCCAGGAACTTCGGCAACCGCCGCGCCAGAAACTCCCGGGTGCGACGCCGGGCCGCGGACTTCTGCTGCTCGTAATACAGCCCACCTCCGATCGGGTGGTGCGTATCGTGAATCTCGGCGATGAAATCGCCGATGGTCAGTTGCAGTTGATGCGTCCAGAGCTTGCCGGCGGCATCGCGCGGCGCCAGATCCAGGCGCTGCCCCAGAAACAGCAGGATGTTCGCCGTCTGGCCGATCAGCTGCCGCCCGACCTTCAGGCAGGGCACCGCAAACGGCGGCCGCTCGATCCGTTGGTCTTCGAGGATCCGCTCGACCGCCCGCTCGCCCCCGCCCTTCTCGGCCGGCACCAGGGCACAGTCGATATAGTCGGCGCCGGCTTCCTCCAGCGCCAGCCGGATGTACTCGCCGCGGCCCTGAATGCCGGGCCAGTAATACAGCTGGTAGATCACGCTGGCTTTGCCGTCGTCGCTGCCCAGGTATCGGACGGGCGATTCTACCGCACCGGCACGGGCGCCGTGCCCGGCGCTCAGCGTTGGAGCTGCTGGTCCTGAATGCGGCCCTTCCATTTGCCGCCGCGACCGAGTGCGTACTGCACCGCCGAGTGAACGGTCGCCCCGGCATAGAACAACGCAGTAGCCGGCAGGCACAGACCCCACAGCACGGACAGTCCATAGAAGCGCAGCATCGGCGCGTAGGCGAGGCTCATGAGCATCCAGGCCGCTACGCCGAGCGCGATCGACAGCGGGCGGGTAGACAGCAGCAACAGCACCGGCAGCACGAAGGTGCAGAACAGACCCGCCAGCGTGACCGCAAGCAATGCATAGGAATGGTGCAGCTGATTGAATGCGCTGCGGGAGATCATGCGGCCGATCTCGAAAGGGCTGCCGTAGGCACGAGTGCTGCGCGCAGCGCGAGTGAGCCCGAGCCAGATGGAGCCGCCGGCCGCCTTGACCGCCCGTGCCAGTGCGCAATCGTCGATGATCTGCGAGCGGATCGCCTGCAACCCGCCGATGCGCCCGAGGGCCTGCGGCCGGATCAGCATGCAGCCGCCCGCAGCCGCGGCCACCCTGGAACGAGGGGCTGCGATCCACGCCGGCGGATACAGCATCAGGAAAAAGAATACGAACGCCGGGATCAGCAATCTGTCCGCGACGCTGACCGCCTCGAGCTGCACCATGCAGGAGACCAGGTCGCGACCCTGCGCTTCGGCATGGGTGACCAGCACCGCGACATCATCGCGTTCGTGCCGGATGTCAGCATCCGTGAACAGCAGATAGTCCGGCGTCAGTTCGAGCGTCGCGAGCACGCCCTGCGACATCGCCCACACCTTGCCGCTCCATTCCGGCGGAAGCGGCGCGGCCGTTATCACGGACAGGCGCGCCGTGGCGCCGATGCTCGTCGCTGCATCGATCGCGGCAGCGTGCGTTGCATCCGTGCTGGCATCGTCGACCACGACCACGTGAATCGACCCGCCGTAGTCCTGTTGCAGCAGAGATCTGACCGCGTCACCGATCACCGCGGCCTCGTTGCGGGCGGGAATGATGACCACGACCTTCTTCGCGAGCTGGTGGTCGGCGGGCAATGGCGCAAATTGCCGTGAAACGCGCCAGAAGCCGCCGCGCGCCAGCAACAGGTACAGCCAGATCAACGCGGGCACGGCGGCAACAACGTAGAGGGTCACGCGGTGGTCTCACTCAAACGCCGGCGCCTCGACCTGCCGCGCCGGCAGCCCGCACGGCAACGTTCAGATGAAGGAGCGAACCGGCTCCGAGCCGTCCCAGCCGATGCTCGCACGGTAGAAGCGGCTGAAGACGGCCTCAAAGGCGCCGCCCAGCTCGATCAGCTCCACGAACCCGGGCAGCTGCTTCGTGGTGTCCAGGTAGGCAACCCTGCCGCCGCTGGGCACGCGACAGATGAAACCGACCTCGTGGCCCGCAGCGCGGTAGTGTTCCAGGTCACGCTCGAATTGCCAGGTCGCGCGTCCCCAGTGGTGAAAGCCGTAACCGCGTCGCTCGATGAGCTCGCGGTAGACGGATGGGGCATCGTTGTTGGGCTGGATCAGCTCGATGTTCATATGCCCGGCAAAAGCCATCGCGATCGCGATGTCCGCCGTGGAGGGCTGGCCCCGATACACCGGCTCCTCACCGGTGAAGTGATCGAGCAGGAACCATGGGCCGACGCCAAGCTTGCCGACCCACTCGGCCATCGCCGCATGAATGTCCTTGACGACGTACGCCATCTGGATGATGCCGTCGTCGGGTTGGCCAAAGCCTACGAGACCCACGTTGCCACCTCATTCAGCCAGGTCATGACGCGCCGAGCATACCGGCCTTGACCGATGCAACTCGACCGCGAGCGAAATCGCGTACCGCCGCCTGGCCGGGGCTACGGCGACGACGACAGTTCGAGCTGTCTCAGACGCGGCCCCTCGAGTTGGCCGATGCGCACCGAGGCGTCGTAGAGCACCACGCCGAAGGCTACCAGCGCGAGCAGGATCGCGATCGAAGCCCACAGATGGCGCGACTCGAAGCGCCGTATCGAACGCGCGAACGCGATCAGGCCGAGCACCGCGGCCACCACAATGATCGCGTCCACGCTCGCCCGTTGCCAATAGCTGCCGCCCAGATGCAGCCACATGCCGAATTCATCGAACGTCAGCGCCATCGCGATGCCATACACCAGCGCCGCGATGCGCAGCGCTCCCCCGCCAGGCATCCAGAACAGCAGATAGGCGCCGACGCCGGCCAGCAGGAAGATACCGTAGTTCAGATGATGAACGTGGGTGCCGCGCAGGAAGAAATACAGGTTCGGCATTCGTTGCGCCATGATCAGCAACACCACGGTGCGCGAAGCGATGAATGTGAGAGTGAACCCAAACAGGGTTCGACGCGCGAGCTGATCTGATTCGTCGTTCACGGAAGCCCTACAACATCTGCCATTATGCTAGAGTTAAGGTTAAATAAATTCTTTAAACAGTTATATAATAATAAGTTATTATAGACATTATCCCGCGGCCCACTGCCGCGGACCGACGGGCGCCGGCCACCGCGCTGGGCGCTTCTAAGTACACTACCCCGACGCGCCCTCACCCGGTATCGCGAATGCATCGTCAGCCCCACGATCCGGCGCAGATTGTCGATCTGACACTGGAGCACTACAACCAGCGCGCGCGGGAGTTTCGCGAAAGCACTCGCGATCATGACGTGAGCCAGAACATCGGCGCGCTGCTGCGCCCTATCGAGGCCGAGGCACCGTATCGCATCCTGGATTTCGGTTGTGGCCCGGGCCGCGATCTGCGCGCGTTCGCCGAGCTCGGACACGTGGCCATCGGTCTCGAGGGCGCCGCCCAATTCGTAACCATGGCTCGCGCTGACAGCGGCTGCGAAGTCTGGCAGCAGGACTTTCTCCGGCTCGATCTGCCGGACGCCTATTTCGACGGCGTCTATGCCAATGCCTCGTTGTTTCATGTACCAAGTCGCGAGTTGCCGCGCGTACTGCGGCAATTGCGCGCCACGCTGAAGCCCGGCGGCGTGCTGTTCAGCTCCAACCCGCGCGGCGGGAACGAGGAAGGCTGGAATCGCGGCCGCTATGGTGCCTACCATGACCTCGCGGCCTGGCAGCGCTATCTGACGGGCGCCGGGTTCATCGAACTGGAGCACTACTACCGGCCCGCGGGATTGCCGTTCGATCAGCAGCCATGGCTCGCGAGCGTGTGGCGCAAGCCGGCCTGAGCGGGTACTTGCGGCCCTTCACCACCCCGCTATTTCACCACGATGGTCGCGACCATCTGCGGATGAATCGAGCAGGTGTACTTGTAGCTGCCGGCCTTGTCGAACCTGAAGCTGAAGCTTTCATTCTGATCGAGCGCGCCTGATCGAAACGTATCGTCGACGCTCCTGATGGTATGGGGTTCGGGGTCATAGTTGGTCCAGCTGACGGTGGTACCGATCGGCACCTCCAGCGACATTGGCGCAAACATGAAATTGCGGATGGCAATGCCGTGGGCCTGGGACACGGGGCCCGCTGCCGCCGGCGCCGCAACCGCTGCCGCAGGCTCCGACGCCAGGCCGAGGCCGCCGCCCGCGAAGCTCGAAAGGCACAGCACGCACAGTGACAGCGCGATGGCGCGCAATACCGGGCGCCGTGCCCGGGACAGTTCTGTGATCAACATGGTCGCTCCTTCAAGCCAGCGTGCGATCGGTCACGGCCAGCAGGTGCGGGTGCCGTTGCACCGTCACGCTGCTGATGCCGAGCATCTTCGGCAGCTGATCTGCCGGCACTTTGAGCGGCCCCGGGCCCGTACCATCGCCGGGCGTTGGCTGCGGATACGCGGACGAGCGGGCGGTATGGAACGTGATGGTGCCTTCCAGCTTCTGCACGATCTGGTGGATGTGCCCGTTGAGCACCGTCACCGATCCGAACCGTCGCAGATACGGCATGGCCTGCTCCGCGTCCGAGGTACCCCAACCCCAAGGCTCGTAGATGCTCCAGAGCGGCATGTGCGCGAACACCACGATCGGCGTGCTGGCGGCGCGGCCGTTGAGATCCGCCTCGAGCCACTCGAGCTGCGGCTGTCCGAGCGCCCCAAGGCCGTTGGCCTTGAAATTCAGCACATTGATCAATCCGATGAAGTGCACGCCCTGATGATCGAAGCTGTAATAGCCGCGGTTTCCGGACGCCTTGCCGTAGCGATTGAAGTACTCCGTGACCGTTGCATCGGCGACGTCATGCTCGCCGGGTGTGGTATGCAGCTCGCTGACGCGCAGCTGCGACAGCAATTGCGACGCGGTGTCGAACTCGTCGGGCCTGGACAGATGGGTGATGTCCCCGGTATGCAGGATCAGCGCCGGACTCGCGGGCATCGCATTCACCAGTTCGATCGTCTGCCTCAGGGTGCCGGCAACGTCCGGATTGGCGTCCTTGTTGAACCCGATATGCGTATCGCTGATCTGAACGAACAGCGGAACGCCGGACGCCTCGGATGGCTTGCGCTCCGCGGCTGCCACGGCCAGATCGATCGGCGTCAGCACGCCGCCCGCCAGCGTGAACAGCGTGCCGGCGCCGCCAAAGGCGAGACACCGCAGCGCACGCCGGCGCGAACTCGAGATCGAATCGTCGTGCGACATGGACATCTCCTATCAATGCGTTCTGACTGATGCAGGAGACTGTCCGGGGGCCCGGTTTATTCCCCGCTCGGCTGAAGAAACCCGTACGCTTGGAATAAATCACCGCGCGCAGCGGTCTTGTTGTTCAGGAGCCAGAGCGATGCCGGCAGACGATGCGACGCGGACACGACGGTTTGAAGCCGTGGCGTTGCCGCACTTGCCCTCTGCATACAATCTCGCACGCTGGATCTGCCGCAACGAGGCCGACGCGGCGGACGTGGTTCAGGAGGCCGTCATGCGCGCACTGCAGTACTTCGACAGCTATCACGGCGGTGATGCGCGCGCCTGGCTGCTGCAGATCGTGCGCAATTCGGCCTACACCTGGATCGAGCGCAACCGGCCCGCGAGCCACGTGTCGCTGGTCGATACCGAACTGGACAGCGCAGGCGACTCGGAGGATCCGCTGAGCGCGGTCACGGCGCAGGCCGAGGCCGCGGCCTTGCGGCGGGCCATCGCCCGGCTGCCGCTCGAGCAGCGCGAAGTGCTGGCGCTGCGCGAGTTCGAGGAGCTGTCTTATCGGCAGATCGCCGACATCACCGATACTCCGATCGGAACCGTCATGTCGCGGCTGTCGCGGGCGCGGGATCAACTCGCCGCGATCGTGCGCGGGCAGCGGACATCGTCATGATCCACGATGAAGCTCAGGCGCTGTTGGATGCCTATCTCGATGACGAGCTGGATCTGGCTACGGCGCTCAAGATCGAAGCTCATGCGCACGGCTGCCCCGCATGCACGGCATGGCTGGCCGAACGCCGCTCGCTGATCGGCCAAATCCACGCGGCAGGAGTTCGCTATCCGTTGCCGCCGGCAGTGTCGGCGCGCATCGGCGCGCGGCTTCGGCCGGCAAAGGCGCGCGTGACTGTTCCGCCCCAGTGGCTCGGTGCGCTCGCCGCCGGCGTCATCGTTGCGATCGGCGGATTCCTGCTCGGGCACTCATGGCCGCAGCCACCGGATCTGCGCGCCGAACTGGTGAGCGCCTCGGTGCGTGCGATCCTGAGCCCGCATCCGGTCGACGTGCTGTCGTCGGATCATCATACGGTCAAGCCCTGGTTATCCAGCCAGCTGCCGTTCTCACCGCCGGTGCCGGAACTCGCCCAGCAGGGCGATGAGCTGCTCGGCGCTCGCGTCGATTATCTCGGCCACACCCGTGTCGCCGCGCTGCTCTATCAGCACGGTCGTCATCAGATCAATGTCTACGTCTGGCCGCGCAGCGCGATGCCGCTGCCCGCGCCGCCGGACTCCACGACCGACGGCTATCAGCTGATGACGGCGCGGGCGGGTGCATTCACGGCGGTCATGGTCTCGGACCTGAGCATCGAGGAAATGACGGCGTTTCGCGAGCGCTGGGTGGCGAGCGCCGCCGCCAGTGCCGCTTCACTCCCGGGCGTCGGCGCGGGCACAGGCGCGGGCACCGGCACGGGCGAACACTGAGCGCGGATTGATCGGCGAGCGCGCGCCGGTCATGATGCGACATGCGCGTTCCCGAGTTCGCTGTCGACGAGCCTCGCTGGAATCAGTCCGCCGAAGCACCGACGCGCGAGCGCCGGCTCGCGGTCGCCGAGGCGCTGCGCGCGCTGCTGCCGGCGGACGTCGTGCTCAGCCGCGACGAGGAGCTGCACCCCTACGAATGCGACGGACTGGCGGTGTTCCGACAGCAGCCGATGGCGGTGGTGCTGCCGCGCTCCGAGCAGGAGCTGCGGGCGGTGCTGCTGACCTGCGGCCGGCTCGGAGTGCCGGTGGTGGCGCGCGGCGCGGGCACCGGACTGTCGGGCGGCGCGATGCCGCATGCTTCCGGCGTCGTGCTGTCGCTGGCACGCTTCGATCGCATTCTCGAGATCAATGCGTCCGCACGGACCGCGCGCGTCCAGCCCGGGGTGCGCAATCTCGCCGTCTCGGAAGCGGCCGCAGCATACGGTCTGTACTACGCTCCGGATCCTTCTTCACAGATCGCCTGCAGCATCGGCGGCAACGTCGCCGAGAACTCGGGCGGGGTGCATTGCCTCAAGTACGGTCTGACCCTGCACAACGTGCTGGGTCTGCGTGGCTACACCATGGATGGCGAACCGATCCAGTTGGGCGGCGGCGCGCTCGATACGCCCGGCCTCGACCTGCTGGCTGTGAGCGTGGGTTCGGAGGGCATGCTGCTGATCGTGACCGAAGTGATTCTCAAGCTGATTCCGAAACCGGCGCTGGCACAGGTCGTGATGGCCTCGTTCGACGATGTCGCCAGGGCCGGCGAGGCCGTCGCGGCGATCATCGCCGCCGGCATCATTCCGGCGGGCCTGGAGATGATGGACCGCAAGGCCACCGCGGCGGTCGAGCCGTTCGTCAGGGCCGGCTACGATCTGGCCGCCGAGGCGATCCTGCTGGCCGAGTCCGACGGCACGCCGGATGAGGTCGCGGAGGAAGTCGGCGCGATTGAGCGCGTGCTGCAGGCTGCCGGCGCCACCGCCATCGCAGTGTCGCGCTCCGAGGCCGAACGACTGCGTTTCTGGTCGGGGCGCAAGAACGCCTTTCCTGCCGCCGGGCGCATATCGCCCGACTATTACTGCATGGACGGCACCATTCCGCGCAATAAATTAGGGTCCATGCTCAAGGCCATCGAGCAGATGGAACAGACGTATTCCCTGCAGTGCATGAACGTGTTCCACGCCGGCGATGGCAACCTGCATCCGCTGATCCTGTTCGACGCCAATCGACCCGGTGAGTGGGAGCGCGCCGAGCGCTTCGGCGCCGACATCCTGGAGCTGTGCGTGCAGCTGGGCGGCACCATCACCGGCGAGCACGGCGTGGGCGTGGAGAAGCTCAACTCGATGTGCGTGCAGTTCGCGCCGGCCGAGCGCGCAGCCTTTTTCGCGGTCAAGCGTGCTTTCGATCCCGCCGGGCTGCTCAATCCCGCCAAGGGGATTCCGACCCTGGCGCGCTGTGCCGAGTATGGTCGCATGCACGTGCGCCACGGGCAGCTGCCGCATCCCGAACTGCCACGGTTCTAGATGGACGCCGCGCTGCAAGATCTGCGCCGCTGCGTAAAGGACGCCCATGGTGCGAAGCGGCCGCTGCGGCTGTGCGGTGCCGGTACCAAGGACTTCTACGGCGAGTGCCGTGCGGGCACGCTGCTCGACATGCGCGGCTATCGCGGCGTGGTGGATTACGAGCCCTCGGAGCTGGTGATCACGGCGCGTTGCGGCACGACACTGTCAGAGCTCGAGGGCCTGCTGGCCCGACACCAGCAGTTCCTGGCCTTCGAGCCGCCGGCATTCGGCGGCGACCCGACGATCGGCGGCATCATCGCCGCGGGGCTGTCCGGGCCGCGGCGATCGCAGGCCGGCGCCGCGCGCGATTTCGTGCTGGGCGCGATACTGCTCTCCGCCCAGGGCGAGCTGCTGCATTTCGGCGGCAAAGTCATCAAGAACGTCGCCGGCTTCGATGTCGCGCGCCTGCTGTGCGGTTCGCTCGGCATTCTCGGGCCGATCACCGAGGTGTCGCTGAAAGTGCTGCCGCTGCCGCGCGCGCAGCAAACGTTGCGTTTCGAGATGCCGGCCGACGAGGCCCTGGCGACATTCAACCGCTGGGCGGGCCAGCCGCTGCCGATCTCCGCGACCGCGTGGTGCGATGGCCAGGCGTGGGTGCGCCTGTCCGGCGCGCCCGCGGCGCTCGCGACTGCGCGCGAACGCCTCGGCGGTGAACGGCTCGAGGCGGACCAGGCTGACCACTGGTGGTCCGGCCTGCGCCATCAGACGCACGCGTTCTTTCGCCAGGCGAGCACGCTGTGGCGCCTGTCGCTGCCGTCGACTGCCGCTCCACTCGCAATCGCGGGAGCGCAACTGATCGAATGGGGCGGCGCGTTGCGCTGGTGGGCGAGCGAGCAGTCCGCGGCGCAGGTGCGAGCGCTCGCCAGCGCGGCCGGGGGCACCGCGTTGCACTGGCGCGGAGGCATCGCCGGCAACCGCTTCCATCCGCTGGCGCCTGCCGTGCTGGAGATTCACCGCCGCCTCAAGGCGCGCTTCGACCCGCATGGCATCTTCAATCCGGGCCGGCTGATCGCGGATCTCTAGAAGACGCCACGATGGAAACCAAGCTTGCGGATTGGATCAAGGACACACCGCAGGGCGAGGCCGCCAATTCGATCCTGCGCGCCTGCGTGCACTGCGGGTTCTGCAATGCGACCTGCCCGACCTACCAGCTGCTCGGCGATGAGCTGGATGGGCCGCGCGGACGCATCTACCAGATCAAGCAGGTACTGGAAGGCACACCGGCCACACGCAGAACACAGCTGCACCTCGACCGCTGCCTGACCTGCCGCAACTGCGAGACCACCTGCCCGTCGGGCGTGGACTACGGCCACTTGGTGGACATCGGCCGCGCGGTCGTGGATTCCCAGGTGCCGCGCCCGCTTCGCGAACGCATCGTGCACTGGCTGCTGCGCGAAGGCCTGACGCGCCGCTGGCTGTTCGGCGGCGCGCTGCGCATCGCTCGCGCACTGAAGATCGCGTTGCCGCCCAGGCTGCGCAGCAAACTCGGCCGGCGTCGCCGTGCCGGCGCCTGGCCGCGGCGCGCGCAGGCGCGCAAGGTGCTGCTGCTCAATGGCTGTACGCAGCCGTCCATGGCGCCGTCGATCGACGCCGCGACCGCGCGCGTGCTCGATGCCCTCGGCGTGCAGGCCGTGATCGATGCGCGCTCGGGCTGCTGCGGGGCCATCCGCCATCATCTGAATGACCAGGCGGGAGCATTGCGCAATGCCCGCCGCAATATCGATGCCTGGTGGCCGCAGCTCGAGTCCGGCGCGGTCGAAGCGATCGTGATCAATGCCTCGGGCTGCGCCGTGATGGTCAAGGACTACGCGTCGCTGCTGCGCGATGATCCGGCGTACGCCGCCAAGGCGCGGCGCATCACCGAGGCGACGCGCGAGCTGGTGGAGTTCCTCGGCCGCGAGCTCGAACGGCTGCGGCAGCGCGCCGGACGACCGGCGATCACCAGAATTGCTCTGCAGAAGCCCTGCACGCTGCAGCACGGCCTGAGACTCAAGGACGACGTCGACCCGCTGCTGCGCGCGCTCGGCGCACAGTTGCTGCCGGTCAGCGAATCGCACCTGTGCTGCGGATCGGCCGGCACCTATTCGCTGCTGCAGCCGCGCCTGGCGCTCGAGCTGCGGGACCGCAAGCTCGCGCACCTGCTGCAGGCACAACCGGAGCTGATCGTCTCGGCCAATGTCGGCTGCATGGCCCATCTGGCCTCCGGCACGCGGCTCCCGGTTTGGCACTGGATAGAATGGGTCGATAAAGTGCTTGCAGCTCACTGATTATAAAATGATTTATTTCTTCAGATCGGCGCGACCCTCGCGGCCTCCGAGGACGGCATCGAAAGCGGTTAAAATCAGCTGCTCGGGTATGGACATCGACACTCGTCATCGCCTGCCAAGGAACGATCACCGTGCACGCCTTCCTGATCGCTCAGCTATCCGCCCTTAGGCCGATGCGGCGCGGGGCCGCGCTGCTGGCCGGGCTGCTGCTGATGCCCTGCGGCAGCACATTCGCGGTCGGCGATGCGCAGACCCCGTCGAGCGGCGCCTGGGAATATCTGCATCCGCAGTTCTACGCCGATCGCAGCATCGGTTTGGTCGACGAGGCCTACATGAGCCTGGAGGCTCCGGCCAACACGCCTGATCCCGCGGCCACCCCGTTGACGTTGCGCTTCGGCGATGCCGCGCTCGGGCACATCAAGCAGATCAGGGTGATCATCGACAACAACCCATCGCCCGTGGTGGCGACCTTCGATCTGGCCAGTGGCGCGCGCATCGCCGAGATCGGCATGCGTGTGCGCATCGATCGCTTTACCTCGGTGCGCGCGATCGCAGAGAGCAGCGACGGCAGATTGGAGATGCGCAGCAGCTGGGTAAACGCCAGTGGCGGCTGCTCTGCGCCGCCCAACGCCACGACGGCCGGCAGCCTCGGCGACATCCGATTCCGGCCCTCGCCCGATAGCAAGTCGATGCTGGTCAGTATCCGGCATCCGAATTATTCGGGCTTTCAGATCGACCCGCGCAGCGGCGAGCCGATCGCATCGCATTACGTCGCGCATATCCGCTTCAGCGCCGACGGCCGCACGCTGCTCGATGCCGACACCGGCATCTCGCTGAGCGAGAACCCGACGCTTCGCATCGCGTCGGACCAGCCGCTAACCGCACCGGTGACCGTCGACGTGGTGGACTCCAAGGATGCGCACTTCAACGCCACCTGGCGCGGCAGTGTGGCAGCCAGCGCTGCAAGCAATACGGCGGCGGGAGCGCTCGGCACTCGTTGAGATGCTGCGGCGCATCTGCCTTCGCGCATTTTCTCTCGGGACGCTGATCTGGCCTTTGGCCGGCGCCATGGCGCTGGCGCTCGCGAGCGAGCCGGCGGTTGCGCCCCGCGCCGTGCCCGCGTTCGCGATCCGCGAAGTGGCGCCCGGCGTATTCGTACACCTCGGGCAGCAGTTGCCGCTGGATGCTCCGGGTCACGACGACATCGCCAACATCGGCTTCATCGTCGGCAGACGATGTGTCGCCGTCATCGATACCGGCGGATCAATGCGCATCGGGCGCGCGCTGCACGCCGCGATCAGGCAGCGCACGCGGCTGCCGATCTGCTACGTGATCAATACGCACGTGCATGTCGATCATGTGCTCGGCAACGCCGCATTTGTGCCGGACCGGCCGGCTTTCATCGGGCATTGGGCGCTCGGCGCAGCGATCGCGCGCAGTCGCGACTTCTTCCTGCAGCATTACGCCGAGGATCTCGATCAACCGCCGAGCGCGGCGCAGATCATCGGGCCCGACACGGCAGTTCAGCAAAACCTCGAGCTCGAGCTGGGGGCTCGTCACCTGAGCCTGCGATCATGGCCGACCGCCCATACCGATTGCGATCTCACGGTGTTCGACCAGCAGAGCCGCACGCTGTGGACCGGCGATCTGCTGTTTCGCGACCGCCTGCCGGCCCTGGATGGCAGTGCCGAGGGTTGGCTCGCGGCGATCGATGAAATCGCGCGCCTGCCGGCCGCGCAAGCGGTCCCGGGTCATGGACCGGTCAGCGCGGATCTGGCAGCAGCCCTGGATGCCGAGCGGGGCTATCTGCGCGCGCTGATCGACGGCGTACGGCAGCAGCTCTCGCAGGGCGGCTCGATGCAGCAGGCGATCGCACAGGTGGCCACGGCCGAGAAGTCCAAATGGCTGCTGTGGGACAGCACGCACCCGCGCAACGTGGCGCGCGTGTACGAGCAGATGGAGTGGCAGTGATCGGGCGCCGCCGCTGGCTGCGCATGGCGATGCTGGCCGCCGCCTGCGGCGTATCGGGTCTGAGCCTCGGCAGAACTGCGCGCGCGCAGACCCGGGCGGGCGCGCATGCCAAGGCCCGCGTCGTGATCGTCGGAGGCGGCTTTGCCGGCTCCGCCTGCGCACTGCATCTGCGACGCCTCGATCCGACCATCGACGTCACGCTGATCGATCCGGTGGAGCGCTACGTGACCTGTCCGATGAGCAATGAGGTGGTGGTCGGGGTGCGGGACCTGGCTTCGATAACGGTAGGGCGCGATGGGGTGCGGCGCGCCGGCGTCCGGCTCGTGCGTGAACAGGTCACCGGGATCGATGCCACCGCGCGCAGCGTGCGGCTCGAAGGCGGGCGCACCCTGCCATTCGATCGCCTGGTGGTGGCACCCGGGATCCGCTTCCTGTGGAATAAAATCGAAGGCTACGATGAAGCCGCGACGCAGGCGATGCCGCACGCCTGGCAGGCCGGCGCGCAGACGCAGCGCCTGGCATCGCAACTTCGCGCGATGGACGACGGCGGCGTGGTGGCGATCAGTGTGCCTTCGGGGCTGCTGCGCTGTCCGCCGGCGCCCTACGAGCGCGCGAGCCTCATGGCGCAGTACCTGTCGCGACACAAGCCGCGTTCCAAGGTGCTGATCTTCGACGCCAACAATCATTTCCCGAGGCAGGATCAGTTCACCGACGCCTGGCAATCGCTGTATCCGGGCATCATCGAGTGGATTCCGTCGTCCCAGGACGGCGCCGTGGTGCGCGTGGACACCGCGGGCATGAGCTTGCACACCAGCAACGGCACACATGCGGTGGCGGTCGCGAACGTGATTCCGCCGCAGGCGCCGGGCCAGATCGCGGCCGATGCGGGCCTCGCATCCGATCACGGCTGGTGCCCGATAGCGCCCGGTACGTTCGAATCGCAGTTAGTCAGCCGGGTACACGTCATCGGCGACGCCTGCATTGCCGATGCCATGCCGAAGTCGGCGTCGGCCGCCCACAGCCAGGCCGCGCAATGCGCGCGCGCGATCGCCGCGCTGCTCGCGGGGCATGCGGTGCCGCCGCCGACCTTCGACAGCGTGTGCTACAGCATGCTCGGGCCAGAGCGCGCGCTCTCGATCCACGGCCGCTTTGGCACCAAGGACGGCAGGATAGTCGCCGTGGATTCGCCCTCCGCTGCGGCCACCCCGATGGCCGCCGGCGCACGGCAGGCACGCGACGCGCAGCGCTGGTACCGCGATATTCGCGCCGACTCGTTCGCCGGCTGAACGAGCGGATGCAGTCCGCGTCGCGGCTGCTAGAGCCCAAGCCGCTGGCGCAGCTGTTTCGCCGTCAGCAGCTGCACATAGACCGGCGTGCCGACGTCGAACAGTTTCGCGCTCGACAGCGGTCCGACCAAGACCGGCTCGAACCCGGCGTCCTTCACCAGTTGCGAGGCCACCGCCAGCGCATGCGGATCATCGCCGGCGAGCGGTATCGCGACCGGCTCACCGGCCCGATGCGCTTCGCTCGCCAGATCCGTGTACTTGATCGCATTGAACGCGCGCACCAGTCGCACGCCGGGCAGGTACTCCGCCGAGGCGACACCGGTACCCTTGCGGCGCGCCTCGAGCGCCATGTCGCCGTCGCGCTCGGGATAGGGATTGCCGGTGTCGAGGACGATCTTGCCGGCGAGCTCGTGCGCGAGGTCCTTCCCGAGCTGGGGCAGCGCGCCGTACGGTATCGATATGAGCACCACGTCGCTGAACATCGCGGCCTCGCGCGGAGTGCCGACATGCGCCTTCGGACCGAGGGATTGCGCGAGCGGCTGGAGCTCCTCCGGGTGGCGCGACGAGATCAGGACCTCATGCCCGGCCTTCACCCACAGCGTGGCCAGCGTGCCGCCGATCTTGCCGGCGCCAATGATTCCGATCTTCACCGGTTGCGCCTCGGCAGCGGCGGCCGCGTCCGGCAGCCCTGGCACGATCAGGATCGCGATCGCCGACAGCCCGAGCATCGCCGCCTGAAAATGGCTGCGAAAGCGTGCCCCTGCCTGGTCCGTCGCTCGCATGAGCCCTCTCCGGCGCTGTCGCGGCGCTGAGTATAGTATTCGCGATCCGCTTGTTCAAAAGGACCGCTGAACCATCGTGACGATCGCCGCCGGTTGCGCGCTCCTGACCGGGCCGCGCCGCCTATGCGTACGCTGATGATCCAGGGCGCAAGCTCGGACGCCGGCAAGAGCACGCTGGTAGCGGGACTGTGCCGCGTGCTGCGGCGTCAGGGCGTGCGTGTCGCGCCGTTCAAGCCGCAGAACATGTCGCTCAACAGTGCCGTGAGCGTCGACGGCGGCGAGATCGGTCGTGCGCAGGCGTTGCAGGCACAGGCCGCCGGCATTGCCGCCACGATCGACATGAATCCGGTGCTGCTCAAGCCCGAGAGCGATACGCACGCACAGGTCATCGTGCACGGTCGCGCGATCGGCCAGATGGGAGCCGCCGACTACCACGACTACAAGCGGGTCGCGCGCGCGGCGGTCTTCGCCTCGTACCGGCGTCTGCAACAGCGCTACGACACCGTGATCGTCGAGGGCGCCGGCTCGCCCGCGGAAATCAACCTGCGCGCGGGCGATATCGCCAACATGGGTTTCGCCGAGGCGGTCGACTGCCCGGTGGTGCTGATCGCCGATATTGATCGCGGTGGCGTCTTCGCCCATCTCGTGGGCACGCTGGCGCTGTTGAGCCCGAGCGAGCAGGCGCGGGTGACCGGGCTGGTCATCAACCGCTTTCGCGGCGACCTGCGCCTGCTGCAACCGGGTCTGGAGTGGCTGGAGGGCCATACCGGCAAGCCGGTGTTCGGTGTGCTGCCCTATCTGCAGGGCCTGCAACTCGATGCCGAGGATGGGATCAGCCGCGAGGCTGTGGCGCCGTCCGTCGACGCGTCGCTGCGGGTGCTGGTACCGGTGCTGCCGCGGATCAGCAATCACACCGATTTCGATCCGCTGCGACTGCATCCGCAGATCGATCTGCGCTACGTCGACGCGACGCAGCGTCCGCCGTGCGCGGATCTGATCATCCTCCCGGGCTCGAAGAACGTCCGCGCCGATCTCGAATGGCTGCGCGCGCATGGCTGGGTGGAGCACTTGCAGCGCCATCTGCGCTTCGGCGGCAAGCTGCTGGGCGTCTGCGGCGGCTTCCAGATGCTCGGCCGCTCGATCGCCGATCCGCAGGGCGTGGAAGGCGCGGCCGGCGAGAGCGCCGGTTTCGGCTGGCTCGACATGCGCACGGTGCTTCACGCGAGCAAACAGCTGCTCAACGTCCGCGGCACCCTGGCGTTTGAGCAGGCCGCTGTCAGCGGCTACGAGATCCACGCCGGACACAGTGAAGGTCCGGCCCTGGAGCATCCGGCCGTGATGCTCGGACCGGGACGCCGCGATGGCGCGATCTCGGCCGACGGCCAGATTCTTGGCACCTACCTGCACGGCCTGTTCGAGCAGCCCGCGGCCTGCGCGGCGCTGCTGCGCTGGGCGGGGCTGGCGCAGCCGCTGAGCGTCGATCACGCAGCGCGACGCGAGCAGATGCTCGAGCGTCTGGCCGATGCGGTCGAGCGCTCGCTGGATGTGCCGCGCATGCTGAGCCCGCTGCACTACCAACGGCACAACTATTAGTTGCTGCCGTCTAGACCGCTGACCGGCGGGCGGATCGACGCACAATTGGAGTAGTCTTTTAGACTCAGCGCGGCGTCGGGCAGAGCCCGCGCGCACGCGCGGGCTCTGCCATTCAGTTTACCAGCTCACTAATGACTAGTGCGACGTGACCGGAAGGGCTGCCGCGTCCGATTTTTCGGAACTCGTTACACCGCATAGCGGATGTCCCCAACCGCTCGCACTTACGCCCGGCATCTGGCCAAGCTGCGGGGTGATGTCGAACACGATATTGTCGGGACGGGTCGCGTCGCCGCTCACGCCGCCAGGCACGTAATCGAGTCCCAGAAGATGACGAGTTTCCCAGGCGATGTTATGGTCTGCGCAGGAGCTATCGCCACTGACACCAATAGCCCCGATCAGCACGTGGCTTTTGTTGTACAGAGCCAATCCGCCGCCGAATACATTCACTCCACCGACGCGATAACCCACCATCGGGTCCTTGCTCGTGCCAAAGTCGGTGGCTGGACCGAGGTAGGCCAATGCAGGGTCGACCGGGTTGCTGGCTTGCAGGCCATAGAGGCTGCCGCCCGGCTGCACTGCCGAATACAGATTGGCGGTGGACAGAGCGAGGCCGGGCAGGCTGAAGGCATTGGCAGTGTAGGCCTTCTGCGCCGCTATCATGCGACTGCCGGGCCACTGTGCACCGCGGTCCGAGCCGGTGAAGGCGATCGCGCAGACCTCACCATCGCGATTGACCACAGCGCCCCACATATTCAGACCGAAGCCTCCGTTCGATTTCGATTGCGCGCTACTGAGCTCCACCTTAAGCATGGAATAACTGGGTAACGCGGAACAATCCTGCGCTGACTCGTGGGACTGCTCCCACGCCTCAGCGGGCGAAATCGCGGCCGCGCACAGCGCAGTCGCTGCGCCGATCGCTAGTTGCAGTGGACGGAATTTTGAGGCGGACATAGTGGTTCCCCTTAGTGTTCGAATTGGATGTTGACGGTAAAGACCGGGAAGCGCCGAACGCGGCGAGCGCTGTGAAGCGCTTTCGCAAGTGAGCCTTCTCTCCCCGTTATCTTTATTGCCGTCGGGTCGATGACGACTACCAGCAGACTACTCTAAAAATCATTCTCCGGTCACTGGGTGACAAGTTAATGACCGCAGGTTCGTTCGGCGACGCTTCGGATTCGCTGTCGTCGAGCGTGAGCACGTTTTACATATTGTTCGACAATCGCCTGTCATGGCCGAACCAGGACAACTGGCTCTGCAGGCAGTCAACCGAGGCCGGCGTTACCGACAACACTCCCGATCAGTGCTGAAGAAGCCGTCGAGCTCCCTGCCGGCAGCAGCGTCGGCGAATCCCGCGAAGCTGCCCTGCTCGGCAATCAATCGCGCGCTGCGCATGAAGCCGCCCCAGGCCGAACGTGCCAGGGCCCCGCCGACGCTGATTCGCCGCACTCCCAGCGCGGCGACATCCTTCACGGTCAGTTCGCTCGGAAAGCCAAGAAGCAAATTGAAAGGCTTGGGTGCGACCGCGCGGACGATGGCCTCAATCTGAGTCGCAGCCTTGATGCCGGGTGCGTACAAACAGTCGGCGCCGGCCCGTGCGTAGGCCTGGAGCCGCGCGATGGTCTCTGCCAGATCCGGCCGGCCGACCAGGAAACACTCGGCGCGTCCGACCAGCAGCGCATCGGCGCCGCTGCTGTCGATCGCGCGCCTTGCGGCCCGCATCCTCGCGACTGCGGTCTCCAGGTCATACAGCGGCTTCGCCGAATCCGCGGTCGAATCCTCGATCGACAGTCCCGCCACTCCGGTGTCGAGCGCCAACCGCACGCTGTGCGCAACGCCCTCGGGATCGTGCGCAAAGCCGGCCTGGAAATCGGCATTCACCGGCACGTCGGTGGCCTCGACCATCGTCCTGAGATGCTCGAGCACCTGGTCGCGGGAAACGCAACCATCGGCATAACCGGCCGACCAGGCGAACCCGGAACTGGTGGTCGCCAGCGCCTTGAAGCCCAGCGACTGCAGAAAGCGCGCGCTGCCGACGTCCCACGGATTGGGAATGACGAAGCACCCGCTCTGATGCAGCTGCCGGAACACGCGCCGCTTGTCGGCAACGCTCAGGCGGGGCATCGGCATCACCCGATCACGGGATCATCCATTTGAATACGTACTGCTGCAGGACTACCAGCACGCCGAGCAGCAGCGTCAGGATGATGCTGTGCTTGAAAGTGCGGGCCACGACCAGGCCCTCCTGGCCCTTCATGTCGGTCACCGAAATGCCGGTGGCGATATTCTGCGGCGAGATCATCTTGCCCATGACGCCGCCGGATGAGTTGGTCGCGGCGATGAGCACCGGATTCAGGCCGAGCTGGTTGGCCGCAACCACCTGCAGGTTGCCGAACAGCGCGTTGCCCGACGTGTCGCTGCCGGAGAGAAACACGGCGACCCAGCCCAGGAACGCCGACAGCATCGGGAAAAAGATGCCCGCCGATGCGACGCCCAGGCCGAGTGTGTAGTTCAGGCCCGAATAGTTCATCAGGTAGGCAAGACCCACGATCAGTGCCACGGTCAGGATGGCCATGCGGCTCTGCTTCCAGGTCTTCACGATTGCCTGCACGTAGCGGGCCGGTCCCACCCCGACGAACGCGGCGGTGATGATGGTCGCGACCAGGATCGCCGTTCCGGTACCGAGGGGCTGGAACGCCCAGTTCGCGGCATAGGCCTTGTTATAGAGCGTGATGAACACCGCATTGTGCAACCCGGGCCAGTGAATGGTCTGCTGGCCGATGGCCGCAATCTTGAGGCGGGTCCAGACGATGACCACCGCCGACACGATGATCCATGGAATCCATCCCTGCCACGGAGCGATCGCCGCGGTCGCCGCCCCTTCGGCGACCACCGGTCGCCGGATCAGGAACTCTTCATCCGTCTTCGGCGACCATACCCGCAGAAACAGCAGGGTCACGATCAAAGAAACCAGCGCCGACAGCACGTCAGTCAGCGAATAGTCGATATAGTTCGAGGTGACGAACTGCGCCAGCGCAAAGCTGCCGCCGGCCACCAGCAGCAGCGGCCAGAGCGCGCGGATCGAACGCAGGCCAGCGTAGATCCCCATGACATAGAACGGCAGCAGCACGGCGATGAACGGCAGCTGGCGGCCGACCATTGCGCCGAGCTTGATCGCGGGCAGATCCGTCACCTGCCCCAGCACCGTGATCGGCGTGCCGAGCGCACCGAAGGCGACCGGGGCGGTATTGAATATCAGCGTATAGGTCAGCGCCTCAAGGGGCGGCAGGCCGACCAGGATCAGCAGTGCGGTGGTAATGGCGACCGGTGTGCCAAAGCCCGAAATGCCCTCCAGCAGACAACCAAAGCAGAACGCGACCACCACCAGAACGACGCGCCGGTCATTCGGCAGATGCTTGAGCACCCAGTCGCGAAACGCATCGAACCGGCCCGAGATGACCGCGATGTTGTAGAGCAGCAGCGCATTGAACACCAGCCACATGACAGGCCACAGCGCGAACACGCTGCCCGCGGCGACGCTGTCGAGTGCGAGCCCGGCCGGGAACTGCCAGAACAGGATCGCAATCACCAGACCGACGACCAGACCGGCCAGCGAAGCCTGCCAGGCGGGACGGCGCATCACCCCAAGGGCCACGAGCACGGTCGCTATCGGTAGCGCCGCGACAATGATCGATAGCAGCAGGTTTCCCGCGACGGGCGTCAATATCTGGTGGAACATCGATCTCTCCCCCTGGTGTCTGCTTTTGTCGTTGTCACCCCGGCCAGAGCAGTTCGGACTGCGGCCCGGAATCTTGCCGCCCTATATTGGCCGCGACGACCCTCGGTTTCAAACATCTTTAGCATTTCGGGACGGCGGCGCCAGCAACAGCCACTGATCGCACGCTCTAGCGCACCAGCATCGCGACTCCGCGCGCACGGGGGTCCGCCGCCGCGATCGGTGCGCGGCCGACCACCTCGATGGCCTCGATGTCGCCGTTGAAATCCTGGGCTTCGAGCCGATAACCGCGCT
This sequence comes from Steroidobacterales bacterium, assembly GCA_044440135.1. Lineage (GTDB taxonomy): Bacteria > Pseudomonadota > Gammaproteobacteria > Steroidobacterales > Steroidobacteraceae > FEN-1191. The sequence goes on along the minus strand of JBIODC010000013.1, from coordinate 30,684 downwards.
CGAGCATCGCGCGGGCCAGCGCCGGCGGAAACGCGGCGTAGGGTTCGGCGAACAGCGTGTTCTCCGGCAGCAGCTGGTGATGGAATCTCATCTGCGCCAGAGCCGGCCTCAGGTCCAGACCGAAATCGTAGACGTCGGCCAGCACCTGAAACATCGAGGTGAATATCCGCGAGCCGCCCGGCGTGCCCAGCACCATCGCGACGCGCGCGCGCTTGAGCAGGATGGTCGGTGTCATCGATGACAGCGGTCGTTTGAGCGGCGCGATCGCATTGGCCTGGGCACCGACCACGCCGTACTGGTTGGGAATGCCGGGCTTGACCGAAAAGTCGTCCATCTCATCATTCAGCAGGAATCCGGCGCCCTCGACCACCACGCCGGATCCAAACCAGCCGTTGAGGGTGTAGGTATTGGACACCGCGTTGCCGAAGCGATCGACGATCGAGAAATGCGTGGTCTGCGGCTTCTCCAGTCCGGGCTCGACCGCGGCCAGCGGCGAGGGTTGCGTCGGATCGATCTGAGCGGCGCGTCGTGCCAGATACGCCGGATCGATCAGCGCGGCGACCGGAACCGGCACCACGTCGGGATCGCCCAGGTACTGCGCGCGGTCGGCGAATACCCGCTTTTCAATCTCCGCGATCAGATGCAGGTACTGCGGTGAATTCAGGGACACGCCCTGAAACAGCGAGGCGGCGTCCTGCTTCATGCTCAGCATCTGCAGCAGCGCAATCCCGCCCGAGCTCGGGGGCGGCGCGGCAATTACGCGGTAACCGTGCCAGGCGCCCTCGATCGGCTCGCGCCACACGGCCTTGTAGCCCGCCAGGTCCGCCCGCTCGATCAGGCCCGCCGGAGCGCCGCGATTCATCTGCGCAACCAGCAGATCGGCCGTGCGGCCTTCATAGAATTCCCTGTCTCCCCCCACTGCAATCCGCTCGAGCGTCGCGGCGAGTTCTAGCTGGCGAAAGCGCCGGCCGGCGCGCAGCGCGGCGAAATAGCGGCCGAAGTTTGTGGTCCGAAGCAACGGCTCCTGGCTGCCGTCGCGGATGCCGATCAGCTGCTGGCTGACGTCGAATCCCTGGCGCGCATAGCGGATCGCGGGGGCCAGGTCGCGCCGCCAGGACAGGCGCCCGAAGCGGCGCTGGGCTTCCGCCAGGCCTCGCACCGTTCCCGGCACCGCAATCGCAAGGTTCCCGACGACGCTCAGATCGGGGATCGGCTCACCGTTGCCGTCCAGGTACATGCCGGGGCTCGCCCGGGCCGGGGCGGTCTCGCGATAGTCGAGAAAATAGGCCTTGCCGTCGACGTACAGCGTCATGAAACCGCCGCCGCCGAGATTGCCGGCCTCCGGATAGGTGACGGCGAGCGCGAAGCCGGTCGCCACCGCCGCGTCCACCGCATTGCCGCCGGCCCTGAGGATCTCGCGCGCGGCCAGCGCGCCGTAACGATCGGGCGATGCCACCGCGCCAGCGGTCAGCGCCCTCGCATCGGCGCCACGCGCATCGCCGGCAACGGCAAGACGGCAGACCGGTGCAATGCCCGCGAGCAGCAGCGCGATGACGACGGCGCGCAGCGTCGTCACGGCAGCATCGGGTGCGCGGCGTTGTCGCACGTCCACCCGCGCACCACGGGTGGACCATGCAACGTCAGCCCGGCGGATAGATCGGCTCGGGCGGCGCAACCGGGTGATCCTGCGGCCGCGGCGGCGCAGCCGCGGGCGCCGGCGACGCCGCCGGGCTGCCTCGCGGCGGCGTCGCTGCGGCGGGCGTCGCTGCGGCGGGCGGCGCTGCGGCGGGAGGCGCTGCGGGCTGCCCTCCCATCGACAGCACCCGGCGCTGGGTCGAGACGACATAGATTCGATCCGCCGCGTAGTCGGCCGGCGGGTTGCGGGGTTCAGATTCGCAGCGCGACAGATTGACGCACTCGATCACCTGGAAGCGTACCCCGAGGCGGAATCGGTGCGCCGCCGCCGTGCCCTGGTCCCAGCCCGCCGGGACTTCAAAGCGCAGGTTCTTGACCAGCCGGCGCGCCGAGTCGGCGAACTCGCGCGGCGGCTCGGAGTTCACCACCACCACATCGGCGGGTACGCCGCGACCATTCACCGTGAACTCGACCAGCGCCCTGCCCTGCAGGAAATGCAGGCGCGCGTCCGCGGGATAGTAATCCTCCTTCAGCGTCCCCTTGTACGGCGGCAGCTCGATCGAATCCATCGCGGCACCCTGAACGAGGCCGGACGGATCGAGTCCTACGGCGGCAATCACGGCGGCAATACCGCTGCGCGCGATCCGCCTGATGCGTTGGCTGGTCATGGTGATCATCCCTGTAATTCTTGTGGCCGGGCGTCATCGTACCGGCGCAGGGCGGTCACGGCGAGCGCCGCCAGCCACGGCAGCCGTTCAGGAACAGCCGCACCGACGCATCAGCCCAGGCCTCGAGTTCGGCGAGGCTCATCGGCTTGTCGAAGCCGAGCGCCCGGCGCTGCGGTACCACCACCACCAGCTGCAGGAACTGCAGCGCGGCGAACTCGCGCGCCGGCGCGGCGATTTCATCGTTATCGATCTCGCGCTCCAGCACACCGCTGATCAGCGCTATCGCCTCTTGGCTCGCGCCCTGGGCGTGGACCGCGCGCGCGAGCTCGGGAAAGCGCGCCGATTCGGCGATGATCAGCCGATGCAGGGCGATGGCGGGCGGTGAGAGCGCGGCATGCAGGATCAGGCCCGCGAGTCGCTTCAGCATCTCGTGCAGCGTTGCACCCTCGAGCAGCGGGATGCCGGGCGGTGGACGCATGCCTTCGATGATCCGGTGGACCACCGCACCGAACAGCACCGTCTTGTCGGCGAACCGGTGATAGAACGTGCGCTTGGAGATCCCGGCGCGCCGCGCCACCGCCTCGATGGTCGTCAGTCCATAGCCCTGCGCCAGAAACAGCTCGGTGGCCGCATCCAGGATGCGCTCATTCAGCGCCAGCGCAGCGACCCGCGACGGACGGCCGCCGGTTCGCCTGGCGGACGCCGCGCGGTGGTGCGGATCTTTAGCGCGCGTAGTGGTAATAGCCGGGGCGCCGGGCGGCCTGATAGCCGGAGGGCGCGTAGTATCCCACGCGTGCACCTAGGTTCCGCGCCGGTCGGCCGTAGTATCCCGGCGGCGACGCATAGTAATAGCGGGGAACCGCTGGGTAGTAACCGGGGCGCGGTGCGTAGTAGACGGCCGGCGGCGCGGCATAGTAAGCAGGCGCTGGCCGGTAGTAGTAGTTCGCTGCCGGCGCATAGGCCGCAGGCGGCGCGTACGCCGGGGGCGGCCCATAGCCTGCCGCCGGCGCGTACTCGTCCGCGGACTGCGCGGCCGCGGCGGCGGCACCGGCGATCACGAATGGCAACGCGGCCAGACCGAACACGCTGTGGGCGAATGCGGCCCCGAGCCCGAAGTGCGTGAAGGCGTGACCGCCCACCCACGGACCTGGCCCGGCCGCTGCGGCCGGTGCGATCGGGGCCAGCGATAGCACCATGGCGCTGAGCGCCGCGAGAATCGATCGAGGGTATGTCATCGGGTGGGCCCTCCTTGCAGGTGACGGCGAGGCGATTGAGCGCGCTGTTACGCTACGCCGGCTCCCGGAATAATGCAACGCTACCGTTGCGTTCTATATGCAGCGCTTCCAATCTGCGCCCTGGAGCTGTCGCAGCCCGCCGGATCACGGCCGCAGGCGGCGCGGTATCCCGGTCAGCTGCAGGATGCGGCTGGATATTTCCTCGACCGAGCAATGCGTGGTGTCGATGTGCGGCACGCCAAATCGGGCATACATGCGCTCGGCCGCGCGCAGCTCGTACTGTACCTGCTGGGCCGAGGCGTACCGGCTCTCGGGCCGACGCACCTCGCGGATCTGCTGCAGCCGCGACGCTTCGATCGTAAGGCCGAACAGCTTGCGCACGTGCGGCCGCACCGCCTCGGGTAGCTGTCCGCTCTCCAGGTCTTCCTCCATCAATGGATAGTTGGCCGCGTAGATCCCGTACTGCAGGGCGAGGTACAGGCAGGTCGGCGTCTTGCCCGATCGCGACACGCCCAGCAGCACCACGTCGGCACGCTCGTACTCGCGGTTATGGCCACCGTCATCGTTGGCCAGCGCGAAGTTGGTGGCATCGATACGGGTCATGTATCCGGCCAGGTCGATCATGCCATGCGCGCGGCCCAGCGCGTGCGAGCTCTTCTGCCCAAGTTCCGTTTCCAGCGGCGCCAGGAACGCGTCGAAGAAATCGAGGAACAGTCCGTTGGCGCCCTTGACCAGCTCGCGTTCGGCATCGCGAACCAGCGTACTGAAGATGATTGGCGGCGCGCCGTCCGCCAGCGCCGTGGCGTTGATCCGCTGCCGCGCCTCCACCGCCCGCTCCAGCGTGCTGATGAACGGCAACGTGACCGCTCTGAAGGAAATACCCTCGAATTGACTGAGCAGGCTGTGACCCATGGTTTCCGCGGTGACACCCGAATGATCGGAGATGAAGAACACGGTCCGTGCGACCGACTCGTTGCTGGCCACGCATTGCCTCCGACCGCGGTTGCAGTGGATGATCGCTAGTGTTTCACTTAACGGTTCTTGCCGGCAACAACAAGCTTTCTGGGGGTCGCGCGTGAGCGAATACGCAGTGCCATTTACCGAGCTCGGTATGCACGATGTGGAGCGGGTCGGCGGCAAGAACGCCTCGCTCGGTGAAATGATCAGCCATCTCGCACCGCTCGGCGTCAGCGTGCCCGCTGGCTTCGCCACCACCGCAGAGGCCTATCGCGAATTTCTGTCCCAGGATGGCCTGGCGGCGCGCATCGAAGCCGAGCTGTCGAAGCTGAACGTCGAGGATGTCGCGCAGCTGGCCAGGACCGGCGAGAAGATCCGAAGCTGGGTGCTCGCGACGCCGTTTGCCCCGCAGCTCGAGCGGCAACTGGTGGCGGCCTGGGAGCGCCTCGGCGGCGACGCGATCGCGGTTGCGGTGCGCTCCTCGGCGACCGCGGAGGATCTGCCGGATGCCTCTTTCGCCGGCCAGCAGGAAACTTATCTCAACGTGCGCGGCAAGGACGAGCTGCTCAGCGCCACCCGCCAGGTGTTTGCATCGTTGTTCAACGATCGCGCGATCGCCTATCGCGTACACCACGGTTTTGCGCATGCCCAGGTGGCATTGTCGGCCGGCGTGCAGCTCATGGTCCGCAGCGATCTCGGCGCGAGCGGCGTCATGTTCACGCTCGACACCGAGTCCGGATTTCGCGACGTGGTGTTGATCACCGCATCCTATGGCCTCGGGGAGACGGTCGTGCAGGGCGCGGTCAATCCGGATGAATTCTACGTCTACAAGCCCGCACTGCGTGCCGGCCACCTGCCGATCGTACGGCGGCGCCGCGGCAGCAAGACCGTCAAGATGATCTACGCGGACGCTGCGGGCGCCGGCGCGCGCGTGCAGACCATCGCGGTGGCGCCGGCCGATCGTGAGCGCTACTGCATCAGTGACGCCGACGTGGTGGCGCTGGCGCGCCAGGCGCTGATCATCGAGCAACACTACGGCCGTCCGATGGACATTGAATGGGGTCTCGCCGGCGACTCCGGCCAGATCTATATCCTGCAGGCGCGTCCGGAGACGGTGCTGAGCCGCACCGGCCGGGATCTGCAGCGCTACAGCCTGCAGGACCGATCGCCGGTGATCGTGACCGGTCGCGCCATCGGCTCGCGCATCGGCGCCGGGCCGGCGCGCGTGGTGCGCTCGGCTGCCGACATGCCGCGGGTGCAGCCCGGCGACGTGCTGGTGGCCGACATGACCGATCCGGACTGGGAGCCGGTGATGAAACGCGCGGCCGCCATCGTCACCAATCGCGGAGGACGCACCTGTCACGCCGCGATCATCGCGCGCGAACTCGGGATTGCGGCCGTGGTCGGCTGCGGCGATGCGACCCAGAAGATCCCCGACGGTGAGCTGGTGACCGTGTCCTGTGCCGAAGGGGATACCGGAAATGTCTACCGCGGCCGGCTCAAGTTCGAGCGCCAGGTGATCAAACTCGACGCGATGCCGGCGGTGCCGGTCAAGATAATGATGAACGTGGCCAATCCCGACCGCGCGTTCGACTTCGCCGCCATTCCCAATCGTGGCGTGGGACTGGCGCGCCTGGAATTCATCATCAACCGCACCATCGGCATCCATCCGCGCGCGCTGCTCGAGTTCTCATCACTGCAGCCGGCGCTGCAGGCCACCATTCGCCAGCACATCGGCGCCGGCACCGATCCGGTGGAGTTCTTTGTCGACCGCCTCTCCGAGGGCGTCGCGACCATTGCCTGCGCGTTCGCGCCCGAACCGGTGATCGTGCGGCTGTCGGATTTCAAGACCAACGAGTACGCGAATCTGATCGGCGGCAGTCAGTACGAGCCGCACGAGGAGAATCCGATGCTCGGATTCCGCGGCGCGTCGCGCTTCATCGATCCGGGCTTTCGGGCCTGTTTCGAGCTCGAGTGCCGCGCCCTGCGACGCGCGCGCGAGCAGATGGGTCTGGCCAACATCCAGATCATGGTTCCGTTCGTTCGTACGCTCGCCGAGGCGCGCGCGGTGTCGCAGCTGCTGGCCGACAACGGGCTCAAGCGCGAGCCCGGGGGCCTGCAGCTGATCATGATGTGCGAGCTGCCGACCAATGCGCTGCTCGCGGATCAGTACCTGGAATATTTCGACGGCATGTCGATCGGCTCCAACGACATGACCCAGCTGACGCTGGGCCTGGATCGGGATTCGGGCGTCATCGCGCACCTGTTCGACGAACGCGACCCGGCGGTCAAGGCGCTGATGTCGATGGCCATTCGGGCCTGCCGCAAGGCCGGCAAGTACGCCGGCATCTGCGGCCAGGGCCCGTCGGATCATCCGGATCTGGCGCAATGGCTGGTCGATCAGGGCATCGAATCGATGTCGTTGAATCCGGATACTGTGGTCGAGACCTGGTTGAAACTGGCCGCCAACAGCCGGTGAAGCCCCGGCGGCCGCGGCGCCGCCGCGGATGCGCTGCTCAATCCTTCAGTGTTGCCAGCCTCTCATCGCGAGCGATCCGCAGTAACGTCGCGCGCAGCGCGGCCGCTTCGGACTGCCCGAACACCTGTTCAAAGCGATCCTGGGCGACGCGCCAGCGCCGCAACGCTTCCTGGCATTTCGCCTTGCCTCTCGATGTCAGCACGATATGCCGTCGCCGACGGTCTGCATCGCCCTCTTGCAGCACAACCAGGCCGTCGCGCTGCAGCGGCCTCAAATTGTGGCCCAGCGCCGAGCGATCCATCACCAACGCCACCGCCAGCTCGGCCATGGTCGGCGGCTGCCCGGCTCTGCCGGCCAGTTCGACCAGGATGGTCAGTTGGGTCGAGCGCAATCCGCAACCCTCCAGCGCCGTGTCGTAGAGCTGAGTGAGCCGCCGCTGCGCCTTGCGCAGCGCGGCCGCATTGCAGGGAGTTGAGCTGGCACCGGGTTTTGGATCTCTGGGCATCTGGTCGTACCGTTCGCCGGTATATTGGGGCATATGCCCATATACTGCAAGTGCGCGAACCCCGCGGTGGGTCGGTTACTGAACCATCGCTCGACGCACTGCCATTCGCCAGCCGTCGATCAACGGCGTGCGTTCGCACTCGGGCATTCGTGGCGCGAATTCGGCGCTTCTCGCCCAGGTTGCGGAAATTGCCGTAAGGTCCGACCACACGCCAGTGGCGAGTCCTGCCAGGAAGGCCGCACCCAGACAGGTGGTCTCGAGGTATCGCGGACGTTCGACCGAAGCCTCGAGCATGTCGGCCAGAAACTGGCAGAACCAGTTGTTGGCGGCCATGCCACCATCGACCCGAATCGCCCGGACCCGCGTGGCGCCGTCGCGAGCCATCGCATCGCACAGATCCAGCGTCTGGTAGGCCACCGCTTCGAGTGCCGCGCGCACCAGATGTGCGCCGGTCACATCGAGGGTCAGTCCGCAGATCAGGCCGCGGGCGTCGGGCCTCCAGTGGGGTGCACCGAGCCCCACAAAGGCCGGCACCATGTAGACACCATGGTTACCGTGCAGACTCTCTGCAACCTGGTCGGACTCGGCAGCGTGGGTGAGGTGCTGCAACCCGTCGCGCAGCCATTTGATGGCGGCGCCGGCAACAAAGATCGCACCCTCGAGCGCATAGGTGGGCCGCCCCTTGAGCCGATACGCCGTTGTCGTCAGCAGCCGGTTGCTGGATGGCACCGCCTGCTCGCCGGTATTGACCAACATGAAGCTGCCGGTGCCATAGGTGGCCTTGGCCGTACCTGGCTCGTAGCACGCTTGCCCGAACAACGCCGCCTGCTGATCGCCAGCCATGCCGGCAATGGGAATGGGCCTTTCGAACAAGCCCGCAGCGCTCGTGCCGTAGAGCTCGCTGCTATCGCGCACTGAAGGCAGCACCGGACGCGGAATGCGAAACAGCCGCAACAGCTCTTCGTCCCACTGCTGTCGGTGGATATCGAACAGCAGGGTACGAGAGGCGTTGGTCGCGTCCGTGGCATGCACTCTGCCCCCGGTCAAACGCCACAGCAGGAAACTGTCGATGGTGCCAAACGCGAGCTCGCCGCGCTCCGCCCGGCGGCGCGCGCCGGGCACGTTGTCCAGAATCCACGCCAGTTTGGTCGCGGAAAAATACGGGTCGAGCAGCAGACCGGTGCGCGAGTGCACTAGAGCCTCGACCCCATCGCACTTCAGGCGCGCGCACTCGTCGGCCGTGCGCCGGTCCTGCCAAACGACAGCCTTATGGATCGGTATGCCGCTGGCGCGCTCCCAAACCACCGTGGTCTCGCGCTGATTGGCGATCCCGAGCGCGGCTATCCCATCGATGCCTACCGCGGATTGGTCGATGGCGGCCCGCGCCGTGGCCAGACAATCGCGCCAAATGTCCTCGGCGTCGTGCTCGACCCAGCCGGATGCCGGATAGTGCTGCGGGAATTCGCGCTGCGCCATGCCGATCGGCCGCGCCTGCTCGTCGAACACGATACAGCGGGTTGAGGTGGTACCTTGATCGAGGGCCAGAACGTAGCGCGGTCGGGTCATCTCTTGCCTTCGCTATAGGATGCGGCCAACCCCAAGCCGCCAGATGTCGGCATCGCGGCTGTAGTTGCTCACGACGCGGTCCCAGATGGCCCGGACGAACCAATTCGATTTCGTCGGATAGGAAGCCATCAGCGAGACCAGCGGCGCGGCCGCGGCCGCCGAAATCTGTCCCGGGATCGGCTGATGCTTTCGGTCAATGAACGCATAGACGCCGAAGCCCGCGCCGATTTCGATGCCGCTCTTCACGTCGGTGCGGACAGGCCAGACTTGGGCTGCGAAACCGCTGCGACGAGCCACCCGCGGATCGCCCTCGTAGATGTAGGTAAGGGTGCCGTCAAAGTGCTGCTCGAAGCGGTGGCGGTATTCGGCGCTCGCGCCCCACGACTCGGGATTGCTGGAAATGTTGATCACGCTGATGACGCCGTAAACCGACAACTCATCGGGATCATTCGATGCCGGCGCATTGGCTCCCCTTTCGAAGAATCCCGCGGGCGACGCACTGTCGCTGAGCCAGTAGCCGATGCCCAGGCTCAGCATCTGTGCTTTGACATCGTGGGCCGGATCGATTGAATCAACCGACACGACCCAGTCCCACTGTTTCCAGAGCTTGCCGCGCGCGCTCAAGGTGAGCACCGGCGCGAGTCCGTGCGCATCCACGGATTGGCCGCCCGCGGGCGTAATGGTGTCGAAGTAGTAATAGGGGCCAACCCCGGCCGCGAGGTACAAGCGATATCTTTCCGAAAATCGCTGCTGATACCAGAACTCGAAGCCGTAGCCGTCCGGGTGATGTCCCGTATAGTGCCCTTCGTTGACGTAGTCGAACGTGACTGAAAAGCCCTGGTACAGCATCTGCCGATATTCAATCTTATAGGCCGGATTGACCTCACCGTTGACGCTGGAGTACGCCTCCCCCTTCGAGTAGGAGAGCATCTGCGCGCGGGCGGCGAGCGGCAGGCAGCCGATGGCGGCAACGGCGAGCCACCTCCAACCGGTGAGCGACCAGGTCATCGCTGCCAAGGCGCCGCAGATTCGGTGTCGATGCCATAGCGCTCGATCGCCTGCGCCACCGACTCTCCGGGCAGGTCACCGAGCCGCGACAGCGTTGCCAGCGCGGCGAGCACAATCGAGTGCCGATCGACCTCGAAGAAGCCGCGCAGCGCGGGCCGGTTGTCACTGCGCCCAAACCCATCCGTTCCCAGCGCCACGAAGCGTCCCTCCACGTACGGGGCGATGAGCTGCGGATAGGCGCGCACGTAGTCGGTCGCCGCGATCACCGGCCGCGCGCCGGAGAGCTGCTGCTCGACGTGGCTGCGCCGCGGCGTCTGCAGCGGGTGCAGGCGGTTCCAGCGCTCGACCTCCGCCGCCTGCCGCGAGAGCTCGCTGAAGCTGGTCACGCTGTGCACCTCGCTGCCGACCTTCCAGTCCTGCGAGAGCAGTTCGGCCGCGCCGATCACCTCCCGCAGGATGGCGCCGGAGCCCAGCAGATGCAGTTGCGAGCGCGCCTGCGCCGGCCGGTGGGTCGCATAGCGATACATGCCCTGGATGATGTCGGCCTCGATCCCCGGCGGCATCGAGGGCTGGGCGTAGTTCTCGTTCATCATGGTGAGGTAATAGAACTCGTCGACCTGCTGTTCCAGCATCCGTCGCATGCCGTGGTCGATGATCACCGCCAGTTCGTAGGCAAACGTGGGATCGTAGGCGCGGCAGTTGGGCACCGTGGCCGCAATCACATGGCTGCTGCCGTCCTGGTGCTGCAGGCCTTCGCCACCGAGCGTGGTGCGGCCAGCGGTGGCGCCGAACAGAAAGCCGCGCGTGCGCTGGTCGGCCGCGGCCCAGATCAGATCGCCGACGCGCTGGAATCCGAACATCGAGTAGTAGATGAAGAACGGCAGCATCGCGATGCCGTGGACGCTGTACGCGGTGCCCGCGGCGACCCACGAGGACAGCGCGCCGGCTTCGGTGATGCCCTCTTCCAGCAGCTGCCCGTTCCTGGCTTCCCTGTAGAACAGCATCGAGCCGGCGTCTTCCGGTTCATAGAGCTGGCCCACCGGGGAGTAAATGCCGATCTGGCGAAACAGGTTGTCCATGCCGAAGGTGCGCGCCTCGTCGGCCACGATCGGCACGATGCGCGCACCGAGGTTGCGGTCTCGCAGCAGACCGCCGAGCATGCGCACCGCCGCCATCGTGCTGGACATTTCCTTGCCATCCGCGGCGAGCGCGAATTGCGCGTAGCTGGCCAGGGCTGGCACCGGTACCGGCGGGCATTCGCGCCGGCGCGCCGGCAAGGGCCCACCCAGCGCGGCGCGGCGCTCGTTCAGATAGCTCAGCTCGCGGCTGTATTCGGGCGGCTTGTAGAAGCGCAGCGCCGCGACGTCCTCGTCGGACAGCGGCAGCTGGAACCGGTCGCGAAACGCCTTGAGCGCATCGACGTCCAGCTTCTTCGCCTGATGCGCGGTCATGCGCGATTCGCCCGCGCCGCCCATGCCGAAGCCCTTCTTGGTCTTGGCCAGAATGACCGTCGGCTGCCCGGGATGATTCTTCGCCGCGGCGAACGCGGCGTACAGTTTTCGCAGATCGTGTCCGCCGCGCTTGAGCGCGTCGATCTCGGCATCGGTCATGTGCGCGACCAGCGCCTGGATGTCCAGATCCTTCTTGAAGAAGTGCTCGACGTTGTACGCACCGTCCTTGGCGCCGAGATTCTGGTATTCGCCGTCCACGGTCGCCGCCAGCCGGCGCAGCAGCGCGTGCTGCGTATCGCGCGCGAACAGCGCGTCCCACTCCGATCCCCAGAGCACCTTGATCACGTTCCAGCCGGCACCGGCGAACAGCGACTCCAGCTCCTGAATGATCTGGCCGTTGCCGCGCACCGGGCCATCGAGCCGCTGCAGATTGCAGTTGATGATGAAGGTCAGATTGTCCAGCCGTTCGCGGGCCGCAAGGCTCAAGGCGCCAATCGATTCCGGTTCATCCATCTCGCCATCGCCAAACACACCCCAGACGCGGCGGTTGTCGGTCTCGGCCAGTCCCCGGTGCGACAAATAGCGCAGGAAGCGCGCCTGGTAGATCGCACTGATCGGGCCGAGTCCCATCGAGCCGGTTGGAAACTGCCAGAACTGCGGCATCAGCCAGGGGTGCGGGTAGGAGCACAGGCCACCGCCGCGCACCTCCTGGCGGAAGTGCGCGAGCTGCTGCTCGCTGAGCCTGCCCTCCAGAAAGGCGCGCGCGTACACGCCCGGCGCCGAATGCGGCTGGAAATACACCAGATCGCCGCCGCGATCGTCGCGCGCGGCCTGAAAGAAATGATTGAAGCCGACCTCGAAGATCTCCGCGGCCGAGGCGTAACTGGCGATGTGGCCGCCAAGCTCGCCGTAAGCCTGATTGGCGCGCACCACCATCGCGAGCGCGTTCCAGCGCATGATCGCGGTCAGGCGTTCCTCGATCGCCAGATCCCCGGGGTAAGTGCCCTGGCGCTCGAGCGCAATGGTATTGCGATAGGCGGAGAACGGCGCGGCCGCCGCGACCAGACCCAGCTCCTTGGCGTGCTCATCGAGCTGGCGCAGCAGAAACAGGGCGCGCGCCGAGTCTTCAACGCGGATCACCGCGTCAAAGGATTCGAGCCAATCGCGAGTCTCCTGAGGGTCGCGATCGGGCGCGTCACTGCCGGAGGGCGAAGTCGCACCGCGATCCAGTCCCGCCATGAGGTTCTCCCGCTGCGAAGTGATGTACGCATCCTCGGGCAGCCGCGGGAAGTTGCCAAGGTCAACGGGTATGGATCAGAGGCGGCGCAGTGCGCGGCCCCGCGATCGAGGCCGGCGCTCCCGGGCGCAACCTTTCGGTCAGCGCCCGGGGGCACCGCCCCCTATGCCATTGCGGCAGTCGCGCGCTATTTCTTGGTCAGAGCGCCCGCGAGCTTACCGGAGAACAAGCCGAAGAATGCTCCGATAACCAGCGAGACGATGAGCAGGATCAGCGGGTTGGCGAATGAACCTGATGTCAGGTTCTTCAACGGGCCGACACCGGGATCGGCCGACGGCTGATGCAGTGAATAGGCGACGATCGCCGCATATCCGTACACATTGGCCGGGACCACCGACAACAGGTCGATCGAGGCTACGATCACCAGGAAGAACACGGTCACGCCGACCAGAATCGCCGGCCAGGCCACGCCGAGTGCCGGCATCGAGGTGTTCACCACCAGCAGCAGGGCGATCCAACCGATGAATGCACCATAGGAGGTGCCGGCAATCGTCTTGGTCAGTGCCTTGCTGTCGGCACCGCTGTGGAAGAAGCAGCCCCAGGAAATGAATCCCGCCCAGACCAAGACATCACCGCTCAAGGGTCCGAGTGCGAGATACGCCCAAATTGCCCCCAAAATGGCGATGCTGAGCGAGAGCGCTACCAACTGTTTCATCTTCTTATCTCCTAATCGCGAGGAGTTTTTGGTTCTTTACACGGCACTGCGGATGAAGTGCTACCCCGCTGATATTGTTAGACCGCGGCGCATACTAACATGCGCTCAGATGGCCTCCTATTTACAGCTGCACGGTGCTGGGGCAAGCTTGAATCGCTATTCGTCGCGCATACGCAACGCGAGGCAGCCGCATTGCCGTGGTTGTATCAGGAGCCGAAGTCCGTGCGTCTGTCGGGTGTTGTACAGTGACAACGCTGACAGCAGCGCATTGCCCGCCAGACCATAGGTATAAAGACGGGTTGTTGCCCGGTGCCGGCAGACCGATTATCTGTTGGACGATGGTCCCACCGTGGCGGGGCCGGTCAAGTAGTCCTGATTCGGTCAACTCTCAGGTATCCCATGGAACTGCAGCAGGCAATCCACACCCGGCGCGCGGTGCGCGAATTCACCAGTGAATCGATCGATAAAGCGCTGTTGCGCCGGCTGATCAACGCCGCCATCCAGGCGCCGAGCGCGGTCAATGAACAGGCATGGTCGTTCACCGTGGTGCTCGACAAGGCCCTGCTAGGCCGGATATCGAGCCACTCCAAGGCGCATCTGCTGCGAACGCCGCCGCCGGGCGCGCTGTCGCATCATCTGCAGGAGATCCTGAACACGCCGAATTTTGACATCTTCTATGGAGCTCCTGCGCTGATCGTGATCTCAAGCACTGTCCAGGGTCCATGGGCGGTGGAGAACTGCTCGCTGGCCGCCGAGAATCTGATGCTGGCTGCGTGCGGCGAAGGACTCGGAAGCTGCTGGATCGGATTTGCCCAGGCGTGGCTCGGGACGCCCGAAGGCAGGACGGCGCTTGGGCTTACCGCGGGGCAGCTGCCGGTGGCGCCGATCATTGTTGGACATCCGAAATCGATACCACCGCCAGTGCCGCGGAAAGAGCCGCAGATACGCTGGATCGGGCCCTAGGCCAGAACGCACGCCTTTCTCCAACGACGGCAGAATTGCGTCAATTACCTAGGCCGCTGCGGTGGCTACGACTTCACCCAGGCGCCGCGGCCGGCGAGTCTGTGCCTCCAGCCCAGTCGTGGCGCGGGGATATGGCGATGACCGTGCGATGCCCAAGGTTGAGCCTGCTTTATGCGGTGCAATCACCCGCGGGTTGGCTGCGCGTCGTGACGGCCGTCATCGATCAGGACTGCGCGCCGGCGTGCATGCGGCGCTGGCGGGCGATGGCGCGCGCCAACGCCCGATCGGAACGGCCCGAGCCGGAGCCGACGCTGAGCGCCGCGGCCAAGCTGCCGATGCCTGGATCCATGCAAGTACTGCGGGCGCGAGGCCACGAGGCGCGGGCGTGCCACGATTAGCGGTACTGACGAGCGGCGGTGATTCACCCGGGATGAATGCGGCAACGCGAGCCGTGGTCCGTTGCGCGATATTCCGCGGCTACGAGGTCATCGGAATTCATCACGGCTACACGGGGCTGATCGCCGGGGATTTTCGGCCACTGGGCCTGCGCGATGTCGGGGGCATCCTTCATCTGGGCGGAACCATGCTCGGCACGACCCGTTGCGAGACCCTGAAGACCGAGCGTGGCTGTGACGACGCGATGGCGACCTTGAAGCGGCACGACATTGCGAGCCTGATCGTCATCGGTGGCAACGGCTCCCAGGCGGGCGCCCTGAAGCTGTATCAGCGCGGCGCGCCCGTGATCGGTATTGCATCGACGATTGACAACGATCTGCATGGTACCGATATCACCATCGGCGCGACGACCGCTGTTGACGTGGCCCTGGAGTCGATCGATCGCCTCAGGGTAACGGCCTCTTCGATGAAGCGCGCGTTTCTGGTCGAGGTGATGGGGCGTAACTGCGGTTACCTGGCCGTGATCGCTGGAATCGCCGGTGGCGCGGAAGCCGTCGTCGTACCCGAAGTCGAGGTCGAGCCACATCAGCTCGCCGTGGAACTGCGCGCCGCCTATGCGCGCGGCAAGAGCCACGCGATCATCATCGTCGCAGAAGGCGCGAAGTACAACGCCGATGCCCTGATGCACTATTTCAATGGACATCAGGAGCGGCTCGGGTTCGAGTTGCGCATGACCAAGCTCGGTCACGTCCAGCGCGGCGGTGCACCGGGGGTGTTCGACCGGATGCTTGGAACTCTGCTCGGCGCAGCAGCCGTCGATGCGGCAGCCGCCGGCAACTTTGGAATTCTCAGCGGCATGCGCGATGGCAAGCCGGCCAGCACCGCCCTGGATCAGGTCGCGCAACGGACCAAGCCCGCGGACGTGCGCCTGCTGGATCTCGCGCGCATTCTGGCGATGTAAGCTGTCGGTAACGATCCTGGAGGGAAGACTGTCATGTTATTGAAAGAAATGTGCACGGCGGAGGTCATCTGCTGCGCGCCGCAGACCACCGCCCTCGAGGCGGCACAGCTGATGCGTCACAAACACGTCGGCGATCTGGTGGTCGTGGATGACCCGGATGACGAGCGCTTGCCGCTCGGGGTCGTCACGGACCGCGATCTCGTGGTCGAGGTCCTGGCCAATGGGCTTGACCCTTCCAAGACGAATCTGGCAAGCCTGATCCATGCTCCCGTGGTCATTGCCAATGAGTCGGAGGACACCAGCCAGGTCATCGAACGCATGCGTTCGCACGGCGTGCGCCGGATACCCGTGGTCGATGACCGCGGCGCCGTGGTCGGGATCGTCACCCTCAACGATCTGCTGCATGTGGTCGTCAGCGACGCACAAGCGCTGCTGGACATCACGGTCAAAGGGCAAAAGCACGAGCAGCACTCGCGCCGCTGATCGAAAAGAATCTCCCACTCCAGGCACTGTGCCGGACGCGCATGACAGCGCTGGCGCAGCCATAAAGCCCCGTCGGCACAAAACCAAGTCGCGTTGACTTTAATAGGGCGGCCGCGCAGCCTATACGCGTACTTTAGGGGCGCTGCCGCGCGCCGCCGTGATTAGCGAGGCACGGCACCGCCTCAGAGGCCTTGGGATGCTGTCGACGCCGCCTGATCTCGCGCATAGCGCGCTCGATGCCGCCCCGGATGCGATCATCGTCATCGATGCCTCCGGCGTCATCCGCTATACGAACCGACAGGTGTCCGCGCTGTTCGGCTACGCGCCCGACGAGATCATCGATCAGCCCATCGAGATGCTGATGCCGGAGCGCTTCCGCTCTCGACACATCGGACACCGGGAGCACTACGTCGACAGCGTGCGCGTGCGCCCGATGGGCGTGGGCCTCGAGCTCTTCGGCCAGCGCCGCGACGGCAGCGAATTTCCGGTCGAGATCAGCCTGAGCCCGATCGAAGACGGCGAGCGCGTGCTGGTCGCTGCCGCCATTCGCGATGTCACCGACCGCAAGCGGGTCGAAGCCGAACTGACCATCACACGCGAGGCAGCCGAAGCAGCACGCGAGATCGCCGACCAGGCGCGCGAGAGTGCGGATCGTGCCAACCAGGGCAAGAGCCGCTTTCTGGCCACCGCCAGTCACGATCTGCGCCAGCCGTTGCAGACCCTGGCTCTGCTCAACGGCATGCTGCGTCGCGTCGTGACCGCGCCCGACGCCGCCGAGGCCCTGGCGCAGCAGGAGCAGGCCATCGGCGCGATGTCGCGACTGCTGAACGCGCTGCTCGATATCAGCAAGCTTGAATCCGGCGCCATCAAGCCCGAGCCGACCGACTTTACCGTGGCCAGCATATTCGATGAGTTGCGCACGGAGTTCGCCGGAATCGCGGCGAACAAGGGATTGAAATTCGAAATCGAGTCATGCGCCGACTGCGTGCACAGCGATCCGTCGCTGGTGGAACAGATCCTGCGAAACCTGGTCTCGAATGCGATCAAGTACACGCGCGAAGGCTGGGTGCGGTTGCGATGCCTGCACGAGGCGGCGCTGATCCGCATCGAGATCCTGGATACCGGCATCGGCATACCGGCCGACCAGCTGCGCTACATTTATGATGAGTTCTTCCAGGTCGGTGTGCCGACCAACAGCTCACGCGACGGCTACGGGCTTGGGCTGAGCATCGTTCAACGGCTGGTCAAGCTGCTCACGCTCAGGCTCGACGTGCGCTCCGAGGTCGGTCGAGGCTCGGCCTTCTCGCTGCTGCTGCCCGCGAGCAGCGGCCGGGTCACGCCGCCGGCTCCGGTCTCGGAACGGCCTCGCGCTCACGTACCGCAGATCGGGCATGCGCGTATCCTGCTGGTCGAAGACGATGCGGCCGTGCTGGGCGCGACCCGGATGCTGCTCAAGGTGGAAGGCTATCGAGTGACGGCGGTCGCCTCGCTGGCCGAGGCGGTTGCGCATGTCCGCAGCGGCAACGGCGTCGACCTGCTGGTGAGCGATTATCACCTGGGTGGCGGCGAGACCGGCATCCAGGTCATCGCCGCGTTGCGCGAGTTGCTCGGTAACTCACTGAAAGCCGTTCTCGCGACCGGAGATACTTCTTCGGCCGTGCAGGATCTGCCGCGCGATCCGCATTTGCGGATCGCGAGCAAACCGATCAAGGCGGAAGAGCTGTTGACCTTGCTCCGAGCCCTGCTCGCGGCCTGAGGCCTGAAGGCCGGCGGCAGTACGTTATGGTTCGTGGCTTCGCGCCGCCCCGGGCGCATGGTGGTTTTCCCTCATAGCCTTCGTCTGCACCGTTTCGGATCATGCGCCTGCATAGGAGATCACGGCCGTTTCAAGGGCTGCGTCCCGGGAGGCATGCCGTGTCGGGAGCGGGCCAATGTTAAGCCAAGGCAACACCTGGTCGCTGATCCTCGCCGCCGGCAGCGGCGTCCGGCTTCGAAATCTGACCACGACGCCGTCGGGCACCGTGATTCCCAAACAGTTCTGGTGCCTGCGCGGCGGCCCATCGCTGCTCGATCTCGCGTTGGAGCGCGCCCACGTGGTCAGCGCGAACTGCCATACCTGTGCCATCGTGGCCGAGCAGCACCGGCGCTGGTGGGAACCGGCGCTTTGGTGCCTGCCGGCAGCGAATGTGATCGTGCAGCCCGAGAACCGCGGCACCGCCAACGGCATTCTGCTGCCATTGCTGCACATCCTCGAACGCGATCCGGCTGCGCGGCTGGTCGTGCTGCCGTCCGATCATCACGTGCGTCAGGAGGCGGTCCTCGCGCGCGCGCTGCGTCATGCGGTGGAGCAGTGGCGATGGCACTTTGACGAGACGGTGCTGCTTGGTCTGCAACCCGAGCAGCCGGATCCCGGCCTCGGTTATATCCTGCCGGGACGGGCCGATGGGCGAGGCGCTCTCGAGGTGTTGCAGTTCATTGAAAAGCCCACTGCGGCTCAGGCCCACGAGCTCATTGAACACGGGGGTTTATGGAACGCGTTCATCGTGGTGGCAAGTGCCCAGGCCCTGTTAGCGCTGTTCCGGCAGCGCGTGCCGGGGATCGTCGGGGAGATGAGCGCGGCGTTGCAGTGCGATCTGTCGGCGCACGCGGACGGCCCGGCCGTCGCCGAGCTCTATGATCGTCTCCCGAGCCTTGATTTCTCGCGCGACATCCTGCAGGGCCAGGAGTGCTGGCTGCGCGCCCTGCCGGTTCCGCAGTGCGGGTGGAGCGATCTGGGAACGCCCGAACGTGTCAGCGAAGCGCTGCGCCGCATGCCCGCAGCGGAAACCGAATCGATCGGCTCGATCGGCTCCGGGTACATGAGTCTCGCGGCGCGCTCCGAGCTCCTTAACCGGGTTGCCTCGCTGGCATAGCGGGGGGCGCACCATCGGCACCGGGTGCGGGCACGGCAGACGCGCCGGGCGGGAAAACATCCGTCGCTCGCAGTAGGATTGACGCTCGGATGGTCGACGTCAATGGCCGAAGGAACAGCCCGATGATCAATGATCCCTCGCGGCGCGGATTTCTGATCGGCGGCACCGCCGCCGTGACCGGTGCGGCGCTGCTGCTGCCGGCCTTCGCGATCGACAAGCCGGCAACGCCGCCCGAGCGCAAGCGGCCCGCGGCCGCTGCCGGCAGAATACTGATCGGCGGCGATCTTGCGGTGAACCGCCTCGGCTTCGGCGCGATGCGCATCACCGGCGATGGAATCT
The DNA here is from genome assembly GCA_044440135.1 of Steroidobacterales bacterium. Classification (GTDB taxonomy): domain Bacteria; phylum Pseudomonadota; class Gammaproteobacteria; order Steroidobacterales; family Steroidobacteraceae; genus FEN-1191. The sequence continues at coordinate 11,174 of JBIODC010000013.1, read as the reverse complement.
GGGGCGAGCCGCGCGATGGCAAGGAGGCCCGGGCGGTGCTGCGCCGTGCGCTTGAGCTCGGCACGAACTTCATCGACACCGCCGACGCCTACGGACCCTATGTCAGCGAACGCCTGATCCGCGACACGCTCTACCCGTATCCGAAAGGACTGGTGATCGCCACCAAGGGCGGGCAAGTGCGTCCAAGCCAGCAGGAATGGGTTGCCGACGGCCGGCCCGAACACCTGCGCGAGGCCTGCGAGGCGAGTCTGAAGCGGTTGAAGTTGGAGCAGATTGCATTGTACCAACTGCATCGGCCGGATCCGAAGGTGCCGTTCGAGGACTCGGTCGGCGAACTTGCAAGGTTGCAGCAGCAGGGCAAGATCCGCCACATCGGCCTGTCGAACGTGGACCCGGGACAGCTCGCGAGCGCGCAATCGATCGTCAAAGTGGTCTCGGTGCAGAATCGTTACAACGTCGCCGATCGGCAGTCGGACGATGTGCTGGCGATCTGCGAGCGCGAACACATCGCGTTCCTGCCCTGGGCGCCGCTGGCGCAACGCGCGCAGGCGAACGCGGCTGCCGATCCGCGGCTGGCGGCCCTCGAGGCGCTTGCCACGCAGCGGCACATCGACATGGCGCAGGCGACGCTCGCGTGGCTGCTGACGAAGTCCCCGGTCATCCTGCCGATTCCGGGCACGTCGCGGGTTGATCACCTGGAGGACAATGTCGCGGCGGCCGCCATCCGGTTCAGCCGGCAGGAGATGGATCGCATCGGGTAGCTGCCACCGGCCACGCCCCTGCCACCGACATCAGCGTGCGCTGATGGCTGCGCCGGAAACGATGCGACGCAAGCTCGTCACTGTCATTTCTTACAGCTGCCCGGTCGCTGACGCCGTTGCTAAGATCGCCCCAGCCAAGGCCACTTGACGGCTCTGCCGGTACAGCGATCCCACCGTGCGTTCGTGCCCGTGAACCCGACCCTGGCGCAAAGGCGCGTCCAACTGGCTGTCAAGGCTGCCCTCGGCAGCGACTACCAAGTGGATTGGCTCGGACCCGGCGGCGGCCGCGGCCCGCATGTACTGCTGCTGCAGCATGCCGGAACGCGCCGCGCCGCGGCGCTGCTGTTCGACGACATTCAGACCTGCGCACGCGCGCTGCTGATGGACTACGCAGGAGCGATTCCTGTCGCCGACAAACGCGTTGCCGAAGTTGTCGTGGTCGGCGTGACCCAGCCCGAGCAGGCGCGGGCGATGATCCAGGGCCCTGAGGAACCCGGCGGCGCCACAGCACTGCATCACGCGCTCGACGCTGCGCTGGCGGCGTTGCTGATGGAGGACCCCGATGCCGGCTGACGCCGACCGCGCGCTGCCGCCCGCCCTCTTGACGGCCCGCTGCGCGCGTCGGCTCAAGTGCGCGTGAGTCTAACCCCAGCGTTTCGCCAGTTCGTCCAGCCCGGCATTGCCCAGATCGGCCGGCGTCATGCAGATGCGCATGCGGCAATCCGCATTGAAGTTGAGGAAAAATGGCTCGGCCAGCGCCGGAATCCCGGAAGGATCGGCGACGTCTGCGATCAGTACCACGCCCCGGGTGCCGTCGAGCTCGGTGAAATAGACCGCCTCGGGCTTCAGCTCGGCGACGATTCGCTTCAGGATCGGACCGAGCTTGTTCGCGCGAATCAGCGAGTTGCACGGCTCATGGGGAATGGTGGCCGTCAGCATCATGCGCATGGATTCACCCTCCTGGTTCGATGGTTGTTGTGGGAAGTCGGCGGCCAAATATAGCGCAGCTTCGCGCCGCGGGTCAGGCATGGCCCGCCCGGCTTGCGCTTCAGGAAAAACTCGCCGGCTCCGCCGCCCCGACACCGAATCCGGCCTGAGCGAATCGCTGCGCCAGCGCCGCCAGCAGTTTCGATCGCAGTGACTCCCGACTTGCGGCGTCCGGCGCCTGGAGCCGCAACTCGAGCACCGCGGTAGCCGCTTCCATCCGGGTCAGAAAGCATCCCGCGACGGACTTCTCGCCGACCGCCTCGCCCGCCACGCTGACCGCGAGTCGTCGCACCGCTTCCAGATCCGCATCGCGGCTGACGCGAATGGTGATCGACATCTGCCACGGCGTGAACGTCTGGCTCAGATTGATCATCACCTGACTCGCGGCAACGCTGTTGGGCAGAACGACCAGGCGACCGTCCGGCGCCCGCAGCGTGGTATAGCCAAGCGAGATCATCTCCACGGTGCCGATCTCGGTACCGGTGGGTGAGGCCATCTGCAGCGTGTCGCCCAGGCGGAATGGGCGGTAGATCGTGATTGCAACGCCGGCCACGAGGTTGCCGAGCGTGCTCTGCGCCGCAAGCCCGATGACGACCGAGGCGATGCTCGCGCCCGCCAGCAGTGCCGTGCCCATCGCCCGCAGCACTGGGATCAGGTGCGCATACAGGATCAGCATCACCACCCAGATGAACGCAGAGGCCAGCTGCTGAGTGAAACTGATCGTCGTGCGGTCGATGTGCGCGTGTCGCGTCAGCGCCGCATGCACCGCGGTGCGCAGTCCGCGCGACAGCATCATCGCCACGATCACGAACACGGCCAGGTAGACCAGTGCTCCGATCAGGCTGTCCGGCCGCAGCGTGGACAGCACATCGTGCTCGCCGATTTGCAGCTCATTCATGATCGATGCGCCGGTGCAGCAATCGACGCCTCGCCGATCTGGTCGGTCCAGACGCGGAAGCTCTCGAGCACGCCCGCGCCAAATGCGGTGCTGATCGCGACGTCCGCCGCATCGCGCCCGCGCGCGATCAGGATGCGCCCGATACGTGGATGGTTGTGACGCGCGTCGAACGCGTACCAGCCGCCGCGCAGATAGGCTTCAAACCAGCCCGAGAAATCCATCGGCGCATTCATCGGCGGCACGCCGATATCCCCAAGATAGCCGGTGCAGTAACGGGCCGGTATGTTCATGCAGCGGCAGAAGGTGATCGCAAGGTGCGCAAAGTCGCGGCACACGCCTTTGCGATCGTTGAATGCCTGCAGCGCCGACTTGGTCGGGCTGGCGTGCTGGTAGCCGAACTCGAGATGGCCATGAACGAAGTCGCAGATTGCCTGTACCCGCGGCCAGCCCGGAGGGGTGGCGGAAAACAGGCGCCACGCCGTTTCCGTCAGGCAGTCGGTCTCGCAGTACCGGCTGCCCAGCAGGAACAGCAGGGTCTCCTCGGGCAGCTCCGGCACCTCGTGCTGGGCGGCGTCTGGCACCATCGGCTCGGGGTAACCCGAGTCGTGCACGACAGCGTCCGCCGCCAGGCGAATCCTGCCGGCTGGCGCGACCAGCCGACTGCACCGGTTCCCGAATTTATCGCGATAGGCGGTGACCGGAACCACCGGATCGGTCGTCAGCTGATCGGGCTGCAGCAGGTCCGCAGCCCGGCTGTGATGAATATTCAGCGCCAGAATCATCGGCGTGGGGTTCGGAAATTGATAGATCAACTCAAAACCGGCCCGAATTTGCATTGCTGTTCCTCTGTGAGCAGGATCGTCGAGCGGCGATCCGCAGGACGCGCCTCGATCTTCTGAGGCGGCGGCGACTGGGGGACGCTGCAAAGTATCCGCGTGCGACGGCAAGCGCCGCCAGTGTATGGCGGTGCGCGGTGTCGGACTGCGCCTGCGCGGCGCACCGGCATCGGGCATTTGCGCCGCCCAAGGTGCCACGAGACGGGGCGAGGCTACATGGAGTCACGGGTAGTCGCCATCGGAGATCTGAAGGGCGTAATCTGCGCGCAATTGACACTGGTGAGTCCGGCATAAGGAACAGCAGCGCTCCATGCCCGCACACGACGACGCCCGGCGATGACCGGGCCCGCGACGCGCGACCGCGTCTCCTGGCTGGTGGCGCTGATGACCGCGCTGCTGTTCGTCAATTACGTCGATCGCGGCAATCTTGCGACCGTCGGCCCGCTGCTGATCGACCAGCAGGGGCTTACCAACGCCCAGCTTGGCTTGCTGCTTTCGGCGTTCTACTTCACTTACGCGCCAGCGCAGCTGCTGGCCGGCTGGTTGTGCGAGCGCTTCGACGTCTATCGGTTGCTCGCGCTCGGGGTCGCCGTCTGGTCGCTGACCACCGCAGCGAGCGGCCTGACGGTCGGATTCGCCTCGCTGCTGCTGATGCGTCTGCTGCTCGGTCTGGGCGAGAGTGTGATATTTCCGGGCAGCAGCCGCTTGTTCGCGCAGCTCATACCCGAGGAGCGCCGTGGCGCCGCCAACGGCTGGATGGCGGTGGGCCTGGCGATCGGGCCGGCCATCGGCACATTCGCCGGTTCGCTGATTGCCGGTCGCTTCGGCTGGCAGGCATCGTTCCTGGTGTTCGGTCTGCTGTCGCTCACCTGGCTCTGGCCGTGGTCGCGATTCACCCGCACCGTGCCTCACGCGTCGCTGGCGCGCTACGGGCGGCCGCCGCCGTACCGTGAAATGCTCGGCAAGCGTGCGGCCTGGGGCGCCTTTCTGGGGCATTTCTCCTCGAACTATTCCTTCTACTTCCTGATCAGCTGGCTGCCGACCTATCTGGTCAAGGTGCGCGGGCTGTCGATCAACGAGATGGGAGTCGTGGGCGGCCTGCTCTTTTATTCGGTGGTCGCGGTGAGCTCGGTCGCGGCCGGATGGCACTCGGACCGCATGATCCGGCGCGGTGCATCGGTCAATGGGGTGCGCAAGGGCTATGTCGTGTATGGCCAGCTTGGAGTCGGTCTGTGCCTGATCCTGTGCGCCGCCGCCCCAAGGCTCGCCGTGGGCAGCCTGCTGGTGTCGGCGGTATTCGTCGGCATCGAGTCGGGGCCGGTCTATGCCATCGCGCAGACGCTCGCTGGACCACGGGCCGCCGGTCAGTGGGTGGGCGTGCAGAATTTCTTCGGCAACCTGGCGGGCATCGTCGCCCCTTATGCCACCGGCCTGATGGTCGATCGATCCGGACATTACGGCTGGGCGTTCCTGGTCGCCGGCGCCGTGACCTTCGCCGGTGCCGCGGCGTGGGGCTGGGTGATCCCCAAGGTCGAGCCGCTGGCCTGGCGCGATGAGCGGGTCGCCAGCACATGAAAAGACTGGGTCGCTACCTGGTCGAAGCCCTGGAGGCCGCCGGGGTGCGCCACGTGTTCGGTATCCCCGGAGTGCACAACCTTGAGCTCTATCGCGGGCTCGAGGCTGGCTCGGTGCGCCACGTCGCCGGCCGGCACGAGCAGGGACTCGGTTTCATGGCCGACGGCTATGCGCGGATCTCGGGCCGCCCGGGCGTGTGCTTCACGATCAGCGGGCCCGGGGTCAGCAACATCGCCACCGCGCTCGGCCAGGCCTACGGCGACTCGATTCCGGTGCTGGTAATTGCCAGCCAGAACCGCCGCGGCGAAGCCGGAAGCGGCCGCGGTTTCCTGCACGAACTGCCCGATCAGCGCGCGCTTGCCGGCGCGGTGACGGCCGCCAGCTTGGCGGTGGCGGATCCGGGCGAGCTTCCCGCAGCCCTCGGTCAGGCGTTCTCGATCTTCGCCTCGGCGCGGCCGCGCCCGGTCTACATCGAAATTCCGCTCGACGTGCTGGCAGCGGACGCGAGCGGCCTGCCATTACCCGCGACGGCACCTTCGGCGCCGCGCGCCGAGCGAGCGGCGCTCGAGGCGGCGGCGACGCGGCTGCGGGCCGCGAAGAGCGCCGTCGTGCTTGCCGGCGGTGGAGCGATCCGCGCGGTCCCGGAGCTGCGGCGCCTGGTCGAACATCTGGGGGCGCCGCTCGTGATGACCACCAATGCGCGCGGCATCCTGCCGCCCGAGCATGCGCTCGCGGTGTCCATGAGCCCCTCGCTCGAACCGGTTCGAGCACTCATCGCCGCGGCCGACGTGGTGCTCGCGGTCGGCACCGAGATCGGGCCGACCGATTACGACATGTACTCGGTGCGTGAGTTTCCGAATCCCGCCAACCTGATCCGCATCGACATCGAGGCCTCGCAACTGACACGCAATGCGATGCCTCGGCTGGGTCTGTGCGGTGACGCTGCGCAGACGCTGCGCGCGCTGCTCGAGCAGGATCTGGGCGCGGCGCGCGCTGGCGCCGGCGTGGCTGCCGCCGCAGCGGCGCGCGAGCAGGCCCTCGCGGCATTGTCGCCGGTCATGCAGGGTCACGTTCGCCTGCTCGAGCAGGTGCGCGACACGCTGCCGACGGCACTGCTGGTGGGCGATTCAACGCAGCTGATCTACGCCGGCAACCTGGGCTTTGCGGCTGCAACGCCGGGCTCGTGGTTCAACTCGGCGACCGGCTATGGCACGCTCGGCTACGCGTTGCCCGCCTCGACCGGCGCGGGGCTCGCGGCTCCAGACCGGCCGGTCGTGTGCCTGGTCGGGGACGGTGGCCTGCAGTTCTCGCTCGGTGAACTCGCCGTGCTGCGCGACGTGGACGCGTGGACGGCCATCATCGTGTGGAACAACCGCGGCTACGGCGAGATCCGTTCCTCGATGGTCGCGGTCGGGATCCGGCCCGAAGGTGTCGACGTAGCGCCACCCGATTTTGCGCTGCTGGCAGCGGCGTATGGATACCGCCACCGCCTGATCGAGACGCCCGAGGCGCTCGGCGATGCGCTCCGGGAGTTTGGCCGCCGACGACAGGTGGTGGTGCTCGAGATCGCCGCCGACTGAATCGACCATGGCACTGCCCCGCAACCACAGCTCGACATTCAGCCTCACCGACCGTGACATTGCCGACTATCGGGGCGACGGCGCCGTATGCCTGCGCGGCGTGTTTGCCGATTGGGTCGATACGATTGCCGCAGGCATCGAGCGCAACATGCGCGACCCGGGACCGTACGCCGCCGAAAGCGTGCGCAGCGGCGAGGCGGGCAGCTTCTTCGACGACTACTGCAACTGGCAGCGCATTCCGGAATTCCGCGACGTGATCGAACATTCGCCGGCGGCCGCGGTGGCGGCGCGCATCATGCAATCGCAGACCGCCCAGTTCTTTCATGACCATGTGCTCGTCAAGGAGCCCGGGACGCAAAAGGCGACGCCCTGGCACCAGGACACGCCTTATTATTTTGTCGACGGCGATCAGACCGTGAGCTTCTGGATTCCGATCGACCCGGTGAGGCAGGCGACGCTGCGGCTGGTGGCCGGCTCGCACCGTTGGGAGCAGATGATCCTGCCCGTGCGCTGGCTCGATCAGAGCGATTTCTACCCCAGCGCGGGCACCTATCGGCCGGTGCCTGATCCCGACAATGAACCCGATCTGCGGGTGCTCGAGTGGACGATGGAACCAGGCGATGCGGTGCTGTTTCATTTCCGCACCGCCCATGGCGCTCGCGGCAATCCGACGCTGAGCCGCCGCCGCGTGCTGTCGCTACGCTGGGTCGGCGACGATGCGCATTACGCCGAGCGGCCCGGGCGCACCTCCCCGCCGTTCCCGGGGCATCAGATGCGCGCCGGGCAACGGCTGCGCACCGACTGGTTCCCGGTGATCTACCCCCAACGTCGGCGCAGCGGCGCTGTCTGAGGCGGCCGCGCTCACTGAGGCGGCGGCGGCAGCGAGCCGGCATAAAACACCTCGCAGTGCCCGCCGAGCGCATGCCTCGCCTTCTTGAGCAGATGCAGCGCCGGTCCGGCCAGCGAGGCCACCACGTTCGGCTTCTCCACCTCCGGATGGTTGAATGGCCCGCGCACCTTCTGCTGTACCTGGACACAACCCTGCGGGCCGACCACCGCCACGGTCACGTCCTGGTAGGTTGCTGTGACGAAATCGAGCGCTCCCTTGAGGGCCACCCGATTGGCCTGGGTGGTCATCGCCACATCCTTGGCCTGCGCCACGCCGCGCTCGATATGCCACTCGGAGACCAGCGTCAGGATGCGGCTGCTGCCCCCGGTGCTGTCCATGACCTTGGCATAGTCGTAGCCCTTGGTGAGCGCCAGGCCGATCGGACCGGCGAAGAAGAACGCGCCCAGATCGATGAGGCTGAAGCGTTGCGTGGCCTTGTAGTTCGACAGTTCGCGGTCGAGATCGCCGATATCGAGGGTGAGGCCGGTGCCGTGCAGGCTCGCCTCCCCCGCGCTGCTGCGGATCATCTCTTCGGCACTCGTGCCCGTCATCGTCAGCTCGGTCGAGAAATCCAACGCTCCATGCCCGATGCTCTTCTGCGAGAAGTTCTTCGCGAACTCGTCGATGCGAAATTTCGACAGCAGGCCGTGCACGCGGTAGGAAGGGACGGGTCCCGAGAAGTCCGCCCGCACCTCGGCGCTGCCCTGGCCACCGAACGCGCGCATCGTGAGTTTCCTGGTCGCGAGCACGCCTTTGTCCGCCTCGAGCGCAAACCTGACGTCGCTCATGGGCAGATCCCGGGTCTTGATCTGCCCGCAGGACACGGTTGCGGAGACGCCAAAACCCTTCATCGGATGCTCGCCGTCCCTGTCCGAGAATCGCAGGTGCTGCGCCTGCACCTCGCAAGGACCTGCGTGCACACTGGTGCCGGCCTGTCGATTGGCGTACTCGAAGGTCAGATCCGTGAGCGAAACGTCGGTCGAGTCGGGCAGCGCGCCGCCGGCGCGCCCCGGCGCCTCGAAGTTGAACTTCCCGTCGCGGCCGCGCTCGACGGAAATGGTGGCGTGGTTCAACTCGATCAGCGTGATGCGCACCTGCCGTCGCAGCAGCGACACCAGCTCGACTCCGAGCCTGGCCTGCCTGGCTGCGGCGAGCTCAGTACCGCGACTGTGGATTCGAACGTCCTCGAGCCTCAGGCCCAGGCTTGGAAAAAATTGCAACACCGGGCGCCCGCCAATGCTGACCTGCATGCCGAGCGCATCCGAGGCGGCTGCCTCCAGTTGCGCTTTGGCGTGCCCGCGCCACGCGAGCAGCAGGCCGGCCGCGCCGACGACGCCGATGCCGAGCACGGCGCCGGCAGCGCCCAGCGCGATCTTCCAGGGTTTCCACATCGTGTTAGGCTCGATCGCAGTCGCGAACTGTTGCCCATTACCCAATAGCCGTGAAGTCTAAACCAGCTTCCTCCCCCGAGACGGTGCCGCCTTCGATCAGCCAGAATATCGACGCCATCGCCGACTATTACAAGCGCGAGGGCCAGCGGATAGGCCGCGCGCAGCGGCTGCTGGAGCGCATCGGCGCGGCGATCGGCCGGCCGATGTTCCTCGGCGCGATTCTGATCTTCGTCGCGCTCTGGATACTGCTCAACGTCATCGCGAGCCGGATGGGGCTGGCTGCGTTCGATCCGCCGCCGTTTGTCCAGCTGCAGGCAATCGTCACTTTGTCGGGATTGCTGATCACGACCATCGTTCTGATCGGACAGAACCGGCTGGCCAAGCTCGAGCAACGGCGCGGACAGATGGAGCTGCAGGTCAACATCCTGACCGAGCAGAAGACCACGACGCTGATCCGTCTGCTCGAGGAGCTGCGGCGCGACCTGCCGATGGTGCGCGACCGGCACGATCCCGACGCCGCGACCTTGCAGGCGCCGACCGACGCCACGCAGATCCTGACGGTGCTGGAAGAAGAGGAACAGCAGCGATCCCACGAGGGTAAAAAAACCTAGCGGTCGCGGCGCGGCAGCCCGCCTTTAGTGGCCTCCCTGCACGCACAGGCCTTCGGCCCGCAGCGCCTGCGCGAGCTGCTGCTCGATGCGCGCGGCTTGCGCCCGCCGGATATGCTGCAGATGCAGAGTGGGACCCGTCAGCACTTCGATGCCGCGCTTCAATACGCTGCCCGCAGCCCGAACCCCCGCCTTGTGCTGGTCGAATCGCACCGCCGGCGCATGCTGACTCATGCCGACATAGACGCCATAGGGCTCATCGCGGCTATCGCTGTAGTCGAGTAGCACCAGGTAGATGTTGCTGCGTCCGCCGTCCGCCTGAAATCGGCCCGCGACCTCATAGGCGAGCGGCAACCAGTCGATATAGCGCATCGGCAGCCAATCGGGAATCGAGGCGGACGCATGCTTCCACAAGCGCTCGAGTCCGGCCTCGATGTGGACCGGCATCTCATCGCGCATCCACAGTTCGTGCAGACAGTGCGCGCCGGCGGCACCGTCCGCGGCCAGCAGCGCGGCCTCGAACATCGAGGCAATCTCGGCCCGGGTGCGAACACGCAATGGCCGCTCGGCGGGCGATACGCGCGACGAGTCCGGTTCACCGGTCGGGACGCGGCTGTGCCGGCGCACCGCGTTCACAATACGCGCTGCAGGAAAGCAGCGATCGCCGCGATCTCCTCGGCACAGACCGCGTGCGGCATCGGATAGCTGTGCCACTCCACCGGATACGCGGCGGCCTCGAGCAGCGAGCGCGTCTGCTCACCCAGACGCGGATCGACCACGGCATCGAAAGTGCCGTGCGCGAGAAACACCGGGGTCGCCTGATTGGCCGGTTGCCGTTCGACGGCAAAGCTCGCTGCGAGCAGCAGATAGCACGACAACCCGATGATGCCGGCGAGCGGCTCGGCCAGCCGCGTGCCGGTGAAGATCGCCATCGCCCCGCCCTGGGAGAATCCGGCGAGCACGATGCGCGCGGTGGCGATGCCGCGCTCGTTCTCGCGCCGGATCAGCGCGCGTATCGCGGCGTTGGAATCGCGAATCCCGCCCTCGTCCTGCGCGGCATGGCGGTCGAAACCGCGGATGTCGTACCAGGCTCGCATCCGGGCGCCGCCGTTGAGCGTGACCGGCCGTACCGGCGCATGGGGAAAGACAAAGCGCAGCGCGCGCGTGCCGCGAGGCACCAGCGCGGGAACAGCGGGCTCAAAGTCGTGCCCGTCGGCGCCCAGACCGTGCAGCCAGATGACGCAACCGGTCGGCGTCGGACCAGTTTCGACTTCGACCGTGGTCAACATCTGCGCCATCATCGACCGGCCTCCGCCGGCGGCCGACGGGTGCGACGTACGTCGGTCATAAGTTCATCTTCTTTGGCGATAATAACTGCAATCCTTTGAAAAGAAAAAACTTAAATACCCCTATGCGCCTCCGGCGCAGCGCACCGGCGCCCGGCGCTGCGGGGCGCTTCGCGGCGCATCGCGCGCAACACAGCGCGCCCCGGGATCGCGGCCGGCCGCACCATTCGCGCGCCGGTCGGAAGGCCGGGCGACATACAATAATCTGATTCCGTGGACTTTCAGCGCTGCGGACGGACCCGCCAGCGAGCAGAGGGATCCCCATTAACAGCCAACCCGATGATAACAATCCCGAGCCCGCCC
>JBIODC010000012.1:0-57759 GCA_044440135.1 Steroidobacterales bacterium | reverse complement strand
GGATCGGGGGAGCCGGCCGGTGTCCGGTCGGGGCGGCCGGCCGCCGGCTTCGGACACCCTCCACGGCCGCTTGGTAGGCCCTAGGGGCGGCGCCCGGCCGGTCGAGAGGCCTCCCATGAGGCCCGGCGGGGGCTCATAGGGGCTCGATCGCGGCCCCCGAGAGGTCGATTCGGGCATCTTTTTTGGTACGGCCGGTCGGCAAACGCGCCGAATAGCCTATTACACGGCCGAAATTTGCATGCGGCGCGGTAGCGATTGTCGCTAACGTGGGGCGCTGTGTCCCACGTGAAGCGTCCGGCCACACCGACCGCAGAATTTGCTCCATTGCGCCGTGGTGACTAAAGAATCGGCAGATGTCATTCCATCGATTGATCGTTTCGCACATTTTCTGGCGCTAACCTGACCCCTATCGTCCGAATACGTGATGACATGATGCTTTCCTGGTTTGGTGGGGCCGCGGCGGCACGTTTGCGTATCGAGGCGATCGCGCCAGATACGCGGATCGCCAACGGGCAGACGCCGGTTACTCTGCTGATGTGAAGCGCTGGCAGACCGTCGATCTATACACCGACACGATGCTCTGGATTGCTGACGGCCGCCGAAGCTGGAACCGCAAACCAAACGCCGCGGTGCGGAGAGGTGATCTCAGAAAGCATGTGCGGGGACCCCTGCTGGTACCCCATGGCGATGACGACCGAAATCATTGCGCATTAACCGATTTTTCCAAGAAATAATTTGCACGTCTGATGCACTTGTAGTGCTTGCAGCGCTCCTGCCGCGCGGTTCGGCCCCGCTGATGTCTGGGCCGGCGCTGCTGAGACCCCGGGTTGCCCCCCGGGAGGGTGGCTGGGTCTGCGACGGCCCCTCTTATATTTATCCCGACGGCTGCGCAAGTTGTGTCGGCCGCGCGAGCTGCAGCGATGCCACCGCCGGAGCCCGCAGTTGCAATCCCCGCCGCCCGCCGCAATATGCCGCATCGCAGGTACCTCCTGGACTTTCGAAAATGACCTCAGACGCCAGCATTGAAACCGTCATCGTGCCGCCGACGCACGACCTCGGTGACGGCTTTCAGGTGCGACGCGCGCTACCCAGCCGGCAGCGGCGCATGGTCGGCCCGTTCGTGTTCTTTGACCAGATGGGTCCGACCGTGCTGCGCGCAGGCACCGGTCTCGATGTGCGTCCGCATCCGCACATCGGACTGGCCACCGTGACCTATCTGTTCGATGGCGAGATCATTCATCGCGACAGTCTCGGCAGCGTGCAGCCGATCCGTCCGGGCGAGGTCAACTGGATGATCGCCGGGCGCGGCATCGTGCATTCCGAACGTACCGCCGCCGATAAGCGCCGCGCCGCTTCGTCGCTATCCGGAATCCAGACCTGGGTGGCGCTGCCGCAGGCCGAGGAAGAGCGGCCGCCGAGCTTTCAACATCACGCGGCCAGCGAGCTGCCGCAGATCGACGGCGAAGGGGCATCGCTGCGACTGATCGCCGGATCACTCTATGGGGCGCGAGCACCGGTCGCCACGCTGTCGGAAATGTTCTATGCGGATGTCGTATTGGCTACCGGCGCGCGGCTACCGTTCGCGACCGACTACGAACAACGCGCGGTCTACATCGTCCGCGGCCGGATCGACATCGACGGCAGCGTGTTCGAGGCCGGTGAGCTGATCGTGCTTCGCCCACGGCAGCCCATAACGCTGCACGCTGAAGCGCCGGCACAGCTGCTGCTGCTCGGCGGGGCGCCGCTGGAAGGCCCGCGGCACGTCTGGTGGAATTTTGTCTCGAGCTCGACCGAACGCATCGAACAGGCGAAGATCGATTGGCGCGAGGGTCGTCTTGGCAGCGTGCCGGGCGATTCCGAGTTCATTCCGTTGCCGGCATCGCCGAGCCTGCAGTCCGGGACGGTGGACTACCCTTGATCTGCCGACGGCATCACGGCCTTGACCGGTGCATAACGCTACCCTATCTTGAATTGCTCGTCGCGACACGACCGACGACGGATCGGGGTCGGCCTTGGCAGCGCGATCCCAAGGAAACGCCCTGATGAATCAGAATTCGGCCACGCGTGCCTCGGAGCCCGTGCAGTTCACCGGGCCGAGCGCCGGCCGGGATCCTCCGACGGCACTGTGCGATCTGTTCAAGATCGGCATCGGACCCTCATCATCCCATACCGTCGGACCGATGAAAGCCGCCGCGCTGTACCTGCAGCACCTCGAGGGCCACGCGGCCAGGACCCATCGCCTGGTCGCCACCGTGTATGGCTCGCTGGCCTGGACCGGCAAGGGGCACGCCACGGACAAGGCGTTGATGCTGGGTCTCGCCGGTGAGACAGCCGATACCATCGATCCGGACACGGTAGAACCGAAACTGCTGGCGATGCTCACCAGTCGCCGGTTGGACTTGCCCAGTGGACGATCGATCGCGTTCGACCCGAGCACGGACATCGTGTTCGATACCGTGCACAGTTTCCCGCGGCATCCCAATGCGATGACCTTCGAGGCATTCGACGCCAGCGGCCGCAGCCTGCTGCGTGAACTGTGGTTTTCGATCGGCGGCGGATTCGTCGAGCAGGCCGATGCCCCCGGGTCCGACAGCGCGCCGGCTGCGGTTCCGTTTGCCTACGCAAATGGGGAGGCGCTGCTGGCCCTGGGGCGCTCGAGCGGACTGCCGATCGCGGCCATGGTGCTCGCCAACGAGGCCACGCAGCGATCCGAAGCCGACCTGCTGCTCGCGATCGATCGGATTGCCAGCGTCATGCATGCCTGCATCGAGCGCGGCCTGTCGCGCGAAGGGCCGCTGCCGGGTGGGTTGAAGATCAAGCGGCGCGCCAAGGGCCTGTATGCCAAGGCCGAGGCGGCCCGGCACCGCAGCAACCGCGCCGGGCTCGACGCGATGAACTACGTGTCGGCATTCGCCATTGCGGTCAACGAGGAGAACGCCTGTGGTGGTCGTGTCGTGACCGCACCGACCAATGGCGCCGCGGGCGTGGTGCCGGCGGTGCTGCGCTACTACCGCGATTTCTGCACGCCTTGCGATCGCCAGGGGGTCGCCAATTTCTTCCTGGCCGCCACTGCCATCGGTGGCATCATCAAGCGCAACGCCTCGATTTCCGGCGCCGAGATGGGCTGCCAGGGCGAGGTCGGCTCGGCGGCCGCGATGGCGGCGGCGGGGCTGGCCGCGGCTCTCGGTGGAACCAACGAGCAGGTCGAGAACGCCGCCGAGATCGCGCTGGAGCATCATCTGGGAATGACCTGCGATCCGATCGGTGGCCTGGTGCAGATCCCGTGCATCGAGCGCAATGCCTTTGGTGCCATCAAGGCGATCAATGCTGCCTCGATGGCGCTGCATGGCGACGGCACTCATCGCGTCTCGCTTGATCAGGCGGTCGAAACGCTGCGACAGACCGGCACCGACATGCAGTCGAAGTATCGCGAGACCTCCCGCGGCGGCCTGGCGGTCAACGTGCCGGAATGTTAGGGCATGCGGCGCTGCACGGGACGATGCGGTAATGGCGCCGCCGATCTCGCCGCCACGCCGCGAGCGCGAGGCACTCGACGTAAACCGCCGCTTCTATGATCTGCTGTGGTCGGGCGCACGCCTGGTCGAACCGCAGCGCTTCAATACCTGGCCGCTGGTGAGCTCGGTGCTGCCGTACTCGCGGCGGCAACTGGAGGTCGCGCCGGGCCTGCGGCCGCGACTGCCGATCGAGGGTACGCAGTTCGTCGACATCAGCGAGCCGGCGCTCGCGACCCTGCGCGCACGCGGCGCGAGCGTGATGCTGGGCCTGGTGTCCTCACTGCCGTTTGCGGCCGCCGCATTCGATCTGGTCTGCACGCTCGACATCGTCGAACACGTGGATGACGACGACGCGGCGCTGTCGGAGATCGCCCGCGTCGCGGCGCCAGGGGCCGTGCTGCTGCTGTCCGCGCCGCTGCATCCCTCGCGCTGGACGCCGTTCGATGACTTCGTCGGTCACCGGCGCCGCTACCAGCCGCAGGAACTGCTGGCGAAGCTCGCGCGCCATGGCCTGTCGGTCGAGCGCAGCGGCGTCTATGGGATGCAACCGCGCTCCTCGAGGCTGCTCGATTTCGGCATGTGGTGGCTCACGCACCATCGCGAACGCGCGATGTGGTGGTACAACCGCGCGCTGATGCCGCTCGGCGTGCGTCTGCAGAAGAAGCTCGCGCTCGAGTCCGGCATGATCGACGCCAGCGCGGTCGACGAGATCCTGCTGGTATGCCGCAAGCAAGGCGCACCGGCGGCGGCGCTACTGCACTGATCACGGCGCCTGGCGAGGGTTCCGGAAGACTGTCAGCAGGCCAAAAAGTCATGCCGCGACCCCCTAATCGCGAAACGTCACCGTGATGCCGAAAGTCCGCGGCCTGAAAGTGTAATTGTTGTACTGCGGGCCTGGCGGCGGATATGTCGGGTTGTTGCTGTCGGTAAAGGTTCTCTCGTAGTTCGTCGTGGTGTGCGAATTCAGCAGATTGTCGATGAAGAACGACGCGTCCCAGGCGCCCAAGGTCGTACCGGCGCGAAATTGCACAAACGTGGTCGAGGGCAGCGTGTATGACAACGGCGTCGGAAACGACGTGTACTGCGAGGAACGCGGATCCTGGATCGCAGCGAGCCACGGGTTGCGGCTGGTGAATTCATAGTCGAGTCGTGCATAGTTGTTGTGGTTGGCGAGCGGGAATTTGTACTCGGCGCCGACCGCCACGTTCCAGGGCGGATTGGTACCCGGGGCACCGTTGATCGCCGACTGCCCGGAAATTGCATCGCCATTGAGCGCGAGCAAGTTCTTTGAGTCCGCCACGTAGCGCGCCGACGTATAGCCCACCGCCGCGTTGATCGTGACCGGGCCGAGCGCCGCGTCGGCCTGCAGGTCGAATCCCTTCGCCACGGCGGTGCCGAGGTTATCCGTGAACTGCAGACCGCAGGCGCCGGAGACGTAGACATTCTGCTGAATGTTATTCCAACGAATGTAATAGATGCTGCTGGCGAGCTTGAACACGTTGTTGAAGTTGTCCTTGGCGCCGATCTCGTAACTGTTGGTCGAGTCCGACTTGTAGGTCAGCGGCGCCTGGCCGCTGGTATAGCCCTCCGCGATCAGGTCCGGACCGCAGTACGAAGGCAGCGGTGCATTGGCACCGCCGACTCGAAAACCCTTCGCGTAGGTCGCATAGAACAGGTGGCTCTGAGTGAGCTGATACGAAATGCCGGCCTTCGGCGTGAACGGGGTCTCGCTCTGCGCGGCCGTTCGTGGGCCGAGCGGGCCGTAATTCTGCGGTCCGTCGGCGTAGCTGTAGATATCGAACGATGTCGCGGCCACGCGCCCGCCGAGCGTCAGTTTCAGCTTCTCGGTGAGTCCGTAGGTGACTTCGCCGAAGCCGGCGAGCTGATGATCGTGGGCGATATTGAGGTTGTAGTAGGCATCGCCGTTCGGCAACAGCGGCACGCCGTAGATGCCCAGGAAATTATTACCGACGAACGCTGTTAGCAGCGCATCGCCCATCGGATCGTAAATTTGCTCGAGGCTGAGCTCGCGGCTGGCCTGGAAGAAGGCGCCAACGGTCCAGGTCCAGCGGCTCGACGCGTCATTGGACTGCAGGCGCACCTCCTGCGTGAAGCTGCGCTGCTGGTTCTTGACCGTGGCGGGCGCACGATAGTTGGTGAGCCCCGGCGGCAGATGCACCCCTGCGGTATCAATCAGCGGATAGAGCGTCGGATCGAGCAGGGTCTGGCCCTCGGGAGACGTCGGCCAGCCGATCCCCTGGTAGTAGCTCAGGTTGTAGTCAGTGCCCTCATAGCCCGTGAGCTCGTCGCGCACGTAATAGGAGGTATTCGACACCAGTCGCGTGCTGCCGAGATCAGCCTCGATCTTCAGCGCCGGCAGGTAGAAGCGGTCGGGCACCGCAATGCGATCGGGATTGGCGTTGTGGAATACCCCGGAGGAAGGATCCGAGAATGTGGGCCAGTAGGTCGAGACGTCGTGCTCCTGGCGGTTCTGATAGAACACGCTCGGGGTGACCGTGACCGCATCGAGCGGCTTCCACATGCCGGCCAGACGCAGCACCAGCGTCTGCGCGTGATTGGCATTGCTGTCCACCACCGCGCCGGTGGTCGGATCCACGCGGTCGATCCAGCCGCCGTCGCGGCGAAACCAGACGCTGGCGCGAAAGCCGAGCGTACCATCGATGATCGGGCCGCCATGGGCAACGCCGGCCTCGTAGCTTGGCTCGCCGTACTGCGTGAACGAAACCTCGCCGCGCGCGTAGGTGCTCTCCTTGCTCACGCTCGGCTGCGTGAGGATATAGCGCACCGTGCCGCCCTCGGAACCCGCGCCGAACAGCGTACCCTGCGGTCCGCGCAGTACCTCGACACGATCCAGATCGAAGGTCTTCGGTAGCGTATCGTCGGGGTTGAAGCCGAGCGAGCGCATCTGGATTGGCGTGTCATCGAGGTAGATGCCCGTCGTGCCCGCGCCGCCCGAGGAGGAGATGCCGCGAATCGAAATGGCATTGGTGCCGGTCTGGTCGATCGACACGCCGGGCGTGAAGCGCACGATGTCGGTAAAGTCCCTGATGCCCTTCTGATCCATGTCTTCCTGGGTATAGGCGCTCACGCTGACCGGCACCTTGCTCAGCGACTCCTCGTGGCGCGTCGCTGTAACCACGATCTCCTTCAGGGAACCGGTGGCTTCCGCGGACTGAGACTCATCCGCTAAAGGCGCAGTCTGGCCGAGCGCAACGCCGCACGCGCCCAGCGCGAGCGCCACCCCCAGCAGGACCGCATCGGGCCTGCGCGTCGCAGCGACAATAATCGGTGTCATGACTGGCTCCCCTTAGAACATTCCGGTTTCGCTTCCCGGGCTTCGCGCCTCGGGCCCCTGACTTGCCCGTCCCCGCTCATGAATCCAGCAGGATCGCCGCGTCGGCGCCCCAGCTGACAAATACCTCGTCGCTCCAGTCGAACGACCACTCCGAGGTGCGCCGCTCGTTCTGGGAAAACACCGTGACCAGTTTGCCGGTCACGGTCTTGATCTGATAGGTGGAACGATTGCCCAGATAGCCGAGCTCCCACACCGTTCCGCGCAGTTGATTGACACGCGCGGCGCCGACCGGCTGCTTGCTCAGGCGGATCTTCTCGGGCCGCAGCGCTACCCAGACCCGCTGGCCGACGCTGAAGCGCCCGATGTCATCAACCAGCAGATCGCCGCCGGTCTCGCGGCACTGCACGGTGATCAGCCCCGGCTCGCACGCGCTGACGGTGCCCTCGAACAAATTGGTCGTGCCGACGAAATCCGCCACGAACCGGCTGCTCGGGAACTCGTAGATCTGCGACGGCGTGCCGACCTGCAGCACCTTTCCCCGATCCATCACCGCGATGCGCGTGGCGAGCGCCATGGCCTCATCCTGGTCGTGCGTGACCACGATGAAGGTGATGCCGAGCTGATACTGAAGATCCATCAGCTCGAACTGGGTCTTCTCACGCAGCTTCTTGTCCAGCGCCGACAGCGGCTCGTCCAGCAGCAGCAGCTTGGGCCGGCGGATCAGTGCCCGGGCAAGCGCGACGCGCTGGCGCTGGCCACCCGAGAGCTGGTGCGGCTTGCGCTGCGCCAGCGCCCCGAGTTGCACCATGTCGAGCGCGTCCTGGATGCGCTTGCGGCGGGTCGCGCTGTCGAGCGGCAGGCGTTTGATCCCGTAGCCGACATTGGCCTCGACGCTCATGTGCGGGAACAGTGCGTACGACTGAAACATCATGTTGACCGGCCGTTGGTGCGGCGGCACGTCGCTCATCTCCACCCCGTCGATCGAGATCCTGCCGCTGCTCTGGCGCGCGAAGCCCGCCAGCATCCGCAGCAACGTCGTCTTGCCGCAGCCCGAAGCGCCGACCAGCGTGAAGATCTCGCCCTTGTAGATCGCCAGATCGACGCTGTCCACGGCGGTGACCCCACCGTAGCTCTTGGTGACACCCTGAATGACGATCTGCGGGGTGGCGGCAGGATCAAGCCACGGGCGATCGACAACGGATTTGAGAGAGTTTGCGATCATGCCCGGTGGGTACTTCAGTAGTCCGCTGGCGGCGTGGCGCGGCGCCGTTCCGGCGCGAAGAACGGCCGCTCGACAACCCGCGCGCGCGCCATGCGGCGCTCCCATTGCAGCTCGCGGTTGAGGTAGATCTCGGCCCAGATCGTGCGGCCGGGTTCCAGGTGCGGCGCATCGACCATCGCCAGCGCGATGTTGCGCTTGCAGGTGGGCGACCAGATGGCCGAGGTCACGTTGCCGACCGGATGCCTGCCCGATCGATCGGCATACAGCAGCGCGTTGTGCGCCGGCTTGTTACCCTCGATATCGAGTCCCACCAATCGTCGTCGGGGTCCACATCGCTGCTCCGCCAGCAGCGCGCGCCGGCCGGTGAAGTGACCCTTGTCGAAATCGACCAGCCAGCCGAGCCCGAGCTCAAGCGGCGAGCAAGCGGTGCCGACCCTCAGGGTTCGTTCGCTGGAGATGAAATCGACGTTCGGCATCACAAACCCGGCCTCGATGCGCGCCATGTTCAACGCGCGCGAACCGATCGGCCGGATCGCGCAGCCGCGCCCGGCGTCCATCAGGCCGTCCCACACGCCCTCGGCGTCCTGCGGACTCATCCACAGCTCGTAGCCCAGATCGCCGGTGAAGCCGGTACGAGAGGCCATGATCTGGCTGTCGGCGCCGATCGACAGCGGCAATGTGAAATGCGCAAACTCGAACGGCTTGAGTCGCTCGATGCCGCCAAGGCCGAAGCGCTTGAGCACCGCGCACGAGGTCGGCCCCTGCACCGCCAGGGCCGCGGTGTCTTCGGTGACTTCGCTGATCTGCACCTCGAAGCCCAGGCTGGAATCGAGCAGCCAGTCGAGCTGTCGTTCCGCGGTACACAGCCGGTACTCGGTCTCGCCGAGGCGAAACACGGTGCCGTCATCGATCAGGTGACCGTCATCGTTGCACCACACGCTGTAGCTCACCCGCCCGCATTTGAGCTTGCCGATGTCGCGCGTCATCAGGTGATTGAGGAAGCGCAGCGCGTCCCGGCCCGCGATCCGATATTTGACCATCGGGGTCAGGTCATAGAGCGAGGTGGCGTTGCGGATCGCAAAGTATTCCTGCTCGACGAACGTGAACACATCGACCGTGGTGTACCCGGCCCAGGGAATGAAGCTGTCCACCTGGCTGAGCGCGCGGGCGCGCTCATGGAACGGCGTCTTCAGCAGTGGTTGGCGATAGTGCGGTTCGCTCTCGGTGAGCATCTTCAGGCCGCCTCGCGGATCAGCTGGCGGGCGGCATTGCGGCCCGCGATACCCATCACACCACCGCCCGGATGACAGCCGGCACCGCACAGGTACAGCCCGTCCACCGGCGTGCGGTACTGCGTGGCACCGGGTACCGGGCGCACCATGAAGAACTGATCGAGCGCGAGCTCGGCGTGATGCCAGTGTCCGCCGCTGATGCGAAATTCCCGTTCGATGTCCTGCGGTGTCAACAGCTCAACGGCCTCCACACTGCTGCGCAGACCGGGCGCACAGCGCTCGAGCGCATCGATGACCAGATCCGCGAAGCGCTGCCGCTGGTGCTGCCCGCCGGCGGCGCGATCGTATGGCACATATTGCGCCATCGCGGACAGCACGTGCTTGCCGGCAGGCGCAAGGCCCGGATCGCTCACCGTCGGCACCGTGAGCTCCACGATCGGCGCGGACGAGAACTCTCCGTACTTCGCATGATTGAAGGCACGTTCGATGTAATCCAGTGACGGCGCCAGCAGCAGACGCCCGGGCAGAGCGCCCCGATCCAGACCGGTGAACTGCGGCAGCCGGTTCAACGCCAGGTGCAGCTTGGCCGTCACCCCCCGGGCGCGCAGGTGCGCGATGCGGCGCACGAATCCGGTATCGAGATACTCACCGCCCAACAGCCGCAGAAACGTCGTCTTCGGATCGGCGTTCGATATGACATTGCCGGCAGTAATCTGCTCGCCCGAGACCAGCAGCACGCCGGCGGCACGATCTTCCCGAACCAGGATCCGCTCGACCATCGCGCCGGTGCGGATCGCGGCCCCGGCGGCCAACGCGGCCTGCGCCAATGAATCCGACACCGCGCCGAGCCCGCCCAACGGTTGCGCCAGCGCGCTGCCGCCCCGCGCTTCGCCGGCCATGCGGTACAACAGCGGAAACACGCTGCCCGGAGAGCGCGGTCCGGCGCAGGTGCCGAGCACGGCATCGAACGCCAGCGCGCCCTTGAGCAGCGGCGTCTCGAAATGCTCGTCGAGCAGGTCCTGCACGCACATGCCACCGATGCGCAGCAGTTCGCGCATGTCGCGGCGGCCGAGCCGGCGGGTGCGCCAGCCGATTCGCAGCCAGGCCAGGCGGTCGTGCCATGAGTTGGTGCCCAGCCGCGGTGGCGCGGACTCGAGCACCGGCTGCAGCGCTTCGACCAGGCGCCGCAGGCGCGCGTGATAGGCGGGCAAGGCCGCCGCGTCGGCGCCCGATCGCGCCGCCAAGGCGGTCGGGTTCTGCGGATCGATCGGCAGCGGTGGCGCATCGGGCGCGATCGCGGTGGTCGGCATGCGCGCCGCGGCCAGCTTGAGCCCGCGGGCATCGAGCTTGAGGTCCTGGATCAGCGACCCCGGCATCAGATGCAGCAGATGGGCGCACGCGGACACCCGGAAACCCGGTGAAAATTCGCGCGTGATCGCGGCGCCACCGACCTGGTTCGCAGCCTCCAGAACCAGCACCGACCGGCCGCTGCGGGCCAGGTATGCGGCGCAGACCAGCCCGTTATGACCGCCGCCGATGACGATGCAGTCGTAGTCCGGTCGGCCGACGGGAGTGCCTGTCATGGTCGGTGGGTTCGGCCGGTCAGTGGGTCCGGCCCAGATCGCGCAGGATCGCGCTCGCGGCATTGGCGCCGGGGGCGCCCATCACACCGCCGCCGGGATGCGTGCTCGAACCGCACATGTACATGCCGCGCACCGGTGCGCGGTACTGCGCGTAGCCCGGTATCGGCCGGTTGAACAGCAGCTGATCGAAGGTCAGCTCGCCCTGGAAGATGTTGCCCTCGGTCAGCCCGACTTCGTTCTCCAGGTCCCAGGGCGTGCGGATCTCCGCATGCAGAATCAGATCCTTGAAGTTCGGACTGTGCTCGGCAATGGTATCGATGACCGTGCGGCCAAATGCCGCTCGCCTGGCGCCGTCCCACGGGCCGTCGGCCAGCTGGTAGGGACAGTACTGCACGAACACCGACATATAGTGCTTGCCGCTCGGCGCCAGGGTCGGATCGATCTGCGAGGGCATCAGCATATCGATGTACGGCGCCCGCGACCAGCGGCCCTCCTTCCAGTCGTCGTAGGCGCGCTCGAGCATCTCGATGCTATCGGTCACGTGCATGTCGCCGCGGGTGCTCGGTGAGCCGTGCGGGATCGCGGGAAAGTGCGGCAGGCCGTCGAGCGCGATGTTGAGCTTGCCCGATGAGCCGCGGATCTTGAAGTTGCGCACCTGCGTGACGAACTCATCGGGCAGGTCGTTCGCGTCCATGATGGCGAGAAAAGTGCGGCGCACGTCCAGATTGGACACGACGATGCGGGCCTGAAGCTGCTCGCCATCGGCGAGCACCACGCCGCAGGCGCGGCCACCGCGCACCAGGATCTGCTCGACCGGGGCGCTGCTGCGGATCCTGCCGCCGCTGGCCTGAAAGGACGCGGCCAGTGCCTGGGTGACCGCGCCCATGCCGCCGCGGGCGAAACCCCAGGCGCCGACCGCGCCGTCGATATTGCCCATATAGTGATGCAGCAGCACATAGGCGGTGCCCGGAGAGCGCGGACCGAGCGCGGTACCTATGATCGAGCTGCCCGCGAGATGTGCCTTGATGATTTCGCTCTCGAAGTATTGGTCGAGAAAGTCGGCGCAACTCATGGTCCAGAAGCGCACCGTGTCATACATGCGCTGCTCGCCCAGCCGGTGAAAATGCTTGCCGAGGTACAGCAGCTCCATGATGTCGCGCGGCTTGAACGAGGTCGGATCGGGTGGTTCGCGCAACAGCAGCGGCTTGATGAAGCGGCACTGGCGCAGCATGTCACGCAGGTAGCGCTCATAGCTCTCGGCGTCGCGCTTGGAATGGCGGGCGATCTCGCGCCGCAACGCATCGTGATTGTCGTACAGCGCCAGGTGCCCGCCATCGCGCATCATGGTGCAGCCGCCCTCGTACGGAATGATCTGCAGGCCGTAACCGGGCAGATTCAGCTCGCGGATGATCTCGGTGCGCAGCAGACTGCAGACGTAGGAGCAGTTCGAGTAGGTGAAGCCATCGTGAAGGCTGCGGCTCACCGCCGCGCCGCCGATGTACGAATTGCGCTCGAGCACCAGCACGTCCAGTCCGGCGCGCGCCAGGTAGCAGGCGGCGACCAGGCCGTTGTGGCCGGCACCCACGATGATCGCATCATGGCGCCCGCTGCCGCCGCTGACCATGCCCCTGCCCCCCTGCTTCAGTCGCGAATATTCAGTGGCGCCCGTTCAGGCCGGCATCCGGCGCGACTTTCCCAGCGCATCGAGCGTCGCGTCGATCGCCACCTCGAATGCCGCCATCGTGTCGCGCAGACACGATTCATCGTGCGCCGCGGATATGAACCACGGCTCACGCGAATCCGGCTCGCACAGGATGCGTTCGTCGTGCAGCACCTTGGCCGCCGCATCGTAGAACGTATAGTCGCTGCTCTTCCAGTCGCGATAGGTGCGCGGCGGCTCGTGCGCGAAGTACAGCCCGCCCATCGACGGATGGCCGACGAAGCTGTGCGCGACGCCGCGCGCCTTGAGCACCGTGCTCATGCCGGCGCGCAGGCGCATGCCGTATTGCGCGATGCGCTCGAGCGCGTCGGTTTCATCGAGAATCTGCAGCGTCTTCTCCGCCGCCGCCAGCGACACCGGGTGCGCGGTATAGGTGCCCCCGTGCGCCACGCCGCGGCCGATCTTGCGCATGATGTCCTCGCGGCCGGCCAGCACCGAGATCGGATAGCCGTTGGCGATCGCCTTGGCGAAGGTGCACAGGTCCGCCTGCACGCCGTACAATTCCTGCACGCCCCCGCGGGCGACGCGAAAGCCGCTCTTGACCTCATCGATGATCAGCACCACGCCGTGCCGGTCGCACAATTCGCGCGCCGCACGGATATATGCCGGGTCGGTCGCTATCCCCAGGCAGTTGCCCATGATCGGCTCGATCAGCAGGCAGGCGATCGATCCGGCATGCCGCTTGAATACGTCTTCGAGCTGATTGGCGTCATTAGCCTGAACAAAATGCGCAAAGTTGCGCGTGCTCAGCGGCACGCCCTCGCTGTACGGATACACCACCGGTTCGCCGACCTGTGACCACTTGTCCATCGGCGTGTACCACATCGCGGCATCGAACAGGCCGTGATAACTGCCCTCCAGGATGACGTAGTCGTCCTTGCCGGTATAGGCACGCGCGAGACGCAGCGCGGCCATGACCGCTTCGGTGCCCGAGTTGGAGAAGCGCACCAGCTGCGCGGCCGGCACCATCTTCGCGATGCGTTCCGCAACGCGGTATTCGCATTCCGTGGACAGCGCAAACACGCCGCCAACCTCCATGCCCTCGCGCGCGGCCTGATCGACCCTCGGATCGGCGTAGCCGAGAATGGCCGGTCCATAGCCCATGCGATAGTCGACATAGACGTTGTCGTCGAGGTCGGTCACCCGCGCGCCGCGGCCGTGCTTGACATAAATCGTGCGCTGCTCGCCCCAGAAGCGGAAATTCGAGGCGACGCCCAACGGCATGCGCTTCACGGCACGTCGGAAATGCTCATGGTTCTTGGTCAGGGTTCGGGACATGGCTGCGCTCCGCGGTTGCCGGGGTGCCTGCCGGGCAAGGTAGCACCGCGCGCGCGACGCGTCTATATGGACATATAATTTTTGTGTATAATTAAACGCTCATATAGTTCCCCGGGGAGGCGTCCGATGAATTCCTCAGCCGTTCCATCGGCCGCGCCCGTGATCGCCGCACTGCCGCGGGCGCTGCCGGCGTGGGCTTATAACCACCCGGAAATGACCCGCCTGGAGTACGAGCGGATCCTCAAACCGAGCTGGCAGATCGTCTGCCACGTCAGTTCGATACCCAAGCCTGGCGACTTTGTGACGCTCGATCTGGGCGCCGACAGCGTGGTCGCGGTGCGCAGCAACGACGGGCAGATCCAGGCGTTTCATAACGTCTGTCGTCATCGCGGCTCGCGTCTGCTGGAGGGCACGGGCAACTGCCGCGCTCATATCACCTGCCCGTATCATGGCTGGTCCTACCGCCTGTCAGGCGAGCTGGTCGGCGTGCCCGCGCGCGAGAGCTTTCCGGGACTCGACCGCACGCAATTTGCGCTCAAGCCGGTGCGCTCGCAGGTGATGATGGGCTTCGTGTTCGTGTGCCTCGCCGGCACACCGCCGCCGCTGGAGCAGATCTGGGGCAGTTTTCTCGACGAGTTCGCGCCGCACCGCTTCGGGGACATGGTCCCGCTGGGGTCGTTCTACCTCGAGCACTGGGATTGCGACTGGAAGATTGCGATGGACAATTACCTCGAGTCCTACCACGTACCGATCGGACATCCGGGTCTGAACCGGATGTTCACGCCGGACTACGACGATCAGGTCAACCTGCCGAGCGGCGTTGCCCGCGGCATCAGCTGGATGCGCGAGCGCGAGTCCTCCCAGTGGAGCGAGCGCATGTACCAGCGCCTGATCGGCCAGGTCAGCCAGGAGCTGCCGGAGCGGCACCGCAAGCGCTGGAGCTTCTATAGCATGCTGCCGAATCTCGGCATCGACGTGTTCCCCGACCAGATGGATTTCTTCCAGGTACTGCCGCGCGGCCCGGGCAAATGTGCGATTCGCGGCGCCTCCTATGCGCTGCCGGATGCACGGCGCGAGATGCGCATCGTTCGCTATCTGAGCGCGCGCATCAATCGGCAGGTGCAGCGCGAGGACGAGTTTCTGTGCCGTCGCGTCCAGCAGGGCCTGGCATCGGGCAGCTACGAGCCGGGCCCGCTGTCGCGGCTCGAGAACTGCATGCTCGAGTTCCACGAACTGCTGCGAGAGCGCATCCCCGAGGTACGCCTGTCGAGCCCGCCGGCGCGCTTTGCCTAGCGCTCCGGCAGCGCCGGAATGCCCAGCAGCAGCGCCGTGATGGATTGCCGGAACCGCGCCAGCGGTGCGCTAATGGGTCCGCTGTCCTCGAACTCTGCGAACGCGCCGGCAAGGCCGGTCTGAGTGGACTCGGCGAGCGCGATTTCCTGCTGCAGCCAACGGTTGACCTGCCGCTGCCAGCCACCGAGGGCGGATCCGCGCGCACGCCGCGCGCCCCCCAGATAGTCGAAGCGCTGGATCCGGCAGCGCCCGGGCGCCACCGGAATGACCTGCAGAATCAGCGCCGCGTCGCGCCGCGCCTCGATCAGCTGATTCGGCGGCAGGAACTGGCGCTGCCCGTCGGGCGCCTCGAGCCAGCGCTCGACGATCAGCTTCCAGTCGGCGGCAACTTCGATCCGCTGCGCGCTGCTGGGCGCCAGGCGGTCGAACATGCCCCAGTCGACGTCACAGGCGGCGCCATCTGAAGACGCCGTGTCGGCCGCGCCGCGCGCGCGCACCAGAATCAGCCGTCCCCATTGCGTAAGCTCGAGCGGCGTCAGATCCCCGGGCGTGTCGCCATCGACCAGTCGCCC
The DNA here is from genome assembly GCA_044440135.1 of Steroidobacterales bacterium. Taxonomy (GTDB): domain Bacteria; phylum Pseudomonadota; class Gammaproteobacteria; order Steroidobacterales; family Steroidobacteraceae; genus FEN-1191. Next base: position 42,028 of record JBIODC010000012.1, on the reverse strand, counting down.
ATCCAGCCGATAGGTGAGATGGTGCGACCCGCAGTGAATGGCGCCCTCGAAGTGCCCGGTGCGCGCGATCACCAGCGCATGCGGCCGGCGTCGACAGGCGTTGCGAAACGCCCGCAGCCGGCCACGCTCATCGCGCACCACCAGCGAGCGCTCGCCGGCCAGCTCGCCGCTCAGAAAATCCCCCGCCGCCGCGAGCTCGGCGTCGTGGCCGATGACCTGCCAGGCCGGTCGCAGCAACCGCTCGCACTCCGCGGCCAGCAGCCTGGCGTGCGCATAGGCCCATGCCGGCAGGCGGCTGCGCGGCGCTTGGGTCTGATCGGCCGCCACGGGCGTCGCGCTCGGCAACGGCCCGGCATCGGAATCGTCGTGCGCGCCGGACCCGGTCAGGTCACGCGCGCGTTCGTCCGGCTCGCCGACCCCATGCGCCGGGGCAGGGCCGAACTGTCCCGGAAAAACCGAGCGCAGATAGGCCAGCGTGCGCCGCCTTGCGGCCGGGCGGTCGATGCTCGACTCGCTCTGAAATGCAAAGGTCTGCCATAGGATCTCCAGCACGCCGATGAGCCCGAGAGCGATGCCGTCGGCATCGAGGTGCGTGGCGCCGGTCTGCGCTATCAGCCGCTCGATCAGGTCGCGCACCAGGGCGGCAAAATCCTCGTCCTTCTTGCCGCAGATGTCGTAGTACTCCTGCCGCGAGCTGGCCTCGCCCCAGAATGAGTACCAGACCGATACCTTGCGCGGGCTGGCGATCTCCGGATCAAGATACAGATTCACCAGCAGTTCCAGCGCCTGCACCGGCGATCCCCTGAGCTGCGACACCGGCAGCAGCACCCGCTGCTCGAACTCGGATGCCAGGTACTCCAGCGACGCCACCAGCATCGCCGCCTTGGAGTCGAAATAGAACCTCACGATGCCCGGCGACAGATCGGCGATCGCAACGACCTTCTCGACGGTCGTGCGCGACGGCCCGTGGATATGCAGCGCGGAAATGCAGGCGTCGATCAGCCGCTGGCGCTGACGAATGCGCGTCGCCCGGCCCGGGCCGGTCTGGTCGCGGGTGCTGGCGGCCGTGGGCGCTCTTGCGCGTGACACGATGGCTACCGCGACTCACAGCCGGCGCGGCGCGGCGCACGGCGTGAACGCGACGGGGCGAAATTTATACACCGGGCCAAGTTTATCGCGCACAATAGCCCCCAGGGGCACAATCCTGCGCGACTGATGAAACTGACCGAGCGTCCGGGCCGTTGGCTCATCATTCTGCCGCCGTTGCTGTTCCTGCTGATTTTCTTTCTCATTCCGTTCGCCTTCGCGTTCAAGATCAGCTTCGCCGAGACGGCTGCGCGCGTGCCGCCGTTCACCGACGTCTGGTCGATCAGCCCCGATCATCATCTGCAGCTGAGCCTCAGCCTGGGCAACTATCGGTACCTGTTCACCGATGACGTCTACGGCGTCGCGTATCTTTACTCGCTCAAGACCGCATTCTTCTCGACGTTGATCTGCCTTGGCCTCGGCTACCCGATGGCCTATGCCATCGCGCGGGCATCCAAGTCGACGCAGAACGTGCTGCTGCTGATCATCATTCTGCCATTCTGGACATCCTTCCTGCTGCGCGTCTATGCGCTCGAGGGGATCATCCGCGACAACGGCATCCTCAACACCGTGTTGCTGCACCTCGGGCTCATCCACGAACCGCTCAGGATCATGCGCACGAGCCTTGCGGTCTACCTCGGCATCATCTACTCCTATCTGCCGTTCATGGTACTGCCGCTGTTCGCCACGCTCGAGAAGCTCGACCGTGCGCTGCTCGAGGCGGCCTCCGACCTCGGCAGTCCGCCGTGGCGCGTGTTCCTCGACGTCACGCTGCCGCTGTCGATACCGGGCATCATCGCCGGTTCGATGCTGGTGTTCATTCCCGCGGTCGGCGAATTCGTCATCCCGTCGCTGCTCGGCGGGCCGGACAATCTCATGATCGGTCGCGTGCTGTGGGACGAATTCTTCGGCAACCATGACTGGCCGGTGGCCTCCGCCGTTGCGATTGCGTTTCTGCTGCTGCTCGCCGGTCCGATCGCGGTGTATCAGTACTACAACATCAAGCAGCTCGAGGCCTGAACGCGATGGAACGGCGCTACTCCCCGATGCTGCTCGCCATCCTGTGTCTGGGGATCGCGGTGCTGTATCTGCCGATTCTGGTGCTGATCGCCTATTCATTCAATGCATCACCGCTGGTCAACGTCTGGGGCGGGTTCTCGACCGCCTGGTATTTGCAGCTGCTGCACAACCGAGCGCTGCTGCAGGCGGCGTTGCTGTCGCTGGAAGTGGCGGTCACCGCCTCCACCGCCGCGGTGGTCCTGGGGACAATGGCGGCGATCGCGCTGGTACGCTTCGCCAGGTTTCGCGGCCGATTGCTGCTGACCGGCATGGTGAACGCACCACTGGTGATGCCGGAGATCATCACCGGCATCACGCAGCTGCTGCTGTTCGTCTCGATGTTCCAGATGTTTTCGTGGCCGCACCGCGGCTTCACCACCATCGTGCTGTCGCACGTGGCCTTCTGCTGCGCCTATGTCACCATCACCGTGCAGTCGCGCCTGCAGACGGCTGACCGATCGCTCGAGGAGGCGGCGATGGACCTCGGATCCGGGCCGGCGCGCGCCTTCCTCGAGATCACCCTGCCGATCCTGGCGCCGGCGATCCTCTCGAGCTGGCTGTTGAGCTTCACATTGTCGCTCGACGACCTGGTGATCTCGAGCTTCGTCTCCGGACCGGGCGCGAGCACGCTGCCGATGGTCATCTACTCGAAGGTCAAGCTTGGCGTCAGTCCCGATGTCAACGCGCTCGCCAGCCTGATCATCTGCGCCGTGGGCGCCTGTGTGATCGGAGCAGGCTATTTCATGCGTCGAGCCGATCAGAGGCGGGCGCTGGAGATGCAGATGGCGGAGCAGTGAGGGCGGCACGCCCGCGGCGCGCCCGCGCTCGCCCCCCGCCGCCCTGTCCGCTACCCGCCGCTCACCCGGCAGCGCCGCGCGCTCATGCCGCCGGTTCGGCCGTGTAGCGCGGATCGTGGGCCGGCCGGCTGAAGATGCGGCGCACCAGCGGCTCGAACGTCTCCAGTGGCTTGCTCGGATAGTCCGGATCGAACGATGCCTGATCCCAGCGCTCGCAGAATGCGGCGCAGGCCGCATACCACGGATGGCCCTTGAAGCGGTCACGCGCATTGCGGTTGCCGCCCAGATGGTGCACGTAGTAATAATTCTGGAACAGACCGTGCTGCTCGACGATCCAGCTCACCTCGGCCCGCACGTACGGCCGCACGATGGCCGCGGCCAGCTCGGCGTGGTTGTACGGCGCCAGTTCGTCACCGACATCGTGGATCAGCGCCGCGAGCACCAGTTCGTCATCCGCGCCGTCACTGAGCGCGCGCGTCGCCGCCTGCAGCGAGTGCCCGAGCCGGCTCACCGGGTAACCCTCGAGTGAATGGTCGAGCCGGCGCAGTGCGCCGAGCACCCGGTCCGGCAACCCGACGGCGTAATTGCGTTCCGATCGATCGAGCAGCAGGTAGTCCTCGCGGGTACCGTCCTGCATCCTGCGAAAACTCACCATCTCGCTCATCGCGCACTCCCGTTTGAAGTTGCCTGGCGGCGTCGCAGCACCCGATACAGGCTGCGCGGCCCATCGATATCGATATAGCAGCCCTGCAGGTGACGCAGCCCCTCGGCCGGGTCGAAACCGGTGCGACCATGCAGCAAGCGCCGATTGTCCATCATCATCAGGTCGCCTGCATTGAGCAGGAACCGAAGCTGGAACTGCGGCGAACGCAGCAGATGGTCGAATGTGCGCCGCGCGCGATAGTAGCGCGTGAGCTCCGCCGGCGGCAGCAGCGGCACGAAATCCAGCCGCGGGCTGAAGCGCACCGTCTGCACGCGGCCGGTGACATCGAGTTCGATCGGCGGGGCGCTGGCCACCAGCTCGGTGGTGGCGTCCCGATAGCGAAATCGCACCGGTGTCTGCGACAGCAGTCGAAACGCTTCCGCGTCGTTCGCACGCAGTGTCTCGGCGGCGGCGATGCCGTCGACCAGCGTGGACAGGCCGCCCGAGGTCTGGTTGACCAGGCAGTGCAACAGTTGCACCCCGGGCACCGGCCAGCGGTACGGATTGTCGGTATGCGGATCCAGCGCCAGCGCCGTATACGCCAGGTCGATGGCGTCGGGAGTCGAGCGCACATCGAACAGCGCGCCGAAATTGGTGTCACGGATGAAGCCAAACGTCGACGCGACGCGCCGTATCGCCCCGGGCTGCGTTGGCACGTCGCTGAAGATCACAAAGCCGAGTTCCAGGAACTGCGCAAGCCACTCGGTCAGCTCGGCATCGGTCGGCTGGTTGCTCCAGCGCGCGCGCGCGCCGAGCTCGAGCGATGCGTTCCACAGCCGCGGCGCAGGCAAGTCGTGGTCACCGGCGGGCAGCGCCGCCTCCACCAGGATGTCGCGTTCCAGGAACTCCGACTCGTGGCCGTCGCTGAAGCGCACGCGAAAGCGCCCGCTCTCGATCGGCGCGACCGCGATCAGCGCCAGTTGGGGATCCAGATCCGAGGGGTCGTGCAGGCGCTGACCGGTATGCAGGTCGAGCGTGGTTGCATCCTGGCAGCGCTCGCGCAGCCAGATCGGGTGGATCGCATGGCGCCGCCCATCGGCGTGCTCGATCGTAAGCTCATTGGCCGCGGTGACCTGCAGCCGCGCCGCGGGCGGCTGCGCGCCAGGCGGTTGTACGACGCTCGGCGGCGTGGCCGCGGTGGTGCTGGTACTGCCTGGGCTCATCGGATCACCTCGCCGTCTTGATGCGTGTCCAGGTGCGCGTGCGGATCCGCTCGAGAGCCGGATTGACTTCCGCGGACTGATACAGCCTCGCTGCCATCTGCGGCGTCGGATAGATCGCCGGATCATTCAGGATCTGCGGGTCGACATACGGCCTGGACGCGACGTTGTCGTTGCCGTAATGAATCTCGTTGGTAATCTCCGCAATGATCTGCGGCTCGAGTATGAAGTTCAGAAACTGGTGCGCGGCATCCGGATGGGGTGCGTTGGCCGGAATCAACAACGCGTCGAACGAGGCGTTGGCGCCTTCCCTGGGCACGGTAAACGCCAGGTTGACGTTTACGCCGGCGGCCTTGGCGCGCGCCCTGGCCGCTGCATAATCGCCTGACCATGACATCGAGATGCAGAACTCCTTGTTACCCAGGCCATTCATATACTCGGTGGAGTCGAAGGCGCGGATGTAGGGACGCACCGCGAGCAACAGTTTCTCGGCACGCTTGTAGTCCTCGGGATTGGTGGAATTCGGGTCGAGGTGCAGATAGTTCAAGGCAAGCTGCAGCACATCCTCGGCCTGATCGAGGAACGACACGCCGCAGTCGGCGAAGCGCGCGATGATCTGCGGCTTGAATATCATGTCGAGGCTGTCGAGCGGAGCATCGGGCATGCGGGCTCGGATCATGTCGACGTTGTAGGCGAAGCCATTGACATGTCGCAGGTACGGCATCGCATAGCGGTTGCCCGGGTCGGCCTGGGCTTCGACCGCAAGCACCTCGGGGTCGAGATTTTTCCAATTGGGCAGCTTGTTGCGATCGAGTGGCTGATAGATTCCGGCCTTGATCTGGCGGCTGAAGAAATCGGTCGAGGTACTCACCACGTCGTAGCCCGAGTCGCCGGCCATCATCTTGGCTTCCAGGGTTTCATCGGCATCGTAGGTATCGTAGACCACCTTGATGCCGGTGGCACTTTCAAACTTCGCCAGCGTGTCCTTGCCGATGTAGTCCGCCCAATTATAGACGTTGAGCACCTTGTCCTCGGCCGCCCTGCGGCCGCCCGCGGCGCCGCCGTGCGTATCCGCATGGCAGCCGCTCAGCGCGGCCACCGCCAGAACCAGGCCTGCCAACGCCGCCGCCCCGGCCGACCGGCTTGCCGGCAACACCGGCCGATCGGGCCTCATCGGCTATAGCCTCACCATCACATGGCGCGGCACGCTGTAGTCCTCGAGCGCGTACATCGACAGGTCCTTGCCATAGCCGGAGCGCTTGAAACCGCCGTGCGGCATCTCACTGACACCGGCGAAATGCGTGTTGATCCAGGTGCAGCCGTACTGCAGCCGGGCCGCGACCTGCATGGCGCGGCCGATGTCGCGCGTCCAGACCGACGAGGCCAGTCCGTACTCCGAGTCGTTCGCCCATCGCACCGCCTCGTCGGTGTCGGTGAAGCGGGTGATGGAAACGACCGGTCCGAACACTTCGCGCTGCACGATCTCGTCGGTCTGCCTCGCCCCCGCAACGATGGTCGGCTCGTAGAAGAATCCCTCGCCGGCACGCGCCATGCCGCCGGTCGTGACCTGCATGTGCGGCTCGGCGGCGGCGCGCGCGACGAAAGCGGCCACGCGCTCGCGCTGACCACGCGATATCAGCGGACCCATCTCGACTCCGGGCTCCTGTTGGCGCCCGACTTTGATGGTGCGCACCGCCTGCGTCAGATCGGCGACCACGCGCTCGTAGATGCGTGCGCCGACGTACATCCGGCACGCCGCCGTGCAGTCCTGGCCGGCGTTGTAGAAGCCAAATCCGCGGATACCCGCGATCAGCTCGCCAACATCGGCGTCGTCGAACACGATGACCGGCGCCTTGCCACCGAGTTCCAGATGGGTGCGCTTGAGGTTGCCGGCAGCCGCGGCCAGCACCTTTTGGCCGGTCGCCACATCCCCGGTCAGGGACACCATGCGCACGCGCGGGTGCGCCACCAGCGTGGTGCCGACCGGATCGCCGCGGCCGCAAACCACGTTGACGACGCCGGCGGGCAGCAGTTCGGCCAGCAACGGCGCAAGCATCAGCGCCGTCAGCGGCGTCTGCTCGGAGGGCTTGAGAACCACCGTATTGCCGGCGGCGATCGCCGGCGCGAGCTTCCAGGCGGCCATCATCAGCGGATAGTTCCAGGGTGCGATCGAAGCCACGACGCCGATCGGGTCGCGCCGCACGAAGCTGGTGTGGCCCGGCAGGTACTCTCCCGCGACCGGACCGTGCTGGGTGCGCGCAGCCGCGGCAAAGAAGCGGAACACGTCGGCGATCGCCGGCAGCTCGTCGTTGAGCGCCGCGGCCAGCGGCTTGCCGGTGTTGTGCGATTCGAGCGCCGCGTAGCCTTGCGCCTGTGCCTCGATGTGATCGGCGATCTTCAGCAGCAACGCTGCACGATCCTTGGGCGCGCGCCGTGCCCAGCCTGCAAACGCCTGCTCCGCCGCCGCCACCGCCGCATGCACCTGCGCCGTACTCGCGGCGGCAACCGAGGCGATCACGCCGCCGGTGGCCGCATCCAGTACCGGCTCGACCGGTCCCTCACCTGGCACCAGTCGGCCGCCGATCAACAACTGTGTCTGCATCGCCCTTCCCCCTCGAGCTGTCCGGCGCCGCGGGACGCGGCCACATGCGGCGCACGACTTGCCGCAGTGTCGCCCATCATTATATTATTGACTGCATAATATTTACCACTGCCGCAGATCCGACCGGGGGTCGCCATGAATCACGACGTGTTCATCACCTGCGCCATCACCGGCGACGACACCAACGTCACCAAAAGCCCGCACTGCCCGATCACTCCGGAACAGATCGCGGCCGCGGCGGTCGACGCCGCGCGTGCCGGTGCTGCCATCGTGCACCTTCACGTGCGTGAGCCCGAGACCGGTGCCTTCAGCATGGAGACGCGCCACTACCGTGAGGTCGTCAAGCGCATCCGTGAAAGTGGCGTGGACGTGATCGTCAATCTGACCTGCGGCATGGGCGGCTATATCTGCGTCGGCGAGCGCGGGCTGGAGGACACCCCTGCGCCTGGCAGCGACTTCTGCAGCCAGGAACAGCGCATGCGCCACGTCATCGACCTGTGCCAGGAGGGGTTGTACCGGCCGGAAATCGCCACGCTCGATTGCGGCAGCCTCAATTTCGGCGACGGCAACCGCGCCTATGTGTCGACCCCGAACTACCTGCGGCGGGGCGCCCAGATCCTGCGGGATCTGGGTGTCAAGCCCGAGCTCGAGGTGTTCGACACCGGCAATCTGTGGTTCGTGAAGCAGCTGATGAAGGAGCAGCTGATCCCCGCCCCGGCCCTGATCCAGCTGTGCACCGGAATTCCCTACGGCGCGCCGGCCGACGTCGGCCATCTGCTGGCGATGGTCAACACGCTGCCGCCCGGCTGCATTTTCAGCTCGTTCGCCATCAGCCGCATGCAGATGCCATGGGTGGCACAGTCGGTGCTGCTCGGCGGCAACGTGCGCGTCGGCCTGGAGGACAACCTGTATCTGAGCCGTGGTGTGTACGCGAGCAATGCGCAGCTGGTTCAGAAAGCGCGCACTATCGTCGAGGCCATGGGAGCGCGCATACTGTCGCCGGCGCAAACGCGCGAGCGGTTGCAGCTGCACTGAACAGCCCCGCCCCGACCGCGGATCACCTCGAGCGCAGTCCACTCGTGCCGGCAGCCCCGATCCATCGGACCGCGATCCTGCCTGCATGGATCGACTACAACGGCCATCTGCGCGACGCCTACTACGCGCTGATATTGAGCCAGGCGAGCGATGCGCTGATGGACCGCCTGGGCATGGATGCGGCCTACCGCGCCGCGACCGGCAATACGCTCTACACGGTCGAGATGCACATCCACTACCTGCGCGAGGTGCACGCGAGCGACATCGTCGTGGTCAGCGTGCGTCTGCTCGGGGCCGATCACAAGCGCATTCACGCCGCCTTCGACCTCGGCTGCGAGGGCCAGAGCGCACAGGCTGCGACCGCCGAGTTCATGCTGCTGCATGTGCACCAGGGCGAAGCGGTATCCACCACGCCGTTTCCGCCCGAGATCGCCGCCGCGATCGGCACTCTGGCGCCCGCGAACGCGGACGCTCCGTGGCCCGGCCCCGGCTCCCGGCGCATGGAATTGCGCGGTCGATAGATGAATCCACGGGCCATCCAGCGACTGCTCTCGCCCCGCAGCATCGCGATGATCGGCGGCGCCTGGGCCGACGCGGCGGTTGCGGCCAGCCGCGCCATCGGCTACGACGGCAAGCTGTGGCGGATTCATCCGCAGCGGCCATCGTCGCCCGAGACGCCGTATTTCCGTTCCGTGGATGAGCTTCCGGGGGTTCCGGATGCCGCCTTCATCGCCGCCCCGAATCGCGAGGTACCAGGGATTGCGGCCGCGCTCGCGCGCAGCGGTGCCGGCGGCTTCGTCTGCTTCGCCGCGGGCTTCTCCGAAACTGGCAGCGCCGAGGGCCAGCGGTTGACCGAACAGTTGGTCGCGAACGCTGCCGACCTGCCGTTCTTCGGTCCCAATTGTTACGGTTTCATCAATTTCTTCGACGGCGCCGCGCTGTGGCCGGACCAGGTGGTCGGCTACCGGCCCGAGCGCGGCGTCGCGCTGATCTGCCAGAGCGGCACGATCGCGCTCAATCTGATATTCGGAGATCGCTCGCTGCCGATCGGCTACGTGCTCACAGTCGGCAATCAGACCCGCCTGGCGGTTGAAGACATGATCGAACTGCTGGCCGGAGAGGATCGCGTCACGGCCTTCGGAATCTATATCGAGGGCATCAGGAATGCCGCGGGCTTTGCGCGGGCGGTGGACAAGGCGCGCGCGGCCGGCAAGCCGGTCGCGCTGGTCAAGGCCGGACGTACCGAAGCAGCCGCGCGAACCGCGCGCAGTCACACCGGCTCGCTCGCCGGCGCCGACGTCGTGTTCGATGCGTTCTGCCGGCAGGCGGGCATTGCGCGCTGCGACTCACTGGCCACGCTGTGCGAGACGCTGAAGATATTCCATACCGGTGGCCCGCTCCCGGGCCGGCGCGTGCTGGTGATGGGCGCCTCCGGTGGCGACATGGCGATGACCGCGGATGCGTCGCGACAGCTGGGACTGCAGTTCCCGGCGTTCCCCGCTGCGTCAACCGAGCGGCTGCGCGAAGTGCTCGGCGATCGGGTTACCATCGCCAATCCATTCGATTTCCACACCCACATCTGGTTCGACCGGCCGGCGATGCGATCGATGTTCTCGGCGGTGCGGAGCGCGGGATTCGACGCAGTCGGGCTGATGGTGGATTGTCCGCCCGAGGAGCAGGCCGATCCGGCCAGCTACTTCGCCGTCATCGACGAATATATCGCCACCCTGCCAGGCGGCCCGAGCCGCGTCGCGCTGATCTGTTCGATGCCCGAATCGCTCGCGCCGATCACGCGCGAGAAGTGCCTTGCCGCCGGCGTCGCCCCGCTGCAGGGTCAACGCGAAGCGCTCGAGGCCATCGATCTCGCCGGCGCCGTCGGCGAGACCTGGCGCAGCGGCAGGCGCGTGCAGCTGCGATTGCCGGCACAGCCGCCATCCAATGCTGCCCGCACCCTGGCCGAGTACGACGGCAAGGCCGCTCTGGCGGCCTTCGGCGTCCAGATCCCGCGCTCGCGTGTCATCGCGGTCAGCGACCTCGCCGGCGTGAACGCAGCCGTGGTAGCCGCCGCAGAATCCATCGGCTTTCCGGTGGTCATCAAAGCGGCCGGCGCGCACCTCGAACACAAGTCCGACGTCGGCGGCGTGATCGTCGATGTGCGATCGGCGGCGGAGGCGGCGGCGGCGGCGCAGCGCCTGGCTATACTGTCCGACACGATCCTGGTCGAGGAAATGGTGAACGATGGCGTCGCGGAGGTTCTCATCGGCGTGACCCTCGACGCTCAGTTCGGGCAGACCCTGGTGCTCGGCGCCGGTGGCGTGCTGACCGAACTGCTGCGCGACAGCGTGAGTCTGCTGCCGCCATTCACGCCGGCCGCGATCGAAGCGGCCTTCATGCGCCTGACTGTCGGCAAGCTGCTCGGCGGCTATCGCGGCCGGCCCGCGGCCGACGTCGAGGCGCTGTCGGCGCTCACCCTGGCGTGCGTGCGCTACGCGGAGGCCAACATCGAACGGCTGGTCGAACTGGACATGAATCCGGTGATCGTTCGACCCCGCGGCCGGGGGGCCGTTGCGGTCGATGCGCTGATCCGGCTTGCCTGACTGACTTATCCCGCGCCAATCCCTGGAACAGGAGCATTGCGATGTCTGAGGGTATCAAAACCGCCACCGATGGCCCGATTCTCGAGGTGACGCTCGATCGCCCCAAGGCCAACGCGATCAATCTCGCGGCAAGTCTGCGATTGAATGAGATATTCAGCTCGTTTCGCGACGATTCGGCTCTTCGCATCGCGATCGTCACGGGCGCCGGTGACCGGTTTTTCTGCGCCGGGTGGGACCTCAAGGGCGCGGCCGCCGGCGAGGAGTCGGATGAGGATTGGGGAGCCGCCGGATTCGGCGGATTGAATCACCCGCGCAATCTCGACAAACCGATCATCAGCGCGGTCAACGGCATCGCCTGCGGCGGCGGCTTCGAGATCGTGCTCGGCACCGACATCATCGTGATGGAGGAGCACGCCCGCTTCGCCCTGCCGGAGATCAACGTCGGCGTGCTGGCCGATGCCGGCACGATCAAGTTGCGGCGGCGGATTCCGTATCACATCGCCGTCGAGTTCCTGATGACCGGCCGCTGGATGGACGCCGCTGAAGCCAAGCATTGGGGTCTGGCCAATCACGTGGTGCCCAAGGGCCAGGGCCTGGTCAAGGCGCGCGAGATCGCGCGACAGCTCGCCGCCGGCCCGCCGCTGCTGTTTCCGGCGATCAAGCAGCTGTTGCGCCACTCCGAGATGGTTTCCGAGCACCAGGCTTTCGAGCTTCACGACAGCCTGCACGCCGTGCAGCAGGTGATTCGCTCGGAAGATCTCAAGGAGGGCGCCCGAGCGTTCACCGAGAAGCGCCCGCCGCTGTGGCGGGGCAAATAGCAGGCGCGTACCGGCGCCAACGCTGCCTGGCCGCGCGGCGATCGACGATAATTCGCCGCGGTCCCCGACCTATAACGAATCTACGGAGCCGACCGATGAAAATGCCGCTGTTGCTGGGATTGCTGTCCACTGCCTGCGTCGCGGGCGCGGCCGGCGCCGGAGACTATCCGGATATCAAGCCGGGTCTGTGGTCGACCACGACGACCATGAGCGACGCCAAGCGGCCTCCGCAGACCGGCTCGCTGTGCAACAGCACCGCGGTCATGCAAAGCGTCATCGATGCCCACAAGAAAACCGATCAACCCTGCAAGATCACCGGTCTGAGCCACGATGGCTCGGTCTACACCGAGCAGACCGAATGCAACATCGGCGGCCAGGTCCGAAAGAGCACCAGCGTCACCACCTTCAAGGGGGACACGGCGGTGCATACGGAAATTCATCAGGCCGACGGAACCGTGACGGTGATCAGCGACAGCAAGTACACGGGCGCCTGTCCTGCCGGAATGGTGCCGGGAGATTTCGTCGGGGCCGACGGAATGAAGTTCAACATCCTGCACCCCGAGGACATGAAGGTGCCGGATAAGAAGCCCTGAGTGAGCCCTTGGCAACACCCGGCACTTCGAGCACACCGCCGCACTGCACGGCAACGACCACGCCGCATCAGCAGGCATCGGCGAGCGGGTTGGTATGCTCCGGCTTCCAGCCCAGATCACGGCGTGCCTTGTCGCCGCTCATGCGCTGATCGATCGCATAGCCTCGCGCCCATTCACCCAGTGCCGCGGCCACTTCGTCGGCGGAGCGGATCAATGGCTGCACCGCCACGCCCGCCCGTCGAGCCATCGCTCGGGCAATGACGCCGACCGGGACGGAGTCAATTCCCGATCCGTTGTAGGTGCCTCGACCACCGCCGCACCGATCGAGCCGGTGCCACCCAGCACGAATACTCTCAGAGGCCGCTCCCTCGCGACGATTGCGTCACGCCGGACATCGCTCAGGACACGCTAGCGGTAATGGGCGGGCGTCGTCAAACCGGCTGCAACGCGATTCAGTCAGCGTTCAGTCGCATTTGCTTAGCCTCCATCGTCATGATTTCGCTGTGCCACGGGGCGGAGGTACCGGGGATGGGAATGGAAAACGCTCGACACTGGAAGTTGGAGGCCGAACCTATGCCACCCAGCCGACTCGACGAGGAATTGCGAGTACGCGCGCGCGCGCGCATCCGCGACGGCCGCCTGCGCTGCATCACCCACTATCGCACCTGGGGAGGCCGCGGCAGCAATCAGCCCTGCGCGCTCTGCGACGCGCTGATCAAGGACAATGAGGTCGAATACGAGATCGAAGCGCTCGGCACCGACGGCGCAGGCCCGTACCGCTTTCACTTCCTGTGTCACGACGCCTGGCAGTACGCGTGCGCCGGGGAGACCTAGCCCGCTAGCGCTGCAACCGAAGCCGGCCGGTCAGCCGCCGAGCGGGCGCAGCAGTGCGCGCGAAATGATGTGCCGCTGCACCTCGCTGGTACCATCCCAGATCCGCTCGATGCGTGCATCGCGCCAGATCCGTTCCAGCGGCATCTCGGTCATCAGCCCCATGCCACCGTGAATCTGCAGCGCCTCGTCGGCAACCATCGCCAGCATTTCGGTGGCCTTGAGTTTCGCGATCGCCATATCCATGTCGCTGGCGGTGTTGTGATCGCGTTTCCAGGCCGCCTCCAGCGTCAGCAGCTCGGCCGCGCGCAGCTCCACCGCCATGTCCGCGAGCTTGAACGCCACGCCCTGGAACTTTCCGATCTGCTGGCCGAACTGCACCCGATCGACGGCCCATTGCTTGGCGTGCCCGAGCGCGCGATCGGCGCGACCCAGGCAGTTGGCCGCCACCTGCAGGCGCGTGGCACCGAGCCAGGTATTGGCGACCTCGAATCCCTTGTGCACCTCGCCCAACACGGCTGACCTGGGCAGCCGGCAATCGTTGAATTGCAGGATGCTGTTGTTGTAGCCGCGATGCGAGACATTGCGGTAGCCGGGCATTACCTCGAACCCAGGGGTGCCCTTGTCGACCAGGAACGCCGTCATCAGCTTGCGTTTGCCGCGCGCGGTCTGTTCCTCGCCGGTGACCGCGAACAGGATGACGAAATCCGCGTGATCGGCATGGCTGATGAAATGCTTGGTGCCATTGATCACGAAATCCGTGCCGCGCTCGACCGCGCTGGTCTTCATGCTGCGCATATCCGAGCCTGCCCCGGGTTCGGATATGGCCAGGCAGTCGGATCTCTCGCCACGCACCGCCGGGAGCAGATAGCGTTCGCGCTGCTCGCCTTCGCAGGCCAGCAGGATGTTCGACGGCCGGGCCACGCAGCTGTAATGCAGCGCGTAGCTGGTGCGCCCTAGTTCCTTCTCGTAGAGCACCCAGGTCACGCAGTCCAGGCCGGCGCCGCCGACTGCCACCGGCATATTGGCGGCGTACAGGCCCGCATCGATCGCCTTGGCCTTGAGCTCGCGCAGCAGTTCCGGCCGCAGCACCCCGCTCTGCTCGATCTCCGGTTCATGCGGATAGAGCTCGTGCTCCACGAATTCGCGCGTGGACCTGACGATCATCTGCTGTTCTTCGGTGAGCGCGAAGTCCATGGGTGCCTCCCCGGTGCAAGATGGAAAATGACGCCGCTTATGCCGCCGACGATCCCGACGCGGAAGGCTTGCTGGTTTTCCTGGCCTTGTCGGGGCCCGCGGCCGTGGCGGTGCCCGCCCAGGCGCGCAGCAATTGCAATTGCAGTCGCAGCTGTTCGACCTGCTTCTCGGCCGGCCAGTTGCTCTGGCTGACCACGGCGCCGGCCGTGAGTCCGTTGATGAAGGTCACGACCGAGCGCAGCACCTGGTCGCGTATCGCGGCCGACCATTGGCCCCACTCCGGCCAGGCGCGCGCCAGGCAGCGCTCGAACAGCCGCATGTACTCGCGATGCACCCACGCATTGATGCGCTTGAGGCGCTTGTCGGCCGACACCTGGCCCCAGAAGGCGATCCAGAACGCGCACTCCGTATAGCGCTGCTCGTCCACCGGCAATGCCTCGGTGAGCAGCAGCAGAAGATCCGGGCGTGTCTGTCCGGCCGCTCGCGTCAGGCGCTCCTCGATTCGTCGCAGGATCAGGCGCAGTGCGGCGATGATGATGTCCTGCTTGGTATCGAAGTAATGCGCGACCATGCCGGTGGTGTAGCCGGCCTCGCGCGCGATGCGTACCACGGTGGCCTGATCGAATCCGTAATCGGCCACCACGCGGCAGGCGACCAGCGCGATTTCGTCGCGGCGTTGATCGTGATCGACGATCTTGGGCATGGGACTGGCCTCAACTCCTCGACAGACTCAGGTGACGGTCCGAGCGGGCCGGCTGCGCGATGTTCGCATGGGCGGCACGGATTTTCTCCAGCCGGGCGCGCACCGCGCCGTCCATCGGCGACGCCTTGCCGGCGTCGCGGCTGACATGCAGGTACAGCTGCTCACCGGTCGCGACCAGACGCTCATCGCGGCGTCGATGCAGGCAGTGAAACAGGTACACGCGCTTGTCGTCCAGTCCCAGCAGCTGCGTGGTCACGTAGAGCGGCTCGAGCGCTTTGGCTTCCGCACGATGCGTGACGTGGGTTTCCACCGTATAGAGCGCGCGCCCGGACGCGCGATAGGTGTCATCGACGCCGACCGCGCGCAATAGCGCGTCGGTGGCATCGCCGAACACCTGCAGGTAGCGCGAATCGGTCATGTGGCCGTTGTAATCGACCCATTCCGGACGCACGTGGGTCTCGATCAGCCGCAGCGGTTGGCCGGCATCGATCGCGCCCGGCTCGGCCACGGCGGCACGGGCGGTCGAGCCGCTCTGCTGGTACAGGCGCTGTTCCACGGCGCGCAAGGTCGCCCCGGCGCCGATATCGAACTGCCGCAGCACCTGCTGAATCGCCACCAGGTAATCGTCCCGCAGCCGCTCCAGCTCGCGTATCGAGCGGCCATTGGCCTGCGCCTGCGTGCCCTCGACCATGCGGTCGATCAGCTGCTCGGTGAGCTCGGGCGCCTCGAGCTTGGTCCAGGGCCACTTCAGGCACGGTCCGAACTGCTGCAGCATGTGGCGCATGCCGCTCTCCCCGCCGGCCAGGTGGTAGATCAGGTTGGTGCCCATTGCCGCCCAGCGCAGCCCCGGTCCGTAGATGATCGAATCGTCGAGCTCGCCGGTGCTCGCGACCCCGTCATTGACCAGATGCAGGATCTCGCGCCACAGCGCCTCCTGCAGCCGGTCGGTCAGATGTCCGGGGACTTCGCGCCGCACGCGCAGCGGATGCATGCCGATATAGCGATAGAAGCTGCCTGCCGCCTCGAGCGCCTGGCTCGAGGTGCCGCTGCCGCCGACCAGTTCCACCAGCGGCAGCAGGTAGACCGGATTGAACGGATGCGCCACCAGGAAGCGTTCGGGCGAGTGCATGTCGCGCTGCAGATCCGTTGGCATCAGGCCGGAAGTGCTCGAAGCGATGATCACGTCCGAGGGCGCCACCCGGCTGACGTCGGCGAGCACCCGCTGCTTCAGTTCCAGCTGCTCGGGGATGTTCTCCTGGATGAAGTCCACCCGTCGCGCCATCGCGTGCAGGTCGGTGGTGAACGACAGCCGGCCCTTGGGCGGCAGCGGCGCAAAGGTCAGGCGCGCCAGCGCACCCTCGGCATTGTCGATCGCACCGCGAATCCAGGCCTGCATCTCCGGCCTGAGGTCGGCCGCCACGACGTCGATGCCGAAATGCAGCGCGCGCGCGGCCCAGCCGCCACCGATCACCCCGGTACCGAGCAGACCCAGCGTCTTCACCTGTCGCATGAGTACGATCCTCGAGAGTGCGCCCGGTCCCACGCCAGCGGCACGGGACTGCGGTTAGCTTTTATAATGTCACCATAATAATATAACAAACGGACCGCGGCATGGCACTTCAGGCGGCTCCGGACCGCGCGTAAGGGGCTGCATGGTCGATACCAGGATCATCGAACGGCGCTCGATCGACTATGTGCCGCTGGCCGAACGGCACGGCAAGGTCTGGCACCTGTGGCCGGTATGGTTCTCGGGCGATGCCAACCTTGCGACGCTGGCCGCGGGCGTGCTCGGCATCACCCTCGGCGGCAACCTGCTGTGGTCGGGGCTCGCCGTGGTGCTGGGCTGCGCGTTCGGCACCTTCTTCATGGCGTTTCACTCGACGCAGGGGCCGCAGCTCGGCCTGCCGCAGATGATTCAGTCGCGGCCGCAGTTCGGCTATACCGGCGCGCTGCTGGTGTGGGCGGTAGCGCTGGTGGCCTACATCGGCTTCAACGCCTTCAATCAGGTGCTGGCGGCTCAGGTCCTGCACCAGCTGTCCCCGTCGATCCCGGCGCGCTCCACGGCCGCCATGATCGAATTTGCGATCGCGGCCCTGGGGCTGGCGGTCGTCGGTTACGACACGATTCACCTGGCACAGCGCGCATTCGCTTATCTGATCATCGCGATCCTGTGCGTGTTCTCGGTCGGTGCATGCTTCGTGCTCAGGTTTCCCGCGGCGCAGTGGGACCCTGCCGGCTTTCGCGCCGTTGCGTTCATTGCGCAATTGTTTGCCGCCGCCTCCTACCAGCTCAGCTGGTCGATCTATGTATCCGATTATTCGCGCTACCTGCCGCGCGACGTCAGCGTGCGATCCTCGTTCTGGTGGACCTATCTGGGCGCGTTCATCGGCGGAACCTGGATGATGCTGGTCGGCACCGTCGCGGCCGCCACCAATCCGAGCCTGGACGTGGCAGCAGCGATGCAGCACGCTGCCGATAGCATCGTGCCCGGCCTCGGCCCGGTATTGCTGCTCGGTGCCCTGCTCGGCCTGGTGACGATATCGTCGCTGAATTTCTACGGCGCATCGCTGACGCTGCTGAGCGTGGCCGACACTTTCCGGCCGGCTTCCAGGCCGGTCATTTCCGGCACCGGCAAGCGCCTGGTCAGCCTGCTGCTCGCGGCGATGCTCGCGACCGCGATCGCGCTGCACTCCTCGAGCGACTTTGCCGCCCGGTTCGGCGATCTGCTGGCCGTGCTGCTGTACCTGTTCACGCCCTGGACGGCGATCAACCTGGTGGACTTCTACCTGGTGCGCCGCGGCCACTACTCGATCCGCGAGATCTTCAATGCCGACGGCATGTACGGACGCTGGAACTGGCGCGGACTGCTCGCCTATGCGCTCGGTTTCGCGGTGATGATCCCGTTCTTCAGCACCGGGATGTATATCGGGCCGGTGGCCCGCGCCTTGGGCGGCGCCGACCTGGCCATGCTGGTCGGCCTGCCGGTCTCGGCCGGTGTCTATTACCTCGCCTGTCGAAGCATGGACATCGAGCAGGACCGGCTGCGGGCCGCGGCGGCGGATCTGGGCTTGGAGGCCAGCACCGATGGGCACACCTGAGGCTGCCCTCGCGGGGCCTACTGGCGTCGTCTGAACGGGCGTTCAATGCTTGGGACGCCGGCGGCTGCGTCGAACGAAGGTCAGCTATCAGATCTAAATCTCTGTTTCAATAAGAGAAAGGCTGGGTAGAGGTGTAATTCTTGCATCAGCCGAGTCGTTCGTAGATTATAGCTGCGTCGGGGTGTCAATAATATTGAGCGGCTATTCAATGCCCCAACCGGCGATGGTTCAGAATCCCGATACCGCGCCTCGCGGCGCGCGCGTGCCGCTGCGCGTGGGCGTGATTCTTGCGGATCATTTCACGCTGTCCGCCTTCGCGGTGTTCATCGATCACCTGCGGCTGGCCGCAGACGAAGGCGATCGCAGCCGGCCGATGCACGTGCAATGGTCGATCATGGCCGGCCGGCGCGAATCGATACTCGCCAGCTGCGGCGTCATGATCGAGCCGACCAGCGAATTCCTCGCCCCTGATGCGCTCGATTACCTGGTCGTGATCGGCGGCATCCTGCATGCCGGTCCCCAGATCGATGAGCCCACGGCGCGCTATCTGCGCGAAGTCGCTGCTGCTCGGGTGCCGCTGATCGGCGTGTGCACCGGCAGCTTCATCCTGTGCCGGGCCGGCCTGATGAAGGGCCGGCGTACCTGCGTGAGCTGGTACCACTATCAGGACTTCCTGCAGGCGTTCCCCGATCACGACGTGGTCGCCGATCGTCTGTTCCTCGCGGACGGGCCGCGCATCACCTGCGCCGGCGGCGCCGGCGCCGCCGCGCTCGCCACCTGGCTGATCGAGCGCCACCTCGGTCGCGCGGTGGCCCAGAAGGCCAGTCAGGTGCTGCTGTTCGATCGCCCCCGATCCGGCAGCGAGGCGCAGCCGCATCCGCCGCTGCCGGAGACCGTGCGCGAACCGCGCGTCCGGCGCGCATTGCTGCTGATGGAGCAGAATCTTGCGCGCCCGGTCGCGATCGCCACCATCGCCCAGGAGCTGGGGGTATCGGTGCGACAGCTGGAGCGGCTGTGTCGCGAGCAGGTGGGCGTGGGGCCGGCTTCCCTCTATCGTCAACTGCGCATGCGCTACGCGAACTGGCTGATCGAGAATACCGACCGTTCGGTGACTGAAATCGCGATCGAAGCTGGCTATGCCGACTGCGCGCATTTTTCGCGCCAGTTCAAGGACGCTTACGGCCTGTCGCCCTCCACGCGTCGGCTGCAGCCGGCCCGTTCGATGTTGGGTGAGGCTGCGGGCGCACGGGTTTTCGATTGAGCGCGCCCCGGCAACCCGATGCACGCCCGCCGCCACGATCGCAGGCGCTCACTCACAAATCCAATGACGCCTGCGTTCAATCGCGCGCCTGCAGCGTTGCATCTAATGCCCGGGGAGCGACGACTACGATCGGAGCGGCCGCGCACCCGCAACCAGCGGGTGCCGCTGTCGATGCCACGCTCGCTCGCCGGCACGTCCGTGGCGCACATCAAATTCTAAGGGGATCCAGCAATGAATTCGAAGATCTCTTACGCGGTTGCGGCCATCCTGGGAGGCGCGTCCTTCGCAGCGTTGGCTGCCGAGCCGGCGACCGAGAGTACCGAAGCGGGTACCGACATGCTCGCCGAGATCACCGTCACCGCACAGCGCCGCACGCAGAACATGCAGGACGTGCCGATCTCGATGCAGGCCCTGACCTCCGAAACGCTGCAGCAACTCAATGTCTCGACGTTCGACGACTACATCAAGGATCTGCCGAACGTGACGTCGGCGAGCAACGGACCGGGCCAGAACGAGGTCTTCATGCGCGGCCTCAGCGCCGGCTCGCAGGCCAGCCAGGGCAGCGCGTCGACTGGTTTGTGGCCGAACGTCGCCATCTACCTGGACAATCAATCCGGACAGCTCCCGAATCGCAACCTCGACGTCTATGCCGCCGACCTGAATCGCATCGAGGTGCTGGAGGGTCCGCAGGGGACGCTGTTCGGCGCCGGCGCCGAAGCCGGCGTGATCCGCTACATCACCAACGAGCCGAAACTCGACGCAACGGAGGCGAACGTCAAGGCCGGTTATTCGGTGACCGCTCACGGCGATCCGAATACCGACCTGACGGCCGTGTTGAACCTGCCGCTGATCGCCGGCACGATGGCGGTGCGCGCGGTGGTCTACGACGACCGTCGCGGTGGCTATATCGACAACATGCCGGCGACCTTCACGCGCAGCAACACCGATATCGGCATCCACTATGCGAACTACCCGACCGGATGTGCCGATCTGGGCGCGGGCGGTGCACCGGCCTGTCAGGTGCCGCCCGGCAGTCCGGTCATCAATAACGCCGGCTTGACCGGAAACGCCATCAACCCCGTTACCTACGAGGGCCTGCGCGTGGAAGCCCTGTACAAGATCAACGATGCCTGGGACGTGCTGATCACGCAGTCTTACCAGAACATGAACGCGCAGGGCGTGTTCTACCAGCAGCCCACCAGCTCGGATGGTGCGCCGCTCAAGCCGCTCCAAGTCACGCTGTTCAACGGCGCCGACGACAAGGATAAATTCGAGAGCACCGCGTGGACGGTGAATGGCAAGTTCGGCGATTTGAAAGCGGTCTATACCGGCGGCTACCTGATACGCAACGTCGATCAGGTCGGCGACTACACCAATTACGCGCGCGGCGTGTATGCCGACTACTACCAGTGCTACGGTCCGGGAGCCGGCATAGCCGCGTCAACCTGCTACTCGCCCAGTGCCACCTGGCACTCGGCCGAGCGCAACACCCACCAGCAGCACGAATTTCGCCTGAGCACGCCGGACGAGTGGCGGCTGCGCGCGATCGCCGGGGCTTTCTACGAGGACAACACGCTGTACGACCAGACCGGCTGGCAGTACAAGACCGTTCCTTCGTGTACGTCGAATGGCGCGGCGGGTACGCCGGGCAATACCGGCTGCTTCGCGAACGTCGGCACCTTCCCCGGCACGACCGTGGTGAATCCCGGTGTTCAGGGCGGCAACACCTCCTTCTACCAGGACACGGTGCGCGAAACCAAGCAGATAGCTTTCTTCGCGTCGGTCGACTTCGACCTGATTCCGAAGGTGCTGACGGCCACGCTGGGCACGCGCCATTTCCACTTCGAGAACTCGTCGCTGGGCAGCGTCCTGTCGAGCTTCGGCTGCTTTGAGGGCGGCGTGCCGGCCGGTGGCTGCCAATCAGCCTCCTCGTACAATCTCAACGCCGAGAATCTCCGCGACACCGAGTCCGGCTTCAAGAGCCGCGGCAACCTGACCTGGCATATCACGCCAGATGTGATGGCGTATTACACGTTCTCGCAGGGCTTTCGCCCGGGCGGCTTCAACCAGAATGGCGGTTCGCTGCATGGCCTCGGCCCGGATGGGGTGGCGCAGTACGCGGTTCCCAAGTCGTACTCATCCGACAAGTTGACCAACAACGAAATCGGCTGGAAGACGGAATTCTTCAATCATCGCCTGCAGTGGAACGGCGCCATCTACCAGGAGAACTGGGACAACGTCCAGATCTCCTTCTTCGACCCCGGCCTGGTCGGCAACATCTTCTACGACACCAACGGTCAGAACTTTCTGATCCGGGGTATCGAGACGTCGCTGGTGGCCCGGGTCACCAGCGGACTAACGCTGCAGGGTGCGGCATCCTGGAACCATAGCCGCCAGACCAATTCGCCGGCACTGATCGACAATAATCCGGCAAGCGTGAACTTCGGCAAACCGATCACGGAAGTCTGCCCCAGCAGCGGTTGCGTTGCGGCCACCAATCCGTTCGGTCCGATCGGCGCCCCGAGCGCCAATGCGCCGCCGATCCAGTTCAGCCTGCGCGCCCGCTACGAGTGGAGCGTCGCCGGCTACACCCCGTTCGTTCAATTCAACACCACGCACAGCGGCCATTCCTACACGCAGGCAGGTTCCAATCCGTCGATCGCGCAAGCCGGACTCAGCACCTCCAGGCTGCGGTTCGAGAATCCCGCTTACTCGACCTACGACGCGTCCATCGGCTTCGCGAAGGATGCCTGGTATGTAACCGTGTACGGTGAGAATCTCAGTAATTCGAATGCCAGCACGTTCATCAGCACCGATCAATTCATCGTCGCGCAGACGCCGCTTCGGCCGCGGATCATCGGTGCATCGTTCGGGTACAAATTATGAACACCGGGGTTCGGGCGCGCTGAAGCGTCGCGCCGGCTCTTCGGTGCCGTAGATCAACGGCACCTTCGCTGGCAGCTCATCGTGCCTCGCCGAGCACGCAGTCTGCCGCCTTCTCGGCGATCATGATCGTCGGGGCGTTGGTGTTGCCGCCGATGAGCCGCGGCATCACCGAGGCGTCGACCACGCGCAGGCCCTCTACGCCGCGCACGCGCAGCTGCGCGTCCACTACCGAGGCGGCGTCGCTGCCCATGCGGCAGGTTCCGGCCGGGTGATAGACCGTCTCGGCCTTGCGCCGGATCATGTCCTCGAGCTGCGATCGCGTGGTGGCCGCTGCTCCGGGAAACACCTCGACTCCGCGATACGGCCGGAAAGGCTCGGCCAGGACGATCTGGCGTGACAGCCTGATGGCCTCGAGCAGCACCTCGAGATCGCGCGCATCAGTCAGATAGCCGGCATGGATGCGCGGCGGGTCCTCGGCCCGGTTGGAACGCAACAGCAGCCGTCCGCGGCTGTGCGGCCGCAGCACGCAGGCATGGATCGTGAAGCCGTGCCCCGGGAGCCGGTTGCGGCCGTGATCGTCGAGTTGCGCCGGCACGAAATGCAGCTGTACATCCGGCCGTTGATCGGGCGCCAGAGTCGTGCGCGCGAAGGCGCCCGCCTCGGCAATGTTACTGACACCCGGACCGGAGTGCGTGAACAGATAGCGCAGCGCAACCCCCAGCTCCTGCAGCGTGCTGAAGTCGTAGGTGATCGGCTGGGTACACTTGTTGAGCGTGCAGAAATCGACGTGGTCCTGCAGGTTGCAGCCCACCTCCGGCAGGTCGGCCGTGACCACGATATTCAGCTGCCGCAGATGCTCGGCGGGTCCGACCCCGGACAGCTGCAGCAGCTGTGGCGAGCCGATGGCACCGGCGGCCAGCAGCACTTCACGTTCGGCACGCGCCAACCGGAGGCGACCGTCCCGACGGTACTCGACGCCGATTGCACGCGTGCCCGAGAACACCACGCGCTGCGCTAGGCAGCGCGTCAGGATCGTCAGATTTGGCCGCGATCGCGCCGGCCGCAGGTAGGCGCCCGCAGCGCTGCAGCGGCGGCCAAGACGCTGTGTGACCTGGTAGAAGCCGACGCCCTGCTGCGAGGCCCCGTTGAAATCCGGGTTTCGCGCCAGACCGCAGGCAACGCCCGCCTCCACGAACACCGCGCTCAGCGGGTTACGGAATCGGAGGTCCTCCACCGACAGCGGGCCTCCGGCGCCGTGATATTCGCTGGCACCGCGCGCCTGGTCCTCGGATTTGAGAAAGTATGGCAGTACCGCGGCATGGTTCCAACCTGGTCCGGCAAGCGCCCCCCATTCGTCGTAGTCGAGCGCATGGCCGCGCGTGTAGCACATGGCGTTGATCGAGCTGCTGCCGCCGAGCACCCGGCCGCGCGGCCAGTACAGCGCCCGCCCGAACAACTGCGGCTCCGGCTCGGTGTAGTAGTGCCAGTTGATGTCGCGATTGTTCACCAGACGGGCCAGACCCGCCGGCATGTGAATGAAGGGATTGCGATCCGCTCCGCCGGCCTCGAGTAACAGCACCTTGATCCGTGCATCCGTGGACAGGCGGTTGGCGAGCACGCAACCGGCTGAGCCTGCGCCCACGATCACGTAGTCATATGCGCGCTCATCCATGGGCGCTGTGCACATTTGCAGCGAGGGTATCAAAGGGATCGTGGCTGCCGTTGAAGAGCGCCTGCATCAGCTGCAGTTCGCGCTCTCGAATAGCGCCGAGCAGGCGCTGTGCGTCTTGCATGTGGCGGAAGCCGGAAAAGCCTCGCTCGAGAAAGTCCTGAAGCATGCCGAGGCCGGCGGCATGCGCCGGCGCGCGCGCGGCACGCAGCGCGAGGCCGATCCCAGGATGACGTACGATGCGTTCGAGTTGCTCGCCGAGACTGATGATCAGATCGATCTGGCGTCGGCGCTGCTCCGGCCTGCCGACGGCCCGGTAGGCGGCCGCATAGCTCGCGCCAATCAATGGCTCACTGGTCAGCTGCGAAACCATGGCCTGATCGAGTTCAGCCGTCAGTACCTCGAGCTCGATGGCCTTCGCCAGCACCTCGATGGCTGAGCTTGGCAGCGCTCGCTTGAAATAGCGCCACGCCCGCGCAAGCTGTCGATTGCGATGCGTGAAATCGTGGGGACCGTAAAGATCGGTCAGGAAAAACTCCAGCCCTCGTGACAGTTGAGGATCCTGGCGCAGGTCGGCGTAGGTATGCGCCAGACGAGCTGCCTGCCAGGTTCGCAGCTCCTGTAGGCGGGGCGCCAGCTCGGGCGCCGCCGCCAACTGCGCGTCGAGCACGCGCCGGCGGGCGAACAGCTGGTCCATATCGTCTGCGCTCCTCATACCAGGCATCCACGTTGCAGCGCTGCCAGCACGCTGTCGATGCTGCCGGCCGAACGCAGCACCGCAAAGTGCCCGAGGCCACGCAGCGGCTTCGATTCGGCGCCGGCGAGCTGCGCGCTGGCGGCCGGTGCAACCAGATTGTCCTCCAGGCTGTAGAGGCTCGTGAGCGCAATACTGGTTACCGGGTCCGGCGGCGCATTGAGTCGGCTCAGCCACGGCGATCCAAGGCACATCTGCTGTGTGGGCCGCGATCGAAATCGACACGCGATGGCGGTTCCATGGTGCGGCGAGGCAAGTGTGACGATCTGGCCAACGACCGTCGGGCCAGCCGAGCGCAGCGCCGCGTGCGCCACCAGGCCCCCCATGCTGTGTGCAACGATCGCCACCCGCGTGCCCGCCGATTGCTGCTGCAGCGAGCGCAGCTCCCGCTCGACGCCAGCGGTGTGCTCGTCGATGTCGGCGAACAGCGGCTCGAGATTGATGGCCCGAATGGGTGCGAACCCGGCTCCCCGTAAAGCCCTGATCAGTCCTCGCCAGACGGCGCGATTGCAGGCAAGTCCGTGAATCAGCAGCACCGGCCGCGCGGCGCGAGCGTCGGCCGGCGCCTGCACGTCGCCGCGACTGAGGTGGGGGTCGGCACACATGAGCAATTTCGCCAGGCCAAAATGAAAGCTTTCCGTGCACAACGCCCACAACGTGTGACCGACGCTGCAGGCGCGCAGGTCGTGCGCGTCGCCATGGGCCAACAGGTACGACGCGGCAACCAGGACGATCTGAGTGACAAGATAGGCGGCCAGCGCCAGCGCGAGTCCTTCAGTCGCGCTGAGCTTGCAGGCCACGGCCAGGCTCGCCGCGACCAGCCCCGCCAATGCGAGTTCGCAACCGAGTACCCACCGCCACAGCCGGGCTGCCACCCGCCATCATCCCATCAGGCTCGGCGCCGACAGCAACCTCTCCAGCCGGCCGAGGGCGCCATCGAGACGCCGCGCGGTCTGACGTACCCGCATGGCGCGTTCGCTGCCCGTGGTCGAGAACCTGCGCTGCCGGTCACGCAGCAGTTTCGTGTTCAGTCGCAGCCCATGCCGCTCCAGCACGGCGCTCAAAGGCGCCGCCTGTCTGAGCAGGTCGCGGCGCGTCTGCTGATAGGCATGGTCGGCGAGGCGGCGTCGGCCCGAGTAGCGGAATACATTGGCGAAGAACAGCTGCTCATCGTGGCGGTCCGGCTCCAGCAGCAGCGTATCGGCATGCGGAAAGCGCGAGCGATAGCTGGCGAAACCGACCTGCATGCGCGATTGGATCAGGGCGCGAAACGTCTGGCCGAGAATCGCCGGCAATCCCTTGTCGGCAAGATTTGCGGCGCCGTTCGAGGCCTGCGAGGCGTCGAACGGCACCAGCGGATTGATGCAGATCAGCAGGTCGCAGCCCGCCTCGAGCGCCAGCGAGGCGTGCATGGTGCGAATCAGGGCACCATCCACATAGGATTGGCCATCGATCTGCACCGCCGGATACAGTCCGGGCAGCGCTGCGCTGGCGCTGACGGCGCGCGAGATCGGCACGTGGTTGTGCTCAGCATCTCCCAGAGCGACCGATTCGCCGGTGTTCAGATTGGTCGCCACCGCGTACAGCTTAGCCCTCAGCTGCCGGAAGTCATCGCTGTGCCCGCTGCTGCCGAACAGCCTGCGCAGATAGCCTTCGACCGGTCGGTTGTCGAATACAGCGGTCGGAAGGATTCTGGCCAACGAACCGATCACCGCCGGCCAGGAGGTTCGCAGCGGATCGCGCGCGTACTGGCGCGCGATGCTGCTCAACGCCTCGGGCAGCAGCGCCAGCCCGCGCACGTACTCCCCCAGCGCGGGGTGCAGCAGCACTCCGGGCGACAACGGCGCCAGGGCCGACTCGTCTTCGATGAATAACGAGCCCATCGCCGTGGTGTCAAAGCCGTTGGCAAGACCGGCCGCGACAAAGGAGCCCGAACTCACCCCCACGTAGACATCGAACTGCGTGAGCGCGCGTCCGACGATCGCCTCCTCCAGCGCATGCAGCGCACCCAGCTCGTAGAACGAACCAAGTGGTCCGCCGCCGGCGAGCGCAATCCCGAGCTTGCCGGGGCCCGCGCGGTGCCGGCGCGCGGGCTCAATGGCGAGCATTACCCGTCAGGAGAGCGAAGCCGGCGCCGGCGTAGCGGCCTTCGCTGCGCCGTGCCGACGCGATCGCACCGCGGTCTTGCGCGACTGCGCAAGCCCGTCGATGTTGGCATTGAGCGCATCGACCCGCTGGCTGAGCGCTGCCACTTCCTCGGAGCTCGGAACCCCGATCTGCGCGAGCGCGCGATGCACACGGGTCTGGAATATCTTTTCGAGATTCTCCAGCACATCAGCCGCCTGACCCCGCGCTTCTCCAAGACGGGCATTGATCGTCGAGCGCACCTCGCCCACCAATCCGCGCAACGCCTTTTCCGCGGCGCCACGGGTTTCAGTGGAAACGCGTGCTCCCTCGGTAATCAGCTGCTCGAGCAGCTGCGGCGCTCCGCGCTGTGCTCTTGATACTGCGCCGAGGCCGGCGAGCCATATGTCATTCATCGTTTCCAGCAGTTGTGCCTGCACACTGGTTGCCGCCTTGCGAGTCGCTCTGGCGGGCTTCCTGGCGGATTTTCTGGCGAACTTCCTGGCGGACTTCCTCTTCGTGACCATATTGATTTCCCCTTCGCGGCCGTGAGCCGCCTATGTATTTGCCCGACTGGGCCTCCCAGATCCAATATGTACTATAGAGGCTCATTCGAGCGACTTGGATGCGTATTTCCCACATCCGGAGCCTGACAATGCCTGCTCAACCGCAACGATCACGGACCAGCCGCGGTGGTCCACTATCCGCCTTTCGCTACCCGGGGGACAAGCTGCGGCAGCGATGGGAGCGGTTGCATCATGGCGATCGCGAACCCTGGTCTGATGAGACGATGGTTGCGCGACTCTCGAAGCAGCAACCGGCACTCGCGTCCTGGGTGAAATCGAATGGCGGGGCAGCCACCGTCGCCCAGGCGCTGCAGAACGCCTGGCGTGAGTTTCACGCCGGGGAGTTTCGCAAGGCAATCGTCCATGGCGAGGAGCTGGGCGCGCTGGGGGCATCGGCCGCCAACAAGGCCGCGGCCATCGATTCGCTGTATTCGAATCAAAGCGGGGCCGCGATCCTGAAAATGCTCGACACTGCGGTGCAGCGCGCTGAGGCGGCCGTCAAGGTGCTGCCCGACTACGCCAACGCGCATTACCTGCTGGCGCTGGTGCTCGGTCGCTACAGCCAGCGCATCTCGATCCTCAAGGCGCTGGCCCAGGGTCTGGCCGGCCGCGTTCGCAGTCACCTGGAGCGTACCCTCGCGCTCGAGCCGCGGCATGCCGAGGCGCATCTTGCGCTCGGCCTGTATCACGCGGAAATCGTGAACAAGCTCGGTTCGCTCGCGGCCGCGCTGACCTATGGCGCATCGCACGATGCCGCCCTCGAGCATTTCCGCCACGCGGCCCGGATGGCGCCCGACTCACCGATCATTCACATGGAATACGCGAACGGCCTGATGCTGCTCGATGGCGAACGGGCGCGAACCCAGGCAGGCGAGTTCTATCAGAAGGCGGCGGCCTGCGAGCCCGTCGATGCCATGGAATGGCTCGATGCCAGGCGCGCAAAGCAGGGCCTGAGCTGAAAGCTCATTCGCCCAGCGAGCCCGCGCCCAGCAATATGAGGTACACCAGCCGTTCGAACTCCGTCACGATCAGATTGACCAGCTCAGCCGGCTTCGTCAGCACCTGCCGGTCGGCGATCACCCCGAACTGCACCCGGCCACAGTAGGCGAGCATGCTCACGCCGGTGCCGATGCTGCCTGATTGTGGCACCCAGAACAGCAATTGCGACACCGGTACGCCGTCGAAGTACAGCACCGTCGCGGGCCCGGGCAAGTTGGAGGCGACCAGGCTGGCTTTGGCACTGAACAGCGCAATGGCGGGCTCTTCCACGGCTGCGGGCAGGTTACCGATGGCGGACAGCAGCCCCAGCACCACCAGCGCCTGCGGCGAGCTCTTCAATTTCTGCATGACGGCGTGGACCGCGTACAGGCGCTCGAGCGGGTGGCGAATGCCGATCGGCAGCTCGACGAACACCAGCCCGAAGCGATTGCCGAGGACCGGTTGCAGATCGCCGGCAGAGCGCATGTTGACCGGAACGGCTGCCCGAATCGTCACGCCGGTCACCTTCTCCCCCTGCGACTCGAGATATCGGCCCAGAGCACCCGCCAGTGCCGACACCAGCACATCGTTCACGGTGCAGCCCAGTACGTGGCCGATGATCGAGACTTCCTCCAATGAAATGGGATCGGTCCACGCGACGCGCCGGAATCCGGACAGTGGCCCTTTGAGGCTGGTCGGAGGATCATCCGGCAGCATGGCAATGCGGGCGAGCTCAGCGGCCAGCTTGAGCCCGTCACGCACGAGCGTGTGCGTGTCGATCGGGTGCAGCGCGTAGTGCAGGCCCTTCCCGAGCAGATCCGATCCTTCGCGCAGGACTCGTGAGACGACCTGCGGCAGGATGCCGGCCGACTGATCCGCGCTCATGGGGTTCAAGGATCCCGGAAGCGGCCGGGGCCCGTGCGCGACGCCGGCCACGGGCGCTGCATCGGCCAATGACAGCAACACCTGCACCAGCGCAATGCCGTCGGCATAGCAGTGGTGGATGCGCACGATAATCGCGCTGCCGCTGCCGAAGCGCTCGACCAGATGAAACGTCCACAGCGGCCTTCCTGGATTGAGCGGCGTGCTTGCCAGCTCGCCCACCAGCGCCTCGAGCTCATGCTGTCCGGCCAACTCGGGCAGCGCCGCCAGCAACACGTGGTCGTCGATATCAAACCCCGACGACGGGACCCAGCTGGCACCGACCCCGACACTATCCGCGACCGGCACGCAGCGGAATCGGTCAAAGGCGAGGAAGCGCTCGGCAATCAGCGCGCGCAGACGGGCCCGCTCGAGTACGCCGCCGAGTACCACCAGCCCGACGATCATCATGGGATTGGTCGGCCGCTCCATCAGCAGCCACGCCCGATCTACGCCCGACAACCGCTCAACGGCGCTCATAACTCCAATATGGCCGATCGCTGCCGGCTTTTCTGCTTCGGTTTGCCACGATAGGAATGCGCCCTGACGGGCGTAGCCTGTGCACCCATTGACGTCCGCCGTAGTCACCAATCATGAGCTATTTCGTCACCGGTGGAACCGGGTTCATCGGCCGCCATGTCCTGCCGCAGCTTGCTGCGCGCGGCGAACCGGTCTATGTGCTGGTCAGACCGGCCTCGCGCGAGCGGCTGCAGCGCATCGTGCGCGCGTGTGGCGAGCGCGGTGCACTGATCGTGCCGGTCGAGGGTGATCTGGCCGATGATCAGCTGGGCTTGTCGGTACCGGCGCGCGCGCCGTTGCAACAACCGATCCGGCACTTCTTCCACCTGGCGGCGCTGTACGATCTGGACGCGCAGGCACCGGATCTCGAGCGCGCCAACGTGCTCGGTACCGCCAACGCGCTGGCACTCGCGCATTCGCTGCAGGCCGGCTGCTTTCACCTGGTGAGCTCGATCGCGGTCGCCGGTCGTTATCGCGGAAGCTTCACTGAGGACATGTTTGCCGAGGCCGAGGGTCTGGATCATCCGTACTTTCGAACCAAGCACGAATCCGAGGCGCAGGTACGCAACGCCTGTCGCGTGCCGTGGCGCATTTATCGACCCGGAATGGTGGTCGGACACTCGGTCACCGGCGAGATGGACAAGGTCGACGGCCCATATTACTTGTTCAAGACACTGCAGAAGCTGCGCGACAGTCTGCCGCAGTGGTTGCCGCTGGTCGGGTTCGAGGGCGGACACATCAACCTGGTGCCGGTCGATTTCGTGGCAAACGCGCTGGTCCATCTCGCGCACCTGCCGGGTCAGGACGGCCGATGCTTTCACCTGACGGACCCGGCCGACCGGCGCGTCGGCGAGGTATTGAACGTGTTTGCGGAAGCCGCGCACGCCCCGACGATGACGCTGCGGCTCGAGCCGAGTCTGATGGCGGCGCTGCCGCAACTTGCGCACGCCGTGACCGCGGCGCTGGCCCCGGTCGGTCGGATCTTCGATCAGCTGCTGCGCGACTTGGGCATACCCAAGGCCGTGGTCGGGCTACTCAATCATCCGACCCGCTTCGACGCGACGCGTGCGCAAGGGCTGCTGCTCGAGGCTGGGATCGGTGTTCCGCGGCTCGAGGACTATGCCTGGCGGCTGTGGGACTATTGGGAGCGTCACCTCGATCCGAGTTTGTTCAAGGCGCAGAACCTGCGCAAGGCGGTATCGGGCAAGAACGTTCTGATCACCGGCGGCTCCTCGGGCATTGGGCGCGCGACCGCTTCGAAACTCGCGGAGGCCGGCGCGCGCGTGCTGATCGTCGCCCGCGATCCGGACAAGCTCGCCGGCGTCCAGGCCGAGATCCGCGCACGCGGCGGCGATGTCGGCACCTACCGCTGCGACATCGCCGATGCGGCGGACTGCCAGCGCTTCATCGCCCAGCTGCTGGCCGAGCACGGGCACGTGGACATTCTGGTCAACAACGCCGGCCGCTCGATCAGGCGCGCGATCGAGCATACCTACGACCGCCTGCACGACTACGAGCGGCTGATGCGCGTCAACTACTTCGGGGCGGTCTCGGTGACGCTCGGACTGCTGCCGGCGATGGTCAGGCAGCGGGCAGGCCATGTCATCAGCATTTCCTCGATCGGCGTGCTGAGCAACGCCGCGCGCTTTGCCGGCTACAACGCCTCCAAGGCCGCGCTGGAAGCGTTCTCGCGCTGTGCCGCGGCCGAATACCGTGATCGCGGCCTGCACTTCACCGTGGTCAACATGCCGCTGGTGCGCACACCGATGGTGGCGCCGACCCGGATCTACGAGCAGTTCCCGCTGATCAGCGCCGAACAGGCCGCGGATCTGGTCTGCGATGCGATCGTGCATCGGCCCGAGCGCCTGGCAACGCGGCTTGGCAGCCTCGCGCTGCTGGTCGAAATGCTGGCGCCGCGGCTCAATCGCGCGGTGATGAGCGAGAGCTTCCGGATGTTTCCCGAATCCGCCGCCGCGGGCGGCACCAGCCCGCATGACGGACAGCCTTCGCCTGAAATGATTGCGCTGGCCTCGGTGTTGCGCGGCATTCACTGGTGAGCGGGGCGTTACTACGCAAATGACCCAATTTGAAGGTTATCAGGTACTTGGAATGGACAATTTCCAGCAAAGGCGGATTCCCTAGATCCGGTAGCTCAAACGTGACGGGCGCGCTTGCTAGCCGCCTTGGAGGTTGCTGGCGTCGGTCCAGTGAGATTCCGGTAACCCCTTCCAAGATTCCGGTAACGCCACCACCCAAAGTGACTCCGCGGGGGCCGCGTCCATGGGCGGTTCAGCGTCGTGACTTACAGAATTCCGAATAGGTGTCTGCGCTCTTATCAAGAATCTCTCGCATGGATTTCGTCGACGGTCGCGCCTTCTGTTTTTGCATCCTGGAAGATGGACCCGCAAGCCGGCGAGTGCCGTCCGGCGCAATGGCATCAGCGATGCGCGTCGCTCTGGCGCGGGGCGTCCTATGTTCCGACGCCGGATGCCGGCCGAGAGCCTTCGCGGCGCGCTTGGTCGGTTTCGTTACGTTGACTGTGCTCATGGTCAGCTCTTCAATACACCGGCCCACCATATGAGCACTATTTTATAATCATAGTGCCGCACACTTCCATTCGCACAAACCACTATCTCTACGGCGCCGACCATATCGCCGCACTAATACTGCACTAATACTAATCGCGATGAACCTCGAGCTCGTTATGAGTCCCTCAAACAGTTCGCCAGTCGCGAGCAGCGACACATAGGCGATTCCACCTGATTTCGGTAACTGCGGGTGCGATTCGTGACTCGCGCCCTCGTGCTCGATACGAGCCAACACCTCGACGCTCGGCTCGCTCGTTCCAAATGGCGGCAAAGTGCTCGCGCCGGACGGGCGTTGGACCGGGCCAAGCACGTCAAGCTTGCTGACACGATTGAGCGGCCGATCCGCCGCGTATCACGCGGCGCGCGAACTCTCCTGCTGCGCGAGCTCGCGGCGCAGCACCTTGCCGACATTGGTCTTCGGCAGCGACATCGCTCCCTTGGCCACGCCGGTGGTGCCGCCGGTGTACTGGAGGAATGCGATGTCCTGCCCGCCGACGACCGGTGGATGGAACTCGCATTGTGCCCCGCGGGCGAGCGCCCGGCGGAAACTGACCGCGCCGGGCAGGTCATAGGCCGGGACCAGGTGCCTGATCCGCCGCACCGCGAAATTGACCACGGCCCGGTTCGGCAACGGTGCCAGATCGCCGACACCGGTGGTGATGATGTGCTTGAGCGAGGTGTCTGCGCGCACCTGCGCCAGCACGTGGGCGAAGTTCTCCAGGATGACGATCGCGCGTGCGCCGGAATCGCTGAGCTGGTGCTGCAGTTCGCGCGCGGTATAGAGCGGATTGGTATTGACCACGGTCAGTCCCGCCCGCAGCGCGCCGAACATCGCCACCGGGTATTGCAGCAGGTTCGGCATCATCAGCGCGATGCGGTCGCCTTTGACGAGACCGAGGCTGAGCAGATAGGCGCCAAATTCGCGCGACAAACGATCCAGGTCGCGGTACGTCAGCGTGACGCCCAGATTGTGATAGGCCGGCCGCTCGGCGAACCGCTGGCAGCTCTGCTCGAACACGGCCACCAGCGATGCGAATGCATCGACGTCGACTTCAGCGGGAGTTCCAGCCGGGTAAGCGCGCACCCATATAGCGTCCATGTTCTCCACGCCCCTACGTCACACAGCCACGTATCGACCCCGCCCCATTGACACTCTTCGCGCGCGTATTCGCAACCCGGAAGAATCCGTAGGCGCGTGCCGCGATGCGCTCTACTGCAGGACGGCGTCGAGCCTGCCGGTGACTTCGGCCACGCGTGCCGGCGTGTCGTCCATGACCGATGCGGCGCTGATGGCATCGATGCCCGGCAGCTTTTCCCGCCCACCGCCCGAGGTTGTCACGACGATCAGTTTATTCTTGTCGGGCACGCGATCGACGAACGCCCTGGCGTCCGCCTGCGCTCGTCCGAATTCCCACGTGTGCGCAATGATGATGGCATTCCAATCGTTCTCGTGCACGGCGCGCAGCGCCGATACGTCAATCACCCGCACGTAGACCGGGCGGGATTGCAGCGCGACGAGCACGCCCGCGACCAATGCATCCTTGAATGCGCTGCCTTGCGTGGCGATCAGCACGTGCTGTGGTCGCGAGGCATCGCCCACATCGAACGACCTGACCGCGCGCATCGCATGCGCGTGCTCGTCCCATAACAGGTACCCGCCTGCCAGCAGCAGACACGATCCGATGATGACGGCCATGAGTTTGATCCTGTGCATCACGCTTTCCAGCGCGCAACAGCAGCGGGTGGGCGCGCGCCTCTGGGTTGCAGCCTCGCTGAAAGTGCCGGCGAGCGCCATAAGTGAATGCCGCAGCGGACGTGCCTCGCGACACCCGGACGCGCGTCCAGGGTCGGGTCGCGGCGACGCAGGCTTGCCTCGCGTTAGGTACCCAGGGCGAACAGCACCAGCGAACGTGCGGTGACGCCGTAGCTCTGGCCGCTGGTGAAATCACCTGCGGCTTCGTTGTCCGCGACGTTCGTATCGAGCACCAGCGACCAATGGTTCCCGCCGCTACAGGCCGGCAGGGTGAATTCCACCAGGTCATGATGCGCATTGAGCAGCAGCAGCATCGTGGCCTCGGTGCCGCGTTGGCGCAGTCCCGTCGGCCGCGCGCGGCCATCCATCAGCATGCCGAAGCAGCGCATCAGACCGTCCTGCCAGTCCTCGGCGCGCATCTCGTTGCCCGAGGCATTGATCCAGGTCAGGTCCTTGACCTCCAGTTCCTCATCGTACCCGCCGGTCAGAAAGCGGTTGCGACGCAGGATCGAGTAGCGCTTTCGCAGTGCCGTCAGCTTCTGCACGAAGCGAACCAGCGACTGATTGGTCTCCACGAGCGACCAGTCGAACCAGCTGAGTTCGTTATCCTGGCAGTAGGCGTTGTTGTTACCCTGCTGCGTACGGCCGAATTCATCCCCTGCCAGCAGCATCGGCGTCCCCTGCGACAGCAGCAGCGTTGCCAGCAGGTTTCTGACCTGGCGCTGGCGCAGCGCATTGATTGCCGGATCTTCGGTCGGCCCCTCGACACCGCAGTTCCACGAGCGGTTGTCATTGCTGCCATCCTGGTTGTTCTCGCCGTTGGCCTCGTTGTGTTTCTCGTTGTAGCAGACGACATCGTTGAGCGTGAAGCCATCGTGCGCAGTGACGAAATTCACGCACGCCGAGGGCCTGCGCCCCAGGTGATTGAATACATCGGCCGAGGCGCACAGGCGCTGCGCGAGATCGCCCGGCGGTGCCGCGCCCTTCCAGAAATCGCGCGTCGTATCGCGGTAACGATCGTTCCACTCCGCCCAGCCCGGGGGAAAACCACCGACCTGGTAACCGCCCGGCCCGCAATCCCAGGGCTCGGCGATCAGCTTGACGCTGCGAAGCACCGGATCCTGGTGACATGCCTTCAGAAAGCCGCTCTGGTTGTCGAAGCCGTTCGGCTCGCGCGCCAGGATGGTCCCCAGGTCGAACCGGAAACCATCCACGTGCAGTTCGTTGACCCAGTAGCGCAGGCTGTCGGTCACCATCTGGATCACCGTCGGGTGCGACAGATTCAGCGTATTGCCGGTGCCGGTGTCATTGATGTAGTAACGCTTGTCATCGGGCAGCAGGCGGTAATAGGACACGTTGTCGATGCCCTTGAACGACAAGGTCGGCCCGCGCTCGTTACCCTCTGCGGTGTGGTTGAGACGACGTCGAGAATGACCTCGAGCCCGGCGTCGTGGAAGCATGCGATCATCTCCTTGCACTCGCGCAGGCACTGCTCGGGTTCCGATGCGTAGCGCGGATCGGGTGCGAAGAAGCCGATGCTGTTGTAGCCCCAGTAATTGGTGAGACCACGTTCCAGCAGGTGACTGTCGTTGATGACGGTGTGTATCGGCAGCAATTCGATCGACGACACACCCAGAGACCTCACGTAATCGACGACCTGGCGTGTGCCGAGACCCGCGTAGGTGCCGCGCCGGGCTTGCGGCACCAGCGGATGCAGCCGGGTAAAGCCGCGCACGTGCGCCTCATAGATGATGGTCTGGTCCCAGGGCACGGCGCGCTTGCGCGGCTGACCGTGCCAGTCGAAATTCGGATCCACTACCACGCACTTGGGCATGAACGGTGCGCTGTCGCGTTCATCGAAGCTCAGGTCCTCGCCTTCGGCGCCGATGGTGTAGCCGAAGCAGGCAGGATCCCATCGCAACTCGCCGGTGTGGCCGCGCGCATAGGGGTCCAGCAGCAGCTTGTTCGGGTTGAAGCGATGCCCCGCGGCCGGCTGGTACGGACCATGGACGCGATAACCGTATACATCGCCCGGACGCACGTCCGGCAGATAGCCGTGCCAGATCTCATCGGTGTATTCGGGCAGAACGATGCGCTCGCGCTCGCTGATGCCTTGGGCGTCGAACAGACAGATCTCGACCTTGGTGGCGTGCGCGGAAAACAGCGCGAAGTTCGTGCCCTTGCCGTCCCAGATCGCGCCCTGCGCTGCGGGGCTGCCTTCGCTGACTCGCCTCGCCGTGCTGTCTGCCACATCGCCCTCCGTGTGCCGGACGCCGCCCGGCAAGCTTCCGTTTGCGCGGCGCGCGACGGATCGCGCGCGGCATCGAGGCGCCAACGCCGCGCGCTAACGCTGAGCGCTCTCCCACGCGGGCGCCACATAGTACGGCACGTCGGCGGCCGGCAGCAGCGGCTTGCCCAGAATATGATCGGCGGCTTTCTCGGCCAGCATGATGGTCGGCGCGTTCAGATTGCCGTTGGTGATCGCGGGCATGATCGAGGAGTCGACTACCCTCAGCGCCTCGACACCGATGACGCGGGTCTGCGGATCGACCACCGCCATCGGATCATCGATGCGGCCCATGCGGCAGGAGCAGGAGGCATGATAGGCGCTCTCGACGTGCGCTCGGATGAACTCGTCGATCTGCGCGTCGGTCTGGACCCCGGCGCCGGGTTGAATCTCGCGGCCCCGATACGGCGTGAACGCGCTTTGCGCAAAGATCTCGCGTGTCAGCCGCAGGCAGGCGCGCATCTGCACCCAGTCGTCCGGGTGGGACATGTAATTGAAGAACACCTTCGGCTTCTCGAGCGGATCGGCCGACGCCAGGCGCACCCAGCCGCGGCTGAGCGAGCGCATCGGCCCGACGTGGGCCTGGAATCCGTGCTCCCGTGCCAGCGAGGAGCCGTCGTAGTGCACCGCCATCGGCAGGAAATGATACTGGATGTCCGGATAGCGCTCGCCGGCGCAGCTGCGGATGAATCCGCCGGTCTCGAAGTGATTGGTCGCGCCCAGGCCATCCTTGCGCACGATCCAGCGCAGACCGATGAGCGCCTTGCGATACGGCGTCATCTGCGAATACAACGTGATCGGCTGCAGGCAGGCTACCTGAAAGTAGAATTCCAGATGATCCTGCAGATTCTCGCCGACCCCCGGCAGTTCGTGCACGAGCTCGATGCCGTGCCGGGACAATTGCGGCGCCGGCCCCAGGCCGGAGAGCATCAGCAGCTGCGGCGAGTTGACCGGGCCGCCGCTCACGATCACCTCGTGTCGTGCCCGCACCACGTGTTCGACGTCGGCGCGCCGATAACGCACGCCGGTCGCGCGCCGGCCGTCGAACTCGATGCGGGTCGCGAGCGCATGGGTGCGCACCTCAAGGTTGCCGCGGCGCATCGCTGGCCGCAGGTAAGCGTTGGCAGCGCTGCTGCGCCGACCCTCGCCCACGGTCATGTCTAGCCGGCCGAAGCCCTCCTGCTGATAGCCGTTGATATCATCGGTCAGCGGATAGCCCGCCTCGCGGCCGGCCCGCAGCCAGGCCTGGTACAGCGGATTGGTCAATGGGCCGTAGCGGGTCTGCAGCTTGCCGTCGGCGCCGCGGTACGCATCGCCACCGCTCGCGCGTCGCTCCGCGCGCCGGAAGTACGGCAGCAGCTGCCGGTAGCCCCAGCCGGCGGCGCCCAGGGATTCCCAATGTTCATAGTCGAGGGCATTGCCACGCACGTAGACCAGGCCGTTGATCGATGACGAGCCGCCGAGCACCTTGCCGCGCGGCGTATGCAGCCGACGTCCCCCCAGATGCGGTTCCGGTTCGGTCTGATAGCGCCAGTCGTATTTCGGCATGTTCATCGGAATCGACAGCGCCGAGGGCATCTGGATGAAGATCGAACGATCCGAGCCGCCGTACTCGAGCAGCAATACGCTGTGCCGGCCGTCCTCGCTGAGACGGTCCGCCAGCACGCAGCCGGCCGATCCGGCACCGACGATCACATAGTCGAAGATCTCGTTCACTGCCCGCTGCTCTCGTCAATAGGGTGCATCGACATCGCCCATCGCGACGTACACGCTCTTGAGCTGCGAGTAATGCTCGATCGCGGCGCGGCCGTTCTCGCGTCCGAGGCCGGAGAGCTTCGTGCCCCCGAACGGCAGCTCGACCGGCGTGACGTTGTAGTGGTTGATCCAGCAGGTGCCCGCCTGCAGCCGGGCGATCACCCGATGCGCCCGGGTGAGATCGTTGGTGAATACGCCGGCCGCAAGCCCAAAATCGGTCGCATTGGCGCGCGCGATCACCTCTTCCTCGTCGGTGAACTCCAGTACGGTCATCACCGGACCGAAGATCTCCTCGCGCGCGATCGCCATGCCGTCGTGGCACTCGTCGAACACCGTGGGCGCCACGAAAAAGCCATTGGCCAGGTCGCCGGCGGTCACCCGATAGCCCCCGACCAGCACACGTGCGCCCTCGGCACGGCCGCGGGCGATGTAGCCGAGCACCTTCTCCATGTGCGCCTCCGAGATCAGCGCACCGACCTGCGTGCCCGGATCCATCGGATCGCCGACCCGCATCGCCGCGGTACGCGCCTTGAGGCGTTCCAGGAATGCGGCCTTGATGCGGCGGTGAACGAAGACGCGCGTGCCGTTCGAACAGACCTCGCCGGCCGAGTAGAAATTGGCCAGCAGAGCGCCGGCCACGGCGTTGTCGATCCGGGCATCGTCGAACACGATCAGCGGTGATTTGCCGCCCAGCTCGAGCGTGACATGCTTGAGCGACGCCGCCGCATCGGCCATGACCGCCCTGCCGGTCCCGACTTCCCCGGTCAGCGACACCTTGCGGATCTGCGGGTGGCGGGTCAGCAGCCGTCCGGTGTCGGCGTAGCCCTGCACCACCTGGAATACACCCTGCGGAAGGCCCGCCTGCAGCAGCACTTCGCTCAGCTGGATCGCGGACAGCGGTGTGAGTTCCGCTGGCTTGAACAGCATCGCGTTGCCGCACGCCAGTGCCGGCGCGGCCTTCCAGCAGGCGATCTGCAGCGGGTAGTTCCAGGCGCCGATGCCGGCCACGACCCCGAGCGGCTCGCGCCGCGTATAGCCGAAAGCCTGCCCACCCAGATCCAGGTGCTCGCCCGCCAGGCTCGCGGCGAGGCCACCGAAATATTCCAGACAATCGGCGCCGGACGCGACATCCACGACGCTGGTTTCCTGGATCGGCTTGCCGGTATCGCGCGTCTCGAGCTCGGCGAGCTGCGCGTTGCGGGCCCGCAGCAGATCGGCGGCCTGGCGCAGAATGCGGCCGCGCGCCGCCCCGCTCATCGCCGCCCAATGCCGCTGCGCCTCCTGCGCCCTGGCCACCGCGGCATCGACCTGCGCCGGCCCGTCCACCGCAAGCTCGGCGAGCACCGCGCCGGTGGCCGGATTGATGCTGGTCAACGTCGTCGCCGGGCGGCGGGCGAGCGTCAGCGGGGCGGCCTCGCCGCCGGAACGGCCCGCGGCCAAGACATTCGCCGCCGCCGGCGCGTACTCCTTGAGGCGGCCATCGACGAACGCCGTCAGCAGCGCCCTGGCGCTTTCACTGTCGGCCTCGTGCCAGTTCGACAGCGCCGCGCGCAGCCACACGCCATCGATCATCGCCGCTATCATGCCGGCGAGGCTGCGTGCTTCATGCGCCGGCACCAGCTGCTTCAACGCGTGGCAAAGATTAGATAGTGTGCGGCCCTGGTAAACCCTCTGAATACGCTTCAAGCCCTCGGCATGCAGCACCTGGCCCCAGAAGGCGAGCCAGGCGGTACCCGTGCGCCGGTCGAATTCCTCGGGCGCAAGGTTGGCATCGATCACCGCCTGGATGCGGCCGCGCGCCGTGTGAGCAAAAGCGATCCGCGCCCGCACGCGCTGATCCACGCGCCGGGCCAGGGTGCGGAAGCTCGCCGCCAGCAAGCCGTCCTTGTCACCGAAATAATGCGCGACCAGACCTGGAGAGACGTCCGCGCGACTGGCAATCTGCGCCAGCGTGCTGCCGACGTAGCCGACCTCGGCCAGGCTGTCGATCGTGACCTCGATCAGCTGTTGCCGCCGGCTCTCCTCGAGCTCGTCTCGCGCCGACACGGCAGTGGCCGGATCGCGCGGGTCCTGCGTATGGGGCGTTGATTGCCTGTTCAATTCAATGCTCCAGGAGGGTGTCCAGCCGGATCGGGTCCGGGCATCGGCGATGCGGCCGGTTTAGGCGGATACCCCGTGATTCTTCAGTTATTTGCTTGAGCTCGGGCCGGCTTGACACAGGGTTCATTAAACCGCTATTCAACCCTTGGCGGAAGATCTTCCGGTCGCGGCCTGCCGAAGGTCAAGTCCGGGCTTGCAACCAGGTCCTAGAGGGGGGGCTATGCCAGATTCAGGATCGAGCCGGATCGGCACTCTGGCGGCCTGCGCACTGCTGGGCAGCGCGCTGCTGAGCTGCGCCGCCGCCCAGGCCGCGCCCTCCCCGACCGCGCTCGACGGCGAGGCCTGCCGAACGGTACGGCTGTCGGATATCGGCTGGACTGACGTCACGACGACCACGGCGCTGTTCAGCGTACTGCTGGGCGATCTGGGCTACCGGCCCGAGATCACCGTGCTGTCGGTGCCGGTCACCTACGCCTCGATGAAGAATAACGACATCGACGTGTTTCTCGGCAACTGGATGCCGTCGCAGGAAGGCGATCGCAAGTCCTATGTCGCCGATGGCTCGGTCGACGTCATCGGCCCCAACCTGACCGGCGCCAAGTACACGCTGGCGGTTCCGGCCTATACGTACCAGGCCGGGCTGCGATCGTTCGCCGACATTCAGCGCTTTGCCGGAGAGCTCAAGGGCTCGATCTACGGCATCGAGCCGGGCAACGACGGCAACCGCCTGATCCTCTCGATGCTCAAGCAGAACCTGTTCGGCCTGGGCGAATTCAAGCTGGTCGAGTCGAGCGAACAGGGCATGCTGGCCGAGGTCGAGCGCGCGTATCGCGACCACGCGCCGATCGTGTTTCTCGCCTGGGACCCGCATCCGATGAACATGCGCTTCGATTTGAACTACCTGTCGGGCGGCGACAGCGTGTTTGGGCCGGATTACGGGGGCGCTTCGGTCTATACCAACACGCGCGCGGGCTATAGCCTGCAATGTCCCAATGTCGGCCGGCTGCTGCGCAATCTGCACTTCACGACCAAGGGCGAGAGCCAGGTGATGGCGTCCATTCTCGATCAGCATCAGCCGCCGCAGGTCGCGGCCGCGGCGTGGCTCAAGGCCAATTCGGCGGTGGTCAGCGCCTGGCTCGAGGGCGTGTACACGTTCGACGGGCGGCCGGCGCTCGAGGCGCTGCGCGGCGAGCACCCCGTCAGCGGCGCCTGGAACTTCGAGCACTGGGTCAGCGAACACAAGATTCCGGTGGGCGACACCGTTGCGGTGATGATCGAATACGTCAAGGCTCATGGCCGCGTGGTGTTTGACGGTGTTTCGATGCTGATTCGCGGCAGCGTCGACGGTCTGACCGCGCTGTTGCGCGCGGTCCCCGCGCCACTGCTGATTCTCGGACTGGCGGCATTGAGCTGGGTGTTGCGGCGCTCGTTGCCGTTGGCCGCTTTTGTCACCACGGCACTGCTGTTCATCATGAATCAGGGCTACTGGCTGCCAACGCTCGAGACGCTCTCGCTGGTGATCGTGGCCGCCCTGGTGTCGACCGCGATCGGCGTGCCGATCGGGATCGCGGCGGCGCATCGGCCGCGC
>JBIODC010000011.1:0-59402 GCA_044440135.1 Steroidobacterales bacterium | reverse complement strand
TGGAGTATCCGGCCTTCCATCTGCGCCACATGTCGGCCTTCTGCTCCTCAGTGAGGCCGGGACGTCCTTCCTTTAGCATTGGCACCACCTTCTATTGCCATGTTAGATCAGATGGTGTTGCGCTCATCGATTGAATCCGCCACGGATTAGACTCAGCCCGCGGTGGCGCTCGCATTCAATGCGAACACGTGGACATCCGGTCGGTGCAGACGGCGCCTTGGAACTCGGTCGTGAAGTCCTGACCATTGCGGTCGGCTTGCGGCACGCGGGTGGATGGACTGGTCATCGGCACGGCAGAGGCCGGCGCCATCGGCGCAGGAATCGAACAGGAGGCCGCAAGCGCTGCGAAGATCAGCACGAGGATGACCTTTGGCACATCGAGCTCCCCGTTAGGCGTGGAAGGACTACCCGTCCTTCCCGGCGGAAGTATAGCCCTGGCAGGGTTCACGGCGCATGTTTAGG
This sequence comes from Steroidobacterales bacterium, assembly GCA_044440135.1. GTDB lineage: Bacteria > Pseudomonadota > Gammaproteobacteria > Steroidobacterales > Steroidobacteraceae > FEN-1191. Next base: position 58,940 of record JBIODC010000011.1, on the reverse strand, counting down.
GTCCCGCGGGCAGCTTCGGCCCACCGGAATACGCACAGTCTACCGGCGGCCGATCATGCGGAGCTTGGTCGGTGAGCACACAACGAGCCTGGCGTCGCACCGTTGCTTAGCATCAATCCTTGGCGTTCGAATCGTCCGAATTCTCCAGCACGCTGCCGTCGGCTGCGTCGACGCCGACTTCATGCACCAGCTTGCCGTGACGAACATCGAAGCTATAGCGCAGTCCGCTGCCGCCGGGCTCTTTCTCCAGCTCTTCATCGATAATGGTGCCCGGAAATGCCTTCAGAGCGATGTGCCGTGCTTGAATCAGACTGATCTTTGCCAGCTTGGCTAGCTCCTCGCCTTTATAAGCCCAAGCAGCGCCAGAACCCGCAAGGCTGACCAGTGCTATGCACGCGGCGATCTTCGAGGAGAGCTTGTTCATAATATTTTTTTTCGACAAGGCTCCCCTCGAATGGTTCCGTCGGCAAGCAACAAGACTGCATGTCCGACGTGCGCGTTCAAGTTCCTCAGACCGGAGCGAGCGCCACAAGTTGCGACAGGCATCGGTTCTCAGCGTGCGAGACGAACACGCGATGCGACGTCTCGTCAAACACGACGTGATGCGAGCGGTCACATCCGCCGGCCAGCACCGTCTCCCAGCCGCCAAGATTTCCGGATTGCAGATCGAAGCTAATGTTCTTACTGTGCGCCCGGGCCGGCGGGAGGACACCCGCCGTTGGTACCCGGGTCGCTCAAGCTGCTGTTCCTGGATCCGGCGCCCTGAATCGTCCGCGCTGCCCGATTCGGCAGCCGCGGTCGAGCTCCCATCGCGCCGATACCCTTCTGCGTTGCCAGCGACGTAGACTTCGGAACGCGTACCGTCGAGGTGTCGGCGCCCGCCTACCGGCAGGCCGGGGGATTTTGGACTAATGTGCCTTGGCCAATGTTCTGGTGCTCGAAATTGACGGGCCGACCTCGCGACAAATCGCCCGCGCGCGCGCAGCAGCCGGCGTGCCGACGCGGCGCGCCGCCCGCGCCCGCGCGGGCAACCCAAAGGGCTTGCAGTGTCTAGGCGAAGCACAGCATCGATTGCCGGTGTTCTAGCCGGCGCCGCATTGGCGTCAGCAGTCAGCGGCTGCGCGACCTATGCGCCACTGCCGTTGCCGGGAAACAGCGCCCTCGCCACCAGCGCTGCCTCGCAGGCATCGCCACCCCTGGGTATGAACGCGGTCGCGACACTCGCAGTGCTGAACAACCCGGACCTTCGGGCTGCACGCGCCAGAATGCACGTAGCCGAAGCACAGGCATTTGCGGCCGGTCTGCTGCCCGATCCGCAATTCTCCCTCACGTTGGACCACCCGACCGATCACATCACTTCGAAGAGCGATCCCCGCTACCCTGAGTACAATGCCTACGGATTAGGTGTGACGGTGGATCTGAAGGCGCTGCTGACGCATTCCAGCGCGCGTAGCGCTGCCGGCTCCGCTTACGAGCAGGCGCGGCTCGACCTGTTATGGCAGGAATGGCAGACCGTGGCGCAGGCCCGCACGCTGTACGTACAGCGCACGCTCGCCGCCGCCAAGCAGGAATTCCTCGCACAAGCCGAGCAGGTGTACGCGCTGCAGTCCGCGCGCTCGGAGCGAGCGCTGCAGGCCGGCGATGTCGCGCTCGGACAATCCGGCGCCGACCTGGCGGTGCTGAACGATATCCACACCCAACTTGGCACCGCGGAGCGCAATGCGCTGCACTCCGAGCAGGGGCTGCATGCATTGCTCGGCATCGAGCGCGGCGTGGCGCTACCGCTGGAGCCACTGGGTGCACCCGAACTACCCGATCAGGTCGCGGTGCAAGTCGCGGCGGGACGTCTGCCGCAATCCAGACCGGATCTGCGTGCCCTGCAGGCCGGCTACGCAAGCCAGGAGGCCGTGCTGCGCAAAGCGGTGTTATCTCAGTTTCCGAACATCGCGGTCGGTGTCTCGCACGCCCGCGACGTCTCGGATGTGCACACGATCGGCGTCGGCGTAACGATGACCCTGCCGCTGTTCGAGCGCGGTCGCGGCGACATAGCGGTTCAGCGAGCGACGCGCGAGCAGCTGCGCAGCGAGTACCAGGCGCGCCTGAACCGGGCCACAGGCGACACCTGGCAACTGTGGGACGAGATCCAGCAGCTTCAGGACGAGTTGCGCGGCCTCGATGAACGCTTACCGCAACTGCAAGCCCACGCCGAGGGCGCGCAACGTGCCTACGCCGCCGGCGATGTCGAGGCGGCGGCCTACCTGACGGCGCTCAACGCCTATCTGGGGGCGCGGACGACGCGATTCGATCTGACTCAAGCGCTGTGGACCGATGCCATTACACTCGCCACGGTTCTCGGCACGCAGATTCAGCCGCTCACCGGGCAATGACGGCGGGGACACCGACGCACCCGCAGGAGAGAGCAGCGAGCATGGCGTCTTCGATACCACAACGGCCGAGCCGCTTTCGGACTGACGGCGCGGCGATGGCGGCACACGCAGCATCGGCGTTCACGCTGGCACTCACGGCAGCGCTCTGCGGCTGCAGCGGCAACGCATCTGATAAAGAACAGGCGCCTGCCCCGACCGCGCGGGTGCAGACCGCCAGCGCAGCCAGCGGCTCCCTGTCACCGATCGCGACCGCCTATGGCACCGCCGTCTCGGCGCCGGCGCACACCCACATCATCGTGATGCCATACGAAGGGGCGATAACCGGTGTTGCGGTACATGCCGGCGACAGCGTGAGCGCCGATCAAGTAATCGCCACGGTCGCGCGCACCCCGGCGACCGCCGCGCAGTTCACCCAGGCACACTCGGCCCTGAGTTTCGCGCAACAAGACCTGCTGCGAGTGCAGCGCCTGTACGCTGATAAACTCGCCAGCAACGAGCAGCTCGCGGCCGCCCGTAAGGCACTCGCCGATGCGCAGGCACAACTCGATGCCTTCAACAGTAGCGGCGCGGACCAGGAACGGAGCGCGTTGCGCGCGCCCTTTCCCGGTGTGATCACCCGCCTCACCGCCACACCCGGCGAGCGGCCCACGCCAGGCTCGGCCATCGCGACGGTGTCGAGTCAGGGCGACATGATCGTACAGCTCGGACTGGAACCGGCCGACGCGGCGACGCTGGCGCCGGGCGCGCCGATACGGCTGCTGCGGGCCGCGGACGATGCCGCCCCGATCAACACCAAGCTCGTGGCAATCGGCAAGGCCCAGGATTCTGCCAGCCACCTGGTGAATGCGGTGGCGCCACTGCCGCCAGCGGACAGCGCCCGAGTCATGCTCGGCAGCACGCTGATGGCGCAAGTTCAATTGCCAGCGCGTCAGGGTGTGATCGTTCCGCGTGGCGCGCTGCTCGAAGACGCCGCAGGTCCGTATGTATTCATGCTGATCGCGGGCAAGGCACGCCGGCAGGCGGTGAGGATCGGCGCCGAGACGGATCAGTCAGCCCTCATCATCGAAGGTCTGGCCGCCGACGCGCGGGTGATCGTGGCCGGCAACGCCGGCCTCGAGGACGGCATCGCGGTTACCGAGTCGACTCCGTGAATCTGGCGGAGTGGGCGGCGCAGCATCGCCGATCGCTGCTGTTTCTGCTCGTGATTGCGACCTTGGGCGGCGGCGTCACCGCCCTCAACTTGCCGGTGGCGCTGTTCCCGACCGTGACGTTCCCGCGCATCGCCATCGCCATCGAGGCCGGCGATCAGCCGGCCGCGCAGATGGTCACCGCGGTGACGCGGCCGGCGGAACAGGCGGTCAAGGCGGTGCCCGGGCTGCGCGAGGTGCGCACCACAACCAGCCGCGGCAGCGCCGAAATGCTGCTCAACTTCGACTGGGGCATCGACCTCAATGTCGCCACACTGCAGGTGCAAGCCGAGCTCGCCCGTGTTCTGCCGACGCTGCCGGCGGGCACCACGTTCGATGTCCGCCGCATGAACTCGTTCGTGTTTCCGGTTGCGGGCTACAGCCTGACGTCCGACACGCTCGATCTGACGCATGTGCACGACATCGCACAGTACGAGCTGGTGCCGCTGCTGTCATCGATCAACGGTGTCGCCAAGGTCGAAGTGCTAGGCGGTCATCAGCGCGAGATTCGCGTCGATGCCGACCCGGCGCGACTCGCCGACCGCGGCGTCACGATCGATGAAGTCGCCAGGGCCCTTACGGCCGCGAACGTCCTCGACGCCCTCGGCCGCACCGAGGATCGACACAAACTGCTGCTGGACCTGGAGGACAATCGCTACACCAGCATGGATGAGGTGCGACGGACCATCGTTCACAGCAGCCCGAATGGCGCCATCAGGCTGGAGGACATCGCCACCGTCTACGAATCGACCGAGCCGACGTGGACGCGAGTTTCGGCCGACGGCCGCGATGCGGTGATCGTGCAGGTCAAGCAGCAACCCGATGGCAACACGGTCCAGATCGTCAAGGATGTCAGCGCGGCGCTGCGCGGCTACCTGCCGCGACTGCCGCCGAGTCTGCATGTCAGCAACTGGTACGACCAGAGCGAACTCATCTCCGGATCCGCGCGCAGCGTGTTCGAGGCGGTGTTGGTCGGTACGGCGCTCGCCGGGTTGGTGCTGTTCGTCTTCCTTCGCAGCATCAAGATCACCGTCATCACCCTGATCGTGGTACCGGCAGTGCTGCTATCGACCGTGCTGCTGCTGCTCGTGCTCCACATGACGTTCAATATCATGACGCTCGGCGGCATGGCCGCCGCCATCGGTCTGATCATCGATGACGCCATCGTGATGGTCGAGCAGATCGAGCGCGGTTTGCATGCCGGCGAAGGCGTGAGGCATGGCCGGATCCGCACCGCCGCGGGCGAATTTCTCGTGCCGCTGGCCGGCTCGTCGGCCGCGACCATCGTCATTTTTGTCCCACTGGCATTCCTGAGCGGCGTCACCGGGGCATTCTTCAAGGCGCTGTCCCTTACCCTCGCCAGCGCGCTGATCGTCTCGTTTCTCGCGGCGTTCTTCGTCGTGCCGTTGCTGGCGGACTACTTCATGAGCTCGGGGCATGCGAGCGCCGATCGGCTCCCCGGCCCGCTCGCGCGGCGAACGCTGGCGGCTTACCGGCGCGCCTTCGTCGGCTTGCGGACCCGGCCTTGGCTGCTGGGGCCCATTCTCGCAGCCTTCATCATCATAGGCTGGCTCTGCTATCGACAGGTGGGTAGCGGTTTCATGCCGGTGATGGACGAAGGCGGATTCGTGTTCGACTATATCGCACCGCCGGGGACATCCCTGACCGACACCGACGCGATGTTGCAGCAGGTCGAGGCCATTCTGCGCGCCACGCCGGATGTGCAGACCTATTCGCGTCGTACCGGGCTGCAGCTCGGCGGCTGGCTCTCCGAGGCCAATGTCGGCGACATCTTCGTGAAACTCAAACCGCCGCCGAGGCGCGGCATCGATCAGATCATGACCGATATCCGCCAGCGTGTGCTGGCACAGGTACCGGGACTGCAGGTCGAGACCGCGCAGCTCATGGAGGATCTCATCGGCGATCTGACCGGCGTGCCGCAACCGATCGAGATCAAGATTTTCGGCGATGACCCGACCCTGCTGTATCGCATCGCACCTGCTGTCGCCTCGGCGATCGGCAAAGTTCGCGGCGTAACCGAGATCCACAACGGCGTGCGGGTCGCAGGCGACGCGCTCACGGTGCACGTGGATCCGGTGCGCGCCGCGGTCGAGGGGTTGGACCCGCAGCAGGTCGCGACGCAGATGAAGGCGTATCTGGCCGGCACCGTGGCAACGCAGGTGCAGCAACTCGATCGCAGTATCGACGTGCGCGTGTGGCTGCCGGAGCGGCTGCGCGCGACCATCAACGACGCTGGCTCGCTGCGGTTGCGCGCCAGCGATGGTCACCTGGTCGCGCTCAAGCGCGTGGCGCAGATCAGTCTTGTGACCGGGCAGCCCGAAATCACGCGTGACAATCTCAAGCCCATGGTCGCGGTGACGGCGCGCATCGCCGGCCGCGATCTGGGGCGCACGGTCGCGGACGTGCAGGCCATGCTGCGTAAGTCGAATCTGTTCCCAGCCGGCACCTATTACCAGCTCGGCGGCCTGTACCAGCAGCAGCAGATCGCGTTCCACGGCCTGCTGGCGGTGCTGGGCGCGGCCGTCGCGCTGGTGTTCCTGCTGCTGCTGTTCATGTTCGAACGCTTCAGTTCGGCGCTGGCGATCATCGCCATGCCGCTGGTCGCGATGTCCGCAGTATTCATCGGCCTGTGGCTCACCGGTATCGAGCTCAACATCTCTGCCATGATGGGCATGACGATGATAGTCGGCATAGTGACCGAGATCGCGATCTTCTATTTCTCCGAGTATTACCGCCTGATCGAGCACGGACTGGCGCGCGAGGACGCACTGATCCAGGCAGGCCTCAACCGCCTGCGGCCCATCGCCATGACTACGATTGCAGCGATGCTCGCGCTACTGCCTCTGGCCTTCGCGCTCGGTGAGGGGGCATCGATGCAGCAGCCGCTGGCGATTGCGATCATTTCCGGCCTGATGGTGCAGATTCCACTGGTGTTGTTGGTGATGCCGGTGCTGTTTGCGACCTGGGCACACCGTTGGCCGATTTGACAGCCCCGCGTCGGAGCGGCGATGCTGATGCGCATGGCGAGCGTGACGCTCTGGATCGGTACGCGCAAGGGAGCGTTCGCTCTGCGCAGCGACGCGCACCGGCGCCGCTGGACGCTCACAGGGCCCCAGTTTTTAGGCCATACGATCCACCATATCGTCCAGGATCCGCGCCGACCGCGGACACTGCTGATGGCGGCCAAGACCGGCCACCTCGGACCGACCGTGTATCGCTCCGACAATCGCGGCCGGCGCTGGCAGGAGGCGGCCGCGCCACCGATGTTTCGCCGGGCGGCGGCCGGCGAGACGGCCCGTGCGGTCGAGCGGGTGTTCTGGCTCACGCCCGGTCACGCGCAGCAGCCCGGCGTCTGGTACGCGGGCACCTCGCCGGCGGGTCTGTTCCGCTCCGAGGATGGCGGCTCGCACTGGGCGCCAGTGGTGGGCTTCAACGATCACGCGATGTTCCCGCAATGGGCCTCCGGCGCCCGGACACCGGATGGGGAGCTGCTGCACTCGATCCTGGTCGACCCGCGCGATCCGGCACACCTGTATCTGGCGATTTCGATCGGCGGCGTGTTCGAGTCCACCGACGGCGGTCGCGACTGGGCGCCGCTCAACGAGGGCATCGACGCGGATTTTCTGCCCGATTCCAATGTCGCCTTCGGTCACGATCCGCATTGCGTCGCGCTGCATCCGCTCGCGCCCGACCGGCTCTATCAGCAGAACCACTGCGGCATCTACCGGCTCGATCGGCCGGCACGGCGCTGGCACCGGATCGGCCGCGCAATGCCCGCGAAGATCGGCGACATCGGCTTTCCGATCGTGCTGCACCCACGCGATCCCGACACCGCCTGGGTATTGCCGATGGATGGCACCACGGTGTGGCCGCGCACCTCGGTCGGTGGCCGGCCGGCGGTCTACCAGACGCGCAATGGCGGCAAGTCGTGGCAGCGACGCGATCGCGGGCTGCCGCGCGCGCGTGCCTGGCTCACGGTGCTGCGCCAGGCAATGTGCAGCGACAACCAGGCACGGCCGGGGCTGTACTTCGGCACCACCGGCGGCGAGATCTGGGCGAGCACCCAGGGCGGCGAGAACTGGCGCTGCCTGGCCGCGCGCCTGCCTGAAATCTACGCCGTCAGTGCGGCGCTGCATTGAGGCGCGGCATGACCTGCACCGTGCATCTGGGCAGTCCCCTTCGCCAGTACACCGGCGGCGCCGCGACCGTCAGCGCCGACGGGGCGACGCTGGATGAGATCCTGACCGACCTGGACCGGCGTTATCCGGGCATGCGCTTTCGCATGATCGACGAGCAGCAGCGCATCCGCAGCCATATCCGGATCTTCATCGGCACCGATGCAGCGCCCGACCTGCAGCGCGCGGTACCGCCGCGCCAGCCGGTGCATCTGCTGTGCGCGCTCAGCGGCGGCTAGAGGCGCGCCGATGCCACTGTCAGAGGCCGAGCTCAGGCGCTACAGCCGCCACCTGTCGCTGCCCGAAATCGGCGTCGCCGGCCAGGAAAGACTGCAGGCGGCGCGCGTGCTGGTGATCGGCACCGGCGGACTGGGCTCGCCTGCCGCGCTCTATCTGGCCGCCGGCGGCATCGGCAACCTCGGGGTGCTCGATTTCGACCGGGTCGATGAATCGAACCTGCAACGCCAGGTGCTGTACGACACCGCGAGCATCGGCATGCCCAAAGCCGATCTGACGCGCATGCGGCTCGCGGCGCTCAACCCGGAGCTCAACGTGCAGGCGTATCAGACCGAGCTGTGCGCCGCCAACGTGCAGCGAATCTTCGAACACTACGATGTCATCGTCGATGGCAGCGATCGCATTGCGACGCGCTACCTGGTCAACGACGCCTGCGTGATCTACCGCAAGACGCTGGTCTCGGCCGCGATCCACCGCTTCGAGGGCCAGGCGATGACCTACATGCCGGGCCGCGGGCCCTGCTATCGCTGTCTGTTTGCGGAAATCTCCGAAGGCGTGGCCCCGAGCTGCGCCGAGGCCGGCGTGCTCGGCGCTCTGCCCGGCGTGCTGGGCGCGATCCAGGCGACCGAGGCGATCAAGGTGGTGCTCGGCGTCGGTGCGCCGCTGATCGGTCGCCTGCTGACCTACGATGCGCTCGAGATGCGCTTCCAGGAATTGCGCTTTGCGCGCCGCGTCGATTGCGCGGTGTGCGGCGATCATCCGAGCATCACGGCGCCGCAGGATCCGCCGGGCTTCTGCACCGTCGATGAGCTGCGGCGGGTGCGCTCGATCTCGGCGGCGCAGCTGGCGCAGCGGATCCACGCCACCGGGCAGCCAATCAGCCTGATCGCGTGCGCGAGCCCTCGGAATTCGCCGCCGCGCACCTGCCGCGCGCCATCAACATCCCGCTCGGCACGATCGAGCAGCACCAGCGGCAGCTGCCGCACGCGGGCCCGGTGATTTTCATCTGTCGCAGCGGCGTGCGCAGCCAGCGCGCCTGTGCGATCGCCTACCGCGTGGGCGTGACCGAGGCCTGGCAGCTCGAAGGCGGCCTTGCGGCCTGGAAGGCCGAGATCGATCCGTCGCTGCGCCTGCCGTAGCGCTCAGCGGGACTTTTCGGAAGCGGTCGCGACGCGCCGCAGGTCGCGCACCAACGCCTCGAGGTCGGCATCGGCGGTGGCCCACGAGCACATCAACCGGAAGCCTGCGCCCGCGAGCGCATAGAAATGCCAGCCGAGCGCGAACATGGCCTCGGCGATCGCCGCGCTCATGTCGACGAACACCGCGTTGACCTCCACTGCGCGTGCCAGCCGCAGCCCCGGGATCGCGCTGATCGCATCGCCCAGGCGCCGCGCCATCGCATTGGCGTGCGCCGCGTGGCGCATCCACGCGCCGGATTCGAGCACACCCTGCCACTGGCAGGCCTGGAACCGCATCTTCGAGGCGAGCTGGCCGGCCTGTTTGCCGCGGTAGTCGAACTGCGCCGCCAGCGCCGGATCGAACACCACCACCGCCTCGGTGGTATTCAGCCCGTTCTTGGTGCCCCCGAGCGACAGCACGTCGACACCGGCGCGCCAGCTCAGATCTGCGGCCGTCACACCGGGCAAGGCCGCGAGCGCATTGGCAAAGCGCGCCCCATCCATGTGGACCGCGACACCATGCGCGTGCGCGACCGCGCTGAGCGCGCCGATTTCGGCGGGCCGATACAGCGTGCCCCATTCGGTGGGCTGGCTCAGCGACAGCGCGCGCGCCCTTGGAAAATGCAGGTCGTCGCGCTGCGTGATCGAGGCCAGCACGGCATCGGCCGACAGTTTCGCGCCGGCGCCGGGCAGCGGCAGCAATTTGGCGCCACCGCTGAAGAATTCCGGTGCACCGCACTCATCGGTCTGCACGTGCGCGGCCTCGTGGCACACGATGGCCTGGTAACTGCGCGCCAGGGTCGCGAGCGACAGCGCATTGGCAGCGGTGCCGTTGAACACGAAGAACACCTGGGCGGTCTCGTGCTCGAACAGTGCGCGAATCAGCGCGCAGGCGCGCTCGGTCCAGGCGTCGGCGCCATAGCTGGGCGCATAGCCGACGTTGGCGGCCTGCAGCGCGGCCCAGGCTTCGGGGCAGATACCGGCGGTGTTATCGCTCGCGAACTGCCAGCCCGCAGCAGCGGGCGCGACGTCGTGATTCATAGGTCGCGCAGGCTAGCGCAATTCGCGTACGCTTGGACACCATGTACGCTCTGGCCATTCACGGCGGCGCCGGCGCACTGCCGCGTGTGCCATTCACGGCGGCACGTGAACACGCCTATCGGCAGGCCTTGATGCAGGCGCTGGATGCCGGCCAACGCCTGCTCGAGCGTGGCGGCTGCGCACTCGATGCGGTGGAAGCCGCGGTCGCGACGCTGGAGGATGATCCGCTGTTCAACGCCGCGCGCGGCGCGGTGCTGACTGCCGACGGCACGGTCGAGCTCGATGCCGCGATCATGGATGGCACCGACCTGCGCGCCGGGGCGGTGGCGCTGATCCGCCACGTGCGCAACCCGGTGCGGCTCGCACGGCGGCTGCTCGAGACGTCCGCGCACGTGTTCCTGGTCGGCGAGGGCGCCGAGCGCTTCGCCGAGCAGGCGGGATTCAGCCTGGTTGCCAATGACTATTTCATCACGCCCGATCGAGCGCAGCAGTTCGAAGCGCTGCGGCAGCGGCGGCTGCGCTCCGGTGCGGCTGCGGCGCCTGCCGCGATCGCGCTCGAGGAGCCGCCGCTCGGCACGGTGGGCGCCGTCGCGCGCGATCACGCCGGCGGTCTGGCGGCCGCGACCTCGACCGGGGGCACGGCCGGCAAGCATGCCGGGCGCGTCGGTGATTCGCCGGTGATCGGCGCCGGCACCTATGCCGACAATCAGACCTGTGCGGTCTCCACCACGGGTCACGGGGAGTGGTTCCTGCGGACGGTGCAGGCGTACGACATCGCGGCGCGGCTGCGCCACGGCGGCTGTTCGCTCGCCGCCGCGGTCAGCGAGGCGATCGACCAGCGGCTCGTGGCCTTAGGCGCGTCCGGCGGCCTCATCGCCGTGGATCAGCACGGCCAGATCGCGATGGGCCACAACACGCCGGCCATGTTCCGCGCCAGTGTGCGCGCGGGCGAAGCCGCCAGCGTGCACCTGCGTTGAGCGCGCCGACGCCCCGATCGGGCACTCCCGGTGCGCCACCGGCCGGGCGCAATCGCGCCTAAGTCGCCGACCCTTAAGGCGTTGCGGGCATGAGAGCGCCATGTTGCGCGCGCGCCGCGAAAGCCAGTGCGCCGGTCCCCGCGGCCGCTTATGTCACACGCTGGATGCTCCCCACGGGGCGCACGAATAATCGAGGTAGCCGCGGCGCCAAAATCTTAGAATAGAGCATCAGTCGCCTCTGCCTTGAACATCACGGAAAGGTCCCCTTGCCGATCCCCCGCGTGCCTGTCCTTCAAATTCCTGCGCTGCTCGCAGCCGTGCTGCTGGCGGGCGCCGCGCCGCCGCCGGCCCAGGCCTCCGAGAAGACGACGGTGGCCGGGTTGCTCGACCAGGCCGCGGTCTCCGCCCGGGTCGACCCGGAGGTCGGCAGGCACCAGGCCGAGTCGGCACTTGAACTGCTGCGGCGGGAGCCGAACCCGGATCTTGAAATCAGGGCCCATCTACTGCTGTGCGACTACTACTCGGAGCGCGATCAGGCCGCCGCCGGGGAGCAGATCGCCGCGGCAACCGCGTTGCTGCCGCAGGCGACGCGCCAGGGATTGCGCGCCGGGGTGCTCAATTGCCAGGGTGAAACGCTGCAGACGGTGGGCGAGAACGACAAGGCCCGTGATCTGTACGAGCAGGCGGCCGAGATTGCCGCGCAGGCACACGACGATCAGATGCTGGCCGAGGTGCTGTTCTCGAGCGGTTACCTGCGCGGCCTGCGCGGCGAGTACGCCGAGGGCCTGAGCGAGCTGCGGCGCGCGCAAACCCTGTTCGAGCAGCAGCAGATGCCGCAGCACGCGCTGACCGCGCTCGACAGCATCGCCATCATCTACAACCGCATGGGCGATTATGCCGAAGCGGCGCACCTGTTCGAGCGCACGCTCGAAGCGCAGCACAAGGCCGGCATGAAGCGTGAAGAGGCGGTCACGCTGCACAATCTCGGCCGCGCGCACCAGAACCTGCAGGAGTGGGACGCGGCGCGCAGCGCGTTCGCCGGCTCGCTCGAGCTCAGCCGGCAGCTCGACTTCGTTCGCGGTCAGGGCTACGCGCTGCGCGGGCTGGCCACGGTCGCCAACGCGCAGGGCAATCCCAACGCTGCGATGGCGCTGCTCGATCGCGCCCTCGAGGCGCAGAAGCGCACCCCGGATACGCGCCTGCTGGCGCAGATCGACCTCGCGCGCGGCGTCGCCCTGCACCAGCTCAAGCGCCTGAAAGACAGCGCCGCCGTGCTCGAGCAGGCATTGGCGCTGTTCCGCCAGGCGGACTCACTCGGCGAGCTCGGACCGACCTACGAGGCGCTCGCCGCGGTACACGCCGACCTCGGCGACTGGCGCGATGCCTTCGAATACCGCACGCTTGCCGAGAGCACCGCGACGCGCCTGCTGCGCAACCAGCTCGATCAGCGCTTCGCGACGCTGAAGGTCGAGTTCGACACCGCGGCGAAAGAGCAGGAAAACGAGCTGCTGACGCGCGAGAACGAGGCCAATCAGAAAGCGCTGGCGCAACAGCTCAAGGCGAGCAATCTGCGCACCGCGGTCATCGTGCTCACGGCGCTGCTGCTGGCAGTTCTGGTGTGGCTGGCCGTGCACCAGCGGCGCAGCGCGCTGCGGCTGCGCGCACTGGCGATGACCGATGAGCTCACCGGCGTGCCCAATCGCCGCGCGATACTGGCGCTGCTGGCGCAGCTGCTACGGCGCAGCGCCACGCCGACCTCGATCCTGATCGTGGACATTGATCATTTCAAGTCGATCAACGATCGCCACGGTCACCTGATCGGTGACGAGACGCTGCGGTCGATGACCGCCAATCTACGCGAGGCGGTCGCCGAGCCGGCGCGGTTCGGCCGTCTCGGCGGCGAGGAATTTGCGGTGGTATTGCCGGCTACCGATATCGACCAGGCGATCGCGATCGCCGAGAAGTTGCGCGAGCGCGTGATGCGCATCGATCTGTCGCGCTGGCTGGGCGAGCGGCGCCTCACCGTCAGCATCGGCGTGGCCACGTCGGTGCCGACGCGCGATACCATCAGCATCATGCTGCGCCGGGCCGACGCCGCGCTCTACGCGGCCAAGGATGCGGGACGGAACTGCGTGCGCACCCACGTGATCGTCGAGGAGCAGATCACGCCCACGCCGCGCGTCGCCTGACGCGATCCGCTGCGCGCTCCACCCCCGCGCCGCGGCCCTGCCGGTCCCAGGGCGCTACCACGGCAGTTCATCCAGGTCGACGTTGCCGCCGGTCAGAATGATGCCGACGCGCGCACCGCTGACATCGAGCCGATGCGCGTGCACGGCGGCGTACGGCACCGCCGATGAAGCCTCGATGATGATCTTGAGGTGCTGCCACAGCGCGCGCATCGCCTGCACGATCGCCGCATCGCTCACGGTGACGATGTCGTCGACGTGGCGCCGGATCAGCTCGAAGGTGCGCGCACTCAGGGCGCCCCGCAGTCCATCGGCGATGGTCGCCGGCTGCTGCGGACGCAACAGCACGCCCGAGGCAAACGAGCGCTGTGCGTCATCGGCGCCGGCCGGCTCGACGCCGACCAGTCGCATCGCGGGGCGCAACGCCTTGGCGGCCACCGCCACGCCGCTCGCCAGCCCGCCGCCGCCCACCGGCAGCAGCAGCCATTCGAGATCGGGCACATCCTCGAGCAACTCGAGCGCGATCGTGCCCTGTCCCGCGATCACGCGCGGATCGTCGTACGGATGAATGAACGCCGCGCCGCTCTCGGCCACGATGCGCGCCGCCAGCGCTTCGCGCGCGGCCAGCGTCGGCTCGCACAGCAGTACCTCCCCGCCATAGCCGCGCACCGCGTCGAGTTTGGCGCGCGACGAATTCTCCGGCATCACGATGCGGGCGCGCACGCCGCGCAGCCGCGCCGCGCGCGCGAGCGCCGCGCCGTGATTGCCCGAAGAATGTGTGACCACACCGGCACGCAGCTCGTCGACCGGCAGTGCAAACACCGCATTGGTCGCACCGCGCGCCTTGAACGCGCCGCCTTCCTGGAAGTTCTCGCACTTGAAGTAGAGCTGCGCGCCGGCGAGCGCATTGAGCGTCGCATTCTCGAGCACCGGCGTGCGGCGCGTGCGGCCGGCGATCCGCTCACGCGCCGCTTGAATGCTCTCCAGGGTGACGTCCGGCTGCTCCATTGCACTGTCGATTGCGCAGTCGCAGCATACCGAAATCACGACGGGCCCACAGCGCGTCGGCGCGCCGTTCCGGATCCCGGGCGGGCCGCTGGCGCCTGCGACGAGCAGCGAACCCCGCGTCCTGGCGCTGTCAGACCGGCAGCACCGAGGGCTCGAAGCCGGCGGCACGAATGGCCGCCACGATCTCGTGGGCATGGCGGGCGTCGCGCGCCTCGAAGCTCAGCTCCAGCGTCGCCGACTTCGCCGGCACATTGGTCGACAGGCGCCGATGAAACACATCCAGGATGTTACCGCCATGATCGCCGACCGCCTGGGTCACGCGCGCCAGCGCGCCCGGCTGATCGGCGATCGGGATGCGCAGCGTCACGATGCGCTGCTCGCGCACCAGCTCGCGCATGATCACCGAGGCCAGCAGGCGCGGATCGATATTGCCGCCCGATATGATCAGTCCGACCTTGCGGCCGCGGTAGCGCTCCGGCTGCGCCAGCACGGCCGCGAGACTCGCAGCGCCGGCGCCTTCGGCCACGGTCTTCTCGACGTTGAGCAGCAGCGCGATGCCATGCTCGAGATCGTTTTCGCTGACCAGCACGATGTCCTGCACCAGCGCTCGCACCACCTCGCGCGTGAGTATGCCCGCGGACTTCACCGCGATGCCCTCGGCGATCGTATTGCCCTGGCAACGGGCCTCCTCGCCCCTGAGCGCGGCCGGCATCGAGGCGTAACTCTCGGTCTGAACGCCGATGAGCTCGATGCGTGGCGAGAGCGCCTTGGCGGCCACGGCGACGCCCGAGATCAGGCCACCGCCGCCGATCGGTACCACCAGCATCTCCAGCTCCGGCGCCGCGGCCAGCATTTCCAGCCCGATCGTGCCCTGCCCCGCCATCACGGCCGCATCGTCGTACGGGTGCACGAACGTCAGCGCGCGCGTCGCCATGATCTGCTGCGCGTACGCGAACGCCTCGCTGAGCGTATCACCGTGCAGAACCACGTCGGCGCCGTGCGAGCGGGTGTGCTCGACCTTGACGAACGGCGTATGCCGCGGCATCACGATCGTGGCCGGAATGCCGAGCCGATGCGCATGGTAGGCGACCGCCTGTCCGTGGTTGCCGGCAGACACGGTGCAGACCCCACGCGCCTGCCCGGCCGCCGACAGCTGCAGCAGGCAGTTCAGCGCGCCACGCTCCTTGAATGAGGCCGTGAACTGCAGGTTCTCGAACTTGAGGTAGAGCTGCGCGCCGGTCAGGTTCGACAGCGTGCGCGAATGCAGGCACGGGGTCGCGATCAGCTGATCGGCGATCCGAACCTGCGCTGCGCGCACATCCTCCAGCGAAATGCACAACCTCATGGCGGCGCAATTCTCGCCCAAAACCGGCTGCGGCGCTGTGCTAACGGGCGGAATTCGAAGCCGATGGCGGAACGATCCGCCGCGTCGCGGCGGTCGGGTCTAGGGACCCAGCGTCTGCAGATAGCTCGCCACGGCCTGCATGTCGTTGACCTGCAGCCCGCGCGCCACGCCGTGCATCACCGCCACGTTGCGCATGTTGTTCTGGAACGAGCGCAGCTGCTTCATCAGATATTGCACGTGCTGGCCCGCGAGCCGCGGAAAGTCATTGGTGCCGGCGGCATCAGGCCCGTGGCAGGCGGCACACGGCGGTACGCCGGCGGTGGCATCGCCGTTCTGGTAGATCTCCTTGCCGCGCGCAACCAGTGCGGCGGGTGCACTCGGTCCTGCAACCGGAGTCTGACGGCTGTAATAGTCGGCGAGCGAGGCCATCACCTCGTCATCGAGCGGCGCAGCCATACCCCACATATATCCGAGCGCATCGGGATCGCCGCGCGTCTGCGCCTTGAATGCCTGCAATTGCGCGAGCAGGTAGCCGGGGTGCTGGCCCGCGAGCACTGGAAATTTGGGTGAGAAGCTATGGCCCCGCGGGCCATGACAGGTGGCGCAGGTACCGACCGCGATGCGCTCGGCGGCGGCACGGCTGCCGGCATCGATGTCCTCCGCATGCACCAGGCCCAAGCCCAGTCCCAGCACGATCGCGCCGCTCAGGCTGACGAGACGTCTCTTCATGGTGGTCTCTTCCATTGTCAGAACGTAAGCCACAACAGTAGATAGGTCGAACCGTTGGCCGCGGCGTTACGACCGAAGCCATCGTAATTGGTATCGCCGCCGTTGAACTGCGTGTACCGGGTGTACTGCAGCGACAGCTTGGTATTGAGCCACGGCAGGTAGTCCAGCTCGGCGATCCAGCCCCTGGTGTCGGGACTGCCGTTGGCGCTGGTAATCACGCCGGGGGCCGGTCCCGCCGGATACAACCCGGGATCGACACTGCCGGTGGTGGCGAAGTAGCCGATCGACCCGCCGAACTTGCGGTGATAATAATAGGTGCCGGTCGCGCGCAGCGTGGTCAGGTCATCGCTCGGATTGGTGACCGCTCCGGCGGCGAAGCTTGCATCCAGCCGCATCGACTCGTGAATGCGCGTGCCGGCCAGGGAAAACAGGTGCTCGTCACCGACGAACTGGTACTGAAAGTCTTCGGCGATGTCCTTGAACTCGTTCACCGGACCGCTCAATAGAGCAGGCGAGCCGGCAGTGCCGCCGCCGGGCAGCAGCTTGAAGGTCGCGCCGTAAGCACCGACTTCCAGATTGTGTCGGCCCCATTGATGTTCATAGGCCAGGCGTCCGTAGGGAGCCACACCGCTGACGACGTTGGATGTCGCGCCATCGAGCGGTCCGGCCGCCCCGGTGATCGGATTGGCCGCACCCTGCTTCGCAGAACGGTAGACGCCCAACTCGCCGTAGAGGGACTCATTCCACATGACGTAGGCACTGATTCCGGCGACGTCCTGGGCCAGGGCGCCGTCGATCTGGGTGCCCGCGAGCGGCGACACCCCGGCGTTCGTAGTACCAAAGGGATAACCCCACGCCGGGACGCTGTTCCACAGATCCTGAACGGTCGGATTGTTGTTGACGGTGACGCCGTAGATCAGGCTCCGCTCGTGCTCGAGCACCACACTGTTGGCGTAGCGCAGATCGGTGTTGTCGATGCCGATCGTGCCCGAGTCGTTGCCGTAGGTCAGCTGGATGAACGCGCCCACGTGTGGCGCCACCTTGCCGGCATAGAACAGGCTCAACTGCTGCGGAAAGCCGGTGGTGCTGGTCTGCGAAGTACCGGGTCCGCCGGTACCATCCGGCAGCGGCGAATTGAGCCAGGTCTGCGACACCTGCACCATTGCCGACAGCGGCGGCAGCGTGGCCAGCGACAGCATCATCTCATCTTTGGCTGCGCCGATGTCGCGCACCTGTTTGAGGTTGTCGAGCGTGTAGCCGTTGGCCTTGAATACGCGCCCGAAATGGGTGAGCTCCGGGAACACCGTATGGCAGGCTTCACAGGCCATGCCCGTCTGGCGCGCGAAACTCGGTACCGCGTGCGCCATGGGCGCGGCCAGAGCCAAGCTGAGCAGAAGCTGGACGATCCAGACCCGGCGAATCCACTGCGCGTACTGCATAAACTTTCGCATCCCCATTTCGTTTCTTTCCAGCCACAGGCAGGCTATCGTTTTGCCGATCCGGCCTACAATCGTTAGTAATACGTATTCGGGGAACGTGTGGCGAGGATGACGTCGGCGGCGCGGCCCGCAGCGCCCCGTGCCGCATTCAGCCCGCAGCGCCCAGCTCCTTCCGCAGATCGCTCACCGAACGGCGGCCGCCGCCGATCTTCTCGAACACCTGCTGCCGGTGATAGTGCAGATAGACACGCTGGTGCGGCGCGAAGGTGCGCGCGGGCACGGGCCGCTCGAGACCCCAGGCGGTGCGCACGTACGGATTCAGGTGACGGGAGATCAGCAGCGTGCCGTCGTCGGCGAATGAGATGTGGCCGCGCTCGAACAGATGATGAATATGGGGCGACAGCAGCAGGCCGTTGAAACCATCAATCTTCTCGCGATCATCGGCGTCCTTCCAGGGCTTGATGTGGGTCGCTCGCAGATAACGCCGATCGAGGATTCCGGTGACCCGGCATGCGGTTTCGGTCTGCTCCACGCGATCGCGGAAAATGCCCTGCCCGACTCGGGCGCTGATCAGTTGCCGCCGCTCGGAAGGGGCGATGTCCGGGCGTTGCCAGAGGTGCTCCGCGATCGCTTCCTCCGCAAGCTTGCCGTCCATTTCCATGCCGATGTGCGCCTCGCAATCCTCCACTTGCCGCTTCAGCAGGCGTCGCAGCAGCTCGGCCAGCGGCGCAGCGAGCTCGGCGAGCTGGACCTGCGGATTGGCCTCACCGGAAACGCGCAACGGCGATTGGCGGTGCGGCAGCAACGGCCTGATCGCGGCCATATGATCCCGTGGTCGCAGCGGCTCGGTCAGATCGACGAAACGGACCGGAACCAGCCAGCCGTCCGCGGGTGCGCTCGCGGCCGCCACGCCATAGGCCGCAGCCATCGGGGCGCTGCGCGCGCGCTCCAGCACCAGGCCAATGGCAGCGATGGTACCTGCCGCGCACGAGAACACCAGGTCGCCCGGCCCAAGGCGAGTCATATTCTGATGCGACGCAGTCCTCGAACCGTTGCTGTTCTTGTGCGGCAACCACAGGTAGCTGCCGTCCACCTCGGCACGATCGCTGTGCGGATGATTGACCCACCAGTGCCGCTGCGACGGCGTTTCGGTCACCCCCCGAGCAACGTGAGTTGTAGAATCGTTCGTCATCAATGACCGCTTGGCGACCCCGGTTCAGCGCGTGCTGCGAATCTGCACCGGGGCGAGTGGGCAGCTGTTTCGCACCCCCCGACCACAGCGTCGGACCGCAAGCGTGCGGGTCAGACAGATGCGCACCTCAGAGAACTGTCCGCGACTGCACACCACCCTGAGACTGTCGTCGGGCAAAGTGGGGTTCGCTGCTCGAAAAGCGGATGCGATCTCATCGCCACTCATCACCAGCGTCGTGCGCGGCGCTTCAAACGCAGCCGGTATCCGCACCGTGGCGCTCGCCCGATCCGCGGTACGGAAATAGGTCATCGGATCCAGTCCGCTGCAGGTGCCATGCTCTGCCCATTCGTGCTGCACCAGTTTTGGACTCGGGTACAGTGAATCTCCGATTGCCTCGGCATCCGCGCTCAATGAACTGCCGGCGCAGTTATGCGGATAGCCGCCCGAATCGTACTGTGGCCACAACCCATGGAGCACGAAACCGTAGCCTTTCCCGGCGCATTGCGCGCGGTCGTACTCATGTGTCAAACAGTACGTCGGCGACCAGGACAGCGACATCAGGTAGTAATCGAACTGGCCAGGCACCCCATCCTGCCCGTCCGCCCGGTAGTGATGCCGTGCGAACGCCGCGGAGCACCCGAAGCAAAGCAGCATCAGGACATACCATCGCAGCGTTCCATGCCAGCGGCATCGTTGCATTTTCATGGTCCGGGTAATCCGAGGTGCGGTCCAGCGGCAACGGCCCGCCGGCCGCCATTCACCAGATGTAAGTATAAGGTTTTGCTGCAAGCACGCGTATAGGGATCGATCCGCTGCCAACGCAACTTTCCTGCGTGATCCTCGTCCGCCCAATTGCCGATCATCCATATCACCGAAGCGATCCAGCTCACCAATGACTCGAGCATCTCGCCCCGCACTTGCGCATCAGTGCGTCCGCTTCGCACCAGCACATGAAATGAATGGTCCGCGTCGGCCAGCACCCGCAGCGTCGCAAGCTCATCCAGTCGCTTGACCAGGCCCTGCAGCAATCTCAGGTCGGCCAGCGCGTCGCGCGTGCCTTGCAGAAACAACATCGGGATGCTCACCTGCATGAGATGCTCGCCTCGTACACTGGACGGCCGGTTCGGCGCATGCAGCGGAAAGCCCAGGAATGCCAAGCCGCGGACATCGGGTAGCGGTGAACCTGCTTGTGCTTGCGAGTCATTCGAGCGCCAAAGGATTTGCCGCCCGCAATCAGTGGAAGCGCGGGCGCGAATTCCCGCGCGGCCTGCACGGCGGCTCGCACCGTCGCGTGACACAGCGCCGGTGCATCCGGCCTTTTGCCGCCACGTTCCATATACGGAAATTGATGGCGCAGCGTGGCGACGCCACGCGCCGCAAGGTCCTGCGCGATCTGCACCATGAAGGGATGATCCATGCCGGCGCCCGCGCCGTGCGCCAGCACCATGCACGCGTGAGCATCCCGCGGGTGCTGCATCAGTCCTGAAACGCGGGCGGTCTCATTGACGAGGATACTCACGGGCTCGGGAGCTGCTTCGATGTTGGCGGTGCGCTCATGGCAACTTTCAGCATTAGCGGATAATAATTATTAAGTCACTGATATATATATAATTATAATGCTGACTTTCTGGCGATTTGCGGCGATCGTACGTGGCCGTTACAACGGCGCACGGATTGGATACGCTTCGGCCTGACGGCCCAAGTCCGGTCAACAATGTCCTGAACAATGAACCGACCTTGGGGGGCGGCCCTGCGCGGGGCAGAAGATATGCAGGCCGTGACCGCCAGCTCCACCAACAAGGAAGAACCGCGATGAAGCTCAACGACCTGCTCTACGTCACGCTCGGAGCCTGCTATCTCGTCCTCGGCATGACGCTGGGCATCGTGATGGGTATTCGGCAGGATTTCCAGCTATCCCCGGTGCATGCGCACATCAATCTGGTCGGATTCGCAGCGCACTGCATATTCGGCCTGGTCTACCGATCGTGGCCCAGCCTGAAGCAGGGTGCGATGGCAGTCGCTCAGTTCTGGCTATTCGTACTTGGATCCCCGGTGCTGATGGTCGGCATCGCCGTGGCAATACTGACCAACAATCCTGCGCTCGCCATCGTCGGTTCGATGCTCGTGATCCTGGGAGCGCTGTTGTTCCTCGTGATCGTCGCACGCGGCCTGTTGCGTTCCGGCGCCGCCTGATCCTGCGGCGCCGCAGGGCCGTCGTTGCTGCTTGCTGTCGGATTGGACGCACGCGCGGTCGCGGCCTTGGGGAATCCGCCGGCGTGGCGACCTGCGACTATAATCGCGCTGGTGGTTGCAGACGGTTGTCGCACTGCAGTGGAGACAGCACATGAGCAGCTCGCAGCACCTCGTGGATATGGCGAACGACATCGGCGACTTCTTTCGTGCCCAACCGCAACGCGAGACCGCGATCGCAGATATCGCCAATCACATGAAGAGCTTCTGGACGCACCGCATGCGCGAGAAGCTCATCGCGCACGGCGACGTGGGACTCGATGAGCTGCCGCGGGAAGCGATTCGCTTCCTCGCCGAGAACCCGGCTTTCAGAGCGAAGCAGCCGCTCGACCAAACGGTGGAAACGCAGCCGCCGCGGACCCCGACCGTCCCGGTAGTGCTCGGCAATAATCGGACTACGGACTCGCAGCGGCCTGTGCCACCGTTGCGGCTCCACCCGGGCGCGTCAGCGCCCGCAGGTCACGCAGCGCAAGATCGAACTGCCCGGCATGACGAGGACGGGATGCCTGCGCCTGTAACAGGTTGCGCGCCTGCGCCGTCTGGCCCATCCGCAGAAGCGCTGCGGCCGTGATCGTCGTGAGATAGGCGGAATCGTCCGATTCAGACGGATGCGCCGCCAGCAGCGCAGTCCCGAACTTCACGATCTGCGGTGCATTGCGCTGCGAGATTGCCGCGAGCAGGTCCGCCCAGCTTCGGTGTTCTCCCGGCACATCGCGATAGCAGGGGCTCGCCATGATCTTTTTCCAGATTTCCTCGAGCTCGGTCGGATTCAGATACGCCGCGGTCTCGTCGCTGATGTTCCGTATCGCGCTCTTCCAGGTGTTCTGGCCCTCCAGCGTCGCACACTGCTCGCCGCTGGTATCGATTTGCGCCAGGTATGCTGCGCTGTACGGATCCAGATCAAACCGACTGTCAATGGCTACGGCACGGCGGATCTCGAGCGCCCTTCGCACCAGACGATCCCGGTACAGCACGCTGCTCGCGGCAGGCTCGGCCGTCGGACCCCGCGATGCAGAGCCCTCGAGCAGCTCGAGGAACGGAATGGGCAGGACGGTCAGCGCGGGAAGTTCCAGCGCGTTCTCCCGCATGTAGCGCAGCCGCGGGGCATTGAGATCCACGTACGGGAAGAAGTCCGAATTTGGCGGAACCGGTATGGCCTGCAGCAACGGACCGATCGTCAGATTATCGCCGATCTTACGCAGCTGAATGTCGGCGACCGACTGCACGCCTATGCGTTTGAGTTCCGCCCGCAGCTGCGGTGATTGCAGCAGCCCATCATCCGGAGTCCGCAGCTGCGCGCCGCGCGTCGCGACGATCAGAATATCCAGATCATCGGTGTTGTAGAGCGCGTAGGCGCCGAAGTGCGGAGCCAGCGCCTTGATGACCGATGCCAGCACTCCCAGGTTCGTCTCATAGACCTGCATCCACTGCACGAAGTAGCCATCGGGTGCAAGATAGTGCGTGATGCGGTCATAGAACTCGTCGGAGAACAGCGTCGCGACGCCGCTGACCCACGGATTGGAGGGTTCCGAGACGATCAGATCGTACGGCTCACGCGAGCTTGCGAAGAAGGTCTTGGCATCCTCGTAGACGATGTGGCTGCGCGGATCCTCGAACACGTTGCGGATACGAGGACCAAAGCCCTTGGTTGCGGCTTCGACCATGAGCGGCTCGATCTCGATCGAGTCCAGGCGCTGGACCAGTCCGCTCGTGAGGAGTGCATGAGTCGTGAGCCCCGATCCGAACCCGATGTTGGCGACCCGGGCGGGGTGCGGGTGCATGCTCAGCGGTATGGCCGCCGCCAGCACCATAGTGCTCTCGTCGACCGTTGCGTCACCCGGTCCCATCTGTATGCCCGCGTCCGGCTTGCCGTTGGTCGCGATCGTCACCGTCCCGCCCAGCTCCACCAGACTGATCGTGGCGGTCTTGCCGTCGCGCAGATAGGCGACGCTCGCCCCTTCCGGCAGCGCTGCGGATCCGGTGCGGTAGACACCGGATGCCATCTTCGCAGGATCAAGATTGACGACGAACAGGGCAAAGCCGAACACCCCCATCGCGGCGACCATGGCCACGGCCGCGGTGCGCGACGGGTAACGACGCCGGTGAAGCAGGCGCGACAGGCCCAGGGTCACGTGGATGGCGGCGCCTCCGAGAATGACGCCCTTGACCCCGATCAGTGGCATCAGCACGTGAATCGTCAGCAGCACGCCCACGATCGCGCCGAGCGTGTTTGCCGAATAGATCGTGCCGATCGCCCGCTCGCCCGTGCCGCGACGCATGAGCTCGTGCGTCAGCAGCGGCAGGGTCATACCGGCACAGAAGGTCGCCGGAATCATGATCACCGCGGCGATCGATTGGCTTATCAGGTTGAACTCGGCATAGCCGCTGGCGGTGTGCGCGGAAGCTCCCAGGAACCACGCCATGAAATCGAACGTCAGGTTGTAAGCCGGCAAGGTCAGCGCAGCCAGGGCTCCCATCGCGAGCATGACGTAGCCCAGATAGGCCACCGGATCGCCGGTGCGCTCGATGCGCCGGCGCACGTACAGCCCGCCGAATGCCAGACCGAAGATGAACGCGCTGAGCATCAGCTCGAACGAATGGGTCGAGCTGCCCAGCACCAGGCTGAGCATGCGGATCCAGCCCAGCTCATACATGAACGACGCCGCGCCGGTCAGGAATGCCGCAATCGTGAACCATCCTGCCAACTGGTCTGTCCCTGCGAACGGCCGCGATGCGGCCGGTGGCGCCGCTGCCGGCTCCGTCTGCCCGCGCACGATGGTCCAGATCACCAGCGCCAGCGCGATATTGAGAAGTCCGGCGGTTCGAATGGTGCCGGGCAGACCCACCGCACTGATCAGTACAAAGCCGCTGACGAGCACGCCGATCGCGGCGCCCAGGCTGTTGGTGAAATACAGCGTGGCCAGCGTCTCACCGGGCCGCTCGGGCCAGCGACGGATCAGACCGCCGCTGATCAGCGGAAAGGTCATGCCCAGAAGAACGGACTGTGGAAGGATCAGGACGGCGCCCAACGACCACTTGTAGGCTTGAATCAGCGGCCCCGCGGGCAGCGCGGGTATGACCGAGGCAAACGAGAAATTGACCGCGGCAATGAAGGTTGGATGAAACAGCAGGCCGAGGATCCCGATCAGTCCCTCGACCAGTACGTAGGCCCAAAGCAGCTGCCGGATACGCGCCGTGCAGTAGGCAACCGCCCAGGAACCGAGCGCCATTCCTCCCATGAAGATCGCGAGCACCAGGGTCTGCGCGTAGGCGGCATGGCCGAGGAACAGTTTGAGGTAGTGCGACCAGATGGACTCGTAGATCAGGCCGGTAAATCCGGATACGACAAAGACCGCGAGCAGAAACCGCCGTCGCATGAAATCGAGCTTCTGCACTGGTGACCGGTACCCCCTGTCTGCCGTGGCAGGCGCACAGTACAGCATGAGCCGAACACTGGACAGAAGTCGTCGGGTGCTAGCCGCAGGTTCCTGGCGGACCCTAGGCAGCGCGTTTTCGCAGCGGCTCGCCGGTCACGTGGCAGGCGCCAGCGGAATGCAGGTGGCGGACCGGAGGATCCAGCTCTTGCCTGTGCGCTCGTGAATCAGCACGCAGTGCGAGCCGTGCTTGACGAGCCGGAAGTGCTCCGGCCGCCCGAGTTCGCGCCCGTTCAGCGGCAGTGCGGCAGCATCGCGCGGCTGGCTGTGCTGGACGATGAGGCCGCTGTCATGCAGTAGCGCGTCGTCGGCCAGCCGGACCGGGGCACCATTCAACGCTTCACTGACGACACGATTCAACTCGGGCAGGCTTTGCGCAGGCGGACCGGTGAGGATAGCCGGCCGATCCTCTCTCGCCGACAGCGTTTCGCAGGCCGAGATCAGAAACAGCACGGCTGCCCAACGAGCGCTCGACGCCAAGCGCAGCATCATCGCCGCATGAATCGATTCTCGCGCCCCAGGGCGCTCGATGCACGGTGGCGTCCGCTAGCGCGCTCCCGAGCGGTGCCACGCCCGCTGGCGGGGAGGGACAGCGACTCCCCGGCCGTCGTGGGCGAGAGGCTTTGATTCAACGTGTTGACGCTCGCACTGTCGGCGGCATTGACCATGTCGACGGCCTACGTACATCCCCTAGTTGGCGCCCTAAGCGATCTGCACCTTAATTAGCGTGGGCTTGGACCTCCAGAGAACAAGAGCGTGCAGGGGTCACAACAAATGCTGTCACGCGGGCTCGAGCTTGCCGTGGGGCTGTTGGTCTTGCTTGGCAGCACCCCCGTGGCGCATCCGGGAGACGAGCCCCGCGATCCGGCGGGCATCTACGATCGCACCTGCCACTTCTGCCACGACACGGGCATCGGGCCGCCGCTGAAGGGAAGCCACTATCCGGCCGAGCGTATACGTACGGCGGTGCGGCACGGCCATGCGGCGATGGTCGCGTTCACGCCCACGGAGATCACGGACCCCGAGTTGACGGCGCTTGCTCAGATGCTGAATGAGTCCTCGCCACCCGGAGCGGCGCGATGAGCGTGGCCCGGCGCGCGTTCCTGCGGACTTCATTGGGCGTGGGCGCCCTCGCCCTCACCATGGCCTCCGGCCTCGCGCAGGGGTGGCTGAGTTCACCATCCGCGAAACGGCTGAAAACCTCCGTCGCACGACCTTTGCTGCTGCTGCGCTCTTCGGGCGATGAGCTCTTTGCACACGCGATCCTCGCAACCTTCCGCCAGGCCCGCACAACCTCGGTCATCGAGGTGGCTCTGGATGCGGCGAGCGTCGCGACACCCGGCCGTCTCGTTGCGCTCCTGCGCCAGCATCGCCAGCGTCGCGGTCTCACAGTGGTCGCGCTGACCGACGATTTCACGCACTGTCTATTGGAGGAGACCGTGCGCGACCTCGGCGGGTCTGTGGGGTGCCGCGGACTTCATCGCGGTCCGCTCGACGTCGCGGCGACCTCCCGTCATGTCTTCGCCAGCACTGCGGCATCGCAAGGCATCGGCACTACTTTGGCGGCTGGTCTTTGCGGTACCGATTCGGATTTCCACATCGAGGAGCACTCGAGCGGTGCCGACGCGACGGTCGCCCAGACCGCTTGCGAGGAACCCGCTCCGTGGGCCCGGGTTCTCGGGCAAGCCTACGGGCGGATGGCGCTGGGCTTATGGGAGCCCCGGCCCGTTCGAGAACTGCACAGCAGGGGTCCCGCCACCGTGCACCCGGGTGCAGCGTCGCTGGTATCAATGGTTGCACGAATCTGAAGCGAGAGATCTCCATGGGCAGCTTCTCAGTGCTACCGAACGGTGTTTCTGCCGAGGCGTTCCAGCGTGCGATCGACGAGTTCACGCAGATCCTGGGTCAGGAGCACGTCGTGACCGATCCCGAGCGGGTCGCTCCCTACCGCAAGGTCTACATCGCGGTCCCCGAGGACTCGGTCGCTCCCTCGGGCGCGCTGATGCCCGCATCCGTGGCCGAGATCCAGCGGATCCTGGCGGTCTCCAATAAATACCGCGTGCCGCTATGGACGATCGCCACCGGGCGCAATATCGGCATGGGCTCGGCCGCGCCGGCCACGCGCGGGCAGATGATCCTCGATCTGCGGCGCATGAACCGCATCATCGAAGTCGATCCGGAGCTCGCGAGCGCGTTGATCGAGCCTGGCGTCACGTACTTGGAGCTGAAGAACTACATCGATGAGCACGGACTGCCGTTCTGGGTCGACGCACCCTCCCCCGGTCCGATCGTCAGTCCGGTCAGCAACACGCTCGAGCGCGGCCACGGATACTCCATCAACCAGGATCACGTCAGCAGCTTCTCAGGGATGGAAGTCGTGCTCGCCAACGGCGACGTCATTCGCACCGGCATGGGCGCACTGCCCAACTGCAAGAGCTGGCAGGCCTTTCGGAGCGGCTACGGACCGTACATCGACGGGATGTTCACGCAGTCGAACTACGGCATCGTCACGAAGATGGGAATTTGGCTCGTGCCAGTTCCCGAAGGCGCGAAGAGCTTCGTCGTCTACTACGACAAGCGCGAGGATTTGCCCAAGGCGATCGATACGTTCCGCAAGCTGCGGATGACGGGCACGATCTCCGTGGTGGGCTCGATCCTGAATGGCTTGAGCCTGCTCGGGTTCAGTGCCCCCCGGCGCAGCTTTTATTCCGGTCGCGGCGCAATTCCGCGGGCGGAGGTGGATGCCCTGCTCAGGCAGCGAAACCTTCCCCAGTGGCGCGTGGGCGGTGTCGTCTACGGGGATGAGGAAGAAACCGCCATCAAGCTGCGCAAAATCAAACAGGCTTTCGAGGCGACTCATCCGACCCAGGTCCTCATCGAAGGCAGCTCCGGCGTTCCCTCCTGGGGCGAGGGTGACCTTGCAAGCGCTAGCGGACAGCTGAGCCTAGATGCCTTCAGAATCTTGAACTTCATCGGTGGCGGAGGGGTGCTGTTTCACATGCCGGTCTCGGCGATGAAGGGACATTTCGTCGTGCAGTTGTGCAACATGTCCGAGGACATCCTGCGGCGGTTTGGCTTCGACTATCTGTCCATGAACTGGTGCAACGACCGCGACATGCATCAGACCACGGGCATTTTTTTCGACCGCACCGACCCCGCGCAGATGAAGGCGGCGCACGACTGCTACGACGTGCTGATGCAAGAGACCTCGAAGGCGGGGTTCGGCAACTACCGCTGCTCTATTCACTACATGGACAAGGCGGCCGAGTTCTTCGGGCCGGAGCTGCGGGCGTTTCACCGCTCGATCAAGCGTGCGATCGATCCCGCCGGCATCCTGGCGCCGGGGAAGTCCGGCATTCACATCTGACACCTTGTGGATACGCCAAGCATCCGCGTGACATCGAGACAACGCCATATCGAGAGCGCTCAGGCGGCCACCTGCTTCGTGGAATCGCTTAATTCACTCGGAGCCTTGAAGGCCCTCACCGCGTGCGAGCAGCGCGCGAATCATCGCCTCTGCGAACTGCGGCGAGGCGGCGGCCTTAAGGCAGCGCTAACTCTTTCAGGCGGTCGCGGCGGACGCAAAGATGCCGTGGCGGGAGCGTTGGCCATTGCTATCCCGTGCGCGGCAACAGGCGACCTAAGCCGAGAATTGACTAGCAGCTGCCCCCAAACGGGCGGACGCTGTTATCGAACGAGTCTTGCGGCCGTTGTGCTCGTCTGCAATCTGGAGGCGTAGCAGCTACTGGCAGACTCCTCAACCGCTGCGGCCGCCGAGTATCTCGAGCGGCAAACATTACACTGAAAGACCGCATGGACTGAGGATTGTCACGGGGTGTTCGTCATTCTTATGCCCGTTCGGGCAGATAGGTTACAGGTCATTCCGGCGGTATAAAACGTCAGCTATCTGACCGGAATGGACCCGGAAATTTATGGTGGCCAGGGGTGGAATTGAACCACCGACACGCGGATTTTCAGTCCGCTGCTCTACCAACTGAGCTACCTGGCCGCCGGGGGAAAGGGCGCGTATTAGACCGGGCGCGCGGCAGGACCGTCAACCCTCTCGGGCGTGGCTGAGCCGGGCCGGTCTCATTTGCGTTCGGGTTCGACAAACTCGCCCGGCTTCGCCGAGCCGGTGCCGAAGAAGAACTTCTCCATTTCGGCCTCGAGAAACTTGCGCGATTTCGGATCCACCGGGGTGAGGCGGTACTCGTTGATCAGCATGATCTGGTGCGCGCGCCAGCGCTCCCAGGCCTCCTTCGATACGTGCTCGAAGATGCGCTGGCCGAGAGCACCGGGATAGGGTGGCCGGTCGAGGCCCGGGGCCTCACGCTTGAGCAGCACACATTGAACGTTTCGACTCATAGCACTCCATCTTCCCGGGAATAGGCCACGGAGGCCAGCAGGGTCGCGATCGGGGCCGGCAAGCCGATGCGCGCCGGTTCGCGCGCGTTATACCAGAGCATTCCGCCGCCTTCCATGACCTGGAGCGATCGCTGGCAGTGCGCCCGCAGCGGCGTGATCTCGAGCTCGAAGTGCGTGAAGGCATGCCGCAGCCTCGGCAGAGGTTGCGGGTCGAGCTGCGCCGCCGCGAGCGTCGTGGCACAGAACTGTGCTGCCGCTTGCGCGTGCTCGAACTCCGGCGGTGCCCACAGACCGCCCCAGACGCCTTCGGTCGGCCGGCGCTGCAGCAGCACCTGGCCGCCGGGATCCAGCGCAAGCAGCATCACGACCTGGCGCGTGCGCCGCTGGCCCCGCGCGCGCGGCGATGGCAATTCATGGACGCGGCCCAGCCGCTGCGCCGCGCAGTCCTGCCGCAGCGGACAATGCATGCACAGCGGTTGATGGCGCGTGCACAGCGTTGCCCCGAAGTCCATGATGGCCTGGGTATACACGCCGACGTCCGATGCCGGCGTGCATTGCTCGGCGCGGCGCCACAGCTCCTGCTCGGTGGCACGCTGGCCGGGCGCGCCTTCGATCGCGAAGTAGCGCGCCAGCACGCGTTTGACGTTGCCATCGAGAATGGTCGCTTGCCGGTCGAAGGCCAGTGCGACGATCGCCGCCGCGGTGGATCGGCCGATGCCCGGCAATTCGGCCAGCGCCTCGAGCTCGCCCGGCAACTCACCGCCATGTTCACCGACCACCGTCTGCGCGGCACGATGCAGGTTGCGCGCGCGCGAGTAGTACCCGAGCCCGGACCACAGGTGCAGTACCTCGTCGAGCGGCGCGGCCGCGAGCCTGGTCACGTCCGGAAAGCGCCGCATGAAGCGCTCGTAGTAACCGATCACGGTCGCGACCTGGGTCTGCTGCAGCATGATCTCCGACACCCACACCCGATAGGGCGTGCGCTCGCGCTGCCAGGGCAGATCGTGGCGCCCGTCGCGCGCATGCCAGGCAATCAACGCCGCGGCGATCGGCGAAGCCGTCGGCGGCAGGGATGTCGATGGATCGCGCGCTGGTGACATGACGGCGGGCAATCGGCGGGCTCTAGGACAGCAGCACGCCAATCATCTTCTCCAGCATCGGCTTCAGCTGGGCGCGCCGCAGCTTCGGGGCGCGCACCACCCGACAGGCAAGACCCTCGACCAGGCAATGCAGCAGCTCGGCGCGCTCGCGCGCCTCGGCGCTGGGCAGCATCACGCCGCGCGCCTGGGCAATGCGCTGCACCGCCTGCGCCAGCCCGTCGCCGATGATCCGATCCTTATCGCGCACCACGCGCGCGATCATCGGGTCGCGGGTGCACTCGGCAGTCAGATCCAGGAACAGCCCGGCATTCATCTTCGGATCATCGCCGCGCTGCCAGCGTTCGAATAGTCCCAGCATCGCTTCACAGACATCTCCGGGGGAGTTGAGCCGGTCGATTTCGTTGGTGCCCGCCGTCTCGATATGCCGCTCGATGATGGCCTTGACGATCAGCGCCTTGCTGTCGAAGTAGCGATAGATGAGGCCGGGGCTGATGCCCGCCGTCTGGGCGATGTGCGCGATGCTGGCGGCGTGAAAGCCGCTCTCGATGAAGCATTTCTCGGCCGCGGCCAGGATGCGGGCTCGCTGGCGCTCGGCGTGGGACGCCGCCGCCGGCCGCGCCCTCGTCACGGCCCGGCTCCTGAGATCGCTCACGGGTTGGCGGCAGGCGGGTTGTGCTCCTGCCAGCCCCCGCCAAGGGCTTTGTACAACGACACGCGGTTGTTCTGCTGCGCCAGCCGCGTCGCGATCAACCCCTGCTGCGCACCGTACAGGCTGCGCTGCGCATCGAGCAGCGTGAGGTAGCTGTCGGTGCCCGCCTTGTAGCGCTGTTCCGACAGCTCGTAGGTGCGACGCGCGGCGTCCACCAGCGATTCCTGCGCCCGGCGCTGGCGCTCGAGGGTCGGGGTCAGCGCGAGTGCATCCGCGACCTCGCGAAAACTCGCCTGAATCGCCTTCTCGTACTGCGCCACCGCGATGTCGCGCTCGGTACGCGCGACAGCGAGATTGCCGATCAACTGCCCGCCGTGAAACAACGGCAACGTCGCCTGCGGCACGAAGCTCCAGGTGCCGGTACCGGAGTGGAACAGCGAGGACAGCGCCGGGCTGGCCGAGCCGATAGTGCCGGTGAGGCTGATGGCCGGAAAGAACGCCGCGCGCGCGGCGCCAATGTCCGCGCTGGCCGAGCGCAGCTGGTATTCCGCCTGCAACACGTCGGGGCGGCGCAGCAGCACCGCGGACGGCAGGCCGGCCGGCAGCGCCTGCAGGCCGATGGTGTTGGCGTCGAAATCCTGCGGCAACAGCCTCGCATCGACCGGCGCACCGACCAGCAACACCAGCGCATCGATATCCTGGGCGATGTTGCCTTCATAGCGCGCCGCATCGGCGCGCGCCGACTCGACCGTGGTCTGCGCCTGCGCCAGATCCAGGCCCGAGACCGCGCCGATCGCGTGGCGCTTCTGGGTCAGTGCAAACGAAGCCTCCTGGTTCTTCAGCGTGTCCTGCGCCAGGCGCTGCAGCTCGCGATCCGAGGCCAGTGTCAGGTAGGCGTCCGCCACCGCGGCGATCAGGCTCAGCTGCGCGCTGCGTCGGGCCTGCTCCTGTGCCAGATATTGATCCAGCGCGGCGTGGGTCAGGCTGCGCACGCGGCCGAACAGGTCGAGCTCGAAGGACGTTATCCCGACACCGGCCTGATAGTAGGACTCGGTGATCGAATACGGGAGCCCGGTGACGACCGCGGGCAGCTTCTCCTTGGTATAGGCCGCACTGGCGTTGATCGGGGGCAGCAGGTTCGCCCGCTGCACCCGATACTGCGCGCGCGCGAGCTGGATGTTGAGCACCGCCACCCGCAGATCCCGATTGTTGGCGAGCGCCTGCGCGACCAGTTGCTGCAGTCGCGCGTCGGCGAAGAAGTCGCGCCAGCCGATGTCCCAGGCCGCCACCGTTGCCGCCATCGCAGCGGCGCCCGCGGTCGCGGTCGGGGTTGCCGTGGCCGCCGTCGTCGCGGCGCTGCCACCGGCGTCGCCGGCATTGGCGGCCGGCTCGCTCGACGGTGCACCAGAATTATCGGTGGCACTACCGGAGATCGTGGCCGGAATCGGCCACTGGTCCGGCACCGGCAGCTGCGGGGGACGATAGCGCGGCTCGAGCGTGCAGGCACTCAAGGCCCACAGCACCGTCGCCGCGAGCGCCGCCCAGCGCGAGCGCATCGCGCCCATGGCGCTACTTCCGGTCATGCTCGGAACCCCCGGCGGCGCCTGCGGTGGGCGATGGTTCAGGCACGCTGTGGAACACGCGCTGGACTACCACGAAGAACAGCGGGATGAAGAAGATCCCGAGGAAAGTGCCGGCCAGCATGCCGCCGAACACGCCGGTACCGATCGCGCGCTGCGCGCCGGCGCCGGCACCGGTGGCGACGGCCAGCGGCAGCACGCCGAGCCCGAACGCCAGCGACGTCATCAGGATCGGGCGCAACCGGTCATGCACCGCGTGCAGCGTCGCGTCGATGACGTTGCGCCCGGCCTCGACGTACTCCTTCGCGAATTCCACGATCAGGATCGCGTTCTTGCTGGCCAGGCCGATGGTCGTCAGCATCGCGACCTGAAAGTAGATGTCGCGCTCCAGCCCGCGCAGCGCCGTGGCCAGCACCGCGCCGATCACCCCGAGCGGTACCGCCAGCAGGATCGCGGTTGGGATCGACCAGCTCTCGTACAGCGCGGCCAGACACAGGAACACGACGATCAGCGACAACGTGTAGAGCATTGGCGTCTGCGCGCCGGCGGCGCGCTCCTGGTAGGACTCTCCGGTCCAATCGAGCGAATAGCCCGGCGGCAATTGCGCGGCTAGCTTCTCAATCTCTTTCATCGCGTCGCCGGAGCTCACGCCCGGCGCGGCTTCGCCATTGATATCCACCGCCGCCGCTCCGTTGTAGCGCTCGAGTCGGGGGGAGCCGTAGCTCCAGTGCGAGTTCGCAAAGGATGCGACCGAGACCATGCTGCCGGCCGAGTTGCGCACATACCAGCGATTGAAATCCTCCGGCACCATGCGAAATGGCGCATCGGCCTGCACAACCACATGCTTGACGCGGCCCCGATCGATGAAGTCATCGATATAGCGTCCGCCCCAGGCAACCGAGAGTGTCTCATTGACGTCGGCCATCGACAGGCCGAGCGACGTGACCTTCTGGGCATCGATATCGAGCCGAAACTGCGGTGCGTCCTCCTGGCCGTTCGGCCGCACGTTTGCAAGCAGCTTGTCCTTCGAGGCCATGAACAGCAGCTGATTGCGCGCTGCGATCAGCGCCGCGTGCCCCTGCCCCTTATCGTCCTTGAGATACACATCGAAGCCGGCCGAATTGCCGAGCTCAGTGACCGGCGGTGGCGCGAACGCAAACGCCTGCGCGTCCTTGATCCGCGACAGCGCGCCGTAGGCACGGCCCTGGATCGCCCGGATGCCCAGCTGTGGCGACGTGCGCTCGCTCCAGGGTTTGAGCAGCACGAAACCGAAACCGTCGTTCTGACCCGAGCCGTTGAAACTGAAACCACCTACCGTGAAGATCGAATCGACCGCAGCCTTCTCATGATTGAGAAAATAATCATTCACCTGGTCGAGAGCCTGCATGGTGCGCGACAACGCCGCCCCGACGGGGGTCTGCACCAGCGTGAAGAGAACGCCCTGATCCTCATCCGGCAGATAGGCGGTCGGCAGGCGGATGAACAGCAGACCCATGATCGAGGCCAGCGCCAGATAGATCAGCATGTAACGGGCCGGACGCCCGACGATGCCGGCGACGATGCCCTGATAGCGCCGGTTGCCGTGGTCGAAAGCGCGATTGAACCAGCGAAAGAAGCCGCGGTTGGAGTGATGTTCGCCCTTCTGCACCGGCTTAAGCAGTGTTGCGCACAGCGCCGGGGTCACCACGATCGCCACCGTCACCGACAGCACCATCGCCGAGACGATCGTGATCGAAAACTGCCGGTAGATCACGCCGCTGGAACCGGTCAGGAACGCCATCGGGATGAACACCGCCGACAACACGGTCGCGATACCGATCAGCGCGCCGGTGATCTGATCCATCGAGCGGCGCGTGGCCTCGACCGGCGACAGACCCTCGTCGGTCATCAGCCGCTCGACATTCTCGACCACGACGATGGCGTCATCGACCAGCAATCCGATCGCGAGCACGACCGCAAACATGGTCAGCATGTTGATCGAGTAGCCGGCGAACTGGAGCACAGCGAAGGTGCCGAGCAGTACCACCGGCACCGCGACGGTCGGTATCAGCGTCGCGCGCAAATTCTGCAGGAACAGGTACATCACCAGAAACACCAGCAGGATCGCTTCGGCCAGCGTCTTGATGACTTCTTCGATCGACTTGCGCACGAACGGCGTCGTGTCATAGGGAAAACTGGCCTTCAATCCGGGCGGAAAACCGGGCTCGAGCCGATGCACCAGCGCTTGGACACCGGCCACGGTGCGCAGCGCATTGGCGCCGGTCGCGAGAATGATGCCCATACCCGAGGCCGGTCTGCCGTTGTACCGGACCGCGACGCCGTAGCTGGCTTGGCCAAGTTCGACCCGGGCGACGTCGCTCAAATGCAATGTCGAGCCGCCGGTAGTGCCACGCAGGACGATGCTGCCGAACTGTTCGGGGGTTTGCATTCGGCCCAACGCGGTCACGGTGGCGTTGATCTGCTGGCCGGGAACGGCCGGCAAATCGCCGAGCTGCCCGACCGAGATCTGCGCATTCTGCGCCTGGATGGCTGCGATGACGTCCGCAGCCGTGACGTGATAGGTATCGAGCTTGGCCGGATCGAGCCAGATACGCATCGCGTATTTGCTGCCAAATAGCCGCACGCCGCCGACGCCTTCCACGCGGCTCATCGAATCGACCACGTTGGTGGCCAGATAGTCGCCGATGTCGCCCGCGCTCATCTTGCCGTCTTCGGACACGAAGCCGACCGCGATCAGGAAGTTGTTGTTGCTCTTGCTGACCGAGATACCCTGCTGCTGCACGATCTGCGGCAGCAGCGGCACGGCCTGCTGCAGCTTGTTCTGTGCCTGCACCTGGGCAATGTCGGGATTGGTGCCGCTGGCGAAGGTCAGCACGATCGAGACGTTGCCATTGTTGTCGCTGGTCGACACCATGTAGATCAGCCCGTCGAGACCGGTCATGTTCTGCTCGATGATCTGCGTCACCGAATCCTCGACCGTCTGCGCCGACGCACCCGGATACGAGGCCGTGATCGCCACTGAGGGCGGTGCGATATTCGGATAACGCGAAATCGGCAGCCGCGTAATCGCGACCGAGCCGAACAGCATGATGATGATCGCGACCACCCAGGCAAAGATTGGGCGCTCGATGAAGAACCGTGACATGCGGGTCGGCCCTCGCCTATTTGGCCGGGTCGCCAGCGCTGCCGGCGGGCGCGGCCGTCGCGGCGGTGGCGCCGACGCCCGCCACGTTGGGCGCCGTGGCTTCGACCGCCTGCACCGGCATGCCGGGCTGGACTTTCTGCAGGCCTTCGACGATCACGCGATCACCGGCCGCGAGCCCGCTCTGCAGCAGCCACTGATCGCCGATCGTGCGCGAGACCTTGACGTCGCGCAGCTCGACCTTGCCGTCACGGTTGACGACCAGCGCGGTGGCACCGCCGCTGGCGTCGCGCGTGATGGCCCGCTGCGGCGCCAGCAGGCCCTCAGGGATCACGCCCTCGCCGACAATGGCGCGCACGTACATGCCGGGCATCAGCACTTGGTTCGGATTGGCGACGATCACGCGTAATAAAAAATTGCCGGTAGTCGGATCCACGGTGACGTCGGTGAACTGCAGCTTGCCTTCCGTGGCGTAGGTCTCGCCGTTCTCCAGCACGATCTTGGTCGGCGCGCCGGCGGCCCCGGCCTGCACGCGCCCGGCATCGATCTCCTGCTTCAGCTGCAGCCACTCGCTGCTCGACTGATTGACGTCGACGTAGATCGGGTCGAGCTGCTGCACGGTCGCCAGCGGCGCGGTCTGGTCGGCCGTGACCAGCGCGCCTTGCGTGACGCTGGATATGCCGATACGGCCGCTGATCGGCGAGACCAGGTGGGCGTACGCGAGATTGACGGCGCTGCTGTCGACCGCGGCCTGTGCCGCCGCGACATCGGCTTCCGCCTGGCCCAGAGAGGCGATCGCGTTGTCGTTGTCCTGGGCGCTCACGGCATCGATCTTGACCATTTCCGCGGCGCGATTGGCCGTCCGCCGCGCCGCCTCCAGCGTCGCCTGGGCCTTCAACAGCGTGGCGCGTGTACTGTTGTACTGAGCGCGATAGATGGCGTCGTCGAGGTCGTACAGCGGCTCACCGGCTTTGACAGTGGCGCCCTCGGTGAACAGCCGCCGCTTCACGATGCCGCTGACCTGGGGCCGCACTTCGGCCACGAGGTAGGCGCTGGTGCGGCCCGGCAGCTCGCGCGTCAGCGTGACCGGCTGCGGCTTCAGCGTGACGACCGAGACCTGCGGCGGCGGCATGCCTCCGGGCGGACGGCCGCCACCCGAGCTGCCGCAGGCCGCCACGAGGATGCCGGCGGCTAAGCCAATACCAATGCATAGGCCACGAGCGGTCTGCGAGAAAGGCATGTGACACCTTGAGAGCGCAGCGGCAATAGCGGGCGACGGCTGTGTTGCGTCGCCCGATTCCCGTCAGCGGAGTAAATGAGCGTTCATTTTAGCGGCCGCTGCCGGGC
Organism: Steroidobacterales bacterium; assembly: GCA_044440135.1. Lineage (GTDB taxonomy): Bacteria > Pseudomonadota > Gammaproteobacteria > Steroidobacterales > Steroidobacteraceae > FEN-1191. Next base: position 21,971 of record JBIODC010000011.1, on the reverse strand, counting down.
AGTACAATGCGCCCGCGGGCCGGCCCTACGCCTTCAGGCGTACCGTCGGGGTTGTCGTTCGAGCCGCGGTGCGCTCATACCGCGGCTTCAGCCTGCGCGCAGCATGCACGCAAGGTTCTTCGCCGGCTGCGCGGGCGGGCACACCACCGTGAGGTCGCGCGGCCCGGCCGGCCGCGTGACCTCACCAAGGGCAGTCGATGCGAGCCGTTACAGCAGGTCCAGACTGCGCAGCGGCTGCTGGTGAAGATCGATGACCTGGCCGGAGGGGTTCACGGTGCAGATGGCGCGCGCGATCGGGTGATGGTCATGCGCGTCCCGAGCCGTCAGCGTCCACTCCATCGAGCTGCCGCCGGGATTGTCGTCGGTGTAGTGCCACTGCTGCAGCTTAGGAGTCTTCGCCATGGTCGTGGACAGGTTCGCCATGAAAGCCTTGACGCAACTGTCCATCGCCACCGGGGCATCTGCAGCCACGCTGAGCATCGGCGCGGTGGCGAGGCCTGCGGTCATGAGGGCGAACCGGATCGAACGTGTGTTCATGGTGTCAGCTCCATATCGAGCAGGGAGTCTCGATCGGGCCGACAGTAGTGAGCGCTCAGCGCCGACTCAAACGAGGATTTTTCACGCCAGCGCAACATCCGTTCACGTCAGGCCGCCGCACCGAATTGCTGCAGCAGCCACCCGATCAACAGGCGCACCGCCGGACGAGCGGCATCGTCAGGTCGTACCACGAGGTAATAGCTTTCGCCGGTCGCAAGCTCGGCATCGAACAGCTTGGTCAGCGAGCCGCACGAGAACCTCGACGCCGACAACGGCGTGGACACCAACGCCACGCCGACGCCCTGCTCGGCCGCGTGCACCACCGCGGACATGGTGTCGAAGCGAATCAGCTGTTTCGGGCGCAGCGGATCGATGCCGAGCATCGCCGCCCAGCGGTCCCAAAGGTCCGGACGATGGTTGTGAGCAATCAGGGATTCCTGCTCGAGATCGGTCACGCTGCGGATACTCGACCGGCGCAGCAGCTGCGGCGAACAGGCGGGAACATACGTCTGTGGAAACAGCCGCGTGGCGTGCACGTCGCCCCAGGCACCGGTGCCGACCACGATCGAGACATCCGAGTCGCTGGCATGCGCCTCATTGGGCGTGATGTCGGTGGCGATCTGAATGTCGATATCCGCGTGCACGGCACTGAAGCTCGCCAGCCGCGGCACCAGCAGCTCACTGGCAAAAAACGGCGGCACCTGCAGCCGCACGACCGCGCGGCTGAAGCGTGCGCGCAGCTGCTCGGTGACGGACTCGAGGCGCGAGAACACCGAATCGATGTTCTCCAGGTAATGCGCGCCGGCCTCGGTCAGCGCCAGCGATCGCGGCCCGCGCTCGAACAGCGCCAGCCCCAGTTCATCTTCGAGCACCTTGATCTGATGGCTGATCGCCGAGGCGGTTACGCACAGTTCGTCGGCGGCGGCCTTGAAGCTCCCGCGCTTGGCTGCGATCTGAAATGTCTTCAGGAAGCGGAGCGATGGCGTGCGCATATCCTTCAACGGGCAAGCTACCTGACTTGGCGAGCAAGTGACGTGCCAATGGACGCCACTGCATTGTGCGCGCCAATTGTGACGGCCCTGCCACTTGGGCGCTGAAATGCCGGATTTTCCAGGCCCGGCAGCGTCGCGATGCACCGTGAATGGGCGCCAGCGCCTCGGGACCGGGCAATGACGATGGCCGACCAGGGCTGGCAACGGCACGGACGCGGCAGCCGAGGGGAACTTGTACGCTCATCGAAGGTCACATGGTGCCTGTGCCCCGGCGCAGGAGGCGGTTGTGGGTCCGCAGCAAAGCGGGGCCGTTCTCACCGGTCATCGAAACCAATCTCGCGTTCAGGGACCGGCGCGAGAATCGTGTGATATATGGGGAGATGAAATGCGCGCGAACGACTCCAACATGGCGCTGATCACACGTGGTCCCACGGGCCTCGCTGCATCGGCATGATTTCGAAATTCCTGCTGCCGCTGGCTGCGATCGCTGCGCTGGCCAGCGCGACGCTGGTGCGCGCCGGCGATCCGGCCCCGTTCGACCTCGTCGGGCCGACCGTCGAGGTGACCGTCACGCGTGGCGCCACGACGCTGCCGATTGCGCAGGTCCCCGATCTTGCGGTCAACGACCGTCTGTGGATCAAGGCCGACCTGCCGCCGACGCAATCGGCGCACTACATCATGGTCGCGGCGTTTCTGCGCGGCGCCACCAATCCACCGCCTGCGAACTGGTTTTTCCTCTGCGAGACCTGGAGCCGCCGTTGTGCGCAGGATGGTTTGACGCTCACGGTGCCGCAGGATGCGCAGCAATTGCTGCTGTTCCTGGCGCCGGAGACCGGCGGCGACTTCAAGACGCTGGTCAACGCCGTACGCGGGCGGCCGGGCGCCTTCGTGCGCGCCTCCCAGGACCTGAACCAGGCGGCATTGGATCGCGCACGCCTGCAGGCCTATCTGTCGGCGATTCGCGCCCTCGACGAAAGTGATCCCGCGCGGCTCAAGGACGTCGCTCCATTGCTGGCGCGCAGTCTCGCGATCAAGCTCGATGACAAGTGCCTCGATCGAATCACGGCAGTACAGGCGCCGTGCCTGACGCAGGGCCAGAACTCGCTCATCCTGAATGACGGCCATAGCACCTCGATCGTCGAGGCGCTGACCTCCGGACCCGCGAGCGACCTGGCCATGGAGGCCAGCTTCACGCAGCCGCTCAGCTACGGCTACTACAGCCCCTACATTGCCTCGGTGCTCGATATCGCGCGCATCCTGGATTCGTTCCACACCGCGCAGTATCAATACATTCCGGCACTGGCGTCGCAGCAGGACAAACGGCTGGTGTTATCGCTCAACACCCCGCCCTCGTTCAACAACCCCAAGTCGGTGCTGGTCACCGCGCTGCCAGCCATCGAGCAGCCACAGTTGCCGCCGCTGCATGGCGTGGATCCCGCGGAATCCTACTGCGCCCGCAAAGCGCCGCTGGTTCTGGCGACCGATGGGGCGCCGCTGGCATTCGCCACCGGCTATGCGCATGACATGGCGCTGAGCGTTGCCGGCAAAGACGGCAAACTCGTCGAGCTGCCGGCGCACGCCGATGCGCAGCGCGGCGGTTTCGTGGTCGACACCTCGGCGCTCGCAAACGCTGCGTTGACCGATGCTATCCGCGGCTCGCTGCATGGTTACTGGGGATTTGAGAAGTACGACGGCCCCAGTTTCCAGCTCGTGAGCGCGCACGCGCAAAAGTGGCAGTTGGACTCCGCCGATGAGGCAGCACTGATCGTCGGTCGCGAGGACACGGTCCACCTTCAGGCCGGCAGTACCAGTTGCGTTGCCGGCGTCACCCTGAAGGACACCGCCGGCCGGGAGCTGAAGACCGAGTGGAAGGCCGTGGGACCCGATGCGCTGGAGCTGAAATTGCCGTTGCAGCAGGCCAAACCCGGCACGGTCACGGTACTGGTCACGCAGGACGGCATGCCCCAGCCCCAAGCGATCCCGCTGCATGCGTTTGCCGAGGCCGGACGCCTGGACCGATTCGAGCTGCATGCCGGGGATACGCAGGGCATCCTCAAGGGCACGCGCCTGGATGAGGTCGCCGGCCTGGCCGTGAAGGGCATGCAGTTCCTGCCCGGCAAGCTCTCGTCCAGCCAGGGAGTGGACGAGCTGCCGATGCTGGCCACGGACCTGCCGGCGGCTGTCGCGCTGAAGCCGGGCGACGCCACCAGCGCCAGAGTCGCGCTGAAGGATGGCCGCGTACTCGACGTCAACGCCGTCGTGAACGCACCGCGGCCCCGCGTGAGCCTGCTCGGCAAGAGCGTGCAGGCATCGCCCACCAGCGGCAGCAGCAACATTCTGCTCGCCAACCAGGACGAGGTGCCGCAGGACGCGAGGCTGACGTTCTCCGTGCGCACGCAGTCTCCGGCGGCGTTTACCTATGACGAGAAGATCGAAGTCGCGCCGGTCAACAAGACCTCGTCGGCCGTCCTGAGCTTCGACAACGGCGGCATCACGCTGCAGGACGCGCAGGTTGCCGTCGCCACGCTCGATCCGGCCCGGGCCCTGGGCCCGTCATCGTTCGGACCGCTGCAGTTTCGGGTCGTCACGCACGACGCACTCGGTGACTGGCAGCCGCTTGCCACCCTGGTGCGGCTGCCGGCACTGAACGATCTCAAGTGTCCTGCGAGCCGCGAGCTGGCCTGCAAGCTCTCGGGCTCGAGCCTGTTCCTGGTCGACTCCGTCTCGAGCACCCCGCAGTTCGACCATCCGGTGCAGGTGCCCGACGGATTCCCGGGAGCCGCACTGCCGGTGCCGCGCCCGACCGATGGCCAGCTGTACGTCAAACTGCGCGACGATCCGTCGGTGATCAATGCGACCACGCTGGTCACGCAGCAGCTGCCGCCCTCGGTGGACGAGATCGCGCGCGCCAGTGCCCGTCACGCCGCCGCGGGCGCTGTGGGCGAGCCAGGCTCCAATTCCGGCAGTAGCGCGCCGCCGCCGGCGACGTCGCCGGCGAGCGCTCCGACGACGACGCCACCCGCGCCGGCTGGGGTGATGCCGTCCGCACCGACGGCGGCACCGGGCGCGAGCAATGCAGCGGCTGGCGATGCCACGGCGCCGAGCGTCTCCCCGCCGCAGTAGACCGTAGCTGCAGAATCACACGCCCGATCCGGGCATGCCGCCGACGTTCAGGGAGCGGGATTGGCCTGTGCGAACGGCCGCGAAATCGGCCGCAGCGGCGACCTGGCTGAGGGTCGTTTGCGGCCGCAGGCGAATCGACTCAGCGGCCGGGAGTTCGCTGCGTCAGCACGACCGCGATTCCGCCGAGCGTCGCGAACGACGCCAGCACCAGGCGCAGCGTCACGTGCTCGCTCATCAGGGCCAGCCCGCCGATCGCCGCGATCACCGGTACCGACAGCTGGACCGTGGCGGCACTGATGGCGGACAGGCGCTTCTGCGCCGCATACCACGCCACGTAGCCCAGGCCGGACGCGATCGATCCGGAGGCCGCCGCGCATGCGACCCCGTTCCAGGACATGTGGCGCTCGGCGGCAAATCCGGCGCTGAGCGCCAGCACGCAGGGCACCAGGTAGATGAAATTATTGACGGTGACTTCCAGCGGATCGCCCCCGCCCCGGCCCAGCAACGAATAGATGCCCCAGGCCAGCCCTGCGATCGCCATCAGCAGCGCGCCCACCGGATTGGGGGCGGTGACGCCGGGGGCGACCAGGATCACGAGCCCGACGGCGGCCAGAAGGAATCCGAACCGACCCAGCAGCGAAAAGGTCTCGCCACCCTGCAACGCGGTCCCGATCATGGTCAACTGCGCCGCGCCAAACAGGATCAATGCGCCGGTCCCGGCGCTGAGCGACCGATACGCGAACGAAAACGAGATCAGGTAGGCCAGCAGGACGCCGGCGCTGCGCCAATTGCCGCGGGCGCGGCCGCGGGCCCGCCAGCGCGGCAATACAATGATGAGCAGAGTCGCCGCGGCGGTGATGACTCGCACGGCCGCGAAGCTGGCCGGATCGATCAGCGCCCGTCCCAGCGCGAGCCGGCACAGCACCGAGTTGGCCGCAAACGCGATCATCGCCGATGCCGTCAGCAGCAGCGTGCGCGGCATCACCGAGTGCAACGGCCTCGAACCATTCGAGTCCGGTGCCGGGCCCTTCACCGGATTGCCACGACCCGGTCGATCGATGTCAGAGTCAGGTAACTCATCGTCGCTCCGCCCGGCCGTACTGGGTGCACATCGTCTGGACCTTCAATGTGCTGATCTACGTGCTCGCGATCTGGGAACACTACATGGCGCAACCGAATGCCGAGGAACTGCAGCAAATCACGGCGCTGATCGATGCGGGCAAGGTGATAGCGCGCGTGCAGGCGATATCTGCGTTCAGCGACGTGCAGGAGGCGCAGCAGCAACTCGAGCACGGCCACGTGCAGGGCAAGCTCGTGCTCGACCTCGAACTCGAGAGCGATCGCGTCAAGTGACCAGGTGCTGGGGTTTCCCGGCGACAAAGGCCTCGACGTTGTCGATCAGCTGATCGGCCAGGAACTGCATCGCGCCCTCGCTGGCCCACGCCACATGCGGCGTGAGGATGAAATTCGGCAGACGCAGGTCGAGCAGCGGATTGCCTTCCTTCGGTGGTTCCTTGGTGAGCACGTCAAAGCCCGCGCCGCCGATCACGCCCTGGGTGAGCGCCTCGACCAGCGCCTGCTCATCCACCAGACCGCCGCGTGAGGTGTTGATGAGAATCGCGGTCGGCTTCATCTTGCGAAGCTCTTTGATCCCGATCAGGTTGCGTGTGTCGGGCGTCAATGGCGCATGCAGCGAGATCACGTCGCTGGTCGCAAGCACTTCGTCGAACGGCGTGAATTCCACACCCTCCACCTTCGGCGGGGCATGGTCGGCGAACAGCACCTTCATGCCGAAACCGCGGGCAATCTTGGCCGTGCCCTGACCGAGCGCGCCCTCGCCGATGATGCCGAGCGTCGCACCAAACATGTCGCGGATCGGATGGTCAAAGAAACAGAACTGATCCACCTGTCCCCACCGGCCCCGGGCGACGTCGTCTCGGTAGGCAAACAGATTGCGCCGCAGCGCCAGGATGAGCGCGAACGCGTGTTCCGGCACGGTATGCACCGCGTAGTTGCGGATGTTCGATACCGCGATGCCGTTCGCCTTGCAGTAGTCGACATCGATGACATCGTAACCGGTGGCCGCGACCGCGATCATCTTGAGCTTCGGCAGCTGCTTCAGGGTGGCGGCACGCAGCGGCACCTTGTTGGTGATCGCCACCGTGGCATCGCGCAGCTTGTCCGGCAGCTCGCTGACCTCGCTGGCCGCGTACTCCTGCCAGGCGTGCGCAAACGCCGGCCGCCTGACCTGGGCCTGCAGGCTGTCACGGTCAAGAAACACGACGCGATGCTGCATGCGTCCTCCCTGTGCCGATCAGCCCTGGATCGAACCGGTGGAATGGGCCTCGTAGAACTGCTCTTTCTTGCTGACCTTGTGCTTCGGTACCGGATCGTGCGAGCGCCAGTAGTTGGAGGCGGCCGCGACCCCGCTGCCCGGAGTGACCTTCACGCCCACATCCAGCATCGCCATTTCCGCGCCCGCGATCGCGCCCATCAGCATCAGTTCGTTGAGATCCCCCAGATGACCGATGCGGAACACCTTGCCGGCCACCTTGGCCAGGCCGGCGCCCAGCGCCAGGTTGTAGCGACGGAATGCGACGTCGATCACGTGGGCCGCATTGATGTTCTCGGGCACCACGATCGCGCTCACGGTATCCGAGTACCACTTCGGAGCTTTGGCACACAGCTTCAGTTTCCACCCTTCGATGACCGCCGCGCGCACGCCTTCGGCCAGGTAGGTATGGCGGTGGAAGATGTTCTCCAGTCCCTCCTCTTCGATGATGTTCAGGGACTCGCGCAGGCCATAGAGCATCGGCAGTGCCGGGGTGTACGGGAAGTAGCCGGTGGCGTTGGCTTTGATCATGTCCGCAAGATCGAAGTAGCAGCGCTTGGACTTGGCGCCGTCCATGGCTTTGAGTGCCTTCTGGCTGACGCCCAGGAACCCGAGACCGGCCGGCAGCATGAATCCCTTCTGGGAACCGCTCACGGTCAGATCCACGCCCCATTCATCCATGCGAAAATCGAGACTCACCAGCGAACTCACCGTATCCACATACAGCAGCGCGGGATGTTTGGCGGCGTCCATCGCCTTGCGCACGCCGGCAATGTCGCTGGCGACGCCGGTGGCGGTTTCATTCTGGCAGGCCAGCACGGCCTTGATCTTGTGCTCCTTGTCCGCCCGCAGTATTTGCTCGTAGCGGTCGAGCGGCACGCCCTCGCCCCACTCGACCTCGACGATTTCCACGTCGTAGCCGAGCCGCTGCGCCATGTCGATCCACAGATGACTGAACTGCCCGAAGCGCGAGGCAAGAACCTTGTCGCCCGGCGATAGCGTATTGGTCAGCGCCGCTTCCCAGGCGCCGGTGCCCGACGACGGGAAGATGAATATCTGACCGCTGGTCGTCTTGAAGACCTTCTTCAGATCCTTGAGCAAACTGGTCGAGAGCTCCGGGAATTTGGTAGAACGGTGGTCTTCCATCGCGACCACCATCGCCCGCTGCACCCGGTCGGGAACGTTCGTCGGGCCGGGGACGAACAGAAAATTACGGCCTGATATACGGGTTCCCATCGCAGCTCTCCTCATCGGTCAGTTAGACAAAAATTGGTCGCAGGAACGGGATCATTGACGGCAGCGGCCCGCAGGCAGCGCACGGGCGACTGCGCGCGATGCCGTGCCGGCGGCACGTCATCCGGGACACGCCCTGTTATTCGCTGGTCACCGTATCCGGATGCGCTGATTCTACCTGCGCTCTGCAACGGCGCGTTCAGAAAATGCGCGGCCCGCAGCGCCGGGCGCGCACGGCTGCCGGCGTAGGGGGGCAACTCGACCGATCGGCGACCCGCAGCGGCCGTCGCCGAACAGGCCCAAGCGGGTCGTCACATCAATGACTTACGCGCGGCCAGCCGGCCTTCGCTCACGCCCGGGCGACGCCTCGATGGCCGCCGACGGCGGCGCTGCGGCAACGCGCGGGCATGGCGCGTTCAGGGCGTCATTGCCCGGCCCACAGTTTGACGACCCGATAGTGAAATCGGCGGCCATCCATCAGCGACTTCACGCGAATACGCTCGTTCAGACCATGGATGTTGCCGAAGTCCGGATCGACGAACATGCCGGACACGCCGTAGGTCGGAATGCCTACTGCGGTGACGAAGATGCCATCGTTCGCACTGGTCACCATGGTTGGCAGCACCGGAACGCCCGGGAACAGTTGCGCCACGACGGTCTCGATCGGCTTGATGACCGCCGGGTCGAGCGTGGGCGAAGGGGTCGCCGGACTGCGTGGATCGCGGATGCTCACGCGCACTTTCGGGTCGGCGATGACCTGGACCAGGGCATCGCGCACCGATTCGATCGACACGCCGGGCAGAATGCGGCAATTGACGTTGGCTGCCACGTGCTGCGGCAGCGCATTGGTGGCGTGGCCGCCGTTGATCATGGTTGCAACGCAGGTGGTGCGCAGCATCGAATGCCATTTCCTGTCCGCCGACACGATCGCGTCGGCCCTGGCATCGGTGGGATCCTTCACCAGCGCCCGCATCGCCGCACCCCGATCGCCACCGACGATGTCCGCCATCCGGGTGAAATAGGCGCGTGTGGTGTCATTGAGCTCGACCGGGAACTCCAGCGTGCTCACATGCTGTAACGCCACCGCCATCTCATAGAGCGCGTTGTCCGGCACCGGCTGCGAGGAATGGCCACCGGGATTGACGGTCTCCAGCAGATAGTCCTGATAGACCTTTTCGGCCGCCTCGACGCCAAAGATCACGGGCTGGCCGCTCGCATCGAGTTCACCATCAGCACCTTCACCGATCGCGAACGCGGCATCGATCCAATCCTTGCGCTGGGTGGCCAGAAAATTGGCGCCGTTGAATGCTTCGGAGGTTTCCTCGCCGCAGGTCAGCGCCAGCTTGATGGTGCGCTTGGGCTTGTATCCCTCCTGCTTCAATCGGATCAGCAGGTCGGTGAAGACGGCGGCCAGGGCCTTGTCGTCCATGGCACCACGGGCGTTGAAGTATCCGTCCTCCTCGATCAGCGTGAACGGATCGCGCTTCCAGTCCTCGCGTCTGGCTTCGACGACGTCAAGGTGCGCCAGCAGCAGGATGCCCTTCCTGCTGGCATCGCTGCCCGTCAGTTGTGCCACCAGTCCGCCTTCCTTCGGATGGCCGGGCTCGACGAACAGATGCAGGTCGGCGTCGCGATAGCCGGCCGCCTTGAGGCGCGCCATCATCCGCTCGGCGGCGAGGGTGCAGTCACCCGACGACAGCGTCGTATTGGTCTCGACCAGTTCCTTGTATAGGGCGCGGAAGGCGGGTTCGCCATCGCCGGATCGGTCGGCCGCAGCGGCGACGCCGCACAACATGAGAGCCAGGCCGAATAGCGGCCATGCCTGCTGCAAGCGCATGCTCGACGCTCCGTACCGATGAAGTGGTGCCGGACCGTAGCATCGGGCACGCCGCCACACAATGCACGGCAGCGCAACGCGTAACACCCTCGCGCAGTGTGCGCGGCTCGTTACGGCAGACGGTCGCTGGGCTCCGAATCCTGCAGCAGCTGCAGCAGATAGTCCTTCCACACCACGGCCGCGGTGTGCGTGCCGTGGCCACGCGTCGCGTCGCTGGTCGGGATCAGAATGAAGCGGCACTGCGGCATCTTCTTCGCCAGAGTCTCGGCGATACCAAGCTCCGGCGGGTTGATGAAATCGTCGGCGGAGTTGATGTAGAGAACCGGGACGGTGATGCGCTCGAGGTTGGGACTCGGGTCGTAGTTGCGGCTGGCGTTGGTAAAGAAGATCAGGTCGTTGGCATCGGTGGCCGCTACCGCGTGCTTGAGGTAGCCGTCGATGTAGCTTTCCGCGGCGACGCGCGTGGGCGCGCGCTTCTGCAGCAGCAGCGGGCTCGACCCCATGATGAACAACATTTCATTGGCGGTGCGCAGCCCCTGCACGGGTTCCGACTTGTACTCGCCATGATGCCATTGCGGATCCTGCCGGATGGCCTGGATCGCCATGTAGCGCATCATGCGATTGCGGCCGGCGATCGCGGTGGGCAGGCAGGCGAACGGCGCCAGGGCATCTGCGAAACCGGGATAGGTTTCGCCCCAGACGAAGGTCTGCATGCAACCCATCGAGGTGCCGAGGATCAGTCGCAGATGATCTACCTTGAGACCCTCGAGCAGCATCGTGTGCTGGCTGCGCACCATGTCATCGTAATCGTATTGCGGAAAATGAGCGTGCAGTCCGTCCGAGGGTTTCGATGAAGCGCCGTGGCCGATATCGTCCGGCAGGATCAGGAAATATTTCGTGATGTCGAGCGGCTGCCCGGGTCCGAACAGCACCTGCGAGAAGATCGGATTGAGCAGCGTGTGTGCGTCGCCGCCGGTGCCATGCAGCAGCAGGACCGCGTTGTCGGTATGGCCGCCAGGGTCGGTGTGCCGGGTGCCGAGCGTCAGGTAATGCAGGCGCAATCGCGGCAGGGTTTCGCCGCTGCCGAAGCGGAAGTCAGCGATGGTGAACGTGCCGTCCTGCGTCGGCCAGGCAGCAGACGTCTGCGCGTTGGCAAAGGATGCAATCGCGAGGTTGAGGAGCGCGGTGGCGACGAGACGATAGCGCATGACTGGTCCTCCGGCGGGATGAGCCTAGCAACTTTCGATGCTCGACGGCGCTGAACCTTTGCCGGCGAGCACTCGCCACGGCAGACTACGCCTCTCACAGCTTTCAACGGAGTCCATGAAATGAGCCACGTCGTGCGCATTCACCAGACCGGCGGACCCGAGGTCCTGACGATCGAGGACATCGAAGTCGGAAGTCCGGGGCCGGCCGAGCTGCGCGTTCGGATCGAGGCGATCGGACTCAACCGCTCGGAGGCGTTATTCCGCGCGGGCGCGTACCTGATCCCGCCGAAGCTGCCGACCCTGATTGGCTACGAAGCGGCCGGCGTGATCGAGGCCGTGGGGCAGGCGGTAAAAGGCTTCGAGCCGGGCGAGCGCGTCTGCGTGCTGCCGACCTATCGCTTGGGCGAGTACGGCGTCTACGGCGAGAAAGCCATCGTGCCCGCCCGCAGCGTGATCAAGGCGCCGCCCAAGCTGCCGCCCGTTCAGGCGGCGTCGATCTGGATGCAGTACTTCACCGCCCTGGCGATCATCGAGGTCGCGAAGGTCGGGATCGGCGATTACGTGCTGATTCCCGCGGCATCGAGCAGCGTCGGGCTGGCGGCGATCCAGCTCGCCAACTGGGCCGGCGCAGTGCCGATCGCAGCCACACGCCACAGTGCGAAGGCCGAAGCCTTGAAGGCGCACGGCGCGCGTCACGTCGTCGCCACCGCAGAGAACGATATCGTCGCCGAGGTGATGCGCATCACCGGCGGAAAGGGCGTCCGTGTCGTGTTCGATCCCGTGGGCGGACCATTCGTCGAGAAACTCGCGAACGCGATGGCCGAGGAAGGCATTCTGTTCATCTACGGCGGCTTGAGCGGACAGGCGACACCGTTCCCGCATTGGCCGGCTGCCCTCAAGGGCTTGAGCGTACGCGGGTGGGTCGCCGCCTCGATCTGGAACAAGCCGGAGCGGTTCGAGCGCGCCAGGGACCTGATTCTGAGCGGCCTTGAGGACGGTCATCTGAAACCGATCGTCGCCAGGACATTTCCGCTCAGCCAGATCGTCGAGGCGCACCGCTACCTCGAATCCAATCAGCAGATTGGCAAGATCGTCGTCACCGTATAGGACCCACGCGTCGCGGCTGCCGTCGCCGCGGATCGGGCGCGGATGCTTCAGCCGGTCACTGCATGAACCAGCCATGGCTGACCACGAGCGACTGTCCGGTCAGCGCGTTGGATTCGAATGAGGCGAAGAACAGCGCCGCCGCGGCGACGTCCTGGGTGGTCGTGAATTCACCGTCGACGGTGTCCCCAAGCATGACCTCGCGGATGACCGCCTGCTCCGAGATTCCAAGCGTCCTGGCCTGCTCCGGGATCTGCCTATCGACCAGCGGCGTGCGCACGAAGCCCGGGCAGATCACATTCGCCCGCACGCCATGCTTCGCACCTTCCTTCGCCACCGCCTTGGCCAGGCCGATCAGGCCGTGCTTGGCGGTCACATACGGCGCCTTGAGCAGCGAAGCTTCCTTCGAATGCACCGAACCCATGTAGATGATGCTGCCGCCGCCGCCCTGCCGGTACATCTGCCGCAGCGCCGCGCGCGTGGTCAGGAACGCGCCATCCAGGTGTATCGCGAGCAGCCGTTTCCAGTCGGCGAATGCGAACTCATCGAGCGGGGCGACGATCTGAATGCCGGCGTTGCTGACCAGGATGTCGATTCGGCCGAACGCCTGCGCCACGCGCTCCATCGCCGCATCCACCTGCGCCTCGCTGGTCACGTCCATGGCCACGGCGATCGCGTGCCCGCCGTCGCGATTGATTTCGGCCGCGGCCGCCTCCGCGCCCGCCGCGTCGACGTCGGCGATCGCAAGCCTCGCGCCGGCGCGGGCGAAAGTGCGGGCAATCTCCTGGCCGATTCCGCTGGCCGCGCCGGTAACGACGGCAACCCGGTTGTTGAGGCGCATGGCTTGGATCTCCGATGGCGCGAGACCCGACGATACGGCATCTGCGCATGCGATCAAGCGCTGCGACAGATCTCGCCGGTGCCGGCGGCACGCGCGCACGGCCCCGCGGCTGTTTCATATGGAGTCCAGCGGCTGCCTTTTGTATCATGCGGGCCGTCGCGCGCTCGTACCACCGTGAGCCGTCACGACAGCGGGGGCTTATGATCGGGGACGGCATCACGCGGCGGGAATTTCTCGACGGCTTCGCCTGCAGCATCATTGCGGGCGTTACCGCACCCGGCTCGAGTCGCGCCCAAGGCAGTCCCGCTACCTATCCGCCGGGTCGTACCGGTTATGTCGGCAGCCGCCCCGCGGATTTCGCGATCGCACATGGCGTGCGTGATGGGCGCCGCTATCAGCTCGATGGGCTGCCGGTCGCCGAGCATTACGACGTGGTCATTGTCGGCGCCGGCATCGGCGGACTGGCCACCGCGCATTACCTGCGCAAGCTGCGCCCTGCTGCGCGCATGCTGGTGCTCGATAACCATGATGACTTCGGCGGCCACGCGCGCCGCAACGAATTCAATGTCGACGGCCGCTTCCTGCTCGGCTATGGCGGCAGCGAGTCGATGGATGCGCCCAAGGCGCGTTGGACCAGCGTAGCGCGCGACTGCGTCGCATCGCTGGGCGTGCCGCTCGAGCGCTTCGAGCAGGCCTTTCATCTCGATCTCTACCCGGGAATGGGACTGTCCTCGGGATTGTTTTTCCCGCGCGAGATCTACGGCGTGGACCGGCTGGTCACCGGCGATCCGGTGCGCTCCCTGCCGACCGATGTGCCGGCGGCGCGGCACAACGCTCGTCCGGCCGCGGCCTTCGTTGCCGACTGCCCTGTGGACGATGCACAGAAGGCGCGGCTGATCGCGCTCTACACCGACCGCCGCGACGTGCTGGCCGGACACAGTCGCGAGGCCAAGCTGCAGCTGTTGCAGTCGACGTCGTATCGCGACTACCTCGCGCGCTACTTCGGGCTCGATGAGCGCAGCCTGGCGATGTTCGGCGGGCGCACATTCGACCTGTGGGCGAGCAAGACCGACGGGGTGCCTGCGATGGACGCCTGGGCGTGCCAGTACCCGGGGTTCCAGGGCCTCGGATTGCCCAGCCCGAAGGAAGCCGAGCAATGGGATAGTCCGTATATCTATCATTTCCCCGATGGCAATGCGTCGCTTGCGCGACTGTTCGTGCGGCAGCTGATCCCCGGCGTCGCGCCGGGCCAGAGCATGGACGACATCGTGACGGCGGGCTTCGACTACGGCCGCCTCGACCGGCCGGACCAGGCGGTGCGACTGCGTCTTTCTTCCACGGTCGTGGATCTGTCCAATCGCCGTACCGGGGTGGAACTGGTGTATGTCCAGGGCGAGGCGCTGACGCGTATCGCCGCCACGCACGCGGTCTATGCCGGCTATTCGAAAATGCTGCCGTACATCTGTCGCGATCTTGGCGATGCGCAGCGCGCCGCGCTGTCGGATCAGGTCAGGGCGCCGATGGCCTACGTCAACGTCGCACTGCGCAACTGGCGCGCGTGGGTCCGGCAGGGCGTGCACTACGTCAATAACCCCGCCGGCTTCTACAGCAACCTGAAGCTCGACTATCCGGTGAGTCTGGGCGATTACCGTTTCCCGACTCATCCGGATGAACCGATGATCCTGCACCTGGTGCATGTGTCGTGGCCCGAGGGGTCGATCACGGACCTGCGCAGCGCGTGGCTCGCCGGTCGCGCGCTGCTGTACCAGCGGACGTTCGAGGAATTCGAATCGCACGCACGCGATGAGCTCACGCGCATCCTCGGGCCGGGCGGCTTCGAGGCCGATCGCGACATCGCTGCGATCACCGTCAACCGCTGGGGTCACGGCTATGCCTACGAGCCGGTGTCGCTGTTCGACCCGCACCCGCAGCGCGAGATCCGGTTGAGCAGCGCCCGCCTGGGGCGCATCCATTTCGCCGGTACCGACGCCGCGTGGATGGCGTATGCCGACCGGGCGATCGATACCGCGCACCGGGTCGCCGGGGAGATCGCCGGCTAGCAGCCCGGCGGCGTGCATGCTCCAGCCGGAGCATCGGCTCGTCTCAGGCCGTTCAAGGCGATTTCGGCCTGATCGCCGTGTGCCGCCCCGTGCGCACTCCGTCAGTTGGCGGCAATGTGCGCGGCGGCTACGATGGCGACTCCCAATTGAACATTGCGGAGCCGGAGCCATGGCGGCTTACATTTTCGCCAGTGTCGAGATCAACGATCCTGCCGCCTATGACGAGTACCGGCGGCGCGTGCCCGCGGTAATCGCGGCGTACGGTGGGCGCTACCTCGCGCGCGGCGGCGCTGTCGAACGGCTGGAAGGCGACGCGCCGGTGCACCGGCTGGTGATTCTGGAGTTTCCTGATATGGCGCGACTCAAGGCGTTCTACAACTCGGCGGAGTATCAGCCGCTGCTGGGCATTCGTCAGCGTACCGCGAGATCGACCCTGCTTGCGATTGAGGGCGTGTGAGCTCCGCCTGTCGCAGCCCTGAGCGGCGGACATGGTCACAGCGCAGTACACTGGAACGCGGCGTGGCCTGAGGAGCGGGTGATGAAATTCGAAACAGTGGTCAGTGGTGGGTGCCGGTCGTATCTGATCGGCTGCGAGGAAACCTGTGCCGCGGCGTTGATTGACCCCGAGCTCAGCCAGATCGACCGCTACATCGCGCTGGCCGCGAGGGATGGGCTTCGCATCAGGTACCTGGTAGACACGCACACGCACGCGGATCATTTCTCCGCCACGCAGCAGCTCGCGCGCCAGATCGGCGTGCCGGTGGTTATGCACAGCGCCAGCCCTGCCCCGTTCGTCGACCTTCGGTTGCGCGGCGGTGAAATGCTGGCGGTCGGACGGTTGCGGCTGCAGGCGCTGCACACTCCGGGGCACACGCGCGATTCGATGTGCCTGTCGGTCGAGGACCGGGTGTTCACAGGCGACACGCTGCTCATCGGTGGAACCGGGCGCACCGACCTGCCGAGCGGTGACGCCGGGGCGCTCTACGAAAGTCTGTTCGACGGCCTGCTCAAGCTCGATCCGGCGCTGAAGGTCTTTCCGGCGCATGAATACAAGGGACGCTCTCACTCGACGATCGGCCAGGAACTGGCCGAGAACCCGCGGCTGCAGAAGCGCGAGCGTGGCGCGTTCATCGAGATGATGCAAAACCTCAATCTCACGATGCCCACGCACGTCACCGAGGCACTGCGCACCAATATGAGCGGCGGCAAGACGGTGGCTCAGATGCTGTCCGAGGCTGCCGCGACGGTGCCGTTCATGTCGCTCGGCGAATTGAACGGGCACGTCGAATGCGGAAGGAATGACCTCACCGTGCTCGACGTACGCGAGCGCGACGCGTTCGAACAGAGCCATATCCCGGGAGCGCAGCTGTTGCCGCGCGGCCAGCTGGAATTGCGCGTCAATCAGGAGCTCGCCGATCCGACCCGCCGGATTGTTGCTTACTGCGAGTTTGGTCGCATTTCGATGCTCGCGGCCGCCACGCTACGCCAGATGGGTTTCCAGGGCGCGGTAGCGCTGGACGGTGGCATGAAGGCGTGGCGCGAAGCGGGCTTCCCGGTGAAGTCCGGAAAGGAGCCGTGAGCACCACCGCACAGGCGCTGCTGGCATTTATCGCGCTGCCGGGTGTGGTGGCCTTTGCGATACCGATCACATGGCTTTGGGCAGGCTCTCACGCCGTGCTGGTTCACCCTTCGGGCCTGGATCCGTTACGCGTGACTTTCTGGTTGCAGGCCACGGCACGCTGATTCTGGCGGTTGGGCACTTAGCTTTGGCGTGCGCGGCCTTTTCTTCTACGCAGCGGCGGTCGCCGTTGGTTTTCATCTGCGCGTCGTGTTCGGCGAGGAGCCACGGTTGGCTCGAACGCATGCCGAGGAGTGGCAGCGCTATTCAAACAGGGTTCCTCGCTGGCTGTGATGAGCGTTCAGCCACCAACCTGATGACGCATCGACCGGCTTCGACCGCACGACGCGCAAGGTCTCCGACAGGGCATCATTATTCGGCGCCAACCTCGACGCGCAATGCCACCGGAACTGCCTGTTGCATCGCGCAGGAGACCGGCGAAGACCGATGACTCGCTTCGACCAGCGCCCGCAGCCGCTCGGGCGTAGCCCCGATCGCGGAGATCCGCACGAGTAGTTGCACATCGCGCGGTTCGGCGTGCACCGGTGCACCGTCTGCATCCGCCATTCCGAGCATACCGCGCATGTCTGAGCGACTACTGGCTATCAGCGCGAGCGTCTTGAGCTCGATGCCCTCGGCGGCAGCGTCCATCGCGATGCGCGTCGCGACGCAGGATGCCAGTGCCGCGCGCAGCAACCACCCCGGCGTCACCCCAGCGCCCTCTCCACCCAGTACCGGCGGCATGTCGGTCACAGCCTGCATGCCGTTGGCATGGCTCGTGATAACCTTCGTTCCGCCATCCCATCGCGCCATGGCCGATGCATCATCTCCAAGGCCGGCGCTGGGACGTCGCCGCAACACCTCCTCAACCCGTTGTAGTGCCGCAGCAATGGCCTGTGCCATCATGTCGGTATATCGCCCCCGCCTCGATAGGCCTGATTCTGGGCGGATCGCCGCGCGCTGGCTAGGGGCGCTCATTTCGACGCCGAGACGCCGGATGTGGCCCGCCAATCGGGACTTTCGATGAACAGAGGGCTACGCCGCGGCCCCGACACGATTGACGCGTCGATCAACGAATGGCGGGCGGGAGTGACCGGGCCGCGCGCAGGACGGCCGCGTCGCGTTCGGCGCGGACTGAATCGTGGCGTTTCCTCGCCGCGGCGACCACCTCCGGCCGCGCGCACTCCGGACCTCCGGAGTCAAACGGAGGCATCGGCGCGTACTCGATTGCGAGTTGAACGGTCTGCGCATAGTCGGGGCCGGCTATTTCCGCCAACGCCGAAAGCGCCATGTCGATGCCGGCGGTCACGCCGCCACCGGTGATCACGTTGCCATCGCGCACGACGCGAGCAGGATCGGGCGTCACCCCGAAGACCGAGAGCGAGTCGCGCCAGGCCCAATGGCACGCTGCCCGCTTGCCGTGCAGCAACCCGGCTGCGGCGAGCAGCAATGAGCCGGTGCACACCGACGTGACGTATTGCGCCCTTGCCGACAGCCGGCGCAGCTCGGACAGATAGACCTGATCTTCCATCGCCGCGACAGTGCCAAAGCCCCCGGGCACGCACAGCAGCGCGCACTCGGTGACGTCGCCGAGTCGCGCTACATTCGCAAAGGTAATGCCGCCGTCGCCCTGAATCGTTCCGCCCTGCACCGAGGCCAGCAGGCACTGCGCGCCCGGTGCTCGCGCCAGGACTTCGAACGGCCCGGTGAAGTCCAGTTGCGTGAGGCGCGGAAAAAGTGCGAATACCACCGGAAATGCGGCGCCCATCGCGGTTGCCCTGCTGCATTTGACCGCGCCAGCTTCGCCGATTAAGCTGCTGGCGTAAATGACATTATTAATACATTTTATGCCATGGCCCGCAATATCGCCTTTCTGATCTATCCCGACTTCCAGCTGCTGGACGCGGCCGGTCCGATTGCGGCATTCGAGATTGCGGAGCGCCATAAGCCGGGCACGTATGCACTGCACGTGGTCGCCGAACAGCCGGGTCTGGTTGCGAGTTCGTCCGGCGCGTCCATGCAGGCGGGCGCCTTTTGGCGAGCCGGCGTAGTCGACACATTGGTGATTTCCGGTGGCGATGGCTCGCGCGAGGCGTCGGCCAGCGCGAAGACGCGAAGGTTCGTACTCAGGTGTGGCACGGCAGCCCGACGGGTCACGAGTGTTTGCTCAGGAACCTTTGTACTGGCGGCTGCCGGTCTGCTCGACGGCAAGTCCGCCACGACGCACTGGAGCCGTAGTTCGGATTTCGCGCGGAAGTTTCCCAAGGTGCGGTTGGATCCCGACCGGATATTCGTGAAGGAAGACAAGATCTGGACTTCTGCCGGCATTACGGCCGGAATCGACCTCGCGCTTGCCATGATCGGTGAGGATCTGGGAGAGGAGATCGCCCGTCGCACCGCACAGCAGCTGGTGGTCTATTACCGGCGTCCTGGGGGCCAATCGCAATTCTCGCCGCTGCTGCAGATGGAACGCGCCGACGGCCGCTTTGCCAGTCTGCTGGATCATGTGCGCGGCAATCTGGGACAGAGGTTGAGCGTCACTGATCTGGCCAAGTTCAGCTGCATGAGCCCGCGGAATTTCTCGCGCGCGTTCCGCGCGGAAATCGGCGTCGCCCCGGCAAAGGCGGTGGAACGTCTTCGTGTCGATACGGCGCGCGCCGCCCTGCAAAGCGGTGCTCAATCCATTCAGCGCGTGGCACAGTCGTGCGGATTCGGCGAGGCGGAGCGCATGCGACGCAGCTTCATGCGAATTCTTGGCGCGCTCCCCTCCGCACTCAAACGTGGCAAGAGCCGGCTGCGGCCCGCGGGCACACCGAATGCCCGAGGGGCAAACCCAATCTCCGAAGCACGCGGCATGACGATCGTGTCTACTCGTAGTGAAGCGCTTCGATCGGATTGAGGTTGGCGGCCTTGCGAGCGGGATAGAATCCGAAGAAGATTCCGACGGCAGCTGAGAACGCAAAACCGCCGAGGACGGCGGTGACGGAGACTTGGGTCGGCCAATGCGCAAGTCGGGAGATGATGGACGACACCAGCAGCCCGAACCCGATGCCGGCTACGCCGCCGGTCACACTCAACAGCACGGATTCGGACAGGAACTGGAGCAGCACCTGAAGGCGACGTGCTCCAATCGCCATCCGGATGCCGATCTCCCGCGTCCTCTCGGTGACAGACACCAAAAGGATGTTCATGATTCCAATGCCGCCGACCAGCAGCGAGATGGATGCGACCATGGCCAGAAGCGCAGCCATGACCTGGCTGCTACTCTCCTGTGCTTCTACGATCTGACTTAAGTTTCGGACGCTGAAATCGTCAAGCTGCCCGATTTGGATATGGTGGCGCCGCGCGAGCGTCGCCTTCACCTGACCGATCGCCGTGTTCACCAGGTCGGCCCCTCCGGCCTGAACGTAGATGCTGTTGACGTAGCCGGTCATGCGCGGGCTGAGACCGAAGGCGTTAGCCGCCGCTGGATAGTTGGCGCTGACAAGGTTCTGGGCTGTTTGCGGCGCCGCGACCCCTAAGACTTTGCGCTCGGCCGTATTGAACGGGATCATCACCACGTCGTCCTGGTCCTGTCCAAAGCCCGTTTGCCCCTTGCCTGCGAGGAGCCCGATCACCCGCATAGGAACGCCCTTGATCAGGATGATCGCGCCGATGGGATCCTCACCCGGAGGAAACAGGTTCTGATAGACCGTCTGGCCGATCAAACAGACTGTCTCCGCGGCGTCATTTTGCTGCTCGGCCATGGAGCTACCGCTGGCGATGTGCCAACCGACGATGTCCAGATAGCTTGGCGTCACGCCCTGGATGGCGGTATTCCAGTTCTGGTCGCCGTATTGCACCTGGCCGGCCTGCCGGGTCAGGTAGCTGACCCGCTGGACGGCGGGGTCGTCGCGCAGGATGGTCTCGGCGTCGACCACGGTTAGAGTTGAAGCGCTGCCCGCCCCAGCGCGAACGCCGCCGGCGGTCGTGGCGCCCGGTTGAACGACGACCATGTTGGTACCCAAGCTTTCCAACTGTTTCTCCACCGCCGCTCTGGCGCCGTCTCCCACGGCCACCATGGCGATGAGCGCGGCCACGCCGATAAATACCCCCAACATGGTCAGGGCCGAACGTAGCTTATTGCGCGCCAGGGCCTGCAAAGAGGCTGACAAAATCATTGACAGGAAGGCCAGGCGCAGGCCGGAGGCGTCTTCAGGATGCGCGGTGATGCCCACCCTGGTTGCGACCGCAGCCTTGGCGCTGGTGCCCGCGCCGTCCGGCGTTACGACGGCCACCTGATGCTTATCAGAAAGGATTCGTCCATCGCGCATGATGATCGCCCGATCCGCATAGGCGGCGATATCCGATTCGTGGGTTACCACGATCACCGTGACGCCTTGCTCGCGATTCAGCCTGCGAATGATCTCCATGATCTCATGCGAGGTGCGCGTATCGAGGTTGCCGGTCGGCTCGTCGGCAAGCAATACAGCGGGATGGTTGATGAGCGCCCGGGCCAGGGCGATGCGTTGCTGTTCTCCGCCGGAGAGCTGATTGGGCATGTTGCGCGCGCGCTCAGCCAGGCCGACGCTCGCAAGCATGTCGTGGCCGCGATCGTTCCGCTCGGTCGACGTCAGCGCCGCCGCTGTCCCATAAAGCAGCGGCAATACGACATTTTCTAGTGCGCTGGTGCGAGCAAGCAAATTGAAACTCTGAAACACGAAGCCGATCTGCTTGCTGCGGATGTCAGCCAGCTCCGGTTCGGACAGCCGCGCCACTTCGCGCCCCTCAAAGAGGAATTGGCCGCTGGTCGGCCGGTCGAGGCAGCCAATGATGTTCATCATTGTCGACTTGCCCGAGCCGGACGATCCCATGATGGCGACGAATTCGCCGCGATCGACCGACAGGCTGACGCCCTGCAATGCATGAACTTCGGTATCTCCGAGCCGGAAAGTTCGGGTCAGGTCGATGAGGCGGACAACCGGGTCGGTCATGCCGCTCGTCCTCCTACAATTTCAGCGAAGGGGTGGATGACACCTTAGGCGCACCCGCCGTAGCCTCGGATGTGGCGACCTGATCTCCGAGCTTTAGATCTCCCGCCTTAATC
>JBIODC010000010.1:0-66879 GCA_044440135.1 Steroidobacterales bacterium | reverse complement strand
GCCCTGGGGCCTCTGGGCCGTCGGCCCCGTTGTTTCTGGGCCCTAACGGCCGTCCTTTGGGGTCTGTGTGCTATGCCCCACACCGGCCCACGCCGCAGCTGTACAGTAGTTCCGTGGCTACTGGCAGACAGTCCCCCGTCAGGAAGAAAGCGTCCGCCTTGCCCGGATTGAGTCGATCGCATGGTGCGAGCGCGACGCTCCACAGCCCGCATCAGAACCATCTGCTCGATGCCCTGCCGGCTTACGACTTCCAGCGCATTGCCGCACATCTGGAACTGGTGCCGCTCAACCTCGGCGATGTCCTGTATGAACCGGGCATCCAACTGCGATACGTGTATTTCCCGACGACGGCCATCGTGTCGTTGCTCTATGTCATGGAAAACGGCGCATCGGCCGAAATCGCGATCGTCGGTAACGAGGGTATCCTGGGTATCTCGCTATTCATGGGCGGCGAGACCACGCCCAGTCGAGCTGTGGTGCAAAGCGCCGGCTACGGCTATCGCCTGAAGGCCCAATTGCTGAAAGATGAATTTGGGCGATTTGGCCCGTTCCTGCACCTGTTACTGCGCTATACCCAGGCGC
This sequence comes from Steroidobacterales bacterium, assembly GCA_044440135.1. Classification (GTDB taxonomy): domain Bacteria; phylum Pseudomonadota; class Gammaproteobacteria; order Steroidobacterales; family Steroidobacteraceae; genus FEN-1191. Next base: position 66,297 of record JBIODC010000010.1, on the reverse strand, counting down.
TCATCACCCAGATGGCACAAACAGCCGTCTGCAATCGGCATCACTCGGTTGACCAGCAACTTTGCCGGTGGCTGCTGTTGAGCCTGGATCGCCTGTCATCGAGCGAACTGTCGATGACGCAGGAGTTGATCGCGAATATGTTGGGCGTACGCCGCGAAGGCGTCACCGAGGCCGCTGGGAAACTCCAGCAAGCCGGCTTGATTCATTACCGCCGCGGCAAAATCACGGTGCTCGACCGCCCGCGCCTGGAGGCGCGGTGCTGTGAGTGCTATCAGGTGGTCAAGACGGAGTTCGATCGGCTCCTGCCTTACGCCCCTCCTTAGCTTCAGATTCCCGATCATCCGTGCCGTGATCGGCTCGCGTGGATGGCGCCTATGTGCGCTGCCGCGCAGACCGGAGTCAGACAATGGCTTTAAGGTCGTACCAATCGAGTTCATTGGCCGGCGCTATGGTAGCTAGTCTGCGACTACGCCAATGCCCTCATTTGCAGATGGGTCGATAAATGAGGATAGATGAGTCGATACGGGACGAGCGACTCCCGGGGAGCAGAATGGTGTCGTCGACGTTACACCCTGGCGCAGACAATCGCCTGCTTGCGGCGCTGCCATATTCAGACCGACGGCGCATTCTGACCCGCTGTGACACGGTTGAGCTCGCTCTTGCCGACGTGCTTTATGCACCTTGGGAGTCGCTCAATTGCATTTATTTTCCTACCAGCAGCTTCATCTCGCTGACCATGCCGACTGGTGATTCGCGGGCGTTCGAAGTGGGTCTGGTCGGAAACGAGGGAATGTTAGGGATTGCCCTGGTGCTCGACGGCGACATCTCGCCAGAGCGCGCGGTAGTGCAGGGCGCGGGATCTGCCCTGCGCATGGATATCGAATCGCTGCGCTGCGAACTCAGACGCAGTGAAGCCTTGCGAGTCGAGCTTGACCGCTACGTTCACATTCGTATGAGCCAGCTGGCGCAGTCGGCGATTTGCGCCCATTTCCATCTGCTCGAGTCCCGTCTGGCTCGTCGGTTACTGATGACCCAGGATCGCGCCGGCGCCAATACTTTCACTGTCACGCAGGAAGTGCTGGCCTCAAAGCTTGGTGTCCGTCGAGTCGGTGTCACGAAGGCGGCGAGCGCACTGCAGCAACGCCGTCTGATTCATTACAGTCGCGGAGATATCACCGTGCTGGACCGACGTGGACTCATGGCCGCATCCTGCAGATGCTACAACGCCGATCGGGAATCCTACGATCGCATTCGCGGCCAGTGAAACTACGCTAGCCCCGCCATGATTGCCTGCTCCTGCGGCCGCTTGCCGGCGGCCAAGCGCTACTTGCGCGGATCATCCGATGCCCTGGATCGTGCAGGCGCGCTCATCGGATGGGCGTAGTTGACGATCGGCAGGATCCGCGCGCAACATTAATGCTATGTTCGCTCCCGAACAGACTGCGCGCTGGGTCATCGCGAAGATGGACTGGCACGATCTTTGGCCGCACGGTCCGGGATCGCCGCATGCAAAGAGGGTTTTTCTACGCTGCATCAATTCCTCAGCGGCAACCGCGCGAAACTGATCGAGCGATGCCGGGCGAAGGCCCTGCTACGGTCTGCACCGAAGGCGACTGATGAGCCGTTGGCTTACGGTATCCCGCTGTTCCTCGATCAGATCATCAAGACACTGGCGATGGAGCAGACTTCCGAACCGATGCGAAGCCGCAGGGTATCCGGCCGGTCGGGCGGGGGGAAGTCGGCTTTGTCGGAGATCGGGATAACCGCCCGGCGCCACGGGCACGAATTGTTGCGGCATGGGTACACGCTGGAGCGGGTGGTGCACGATTATGGCGATCTGTGCCAGGCCATCACCGACGTGGCATTCGAGGACAAATTGCCGATCCAGGTCGATGAGTTTCGAACGCTCAATCGTTGTCTCGATAACGCCATCGCCGATGCCGTCACTGAATTCGCCTATGAGCGTGACCTGTTGGTGGCAGATCGAGACGCCGACGCCTTCCATGAGCGCCTGGGGGTATTCGCGCATGAGCTGCGTAATTTCATCACGACCGCCTCGCAAGCCGTGGGCGCCATCAGGACCGGTCAGGTTGGGCTATCCGGACGGACCGGCGCAGTTCTGGATCGTTGCCTGATCGGGCTGCGCAATCTCGTCGATCGCTCGCTGGCGGAGGTGCGACTGAGGAGCGCAATTCCCGTGCGCGGCCGACTCGTGGGTCTCAGCGACTTCATCGCCGATCTGGAGGTATCTGCCAGACTCGAAGCCCAGACGCACCAGTGCGCGCTGACGGTGTCCGCAGTCGATGCGCGCCTGGCCGTGGATGCCGATCGGGACATGCTGTTCTCGGCGGTGGGAAACCTGCTGCAAAATGCGTTCAAATTCACCAAGCCCGGCACCGAAGTGGAATTGAACGCCTATGCAACCGCCGACCGCATTCTGATCGATGTCGAGGACCATTGCGGGGGGCTGCCGCCGGGCGATGCGGAACGCCTGTTCCTGCCTTTCACCCAGAGTGGCGCGGACAAGTCCGGGGTCGGACTCGGATTGTCCATCTGTCGGCGCGGTGTCGAGGCCAATCATGGTATCTTGAGGGTGCGCGACCTACCCGGCAAAGGGTGCGTGTTCACAATTGATTTGCCCCGGTACGTATTTGCGGCAACGTCCGTCGCGGTCTAGCAACCAAACCTGTTGCCGCCAGGTGCTTTCCGAAAACGGGCAGGCCCGGCTCTACGCAGCCTAATGTTCGCCAGCGTACCGACCAATCCATGGGATGGGAGCATCCTACCACCCCGTACCCAAGGAGACGGATCATGCGCAGCAATGCGGTTAAAGATGGATGGCAGCGCTTCCTGGACAGGCTGCGACGGCTGTGGGGACAGCGAGGTGACGGCGGCCTTTCCAAGCCGTTGGTCAATGCGGCGGTGGCCTCGTTCGAGCGCGGCGGCGCAATGGCAGCCACGAGCAGCTGCACCTCGACAATGTTCTCGTGACGGCACTGAGCCGGCTGGCATTCATCGGCAATTCGCTCCCTCGCCGCTGCGGGATCGCCACTTTCACCACGGATCTGCAGCAGGCGGTCGCGCAGTCCTCGAACGCGGTTGAAACCTGCATCGTGGCCATGACCGACCATGGGTGCGCCTACGATTACCCTTCCGCCGTCCGCTTTCAGATCAACGACGGGAAACTCGAGGACTACGAGCGTGCGGCCCACGTGCTGAACGCGGGTCAGTACGGAGCCGTATCGTTGCAGCACGAGTTTGGTATCTTCGGCGGCGAGGCGGGCGGGCACATCATGGCATTGCTGTCGCGGCTGACCATGCCGATCGTCACGACGCTGCATACGGTGCTCTCGCAGCCGACACCGGCGCAGCGCAGCGTGCTCGATCGGATTGCCGGCGCTTCCTCGCGGGTCATCGTGATGGCCGAGAAAGGCAGGGAACTGCTGCGCACCGTCTATCGGCTACCGGCCGAAAAGATTGAAGTCATCCCGCATGGAACGCCCGATGTCGCATTCGTCGAGCCCGACGAGGCGAAAGTGGCGTACGGCTTCGCTGGCCGACCCGTCATTCTGACTTTCGGCCTTCTGTCCCCCAGCAAGGGCATCGAAGTCATGATTGATGCCATGCCCGTGATCCTCAAGAGCCGACCCGACGCCGTCTATGTGGTGCTCGGGGCGACGCATCCCAATCTGGTGCGTGATCAGGGTGAGGCCTATCGCGAAGGCCTGGTCGCGCGCGTGCGAGCCCTTGGAATCGAGGACCATGTGGTCTTTCTCGATCAGTTCGTCGATCAGGCGACCCTGCTTGGTTTCATCTCGATGTCCGATGTCTACGTCACGCCTTATCTCAATGAGGCGCAGATGACCTCCGGCACGCTGGCCTACAGCTTCGGCTTGGGGAAGGCTATCGTCTCGACGCCTTACTGGCACGCCCGTGAATTGCTGGCCGATGGCCGCGGTATCCTGGTTCCGTTCGGCGATGCGCCGGCCATCGGGCGCGCGATCGCGGCGTTGCTCACCGACGACACGCGGCGATCTGCCATGCGCAATCGCGCCTATGCGAGCAGCCGGTCGATGATATGGCCGCGGATAGCCGAGCGCTATCTCGCCGCCATCGAAAGCGCGCGGCGCACCCGTCCCCGGCGGATGATCGCGCGATCAGGTACCGGCGAGCCGGCTCGCGACAGTCAGTCTCAGCCGACGATGCAGACCGGGCATTTTCTGTCCCTGTGTGATGACACCGGCTTGTTTCAACACGCGCTCCATTGCGTGCCGGATCGCTCGCATGGTTACTGCACCGACGATAATGCCCGGGCGCTGCTGGTGGCCTGTGCGCTCAGCAAGCCTGGCGAACAGTGCCTGCCCGAACCCCTGACGAGCCGGTTCGCCGCCTTCGTCCAACACGCCTGGAATCGCGACACCAAGCGGTTCCGCAACTTCCTGGGCTTCGATCGACGCTGGCTCGAGGACCTGGGCTCGGAGGACAGCCACGGGCGCGCGCTCTGGGCCTTGGGCGAGTGCGCGCACGGCGGTCACCACCCCTCGCTGCGCCGCTGGGCCGCGTCGCTGTTCGCTGAGGCGTTGCCGACGGTGGAGAGCTTTCACTCGCCACGGGCATGGAGTTTCACGTTGCTCGGGTTGGACGCCTATTGCGCCGCCGTTGCCGAGGACTCATTCGCCAAACGCCTCCGAGGCCTGCTCGCCAACAGGTTGATTGCCCTCATGGAACAGGTCGCGACTGAGGATTGGGAGTGGTTCGAGGACGGGCTTGCCTATGACAACGCACGCCTGTCCCAGGCGCTGATCGTGACGGGACACGCAACCGGGACCGCCTCTTACCTCAACGTCGGCTTGCGATCGCTGCGCTGGCTGATGACGCTGCAGACGACGCCGGCGGGCTTATTCAGACCCATCGGCTCGCATAGCTTCGGTGCCCAGCGGATGCAGCCATTGGCCTTCGACCAGCAGCCTCTGGAAGCCACCGCAGCGATCTCGGCCTGCCTGGCGGCGTGGCGTGCCGACGGCGATCTCACGTGGAGAGAGCACGCCTCGCGGGCGTTCGCATGGTTTCTCGGCAGCAACGACCTGTCGTTGCCGCTGGTCGACCTGAACACGGGCAGCTGCCGCGATGGGCTGCATCCGGATCGCGCCAACGAGAACCGGGGTGGCGAGTCCGTCGTCTCGTACCTCCTCAGTCTTGCGGAGATGCGCCAGCTTGCGCGCCTCAGCGGCGAGCGAACGGGGCTGGCGCCGAGGCTGGCGATCAGCGCCTGATCGTTTGCATGACAATCAAAAGTGTCACGGACGCTTCGTCACATGCGACGTTCCTGAACCGTCAGGCCCTCTATCTGCGCCCCGACCCCGCCAGAGTGGTGGTGCGCCCCTTCAAGCCTGCCACCGAGCCGCGGGATCTCAACCCGACGGACAAGACGCGGGCGAATCACATCGTCGATCGGGTTCAGGCGCTGGATCCCGAGGCGGCCGGCCACCAATTGGCTGAGGTGCTGGAGAATTTCCAGGGCCGTCATCGCAACCTGCTGGCGAGCTTCGAGGCGCGCGCCGACGACATGGAAGACGCATTCCTTGCCCACGCCGCCTTCACCAGGACGCAGCGCCAGCTCATCGGCGCGTACTTCCTGCACGAGTACTCGTTCGAGGCGGCAGCATTGTTCAACCCAAGCATCGTCGCCCACCCGGATCAATCCGGCGTGCCGCGCGGCGCGCTGCGCTTCATTCTGAGTCTGCGGGCGGTGGGCGAAGGACATGTATCCTCGCTGACGTTCCGGTCGGGAATCATCGCGGCCGATGGTAGCGTGACCGTGGATGCGACAGCGCGCCTGGCTTCCATTCCGCGCCTGCAGCAAAACCGGCCGCCCGGCGCGCTCGCGGACAGCATCGATGTGGTGTTCAAATCCGATGAGGACATCAGTGAGCGGGTGATCTTCCCGATCACCGAAGCGCAGTCGAACGGCATCGAAGATGCCCGCTTCGTCGAATTCGACCAGGACGGCAGCAGGATTTTCTACGCGACCTACACCGCCTACAGCGGCCGGGCGATCAGGTCCGAGTTGATCGAAACCACGGACTTCATATCTTTTCGGATGACGCCCCTGAAGGGCGCGGCTGCACGTAATAAAGGCATGGCGCTCTTCCCGAGAAAGATCAACGGCAGATACGCCATGATCGGCCGGCAGGACAATGAGAACCTCTATCTCATTTACTCAGACGACCTGTACTCCTGGGCCGAGGGCGTAGTGCTCCTCAAGCCTCGATTCCCGTGGGAATTCGTGCAGATCGGCAATTGCGGGTCGCCGATCGAGCTCGATGAGGGCTGGTTGCTGCTGACCCACGGGGTCGGACCGGTCAGGAAATATTCGATCGGGGCGGCTCTGCTCGATAAGACGGACCCCTCAAAGGTTCTCGCCCGCTCTTCCGAACCGCTGTTGCGGCCGGAACCGTCCGAGCGCGCGGGCTATGTCCCGAACGTCGTCTACACGTGTGGAGGCATGCGCCACAACGGCCGGATCATCCTGCCCTATGCGGTCTCCGACACCTATTCGAACTTCGCAACCATTGAGATTCCTGTGCTGATAAACGCGATGTCGCCGAAGCAGCGTCTTGACGGGTAGCTGACTTAAATCATTGGGTTACGGCGCCAGTTGGTTCGATCCCCGATTGCCGCCACGCCGCACCCGGGTCGCGGGTCGCCTTCGCGCACGGCGCCAATGCCGATTGCAATTGGACGACTGGATTTTCTATTATTCTTGTCAGCCGTCACCCAACAACACACTCGCAGACGCCTGAAGGCTGGTCCACGGAAGCGTGGTCAAGTCCGAGAGGTCATCGGGCGCACCTGCAGACGGCTGCGGTGACGTGCCGCTACACAGGAAGGGGATCAAATGAGCGTGCCGACACCTGATGCCGAACGGCAGATCTGGATGTTCACCCACATGCTGCGCATCCGCGAGTTCGAAGAGCGCGTGAAGCGCAGTTTCACCGAACATCCCGGCGTGATCCGCGGCCATACGCATCTGGCCGACGGCGCGGAAGGCTCGATCGTCGGCTCGCTCAGCCACTTCCGCAACGGCGATGCCGCACTCGCCACCTACCGCTGCCACGGCTATCCGCTGGTGCTGGGCAGTGACCCGAAGGCGATGATGGCCGAGATCTACGGTCGTGCCGACGGCCTGTGCAAGGGCCTCGGCGGCTCCATGCACCTCACCGACGTCAAGCGCGGGTTCCTCGGTACCTCGGGCATCGTGGGCGCCGGCATTCCGCACGCCGCGGGCGCCGCCTGGGCCGCGCAGATCCGCAAGAAGAGCGAGGTCGTGTTCTGCTTCTTCGGCGACGGCGCCTCGAAACAGGGTGCATTCCACGAGACGCTCAACATAGCTTCGTTGTGGAAGCTGCCGGTGATCTTCGTGATGGAGAACAACGGCTACAACGTCGTGACGACCTCCGCGCAGGAGGACGCGAATGCGGCCAACGGCGAGCCGCTCGCGATCAAGGCGAAGGCCTATTCGATGCCGGGCGTGACCGTCGATGGGACCGATCCGCTGGCCGTGTTCGCCACGGTCGGCGCGGCCATCGAGCGCGCGCGCGCCGGCGGCGGGCCGACGCTGGTCGAGTCGAAGGTCTACCGCCTGTCGGCGCACGGCAACATCATCGCTCCACCCGGAGTGCCGCTGCACTACCCGGAGCACGAGGCGATCACGGTGTTCGGCAAGCGCGAGGAGTACGAGGCGGCGCTGCGCGGCGACCCGGTTCCGCGCTTCCGCGGCGCCCTGGTCAAGAGCGGCGTGCTGAGCGGCGCCAAAGCCGACGCGCTCGCGGCGCAGGTTGCGAAGGAGATGGAAGCAGCCGTCGCGTTCGCCGTCAAAAGTCCGTTCCCCAAGCTCGAGTCCGCGCTCGAGAATATCTACGCCTAGGCCGGAGTGATTCATGGCACAGCTTCCGTTCATCGCCGCAATCGACGCCGGCATTCATCAGGAGATGCGGCGCGACCCGAGCGTCCTCTATTTCGGCCAGAACCTGGCGACCACCGAGAACCACGAGTTCGTCGCCGCCTACGGGCATGACCGGGTGCGGGTGACGCCCATTTCCGAGACCGCGGAGATCGGCATTGCGATCGGCGCCGCGATGGCGGGCCTGCGCCCGGTGGTTGAGCTGTACATGGCGGAATTCATGCTGGTCGCGATGGACCAGGTGCTGAACGAAGCGCCCCGGTTTCGCTACATGTCCGGCGGGCAGGTGAAGGTGCCGCTGGTGCTCAAGGCCGGCTTCGGATTCGCCGCCGGCTGGGCGGGGCAGCATACCGGCTCGCTGACCGCACTGTTCATGGGCGTGCCTGGCCTCAAGGTCGTGGTCCCGTCGACCGCCGCCGATGCCAAGGGCCTGATGGCCACGGCGATCCGCGACGACAATCCGGTGGTGTTCCTGCATCACTACCTGCTCACGCTCGAGCCCGGCGAGGTGCCCGATGGCGAACACCTGGTCCCGTTCGGCAAGGCTGAGATCCGGCGGGCGGGCGGCGACGTGACCATCGTCGGCACCGGCTGGATGGTGCCGCGCGCGCTCGCTGCCGCTACCAGGTTGGCCGCGGAAGGGATCCAGGCGGAAGTGATCGACCCGCGCACCGTCGCGCCGCTGGACCTTGCGACCATTCTCAAATCGGTCGCCAAGACCGGGCGCCTGGTGCTGGTTGATCAGGCGCCGCGCCACGCCACGGTGGCAGGCATCATTGCCGGCGACGTCGCTGAGCACGGGTTCTCGTCGCTGAAAGCGCCGATCGTGCAGGTCACCGCGCGCGACGCGACCGTACCCTACAGCGAGCCGCTCGAGGCCTATGTGATCCCCGATGAGGACCGGATCATCGCCGCCGTTCGAACGGTGCTGAAGACGCGTCGTTGACAGCCAGCAGCCGGCGCGAACTAGTCCAGGCGCCAGTCGCGGCCCTCGAGTATCTCGACCAGGCGCGCGAGAAACTCCGACGCCAGGCGGCCGTCGGCGATGCGGTGATCGACCGTCAGAGTCAGCACCGACAATGGCCGTATCACGATCGCTCCGCTGGTCGCGACGACGCAGTCGCGCTGCCGGCCGACGGCGAGAATTGCGGACTGCGGCGGATTGATGATTGCCGTGAAGCGGTCGGGCCCCTGCGCGCCGAGGTTCGAGATGCTGAACGTTGCACCGTCGACCTCCCCGTGCTTCAGGCGCCCCTGCAGGCCGCGCTCGACGCAATCCAGGCGCCGGCGCGCGATCTCGGCGAGGCCCAGCCGCTCGACGTCGTGAAGCACCGGAACCAGCAGGCCATGCTCCACGGCGAGCACCAGGCCGATATGCGCTCCGCCGGCCGGCACGATGCGAGCGTCGGGTGATGCGGGATCGCCCGCGAACGTCGCATTCAATGCAGGAAATTCGCTCAGCGCCCGGGCGACCGCCTGCAGCAGGAAGTCGTTTACCGACAGTTTGGCTGAGCCGGGCGGCAACTGCGCGGAGAACTCGGCGCGCAACGCCTGCAGTACGGTCCAGTCGACCGAACGCTCGACCGTGAACTGCGGAACGGTCGCGTTGCTCAGGGTCATCGCGCGAGCCAGCGCGCGCCGGATCGGCGACAGTGCTTGTGACGCGGGCACGGCCATGGGTGGGGATTTTTTCCCCGTCGACGTTTCGATCACTCGCCTGACATCATCGAGCTGCACCCGCCCGCCGGGGCCCGTCCCGGCCACCGCGCCCAGATCCAGCCCGTGCTCGGCGGCCAGCTTGCGTGCGACCGGCGAACTGCGGATGCGCTCACCGGCACGCGCTGCGACGGCGGCGGGCGAAGGCGGCGCAGCTTCGGGCGCGTTTTCCAGCGGCATCGCCGCCGGTGCGAGCGCAAGCGGTGCCTCGCCGGACTCGATCCAGGCGAGCCGGTCGCCGACCGTCGCTTCCTGATCGACCTGCACCAGGATCTCGGTCAGTCGCCCACTCGCCGTCGCCTCGATTTCAACCACGGACTTTTCCGTCTCGACTTCCACCAGCGGCTCGCCCTGCGTGACGGTGTCGCCGACGTTCTTGAGCCATCGGACCACCTTGACGGCCTCCATCACCAGGCCGACTTTCGGAATTTCCTGCGCAACCAGGGTCACCTGACGCTGCTCCTGCGATTCATCGGTCCAGACCGGGCATCTGGCGCACCGCGCGCACGATATCCCTGCTGCCCGGCAGCAGCGAGCGCTCGAGCTCGGGAGCGAACGGAATCGGTGCGAACGGGCAGCCGACGCGCAGCACCGGCGCGTCGAGCTCGTCGAACAGCTCGGTGCCGATTCGCGCCGCGATTTCGGCCCCAAAGCCGCCGTTGAGCACTGCCTCGTGCGCAATCAGCGCGCGATGGGTCTTCGACACCGAGGCCGCGATGGTCGCCATATCGAGCGGCAGCAGCGTTCGCAGGTCGATGACCTCAGTGGAAATGCCTGCGTCCGCCAATGTCTGCGCCGCTTCCAGCGCGCTCTGCACCATGGCCGAATACGCGATCACGGTGACATCCGTTCCCGCCCTGGCGATCCGGGCCTGGCCGATCGGCGGCAGCTGCGCATCGTCCGCCAGGTCCTCCTTCATCGTGTAGAGCCGCTTGTGCTCGATGAACAGTACCGGCTCGCCGAGTCGGATCGCGGTTTTCAGCAGGCCATAGGCCTCGACCGGCGAGGACGGTGCGATCACCACCAGCCCCGGGACGTGGATGAACCAGGCTTCGAGGCTTTGCGAGTGTTGTGCAGCGGCTCCGCCCGCGGCGCCGGCCTGGGTACGCACCACGAGCGGAACCGCGAGCTGGCCGCCGGACATGTAGCGGTACTTGGCGGTCTGATTCACCAGGCAATCCATCGACAGCGTGGCGAAGTCGATGAACATGATTTCCAGCACCGGCCGCAGGCCACACAGCGCCGCGCCGGTGGCAACGCCGGTGATCGCCGCTTCGCTGATCGGGGTATTGCGCACGCGGGTGGCGCCGTGTTTGCCCGCCAGGCCGCGGGTCACGCCGAAAGCCCCGCCGGCCGCGACATCCTCGCCCAGCAGATGCACCGAGGCGTCGCGCGCCATTTCCTCGTCGAGCGCACGACGAAGAATCTCGATGAAGGTATGGCTCATCATGCCCACTCAGCCCGAGATCGTCTGCAGCGACGGCGAGCGGTAGACGTTCTCGAGCACTCTGGCCGCATCGGGGCGCGGCCCCGCGCGGGCACGATCGACCGCCTGCTGCACCTCGTGTCTGGCACGCTCGCCGATGGCGTCGAGCGCATCCTGCCGGACCCCCCGCTCGATCAGGTGACGCTTGAGGCGCTCGATCGGACACTTCTCGCGAATGGCCGCAAGCTCTTCCTTCGACCGGTACTGCTGTGCGTCGCCGACGAAGTGACCCGCCATGCGGAAGGTCATGCATTCGAGCAGATACGGGCCCTCGCCCCGGCGCAGCAGCCCGATCGCATCACCCGCGCTTGCGTACACCGTCGGCAGGTCGTTGCCATCGATGGTCTTGGTGGGGATGGCGTACGGCGCGGCGAAGCTGCTCACGTGCGTCACGTTGGAGTGTTCCTCGCGGCTGGTGAACTCGGCATAGCCATTGTTCTCGCAGACGAACAGCACCGGCAGGCGCCACAGCGCGGCGAGGTTCAGCGTCTCGTGGAACGCACCGGCGCCGGTCGCACCGTCGCCGAAGAACACCACGCTGATGTCGTGCCGGCCTTGCGCCTGGAAAGCCCACGCCGCGCCTGCGGCGAGCGCGAGGTTGCCGGCCACGACGCCGGTCGCGCCCAGCACCCCGTGCGCGGCGTCGACCAGATGCATCGAGCCGCCGCGACCGCCGCACAGGCCGCCCTGGCGGCCGAGGATCTCGGCGAAGGTCGCCTGCAGATCGCTGCCCTTGGCGAGTACGTGACCGTGGCCGCGATGGCTGGTGAACAGTACGTCCTCGCGGGACAGGTGTGCGCAGACGCCCACCGCGACCGCTTCCTGCCCGGTCGACAGGTGCGGAAATCCGGCAATCTCGCCCGCGGCGGCGAGCCGCTGTACCTGGCCTTCGAACAGGCGTATGCGCCAGAGCGCGCGGTACATCTCCTGCCAGTCATCCAGCGTCGGTGCAGTCACGTGGGTCCTTATGTTGTTGCGGGATCGGATCCCGCGCAGCTGCAAACCTGAGAATGTATCCGATGTCTCGATCCGGTGCGATTATGGTCAACATCGGCCACCCTGATGACCGGGCGGGGTCAACGCCGAGGGCCCGGCCGTGTTGCAGCGACAGCAGCGCGGGTCAGGATCGACCCGCGCAGCAGTTACGACAGCACAAGGAGACCGCCGGTATGCGGCTTGGCATCTGCGCGATGGCGATCGGCTGGCTGTGCGGTGCGGCCGCCGGGGCGAGCGAGCGCACGATCGACCTGGCAGGTCTGCGCACGACCGTGTGGGAGCCGGAATCGGCCGCCCCGGGCCGTCTGCCGGTGTTGATCTTCTCGCACGGCTTTCATGGCTGCGCCACCCAATCGCGCTTCCTGATGCGCTCATTTGCCGAGGCGGGCTATCTGGTCGTCGCGCCCAATCATCGCGACGCGACCTGCAACGGCGGCAGCGCCCGCTGGCTGGACCCGCCAGAGGCGCGGTTCGCGCAACCCGGGCAATGGACCGATGCGAGTTATCGCGCGCGGGCGGACGGACATCGACGCCATCATTCGAGCCCTGCACACGGACGCGCGCTTGAGCGTACGCGCCGACCCGTCGCGCTTCGGGCTGGTCGGACACTCGCTCGGGGGCTACACCGCGCTCGGGCTCGCCGGCGCCTGGCCCGACTGGAAGCTCGACGGCGTCCGGGCGGTGCTCGCGCTCTCGCCCTACAGCCAGCCGTTCATCGTGCGACAGACACTGGCAGGCATCGCGGTGCCGGTGATGTATCAGGGCGGTTCGCGGGATTTCGGCATCACGCCGGCGCTGCGCAAGAACTCCGGCGCCTACGAGCAGTCGCGCTCGGCCAAGTACTACGTCGAGTTTCAGAATGCGGGGCACTTTGCCTGGACCGACCTGAGCGCGGTGGACCACGAGGCGATCGCGGCCTACGCGATTGCGTTCATGAACCACTACGTGAAGGGCGCGAGCGCCGATCCGCTGCTGACGCGCGCCACCGCTGACGTCGCTGAGCTGCGTTTCGCCTCGGAGCTCGGCGCGAGCGACGCCGGTGGATCGAGCACGAGCCGATAGTCCGGTGTCCTCGCACGCGGTTGGCGCGCGCGGCTTCCTGCGCGCGCGCGTCGGCCGGCCTGCCACGGAATCCGCCGCTGCGGGCGCAACTTAAAATACAATCATGCTGAAGGCGTCCGACCGGTCGGGCGCGCGGGTCACACGAACGGGAGGGTTCTTGGTCTGCGATATGCGCGCCGCGCCGAGCCGTTGCACCAGATCAATCTCAGACGCCTGCGCTTCGGTCCGGTTCCGGCCGCGCTCATGTTGACGTTGCAGCAGATCAGGCAGCGGCTGGCCGACCATCCGCTCTCGCGCGTGGGGCCCGGCCTCATCACCGGAGCCGCAGACGACGATCCGAGCGGCATCGCGACCTATTCGCAGGCCGGCGCGCAGTTCGGCCTCAACATGCTCTGGACCATGCCGGTCTCGTACCCGCTGATGGCCGCGGTGCAGTCGGCGTGTGCGCGCATCGGCCGCGTCACCGGCCAGGGGCTCGCCGTCAATATCAAGCGGGCGTTTCCTGCCTGGGTGCTCTACAGCGCCGTGGGTCTGCTGCTGATCGCCAATACCTTCAACATTGCCGCCGATGTCGCGACCATGGGCGATGTGCTTGCGCTCATGGTCGGCGGCAACCGTCATCTGCTGACCGTGGCGCTGGCGATCGTGTCGCTGCTGATGCAGGTTTTCATCCCCTACCACAGCTATGTCAAGTTCCTGAAGTGGCTCACGCTGTCGTTGCTGTCCTATGCCGCCGTGCTGTTCACGGTGCACGTGCCGTGGCGCGAGGTGGCGCTGCGGACCGTGGCACCCCGGCTCGCGTTCGATGCCGCGACCGCAACCGTGGTCGTGGGTGTGTTTGGAACCACCATCAGTCCCTACCTGTTCTTCTGGCAGTGTTCGGAGGAGGTCGAGGACCTGCGCGCCAGCCGCGATCCGCGTGCACTCATCGAGGACGGCGCGCAGGCGCCGCGCGAGCTGCGCCGCATCCGCTGGGACACCTGGAGCGGAATGTTCTATTCGAATCTGACGGCGTTCTTCATCATCCTGGCCACGTCGGTCACGCTTCATGTCGCCGGCGTGACCGACATCCAGAGCGCCACCCAGGCCGCACAGGCATTGCGACCCCTCGCCGGCGATTTTGCGTTCTATCTGTTTGCGCTCGGCATCCTCGGTGTCGGCGCGGTCGGTGTGCCGGTCCTGGCCGGCTCGGCTGCCTACGCGATGGCCGAGGCCATGGGGTGGCCCGGCGGCCTGGAGGCGAGACCGCTGGACGCGCGGCGTTTCTATGGCGTGATCGCGGCGTCGATGCTCGTGGGCCTCGGACTGGGATTCACCCCGATCAATCCGATCAAGGCGCTGTTCTACAGTGCGGTCATCAATGGCGTGGTCGCCGTGCCGCTCATTGTGCTGATACTGCTGCTCGCATCGCGGCGGTCGGTGCTGGGGGCCTACACGGCGAGCCGCTCGACGCTGGTCCTGGGCTGGATCACTGCGGTGCTGATGGCCTGCGCTGCGGTGGGCATGCTGATCCCCCAATGAGCGTGCGCCGGACGGCGCGGCGCCGGCTCGAGGCCGAGGGCCGGCGGATCCTCATTGTTTCGGTGGCTGACCATCGGGCGGGCTTTCCCGCTGGCTCTCGAGGACCTCGTACCAGATCGCGTTGAGTATGCCGAAGCACAGGGCCAGTCCGAGCCCGAGCATCCAGCTGAAGTACCACATCTCCAAGCTCTCCCCGGTTCAATACAATCCGCTGTGCTTGCGCATGTGCTCGAGCGTGATCTTGCCCTTGAGCACGCGGAACACCCACGCGGTATAGGCCAGCACGATCGGCAGCAGCACGATCACCGACAGCAGCATGATGAACAGCGTCCGCTCGCTGCTCGAGGCGTCCCAGATCGTGAGGCCCTGATCGGGTTGCGCGGATGAGGGCATCAGAAACGGGAACAGTGCGATGCCGGCCGTCAGGATCGTTGCCGCCAGAGTGATCGAGCTGGACACGAACGCGACGCCGGGCCGGCCAATGCGCAGCAGCACGCCGGTGATGATGGCCGCCAGCGTCGCCAGCGTCGGCGCGAGCCAAAGCAGCGCGTGCGCGCGGTAGTTGTCGAGCCACGCCCCGCGAGCGACCGTCACCGTCTTCAGCAGCGGACTTGCGGGCGCGAGCGGATCGGCCCCCGAGTCGATGTGCTGGCCATCGATCCCGCTCGCGAGCCATGCGCCTGCGACGACGAACGCAATCACAAACACGACCGTCGCCCGCGCGCCGACCGAGGCCGCGCGTGTCGACATCGGCTCGCCGACCTTGAGCGCCGCGTAGGCAGCGCCGTGCGCCACCAGCATCGACACGCTCACGATTCCGGCAAGCAGCGCGTACGGTTGCAGCAGATTGAAAAATCCGCCGGTATAGACCGGGCGCATCAGTTCATCGAAGTGAAATGGCACGCCAAGAAACAGATTGCCGAATGCGACTCCGAACAGCAGCGCGGGTACCGCGCCACTGAACAGCAGGCTCCAGTCCCAGAAACTGCGCCAGCGCGGGTCCTGAATCTTGTTGCGGAACGTGAATGCCACCGGCCGCAGGATCAATGCAATCAGGATCAGGAACATTGCAAGGTAGAGGCTGGAGAACGAGGTCGCGTACAGCAGCGGCCAGGCCGCGAACACCGCACCGCCGCCGAGGATGAACCACACCTGGTTGCCTTCCCAGACCGGTTCGACACTCTCGAGCAGCGCCCGACGCTCCTCGTCGGTGCGGCCGACGAAGCGAAAGATGGCGCCGACCCCCAGATCAAAGCCGTCGGTGATCGCAAAACCGATCAGCAGCGCGCCGAGGATCAGCCACCAGATGACGCGCAATGTCTCATAGTCGGGCATCGTCTGGTTCCTACACCGGGCCCGCGGCGTCCAGGATCGGGGCCGCCGGCGGCCAGTAGCCCAGTCCTTCGGGCCCGCGCCGAATCATGCGCAGCATCAGATAGACCTCGACGGCCGCGAGCGCCGAATAGAACAGGACGAAGCCGGTCAGCGAGGCGATCACATTGCCGGCGGCGCGGGTGGATACTCCCAGAAACGTGGGTAGCACCCCGTCGATCGCCCAGGGCTGGCGGCCGTATTCGGCGACGATCCAGCCGAGCTCCGCGGCGAGCCATGGTAGCGGCAGGCTGAACACTGCGATGCGCAGGAACCAGTGGCTCTGTTCGAAGCGATGCCGGGTCGACAGATAGATCGCGACGGCGAACAGTAGGATGAAGAACAGGCCGAGACCGACCATGACGCGGAAACACCAGAACAGCACCGGCACGTTCGGCACGGTCGACCACGCGGCCTGGTCGATCTGCGCCGGCGTCGCTGACGACGGATCGCTGACGTATCGCAGCAGCAGCAGCCCGTAGCCGAGATCGGCCTGATGCGCTTCGAACTTCGCCCTGGCATCGGGGTCGGCCGCGTTGGTGCGCAGCGTCTTCAGCGCGGCGTGCGCCTGAATGCCACTGCCGATGCGCACGCGCGCGCGCTCGACCAGATCGTAGATGCCGGGCACGGGCGTGTCGATCGAGCGGGTGGCGATCAGACCGAGCAGCCACGGTACCGTGATCGCCGCATGCGTCTCGCGCGCGGCGACGTCGGGAAAGCCGAACACGGTGAAGGCGGCCGGCGGGCTCTCGGTCCTCCATTCCGCCTCGATCGCGGCGACTTTCATCTTCTGGTTCTCGCTCGCCTCATAGCCGGACTCATCGCCGAGCACCGCCACTGACAGCGAGCAGGCCAGCCCGAAACTCGCGGCCACGGCCATCGAGCGCTTGGCCACCTGGATGTTCCGGCCGTGCAGCAGGTACCAGGCGCTGATCGCCAGCACGAATATCGATCCGACCACGTAGCCGGCCGCGACCGTATGCACGAACTTCGCCTGGGCGACCGGATTGAACAGCACGCTGCTGAACGAGGACAGCTCCATGCGCATGGTCTGGTAATTGAACTGCGCACCGGCCGGATTCTGCATCCAGCCGTTCGCAATCAGGATCCAGAGCGCCGACAGGCTGGAGCCGAGCGCCACCAGCGCCGTGACGACCAGATGCCCGATCTTCGACAGCCGCTCCCAGCCGAAGAAGAACAGACCGACGAAGGTCGACTCGAGAAAGAACGCCATCAGGCCTTCGATCGCCAGTGGCGCGCCGAAGATGTCGCCGACGTAGTGCGAGTAGTAGGCCCAGTTGGTGCCGAACTGGAACTCCATGGTTATTCCGGTGGCGACACCCATCGCGAAGTTGATGCCGAACAGCAGACCCCAGAACCGGGTCATGCGCTGCCAGATCTCGCGCCCGGTCATCACGTAGACGGCTTCCATGATCACCAGGATCATCGACAGGCCCAGCGTGAGGGGCACGAACAGGAAATGGAACAGCGCGGTCAACGCGAACTGCAGGCGCGAGAGGCCGACCACATCGAGGTCAATCACAAGTCCACTCCATCGTCCCGCGATGCGGTTGCCGGCAATTCTACGGTGCGGATGCCGCGAGCTGCCGGGTCGCGGCTGACGCATCCACCGCCGGCTGGTGCGCGGGCGAGAAGAACAGCAGCCACAGCAGTCCGAGCGCCGCCAATTTTATCGCCAGCAGCCAGGCGAGGTCACGGCACAGCCCGCGCCGGCGGTCGGCGCCCGGCAGGCTCGCATTGGCTATCGATCGGTACCGCTGGTCACTCATGGCGCCGCGCCCTCGCGTGTCGCGACCGGTGAACTCTACTCCGGGGCGGCAACGATGTCTCACTGCGGCAGTCACGTCTCACTTTGACCGGCTGCGGTCAGCCAGTCGTCCCGGGTATTGCCCGCGGCGGCGCGGCGACGTTGTAAGAGTGCATACGAGCGGGACGGACAGGCGCGACAGTGCCGCGAGCGGCGCCGTCTTACAGACCATGATTGGCGCCGCGGGCTAGTGTTCCGGCCGGCCACAGGAGATGAAACCATGGATCTGCTGATCGTCGTGATTATCCTGCTGCTGCTGTTCGGCGGCGGTGGCGGGGTGTATTGGGGCATGGGCGCAGGCTGGGGAGTCGGTCCCATCGGCCTGATCGTGGTCGCGATGGTCGTTGCCTACCTGCTCTATGGGTACCGCGGCCGACGGGGACCTCCGCTCTGAGGCCGGAGCACGCCCGAAGGCGCCGCCGCGCCCGGCGCGGCGAGCGAGACGGCAACGCCGCCGCTCGGGAAGCCGTGCTGTGAGCAGGCTCCTACGGCGTTTGCCGCGCGCTGCCGATTATGTCGCGGACCGGGCAGTGACACGATCGTTCGCGTGTCCGATGCCGCCGGGACCGGCGGTCAGCAAATGCCGGCGCGATCCGCATCCACCATCCACCTGGAGAATCGCAGTGACCTATCAAGTCCGACCGTTTGATCTTTCCGGGGTGCAGGGCCTGTCGAAGAAAGCGATCGATCTGCACCTGGGTCTCTACAAGACCTACGTCGAGCAGCTCAACAAACTGCTCGAGCAATCGCCGCTGCGCTCGGCCGGCGCCGCGCCGCTGGCAGTGGACGGCTACAACCGCCGCTTCAGCTTCGAGTACAACGGCGTGGTGCTGCACGAGCTGTTCTTCGAACAGCTGGCCGGCAAGCACCGACAGCCGCAGGCGGACAGCGATTTTGCCGATGCGCTGCAGGAGAACTACGGCGATTTTGCCGGCTGGAAGACCTCGGTCGAGACCCTTGCCAAGACGCGTGGCGTCGGCTGGGTGCTGGCACTGCGCCCGCGCGGCACCGAGCAGCTGCACAACTGCTGGATCGACCTGCACCAGCTGAACCTGCCGGCCAATTGTGATGTCGTGTTCGCGCTCGACCTGTGGGAGCACGCTTTCATGATCGACTTCACGCCGGCGCAGCGCGCCGACTACGTCAAGACCATTCTCGACAATGTGGATTGGACCATGGTCGAGCAGCGGTGTGCGCCGGTGCGCGAAGCCGCGCACGCCTGAAGCCTTGGCGGCGGTCAGGCGGCGGCAATGACTTTGTGCTGACTCACATTGCCGCCGTCGCCGCTTCTCAGCCTGCGGAACAGGCTGGTGGACAGCAGCGTGAATCCGCCGAGCACGAGAAATGCCGCATGGATGCCGTGAATCAGCTCGCCCGGGCTGGATCGGTAGCGATCGGGCACGAAGAACGCCGTGGCGAGTCCCGATGCGGCGACGCCGAAGCTGATTGACATCTGCTGCAGCGTGCTGGCGATGGAGCTGGCGTTGCTGGTCTGTTCATCGCTGATGTCCGCATAGACCAGGGTGTTCATGCTGGTGTATTGCAGCGAGGTGAAGGCTCCGTAGCAGAACGCCTGCAGCACGATCAGCCAGATCGGCGTGTGCAGGCCGATGGTCGCGAACAGCAGCAGCAGCAGACCCAGCGTGATGGTGTTGGAGATCAGCACGCCGCGGTAGCCGACGCGCGTCAGAACCCGTTGCATCAGGAACTTCGTGCTCATGGCGGCCAGCGCCTGCGGCATGATCAACAGGCCGGACTGAATCGGCGTGAGCCCGAGGCCGATCTGGTAGAGCAGGGGCAGCAGGAACGGGACGCCGCCGATGCCAATGCGGGTGAAGAAACTGCCGGTGACGGCCGCGCTGAAGGTGCGGATGCGAAACAGGCCGAGTTGCAGCAATGGGAATCTCATCCGGTTCGCGTGCAGACCATAGCCGGCGATCAGCGCCAGGGAAATCGCCAGCAGGCCCAGAATCTCGGCCACGCTCAGCGTGTGTTCGCCGAAGATCTCCAGTACGTAGGAGAGCAGTGCCACGCCGGAGCCGAACAGGATCAGGCCGACGACATCGAGCGGCCGGCTGCGCTGCTGGCGATAGTCCGGCAGATGCAGATAGACCATCAGCAGACCGACCAGGCCGATCGGGATATTCACGAAGAAGATGACGCGCCAGTGCAGATAGCCGACGATCAGGCCGCCGGCGATCGGTCCGAGCATAGGACCGATCAGGGCCGGTATCGCCACGAAGCTCATCGCGGCGATGAGCTCGGATTTGGCAAAGGTTCGCACCAGCGTGAGCCGCCCCACCGGCACCATCATCGCTCCGCCGCACCCCTGCACGATGCGCGAGGCGACCAGCAGATGGATGTTGGACGACAGGCCGCACAGGCACGACCCCAGCGTGAACAGGCCGATGGCCGAGGCAAACACGCGGCGCGTGCCGAACCGATCCGCCATCCAGCCGCTGACCGGAATGAACACCGCAAGACTGAGCGTGTAGCTCGCAAGCACCGCTTTCATGCTCAGCGGCGCCACGTTGAGGGCGGCGGACACGGCGGGCACGGCGGTGTTCAGGATCGTCGTGTCGAGCGATTCCATGAAGAACGCCACCGCGACCAGCCACGGCAGCAGCCGCCGGCTCGAATCCGACGGCAGCGTCGCGGTCGAGGCCGTGGCGCCGGCGTGTATCGGACGGACAGACCCCTTGGCAGGATTCATGGCATCTGGCCCCTTCCGGACCGTGCGACCGCGAAGTCGAACGTTATTTCGGCGTCGGCCCCTGGGTCACTCGCACCAGATCGCCCGGACGCAGCCACTTCCGGAACGCGGCCTGGACCTCGAGCGGCTCGAGCGCGACATAGCGGCGCGCGGCCAGGATCGGCTCATCGAGCGGAAGATTCAGATCGCGCCGATGGATGAAGCCCAGAGCGATATCGTCGATGCTCGCCTCGCTGAGCGGAATGCGCCGCAGCAGCAGCGCCTTGACGCGCAGCAGTTCGTCGGCCGGCACCGGCTGCTGCTGCATGGTCTTCAGGTCGCGCGTCACGATGCCCTGCGCTTTCGCCACATTCTGCGGATCGCAGGCATAGCGGACCAGGTACACGCCGCGCGATCTGCCGACCTGCAGCTCGGAGCCCACCGAGTACACCAGGCCTGCATTCTTGCGCAGATCGATACTGAGCCGCGTCGAGTAGAAGCCGCCGCCGAGAACCGCGCTGCCGAGCTCGAGCGGGTAGTAGTCGGGGTCGCTGGAGTCAGGTTGAGGGTCTGCCCCAGCACGACCTCATCCTGAACCCGCGTGTCGTCCGGCACTGCGATCTGCGCCGCCTGATTCGGCGGCACCGCCGGCAGATCGATCGGCGGCGTCGGACCGCTGGCGCTCCAGCCGCCGAAATATTTCTCGATCGTGGTCTGGGCCTGCTGCGGCGTGATGCGTCCGGTCACGACGATGGTGGCGAGATCGGGGCGGAAGGTGTCGCGGTAGTAGCCGCGCACGTCCTCGAGCGAGAGCGAGCGCACCGACTCCGGCGTGGCCTCGCGCAGGCTCGGATCGTCCTTGGGGAACAGCGTCTCGCGCAGTGCATGCTGTGCCAGATGCCCGGGACTGCGGTTGCGTGCGGCGACCACCTGGGACACCTGGCCGCGCAGGATTTCCATCGCCGGCGCCGGCAACGCCGGGTGCAGCTCGTTGTCCGCCAGCAGCTCGACGCCGCGGTCGAAATCCTGGCTCAGCACCTGCAGCGAGAATTCGACGCCGGCGCGCTCGCGCGCCCCGATGGCATCGAGTGCCTGCTCGAACGCGACCCGATCGAGCTGCTCGCTGCCATACGGCAGCAGCAGATCGAGCAGCTGCGAGACGCCCTGCTGATTCGCCGGCGCCTGCAGTTCGGGCCGATTCCTGATGTAGCCGTAGACGTTCACGGTGTCGCTGACATCCTCGGGCTGGACGATCAGGGTCAGGCCGTTGGCCAGCGTGCTGACGACCGGGTGGGTGGTCGAATCGGGCACCGCGAGGCGATTCAGCGCCACCTGCGCCCAATCCGGGAGCCTGGTGGCCTTGGCCTCCCCGAGCGCGATGTTCTCCGGTCCGCCGAAGCCGCCGCTTGCGGCCACCGGTCGGCCCGAACCGCGCGGCACCATCACCGCCGTCACCGCATGATCGAGGTCCAGGTACTGCCGAGCGACCCGATTGACGTCGGCCACGGTGACCTTTTCGATGCGCGCCAGATCCTCGTCGGGCGATTCCAGTCCGTACAGCGCGACGGCATCGGCCCAGACGGATGCCAGGCCGGCGATGGAATTCTTCTGAGATTCAGCTTCGCTGCGCTCGTGCAGCTTCGCGGCCTCGACCAGCTCGGGCGGTACACCGTTGCTCACGACTTTCTTCAGGATCGCCCGCACCTCGCTGTCGAGCGCCTGGGGCTCGGTTCCGGCCGCGAACGACACGGCGGCATAGGCCAGGCCGGACTGTGGCAATGGATCGAGCGAGAACTCGGCGTCCAGCGCTTTGCCCTGCGGAACCAGGCCGTAGAGATCGAAGCGATGACTGCTCAGCACGTCCGACAGGACTTCGAGCGCGGGAAAGTCCGGACTGTCGAGGCCCGGCATGCGCATCGCAATCATCTGTGTGCCGACCGGCCGATCGGTATCGACGCTGAACGATTGCGGGTGCACCGGCTGCAGATTCAACGGCCGGCGCTGCGGCAACGGCTTGGACCGGATTGCGCCGAACAGCTCGCGTACCTCGCGCAGCGTTGCCTCGGGCTCGACATCGCCGACGATGATCAGGATCGCGTTGTTGGGGGCGTACCAGGCATCGTGAAAGCTCTTCAGCATCGCTGCGGTGGTCTTGTCGAACGACGCGCGCGTGCCGAGCGCGTCGTGCGCATACGCCGTACCGCCAAACATGATCGAGCGCAGCTTCGAGTACAGCCGATAGCCGGGATTGGACAGATCCTGGGCCACCTCCTGCTCGATGGCGCCGCGTTCCTGATCCCAGCCGTGCTTGGTATCGAGCACCCCCTGCATCCGCAGTGCCTCGATGTGCAGCGCCACCCGGGCGTCTTCGGCGGGCACCGTGAACAGATATTGCGTCAGGCTTTCGCGCGTATTGGCATTGAAGTTTCCGCCCATTACGGCGCTGATATTGGCGAGCTGCTCGGTGGACAGGCCGGGACTGCCCCGGAACATCATGTGCTCCTGCGCATGGGCCATGCCCGGGAAACCGGCCGCCGCCTCATCGGATCCGACCAGATAATTGACCGAGGTGGCGACCACCGGTGCCAGCGTGTTGCGCACGATGATCACGCGCAGCCCGTTCGCCAGCGTCGCGCGCAGCACGTCCCGGTCCGCGGCGGCTGCGGTCTGCGGTGCGGCAGCAGGTGCGGTCGAGGCCGCGGCGCAGCTCGCGCTCGCGAGCAGCAGCGAGGCGCAGCCGGCCAGCATGTGACCGGCGAAATCCGAAGCGAAAGACTTCATGACGTGTTCCTGGCATTAAATCACGCTGGCACGGAATAGTGGCAATTACGGACGCCGAAAGTCACCCAATTGGTCGCCGCTGCGCTAATACCAGTCGAAGCGCGGAACTGTGCCGCCCGTCGGAGGGTCTGACGATCGGGAGCAGTTGCCGCTGAAGCCATTCTCAGGAGGTGCGTGTGGGTAAGTTCATGACATCACTTGCGTTGGGTCTGGCCGGGGTTGCATCCACGGCGGCCATGGCGGCCAATGGCTACGGCTATGATCGTGGAGAGTATTACTACGCCAGCGGGTTCTATATCGGCGCCAGTGCCGGTGAGATTTTTTACAAAGAACAGGGGCTCGATACGATCGTGCCCAGCGTCGCCTTCCTGCAGGTCGGCCAGCAAATCAATCCGTATATCGCGATCGAGGGGCGCATCGGCGGGGGCATCACCGGGGACAATTTCCAGTTTTTCCACGTGGATGTCCCGCTGGTGTACGGCGGCTACGTCAAGGGCATGCTGCCGGTGACCCCGTGGTTCTCGGTCTATGGGATTGCCGGTGTCGGCGGTATGCAGCTGCATCGTAATTACCCGAATTTCAATTCGTACGACGCCGGCTTCTCGGGGGGTGTGGGCGCCGAATTCACTCTGTACGGCGGCGCCACGCTGCACGCGGAATGGGCGCGCCTGGATAGCGGGAGCAACGACGGCTTCGATTTCACCGCGGACTTGCTGTCCGTTGGCGTGAGTTGGCACCTGTAATGAGGTCGTCGATGTTTCCGGCCATCGTGTAGCGCCAAGCGACCGCACGCCGGGGTCGGTTGGCATCGATTTCGCATCTATTCCAGGTGCGGAAGATCGGAATGACGGCCGACACCCGCCGCAGGACTTTCCGGCGCCGGACTGTGACGCGATCGACGCAAACAGGCGGTGACCGGGGCGCCACGAGAGCTCCCGCGGCGGATGTTTGCCGGCAAGCGATGGCCGCACGGCAATCGGACGCCTTATTTTTTTCGTCAGGACATCTATGCCAGCTGCATCGATCAATAGCGCGAGCTTGTGGGCGAATCAGGTTTCAGCCTTGAGCGCACAATGCGCCGCGAGGGCGAGTGCCCTGAGTGCAGCGGCCGGCAATGCCGCGGCCACGAGCACCACCACCAGCGGCGGCGGCGGTCTGTTCGGTGACCTGGTCTCGGCGCTGACCCAAGGGTCGGTCACGGTCAACAACCCCGCGGCTGCCGCGACAGTCAGCCCGGCCAGCAGCATCAGCAATCCGGCCGTGCCCGGCAGCAGCCCCAGTCGCAGCCAGATCGCCCAGGATCTCCAGGCCTTCACGCAGTCATTGCGTCAGGTCCTGGCATCGAATCAGACCGCGCAGTTGCAGAGCGGCAGCGCCGGCAACACCGCCAGCGCCGGCGGGCCGAGCGCGGCCGGCGGCGCCAGCATTGTGAGCCTGAACACCACGTTCAACCGGTTGATCAACGATCTGAGTGTCAGCGCCAGTTCCAGTTCCAGTGCAGCCGGCTCGACCGGCAGCCCGTTCGCGGGCGTTACCCCGAATGCCGTATCGGTCAGCCCCAGCGCGGTGCTGCCGCGTCTGCTGCAAGGCATGCTGCAGCATCTGCAGCAGCAGGGTTCCATGGCCGCCTCGGTCGGCCATGCCGTGCACGTCGTGGCCTGAAATCCCCCGAATGCCTGTACCGCGCACCGCGTGCGGCGCAACAGGCATTCATTTCCCGCATGATCGCTCGCTGCTTCCCGCAGTGAATCACTGTCGCTGAAGGATCGCGTAGACTTCGCTGCCGCTGCGCCTCAAGGCTGCTGCTGGCTGCGTGAGTTCAGGGGCAGCGCTTCGAGGCCCGCGATCGAAATCGTCAAATATGGGCCCAAAATCGTACGGTTTTACTTAAGATCTCCTCATCCGACTCAACGCGCTTATGAAATTCATCAGTTTTCGCTACAAGGATCAGATCGCGGCCGGCCTCATCGTTCCTGAGGGGGTGCTGCATCTGGCGGCGGCCGGCAAAGCAGCCGGCGAGACGGTCGACCTGTCGTCGATGCTGGCCATCATCCGCGGCGATGCGCAG
Source organism: Steroidobacterales bacterium (assembly GCA_044440135.1). Lineage (GTDB taxonomy): Bacteria > Pseudomonadota > Gammaproteobacteria > Steroidobacterales > Steroidobacteraceae > FEN-1191. The sequence goes on along the minus strand of JBIODC010000010.1, from coordinate 40,813 downwards.
GCGCTCGCGGCCTGCAAGCGCCTCGCGGCTCGGGCCGCGCAGAGCGGCGATGCGCTGCTGGCCATGGCTCAGGTGCAGAAGCTCGCGCCGATTCCGCAGCCCGCGCGCAATGTCTTCTGCGTCGGCCGCAATTACGTGGATCACGTGAAGGAGGGCGCGGCTGCGATGCGCACCGATCTGAAACTGCCCACAGTGCCGCAGTTCTTCAGCAAGGCGACGCTCACCGTGATCGGTCCAGGCGCCGAGGTGCGACTGGATCGAAAGCTCACCCAGAAGCTCGATTACGAAGTCGAACTCGCGGTCATCATCAGTCGTGGCGGCCGCGATATCGACGCCTCGGTCGCGCTCGAGCATGTCTTCGGCTACAGCATTGCCAATGACGTCACCGCACGCGATCTGCAGCGCCGGCACGAGCAATGGTTCAAGGGCAAGTCGCTCGATACTACGTTGCCCCTGGGTCCCTGCATCGTGACGAGCGATGAGATCAGCGACCCGACGGTGCTCGAACTCTCGCTTACCGTCAATGGCCAGGAACGCCAGCGTGCGCGGGTGGAGCAGATGATCTTCGATATCCCGACCATCATCGCCTCATTGTCGGCCGGGCTGACGCTGCTGCCTGGGGATATAATCGCGACCGGAACTCCGTCGGGCGTCGGCTTCGCGATGACACCGCCGCAATTTCTGCACGATGGCGACGAGATGCTGGCACGCATCGATCGCATCGGCGAATTGCGCAACCGCGTGGTCGAGGTCTAGGCGCGGATCGCCATCGCCCCCGTAGCTCAGTGGATAGAGCGACCGCCTCCTAAGCGGTAGGTCGTCGGTTCAACTCCGGCCGGGGGCGCCAATTGACCGCCCAGGGAGTTCCAGGGACATCCAGAGACTTCCGGCTTTCTGGCTATAAGTACAATAAAATCAGCTAGTTAGTCAGCGTAGACCTCCAAAACCGTGCATTGACAGCCGACGGCTCTTCGGGGTAGCTGTAGGGGTAACAGGTAAACTGCCTCCGGGGAGTTACCCCTACTATGCCGCTGACGGATCGGGCCATCCGCGCCGCCAAACCGCGCGAAAAGCCGTACAAGCTGTTCGATGAGCGCGGGCTGTACCTGTGGATCGGCCCGACCGGCGGGCGCTGGTGGCGTTTCAAATATTCTGTCGAGGGCCGCGAGAAGCTGCTGAGCCTTGGCACCTATCCCGATGTGCCATTGAGCCGCGCGCGCGAGCGGCGCGACGTGTTGCGGCGCCAGGTCGCCGACGGCGTGGACCCGAGCGTGCAGCGCCGGGCCGAGCGGGCCGCCCAGGTGGACACCTTCCAATCGATCGCGCTCGAATGGCTCGGCAAGCAGCCCTTCACGCCCAAGACGCTGAAGAAAGCGCAGTGGACCTTCAACGATCTGCTGTTCCCGAACATCGGCGCGCGGCCGATCGGCTCGATCACCGCGTACGAAGTGCTGGCGGCGCTGCGCAGGATCGAGGCGCGCGGCAAGATCGAGACGGCACACCGGACCAAGCAACGAGCCAGCCAGGTGTTTCGCTATGCGATTGCCACGGGCCGCGCGATTCGCGATCCGACCGCAGATCTTCGCGGCGCGCTCACGCCTCTCAAGGTCACCAATCGTGCGGCCCTCACCGATCCGAAGCGGGTCGGAGAATTACTGCGCGCCATCGATGGCTACTCGGCGCAGTCTTCCACGGAATACGCGCTCAAGCTCGCGCCGCTGCTGTTCGTCCGGCCGGGCGAATTGCGGGCAGCGCAGTGGTCGGAGCTGCAGCTCGACGCCGAGCATCCGGAATGGCGCATCCCGGCCGAGCGCATGAAGATGCGCTCGCTGCACATCGTGCCGCTGGCGCGTCAGGCCATCGCGCTGATTCGGGAGCTGGAGTCGTACACGGGCGACGGTCGGTACCTGTTTCCGAGCTTGCGAACTGCGGCGCGCCCGATCAGCGAGAACACGCTCGGCGCCGCATTGAGACGTCTGGGTTTCTCGAAGGACGAGATGACGGCGCACGGATTTCGAGCGATGGCGAGCACACTACTCAACGAGCAGGGTTTTCCGCCGGATGTGATTGAGCTGCAACTCGCCCACGCCGAGCGCAACGAGGTGAGGGCAGCGTACAACCGGGCGCAGCGGCTCGAGGAGCGCCGGCGGATGATGCAGGCGTGGGCTGACTATCTGGACGCGCTGCGGGTTAGTAACAATGTGATTCCGATCAAGCGCAAAACGCGATGATGCCCTACATCGATGGCATTCTGGTCATTGCACGACCTCGATCCGATATGAGCGCAAGAAGCAAGGCGGCTCGGAGTACCGGGCCGCCTGTTCCTCGTCCGCTTGGATCCGCTGGGGTTTACCGCGAAGCCTGCCGCAGCGCGACGTTGGCGTTGCCGAGCTTCGATCGGTAGTATGCCGTGAGAGTGGGTTGATTGATCTGAGTTACTGCACTTGAAATGGTATTTGACACGCAGGTTGTAAAGCTTCCCGCGGCCTCGAAATCCCGAATCTGGCCTTCACTGCAGACGCTTTCGGCAGCTCGTTGCACACGATGATAAAGCGCGGTAGCGCCCCCGACACTTGTGACGTTGAGGTCCGCATAATGCACGGTAACGTGGCGCCGGGAGTCATCGATCGGGTCGGCTGCATGGGCAATCTGGGCGCCGGCGGCAAGGGCGGATGTCAGGATAATCGTGGTGAATCGGTTCATGGCTGTCTCCGGGTGTGTTGATTTAGCTGTCATTCCCGATAGCGCCCATCTGAGGACGGGGGCCGGGCCTGCTCATCGCGTGTTCAAGCCTAGTCATGCGCCGCTGCCACTCCATGGCCGGCCCCTGAATCGTTGCTGATTTAGATCTGATCCGTGGCTGAACCCGGGTGGGCGCCAAGAAAATCGGATTTGATGGCTGGGTTTTGGACCCGGATTCCGGAGATCTGGAACGCGCGGGGACCCGAATTCGGCCGAGCGGCGGCTGATGGGTCACATTGTGACCCAACCGATGCGCCCTACGGCCTAGCATTGGCAAGCAGGAGTTCAAGATCAAGCGTCTCCTGCGAGGTGAGATACATCATGGCTCGAGCAGCGCGGCGACTGGTGATTTGTATCGACAATTCGGGGCACGAGGTATCGCTGGAGCGGCGGAAGATCTACCTCCGCATTCCCGATGCACGTGCGGGGAGATTGGGACAGCTGCGTGTGATTGATGAATCCGGCGAGGACTATCTTTATCCAGAGGAATCATTTGTAACCGCTGAACTGCCGCAACCTGTTCGCCGAGCGGTGCTTCAAGCAGTCTAGGGGCGCGGATCTGCCAGTCGACCTCAGGCATTCCGGGATATTGAGGTTACTTTCACCGCTGCCCAACAATCTTGCAATCCGCTAAAAACTGCACCATCGTATCCGTATGCTCGACTGGTCAAAGTGCGCTGCGGTTGAACGTATTCCCGGGAAGGTCAGCGGTGCGTGGCTTTTCAAGGACTCCCGCGTCCCGGTGAAAGCCCTGTTCGAAAACATCGAGGGTGGGGCTACCGTTCAGGAGTTTCTTGAATGGTTCCCCGGAGTCTCCCGCGAGCAGGTTGATGCGGTCCTCGAGTACGCCCAGCGCAGTCTCGAAGCTGTCTGACGGCGCCGTGTGAAGATTCTGTTTGACCAGGGCACGCCCGTACCCCTGCGTTATTCACTGTCCGGTCACGAGGTCATCACGGCGTATGAGCGGGGCTGGAATTTCCTGCAGAACGGCGAGCTGCTCAGTGCCGCGGAAGCTGCGGGCTTTGCGGCGATCCTTACTACCGACAGGAACCTCCGGTACCAGCAGAATCTGTCGGCCAGGGGCCTCGCCATCGTTGTGTTGATGACCACCGACTGGCGGCTGATCAGACAGCATACGGATTACGTAGCTCGTGCAATTACTACCTTGATCCCTGGAGCATATGTTGAGCTACCCTTTCCCCCGCCGCAGCCCGTGGAATAGGCGAGCGAGATCGGGGTAGGTTTCGGGGTAGGCCACCTGCGCTGAAGCGGGAAATCCCTGGAAAATGGCTTGAATTGCCTAAGTCTTCAACTCCGGCCGGGGGCATCCCGGAAGATCCGGTGACCGGTTCCGCGCATTGCATGCTTGCACCCTATTGGGTGTCGAAACTGCGCAAGAACGTGTTTCGCGCGTACCAGGTGTCCCGGCGCGGCGGGGAAGTCATTTGCCGTCTGGCCGGCGATCGCGTTGAGCTCGAAGGTTGCTGCGTCTTCTATCTGGAAGGAACCATCGAGATCTGAACCTGCACCCTCGTTTCCCGCGGCGACCTGCTGGTGACGGCAGCGCCGTGGGCGGAGTGGTCAACCATGATCGGGTCATTCAGCTGTCGCCGTGGGCTCGCCGTCGGGCAGTCACACTGACTTTGACGCCGGCTCGGAGCTGATGCCCATGGCTGGTCGCACGCGTTATCGAACGACGCTAGCGGATCGGTTACATTGCCGCCGTGACCCCCTCCAAGCCCCGACTCACGGCCCCGGAAGTGCGCGCGACGTTGCCGCGCGTCTTTGCGGCGCTGGCGGGGGCCGACGCCATCACGCTCGGCCATCTGCATAGGGCCAAGATCGGTCACAAGGCCGATGGCAGCGAAGTGACCGTCGCGGATCGGGGCGCGGAGCGCTTGCTGCGCCGACACCTGCGCGCGGCCTGGCCGCGCGATCCCGTGCTCGGCGAGGAATATGGCGGCCATCTGGAGCGAGCCGGGCGGTGCTGGCTGCTCGATCCGATTGATGGCACTGCATCCTACGTGCTCGGCCTGCCGATGTTCGGGACGCTGGTGTCACTGCTGATCGACGGCGAGCCGGTGTTCGGTTGCATCCATCTGGCGGCCCTGAAAGAGACTACCTACGCGGCCAGGGGCTTTGGCTGCTGGCTCACGCGGGACGGGGCACGCGCGCGGCGCGTGCGCGTCGCCGCGCCACGCACACTGGCGGCTGCGCAGGTCGGGCTCACCAGCATCAAGGAAAGCGATCTTGCGCGCCGGCGCGGTCCGTGGCGGCTCACGGATCTGGTGCGCGCGGCCGGGCGGCTGCGGCTGGTCGGTGACTGCGTGCAGTACGCGCTGGTGTGCCGTGGGGCACTGGATGCGGCGATCGATCCGCTGATGAAACCGTGGGACATCGGAGCGCTCGCGCCGTGCGTGCTCGAGGCCGGTGGCTCGGTCAGCGACCTCACCGGCGAGAGCGCACGGGTGGTCGAGCGCAGCTCGTTCGTCGCGGCGAGTTCCGGCAGGCTACGCCGCGAGATCTGCGCGCAGGTCGGCAGACCGCGCTGACGATCCCTACGCGGATAGCGGCCCCGGGCGCCGGCGGTGCCACGCGGTCGCGCGCTCATAGGCGTGCGCCAGCGAGAGCACACTGGACTCCGCGAACGGAGCTCCACTGACCTGCAGGCCAATCGGCAGGCCCGAGGCTGTGAAACCACAGGGCAGCGAGATGGTCGGCAGCCCGAAGATATTGAACGGCGAGGTATTGCGGATGCCGATCGGCTCGAAGCTGGCACTTTTTGCAAAGCTCTCCGGCGGGCGGGGCATCGTCGGTGTAATCAGCAGGTCCACGTGCGTAAACACCTCGCTGATCTGCCGACGCAGCCGCAACGTCTGATACAGCGCCGCCGCATAGGCCGGCGCCTTCACATCGGCGGCGAACCCGGTGATCCGGTCGCGCGTCATCGGCTGATAGCGCTCGGGGAACTGCCCGATCCATTCTGAGTGGTAGGCGTAGGCCTCGGGTCCGACAATCTCGAGCAGCGACGTGACCGGCGGCAGCGTGATGCCGGTTACTTTGCCGGTGAGCTTGCGCAATACCCGGATGGCGGCCTCGACCGCGCGGGCGACTTGCGGATCGAGATCGTCAAAGAACGGCGAGCGCGGAACACCCAGGCGCAGCGTAGCCGTGCCCCGCTTGAGCGCGCGCAGGTAGTCCGGCACCGGTCGGTCGACGCTCGAGGGGTCCAGCGGATCGTAGCCCGCGATCGCCCCGAGCATCAGCGCGGTATCGGCGACGCTGCGGCAGATCGGACCGACGTGATCGAGCGACCAGGACAGCGGGATGACGCCGCGAATGCTGACGCGGCCATAGGTCGGCTTGAATCCGACCACGCCGCAATAGGAAGCCGGAATGCGCACCGAGCCGGCGGTGTCGGTACCCAGGGTGCCAAAACACAGCGACGCGGACGCGGCCGCGCCGGAGCCGCCCGAGGAACCGCCGGCAATGTGGTCGAGCGCCCACGGATTGTGTACCGCGCCGAAGTAGCTGACATCCGAGGTGCCGCCGTACGCGAATTCGTGCAGATTGAGCTTGCCGAGCAGCACGGCACCGGCGGATTTGAGTCGGCGCACCACGTCCGCATCCGCGGACGGCACCCGATGCCTGAACAGCTCGCTGGCCGCGGTGGTCCGAACACCCGCGGTGTCGATGTTGTCCTTCAACGCGATCGGAATGCCGTGCAGCGGGCCGCGCCAGTGGCCACGCCGTTGTTCGGCCTGCATCTGGCGCGCGGCGGCCAGCGCGCTCTCGCTGGTGACGGTAATGAACGCTCCCAGCGCCGAATTGCCGCGCTCGATCCTGGCCAGGCAGGCGCGCGTGAGTTCCACGGGCGACACCGACCTGCGGCGCAGCTGCTGCGCAGCCTGCTGCAGCGTCCAGGTGGCCGGGTCGTCCGACTCGCTCGTCGCGGCCTTCGGTGCCGGGCGCATGCGCGCAGCGGGGGTGGTAGAGCCAACCGACCTGTTGCGGGCGCGAGGTTTTGGTTGCATTGCCGCAAATGCTACCACTCGGGCACCGAAGGCGCGTCACACAGCGGCGCGGCTTGTAGGCCAAGCTCCATAGTGCGGTCATCCTTGCACCGCGGGCGCATGAGGCAGGCGCTGACTTTGTTCGCCGCAGCGCCGCATTAGCCTTGGGCCCTCGTTTTCAGCCTGAAGGAGCATCCCATGCGGGACGACCCCCCACGCCGGCGCTCGCAGCGCGAGATCCGCGAAGGCAAAGCCCCGCGCCGAATCGCCGAGCGTGCCATCGGCGCACCGAAGCCTCGGCGCCGTGCGCGCCGCGCGGGCGCGCATGTCATGCGCCAGCTGGCCGTGGCAGCCGCGGTGCTTCTGGTGATTGCATCCACGGTCGTCTACAGCGACGACAACGGCAACTTCGGCTACAGCCCGCCGGCCGGCCCGTATGTCGGGGCCGGCTGGGGACGATCCGATCTGCATCTGCACAATCTGAATGATGTCGGCACCGCGGTCACCGACATCACGCATTCGGGCGACGACGATGCCTGGAAGGCGTTCGTGGGTTTCCGGTTCGCTCCGTTCATCGCCCTGGAAGCCGCGTACGTCGACTTCGGGCATCCGAACGATCGCTTCGACACCTTCGGCTCCAATGGCAAGTATCACGTGACCATGACCGGCTTCTCGCCCGCGCTCATCGGCACCATCCCGCTCGGTCCGGTCGAGCTGTTTGGCAAGGCGGGCTACTATTTCTATAACCTCGATACGCGCGTGGATTTCTCCTCCGGACCGTTTCTCGAATCGCGCCACAGCCGCTCGGACTTTCTCTATGGTGGCGGACTGGGCGTCACGCTGTTGCGTCATCTGAATCTGCGCGCGGAATACGAGCGCGTCGATGTCCACAACGCGCCCGACTCCGACGTCATCTGGTTGAGTCCATCGTGGCGGTTCTGAGGATTGCGGGCCCGAGCGCCCCGCCCGCGGCTCGCGCCGGCGAGTAAGGGCCGAAGAGGGGCCCGATCGGCGGGCGCCTTGCTACACTGCATGCCGGATGTCGGCATGAGCGTCTTGTTCACCCCCCTTACGCTGCGAAGCGTGGTCATTCCCAACCGGATCGTGATCTCGCCGATGTGCCAGTATTCGGCGGACTACGGTGCGGCCTCGGCGTGGCACCTGATTCATCTGGGGCATCTCGCGCTCTCGGGCGCCGGCCTGATGTGCATCGAGGCGACCGCGGTCGAACCGGAAGGGCGCATCACCCCGGCCTGTCTCGGTCTCTGGGATCAGCGTACGGAGGATGCGCTGCGCCCGGTGCTGGCCGCGGTGCGCAAGTACTCGAAGATGGCAGTCGCGATGCAGCTCGCGCACGCGGGCCGCAAGGCCTCGAGTCACGTGCCGTGGCAGGGCGGCCAGCTGATTCCGGCGGCGGAAGGCGGCTGGTCGCCGCTGGCGCCGTCGGCACTGCCCTACAAGGAGGGCGAACCCGCGCCGCAGGCACTGGATGCGGCGGGCCTTGCGCGGGTGCGCCAGGCCTTCGTGGACGCGGCGATCCGCGCGGCGCGCTTGGGGCTCGATGCGATCGAAATCCATTCGGCGCATGGCTATCTGCTGCACGAGTTCCTGTCGCCTCTGGCCAATCAACGCAGCGATCAGTACGGCGGCTCGCTCGAGAATCGCCTGCGTTATCCACTCGAGATCTTCGACGCCGTGCGGGCGGTGTTTCCGCAGGATAAGCCGGTTGGCGTGAAGGTGTCGGCGACCGACTGGGTCGAGGGCGGCTGGGAGCTCGAACAGACCATCGCGTATGGGCGGCAGTTGCAGCAGCGCGGGGCCGACTGGATCGCCGTGTCGTCGGCAGGCCTGTCGCCACGGCAGAAGATCACCCTCGGCCCCGGCTATCAGGTGCCGTTTGCCGAGGCCGTGAAGCAGTCCACCGGCCTCACTACGATGGCGGTCGGGCTGATCACCGAAGCGCAGCAGGCCGAGGAGATCATCGCGAGCGGCAAGGCACACCTGGTCGCGCTGGCACGCGCGATGCTCTACGACCCGCGCTGGCCGTGGCACGCGGCGGCGCAGCTGCACGCGAGCGTCGAGGCCCCGCCGCAATACTGGCGCTCGCAACCGCAAGGGCTGAAACAGTTATTCGGCGACACGACATCCGGCCAGCGTTGATCATGCCGGTGGGGGCGGCCGACTCCGCTAGCGCAGGGAGCATGCAAGCGCCGGGCCTGGGCAGGGCCGGCGGGCCACGTGCCGACCAACGACCGCGCACCGGCGCTGGTAAGCCAAAAGACAAAAGTATAAATTGATCGGCAAGCTGGGCGCCTTACGCGCACCCGGCGGATGCCTGACGGGGGGCCTGAGCATGAATAACGCAGAAAAAAAGCGCGGCGGCTGGAACTGGTGGTACCTGCTGTTCGTTGTCCAGTTCGTCGCTGTACTCTGGCCGCCGTTCTATAACAGCATCGAGCCGCGCTGGATCGGCATCCCGTACTTCTACTGGTATCAGATGCTGTGGGTGATCATCAGTGCCGTCATTACGGCCGTGATCTATCTGGTCACCGACGATTGACGATAGTTCGACTCGCCGGATTCTGAAGCCGAAAAGACGAGACGCAGCCACGGGGGGATGTCGTGCAGGAAGTGAACTGGATTGCGCTCAGCATTTTCGTGCTGCTGTTTGCCCTGATCACCTGGTTGGGTTTCGCCGCCGCCCATTGGCGCAAGGGCGATCTGGACCAGCTGCATGAATGGGGGCTCGGCGGCAGGCGTTTCGGCACGCTGATCACCTGGTTCCTGTTGGGCGGCGATGTCTATACCGCCTATACCTTCATTGCCGTTCCCGCGCTGGCCTTCGGCGCCGGCGCGGTCGCGTTCTTCGCAGTGCCCTATACGATCGTCATCTATCCGCTCCTGTTCCTGGTGTTTCCGCGCCTGTGGAACGTCTGTCGCAAGCACGGCTACATCACCTCGGGGGATTTCGTGCGCGGCCGTTTCGGCAATCGCTGGCTGGCGCTCGCGATCGCGATCACGGGCATCGTCGCGACCATGCCGTATATCGCGCTGCAGCTGGTCGGCATCCAGGTCGTGGTCGGTGCGCTCGGCATCTCGGGGACCGGATTTGGCGCCGATCTGCCGCTGATCATTGCCTTCGTGGTGCTGGCCGCGTTCACCTATTCGAGCGGCCTGCGCGCGCCGGCATCGATCGCGATCGTCAAGGACATCCTGATCTACATCACCGCGCTCACCGCGATCATCGTGATTCCGATCGAACTGGGCGGCTTCGGCAAGATCTTCGCGGCCGTGCCGGCCCAGAAGCTGCTGCTCGCGGTCCCCGGACCTAATACCACCGGCGCCTACGGCAGCTATGCAACGCTGGCGCTGGGCTCGGCGCTGGCGCTGTTTCTCTATCCCCATTGTCTTACGGCCATAATGAGCGCCAGCAGCGGCCACGCGATCCGCCGTAATGCCGCGATGCTACCCGGTTATTCCTTCATGCTCGGCCTGCTCGCGCTGTTCGGTTTCTTCGCGATCGCCGCCGGAGTCGCCAATCTTCCCGAGTATGCGGGTGGCTTCAAGCAGTTCGGCAACAATTTCGCCGTGCCGGCGCTGCTGCTGCACAGCTTCCCGTCCTGGTTCGTCGGCATCGCGTTCGCCGCGATCGGCATCGGCGCCCTGGTGCCGGCGGCGATCATGTCGATCGCCGCGGCGAACCTTTATACGCGCAATATCCATCGCGAGTTCGTCAACAGCAATCCGAGCCACCGGCAGGAATCGCAGATCGCGAAATGGGTATCGCTGATCGTCAAGTTCGGCGCGCTGGTATTCATTCTGTTCGTACCGACCCAGTACGCCATTCAGCTGCAGCTGCTCGGCGGCATCTGGATCATCCAGACGCTGCCGGCGGTGATGCTGGGCGTCTATACGCGCCGGTTCAATTCCTGGGCATTGCTGCTCGGCTGGGCCGCGGGCACCTTTGCGGGCACCGCGATGGCGATCGCGGTGAACCTCAAGCCGGCCTATCCGCTGGCACTTGGCGGCTATACGTTCCCGGGCTACATCGCCGTCTACACCGTGATCCTCAATCTCATCGTGACCATCGTGCTCACGCCGGTGTTCAACGCGCTAAGCGCGCGGACTGCGCCCACCGATCAGACCGCCGCGGCGGACTATTTCGCCTGAAGGGCGCCGCGACCGGCTCGGGAGGGCGCGCCCGGCCGAGCCTGACCGCGGGGCACCCATACCAATGAAAGCCGGTCGACCCAATGCGTTCCTGCTGATCCACGGCGCATGGCACGGTGGCTGGTGTTGGGATCGCGTGGCCTCGGCGCTTCGCGCGCAAGGCGACACAGTCCTGGCTCCGACGCTGCCGGGTATGGGGGAGCATGAGGCGCCGCCATCGAAGGACATCGGTCTGATTCAGCATGCGGCCGCCGTGCTGCAGTTGATCGATCAGCAGCGACTCGACGACTTTGTGCTGGTGGGGCACAGCTACGCGGGCATGGTCGTCAGCGCCGTTGCCGACCAGCGGGCGCAACGAATTCGCCATCTGGTCTATCTCGATGCCTTCGTGCCCGAGCATGGCCAGAGCCTTGCGAGCCTGCTGCCCGCGGACACCTGGGCGGCGTTCGAGCAATCCGCCGGTCTTTCCGGATCCGAGCAACTGCTGCCGGCACCGCCGCCAGCGCTGTTCGGCCTTTCCGGGGAACTGGCCATGTCCACGGCACCTCGTCTCAGGGCCCAGCCCAAGGCGACGTTTACCCAGCCGGCGCAGCTGCCGCGTGGCGGATGGGCGGCAGTGCGCGCGCGCACCTATATTGCGTGCGATGAGCCTGCGAGCGATGTGTTCGAGCCGTTCAAGAGGCGCCTGCAGCAGGATCGCGCGTGGGGCTATCAATCAATGGCGACCGGCCATGACGCGATGCTGTCGGCGCCGGACGAATTGGCGGCCAGGCTGTCTCGGATCGCATCAGAAGCCTGGCCGCGACGGTCGGACTCCTAGCGGACGATCGCCGCCTGCACGGCCTGCGAGACGCGCTCGTGAATGGAGGGCTCCAGCGGGTCGGGCAGAAGCTGTCCGGCGGGCGTTGCGGCCGCAAGCGCACTGGCGGCCGCGACCAACATGGCGTCCGTGAAGGCGCTCGCATGCGCGCGCAGCGCCGCATCAAACAGACCCGGGAAGCACAGCACATTGTTGATGCTCTTGCCGTCGGCGGCGACCGCGGCGCCCGCGGCCAGCGCGGCAATCGGATCAATCTCGGGATCCGGATTGGACAGCGCAAAGATGATCTGGCCGGGGCGGATATCCTCGGGCGCAATCAGGCCGCTCGCGCCGGTCGTGCAGATGATCGCATCTGCGCGCGCAAGAATCCCCTGGAGGCTGTCGCGCCGACCGTGCAGTTGCGCCAGGCGCCCCATGGCCTCCGCGCGCAGGTCCGTGCCGAGCAGCTGCTTGACCCCGTGCGCCCGCAGCAGGCGCGCGATACCCAGACCCGCCGCACCGAGCCCGACGACACCGACCGTCAGCGCATCGAGCCGCGCGCCGATCTGCCGGGTCGCGTTCAACAGCGCCGCAAGCACGACGACGGCGGTGGCGTGTTGATCGTCGTGCAACACCGGCATCGACAAACGTGCACGCAATTTCTGCTCGATCTCGAAGCAGCGCGGCGCGCTGATGTCCTCGAGCAGGATCGCCCCGAAAGATGGGGCGATCGAGCACACGACATCGACGAAGTGATCGACCGCGCGGCTGTCGATCAGGATAGGAATGCCGCTGATTCCGACGAGGGCGGCAAACAGGGCCGACTTGCCCTCGATGACGGGCAGCCCGGCTCGCGGGCCGATGTTTCCAAGTCCCAGGATGGCCGAACCGTCGGTCACGATCGCCACCGCCCGGCCGAGGTAGGTATAGTCGAATACCTTCTCCGGAGCCGCCTGGATCGCCAGGCACACGCGTGCCACCCCCGGGGTATAGATGTCGCGCAGAATCTGCTGCGTCGAGATTGCCACCCGCGAGCGCATCTCGATCTTGCCACCGCGGTGACGATCGAAAACGCGATCTGACCAGCCGATGAAGCGCGCCGAAGGTAGGGCATCGAGCCGTTCAACGAGCGCCTCATGGGCCTCGGTATCGATCTCAACCGTGATCTCCCAGAGTGTCCGCTCCTGGTCGCGCCGTACGCTGCTCACGTGCTCGAGCACCAGTCCGGCCTGTGCGAGCACGTTGAGCACGCTCGCCAGAGAGCCGGGTGCATGCGGCGTCTCGATCTGCAGAATCTCCGGAATCTTCATCGGTTACCCGCCCGAATTTACGCGGCGGCATTCCCGATACTGCGCGCCGCGAGGGCCGTCATGATCAGCGGCACGCCGAGGAAGATCATGTTGATACCCACATAAAGACCAATCACCCAGCCGGCCGTATTGGGCCAGCCTTGCCAGATAAGGTAAGCCAGCCCCAGATTGATCAGGCCGCTGAAAAGTGTCCAGCTCCAATTGTGCAGGAAGCGTCGGAATTCGAGTGCGACAAAGATGGCCGCAATGCCCTCGACGACGAACATCGCCGTCATCACGATTGTCAGGGTGAGTACGCCCTGCAGTGGGTGGGCGATCAGGATCGCGCCGAGCATCACGGCGAGCACGCCGGTGCCCAAAGTCCACCAAAAGCCGGGCATGTGACGCTTCCTGAAGATCGTCGCGGCCCTGAGGAATCCGCCTACGATGAACAGCCAGCCCACCAGCAGCTCGATTTCCAAGGTGAAGACATTCGGCAGCGCAAATGCAAACATTCCAAGCACCAGCATCAGCACGCCCTGAAACAAGAACAGCTTCCAGTGCGCGTGCACCGTCGCCAGCACTTGACGGCGAATCGCTTCAATTTCCGGGTTGGTGGGGAGCGTCATGGTGATGGCCTCTGTAACCTCAATGGCATCATTTGGCCGCGTAGCTCCATCATCAACTTCGAGCGCGCGCATTCCGGCGCCTCGTCAACGATGCTCGTAACCATCATTGCTCCTCGCTGCCTGTGATCGCAATGAAGCCGGGAGAACCACTGCGCACCACACGAAGCAGCAGGGGATGCTCGGACGATGGCTTGCCGACCTTTGCAAGGTCCGCGACGTCCTCCAGGCGTTTGGTTCCAGCATGGGTGATGAGGTCGCCGATTTTCAAGCCAGCCAGCGCCCCGGCGCCGTCAGGGCGCAGCTGTGTCACGATCAGGCCGCCGCCTTCGTCTTGCGCATTGAGCGCCTTGCGGATCTCGGTCGTCGTGTTGGCCACGCCGAACTCGAGATTCGGCACCCAGGTATCGCGACCACCGGATTGCAGCGGATTGTCGGGTGGGTCCGGGAGCTGACCGATCGTGACCGCAATGGACAGCTGCATACCGTCCCGCATCACGGACGCGTCTACGGTAGTGCCGGGCGCCAGGCGCACGGCAATTTTTCCGAGACTGGCGAAGGTTACCGGTGTAGGACCGATGCTCAGGAGTACATCGCCCGGCAGCAGCTCCCGAGCAGCCGGTCCCTGCGGCTCCACGGCGGTAATGAGCGCGCCCGCAGGAGAGCCTCGGCCGAGGAGAGCCCGAGCCAATGCCGGAGTCATCGCCTGCGCTTCGATGCCCAGATAACCCCGGTTCACCCGCCCATGCGCCTTGAGCTCGGCGACAACCGACGCGACCGTTTCTGCGGGAATTGCAAACCCAAGACCGACTGAGCCCCCACTCGGCGAGAGTATCGCCGTGGTGACACCTACGACCACTCCATCCGTTGATAGCAACGGACCTCCCGAATTACCAAGATTGATGGCCGCGTCGGTCTGCAGGAAATCTATGTACGGATCCTCTTCGAGCACGCGAGCTCGCGCCGAGAGAATGCCAGAGGTGACCGATTGACCGAGTCCGAAGGGATTGCCGATGGCTACAACGGGATCTCCCACCGACACCTTGTCCGAGGATCCCAAGTGAAGCGCAGGCAAGCGACCTGCGCTTACTCTGAGCAGCGCAATATCGGTCGTCGCATCGGCGCCAATGACCTGCGCGGGAACTTCCCGACCGTCTGCCAGCTTTACGCGCACCGAACGTGCTCCCGCGACCACGTGCCGATTGGTAACAATAAGTCCATCTGCGGCTATGATGAACCCTGAGCCCAGCGCAGATTCGGCGACGCTGGACACCGGATTGCCACCGCCCGGCCCGGAGAGCATTCGGCGCATGAACGCGCGCAAGTCATTGTTCTGGGTTTCGGCGGTCGCCCGCTCTACGGCGCGTTGGCCGGCGCCCTCCGCCTGTTCCCGAACGAGAATGGTGACGACGCTCGGCGCAACCTGCCTGACCAGCGCAGCACAGCCGCCATTCGCGGCACCGGCTTCGGAGTGAATCCATAACGCGGTCGCCGAGGCCACGATCAGCACCAGTGAGGGCACACGCATCTTCCACGTAACCCACGAAGACAACATCTGCCGCGCTCGCCCCGGAAAAGAAATGCTGGAATTCGACACAGGGTGTTAGCAGGACATCTGGTGCCAGTCCGCAGGTATCATGACGAACGTCGATTGAGTATCGTAGGCTTGTACAACTTTGCTGTCATCCGCGCGCTTGCCCATGCGTTGGCGCCGCCGCGCGCTCTCGGTAATGCGGCACTACTTCTTCAGTGTCACCCAGATCAGGTCGATCGGATTGTTGCCGATATTGCCTGACTCGTGACCTTCGCTGATGTCGATCGTGGGCATCCAACCGACCTCACCGTCAGGGGACGGCTCGGGATAGGCGTGTTCGGGCTCCTTGTTCGACCGCGTCGCCCACTGGCCGCCCTTGACGTGAATGTAGAGCATGTCCGGATGGTGGGCGTGCACGCCCTCCCACTGTCCGGGATTCACCGTGAAGCGCTGGACGATCACCAGATCGTTCTCGAGCAGGTCCTCTCCCGGGATGTTCGGGTAGTTGAGGTAGCGATACTTCACGTCATGGCCGGCCGCTGCGCCCGCCGACCGCTTTGCGACCGGCTTGAGCGTCACCCAGACGATCTCGATCGGTGTGGTACCGGTGTTGGTGCTGCCGTCATCCGGAGGATCAGTAGCGTTCTGCCATAGCACGCGGCCGTCTCGCCACAGCGTCGAGCGTCCGCTCGAGCGTGATGTCAGCACGCCCCCCTTGATGAACACCGCGAGCTGGTTACCCGGGTGCGAATGCCGGCCGGTCGATCGCCCCGGCTCGATGACGAACTTCCGGACGATGACCCGCGGGTTGTCGAGCAGCGTCTCGCCGTGCAGATCGGCATAGGTGGGCCCGTATTCGGCCGACTCAGCGGCGCCTGCCCGTGCGAGCGGTGCCACCAGCGCGATCGATGACAGGGCCAGCATCCACCCGGGAGTCCACGGAGATTTCATCGATACGCCTCCTGCTGCGCGCGATCAACTATACGCCAGGCAACCTTGATCATCGGGACAGACTCGGCGTAAATGGCCCCATCGACTCGGTTCGATCGATACCAAGGACACCGCTATGAATACCCGTGTCGCTCTGATCGTGGGTGCCGGACCCGGCATCAGTTCGGCGTTTGCCGAGGCGCTGGTAGCCGACGGCTACCGGGTGGCCCTGGCGTCGCGCCATCTGGACAAGTTGCGGCCGCTCGCCGACAGGATCGGCGCGACGCCGTTCGAGGCGGACGCTTCGTCGGCACCGAGCCTGGTGCGGCTGTTCGGTGAAGTCGACCGTTCCCTGGGACAGCCCGACGTGGTGCTGTACAACCCGAGCGCCCGCATCCGCGGCGAACTGCTGAGCCTGGATATCGCGACCGCCTCGGCCGCGATCCAGACCACCGCCGTGGGCGCGCTGGTTACCGCGCAGGAGGCGGCCCGCCGCATGTTGCCGCGCGGCCGCGGCAGCATCTTCTTTACCGGTGCGACCGCCGGCGTCAAGGGCTTCGCCCGCTCGGCCGTGTTTGCGATGGGCAAGTTCGCGGTGCGTGGCCTGGCGCAGAGTCTGGCGCGAGAGCTCGGTCCGGCCGGGATCCACGTGGTGCATTTCGTGATCGACGGTGCCGTGGTTCAGGCAAGCCGCGAACCGGGCGTGTTCACACCGCAGGCGATCGCCCGCTCTTACATGGCCGTGCTGGCCCAATCGCCCGGCGCGTGGAGCTGGGAGTTGGAACTGCGCAGCCATACCGAACCGTTCTGAGCACGCGTACGGCCCAGCGACGGCTCAGGGACCGGCGCCCGGCGCGAGCTGCGCCACCTCATCGCTCGTCAGGCCGGCCGCGCGCAGCGCCCCGGCGACCCCGGCTCGATCCGCGGCCGGGCGATTCTGACTGCCCTTGAACTTGCCTTCGATGCCGGACACCTGGATCTCGAAGCCGACGATGGCGCGCAGCATGCCCTCGATGTAGTCCGCAGGCGCGTCGGTAATCCGCCAGCGATTGACATTGGTCCGCTCGTGCTCGTCGGTCAGCGATTCGACCAGGCTACGCAGCCATACGGGATCCTCGATGAAGCGGATGTGCCCGGCGACGTGCACGGTCGCGTAGTTCCAGGTCGGCACCGCCTTGCCGTGCTCGTGCTTGCTCGGGTACCAGGATGGGGAGACGTAGTGGTCGGGTCCGATGAAAATCGCGAGCGCGGCGGCGCCGGGCTCGAGCAGCCGCCACAGCGCATTGGCGCGTGCGATATGACCGCGCAGCAGGCACGGCCCGTCGGGTGCTGACAGCAGCTGCATCGGAATGTGATTGGCGCTGATGCCCTGCGGCGTGACCGCGACCAGCGTGCCCAGCGAATATCGCTCGATGAACGCGCGCAGCACGTCGATCCGTGTCTCGCGAAAGTGCTCTGGAACGTACAAGCGGTTGTCCTCGCCGGGCGGAATTCTGTCCTATACTGGATATTAAACCCCACCGCGTGGCGCCATACATGCCGAGTAACTACGACGTCATTGTCATCGGTTCCGGGCACAACGGTCTGGTCTGTGGCGCCTACCTCGCCAAGGCCGGCCTCAAGACCCTGGTACTGGAACGGCGCAACATCGTCGGCGGGGCGGCGGTCACGGAGGAGTTCAGTCCCGGATTCCGCGCCTCCCGGTTCTCTTACGTGATGAGCCTGCTGCACCCGCGCGTCATTCGCGACCTCGAACTCGGATCGCTCGGCCTTGCGGTATTGCCAGCCAACGATCTGTTCTGTCCGCTGGGCGGCGACGATTACATCGTCTACAGCGACGATATGAAGAAAACGCAGGCCGAGTTCGCTCGATTCTCGCGCCACGACGCGCAGATCTACCCGGAATTTTCGCGCCAGCTCGAGCAGTCCGCGAACCTGGTGCGCCAGCTGCTGTTCGAGACGCCGGTGGATCCGGTGAAGCGCAGCTGGAAGAGCTTCAGGCAGACGGCCGCTTTGCTGTGGCGGCATCGGACGATTGGCGATCGAGCCTATCGGCTGGTCGACCTGCTGACGCAGAGCGCCTACGACTACCTGTCGGTCTGGTTCGAGAGCGACATCATCAAGGCGCTGCTCGCCTACTACGCATCGATCGGCACCTTTGCCGGCCCCAAGTCTCCGGGCACCGCCTACGTGATCATGCACCATCTGATGGGCGAGCATCAGGGCGCCGGGGGCTGGGGCTTCATCCGCGGCGGCATGGGCGCCATCACGGCATCGATCGCGCGCTCCGGGCAGCGCTTTGGCATGCAGGTGCTGACCGATTCACCGGTCGCCGAAGTGCTGGTGACGGGCGGTCGCGCGACCGGCGTGCGTACCGCCGACGGGCGCGAGTTCCACGCCAGGGTCGTCGCATCCAACGCATCGGCGAAAACGCTGTTCCGGCGGCTGGTCGCCCCGGGTCATCTGCCCGCCGAGCTGCTGAGCGAGATCGATTCGTTCCGCACGTTCTCGACCGCGTTCAAGATGAACATCGCCGCGCACGAGCCGCCGCACTACCGCGCATTCGATCCGCTCAAGACCGGGTTCGCGTACCCGACCTACGTGCACATTGGGCCGGACATCGACTATCTGGAGCGCGCCTACGATGACGCGAAGTACGGCTGGTACTCGGCCAAGCCGTTCCTGACGCCCGTCGTTCCGACGATCGTCGACGATTCGCTGGCGCCGGCCGGCAAGCACGTGATCAACATCTTTGGCGGCCACGCGCCCTACGAGCTCAAGGGCGGCGCCTCGTGGGCCGATGAGAAGCCCAAGCTGACGAAGGCGGCGCTGAACGCGTTGGACGAGATGGCGCCGGGGTTTTCCAGCCGCATCATCGGGATCGAGACGCTCGTGGCGCCCGACCTCGAGGCGATCGTCGGCCTGCCGCAGGGCCACATCTTCCACGGTGAGCTCTCGGCGGATCAGCTGTTCTGGCAGCGCCCCGCGCCGCACTGGGCCGACTATCGCACGCCGGTGGCCGGACTGTATCAATGTGGCTCCTCGACCCATCCGGGCGGCGGAGTCTCCGGCATCCCCGGGCACAATGCCGCGCGCGAGATACTCAAGGACTGGAAGCGGCTCCGATGAGGGGAGGGCGATCGCATGCATGACTACTCACCGACCGCGCGCACCAAGGTGCGGCGCTTGCCGAAACGCGCCAGCTACGACCGGCTTGCGGTGCATGGCATTCTGGACGAGGGCTTCGTCTGTCACGTCGGCTTCGCGGTGGATTCGCAGCCCTACGTGATACCGACGGTCTATGCCCGCGCCGACGAGACGCTCTACGTCCATGGCTCCGCGGTCAGCCGCATGCTGCGCACGCTGACGCAGCGCGTGCCGGTCTGCATTACCGTGACGCTGCTCGATGGGCTGGTGCTCGCACGCTCGGCTTTTCATCACTCGCTCAACTACCGGTCGGTGGTCGTGATCGGCAACGCGCGGCTGGTGGATGATCCGGAGGAGAAGCTGCGCGCGCTGCATAGGATTACCAATCACGTGGCGCCCCGACGCTGGGAGGAGGTGCGTGCACCCAACGCGCTGGAGCTCAGGCAATCGAGCGTGCTGGCGTTGCCGCTGGAAGAGGTGTCGGCAAAGATCCGCAGCGGCCCGCCGGTGGACGATGAGGCGGACTACTCGCTGCCGATCTGGGCCGGCGTGGTGCCGGTCACGACGCAACTCGGCGAGCCGGTCGATGACGGTCGGGTGCCGGCGGGCGTGCCCGGGATCGAGCGGACGCGATTCACGCGTTTTCCGCCCCGGATCCGCTAGGTGCGCAGACGCCGGCGCTAATGCCGGGCGCCTGGCGCCGCGACGATCTGCACTTCAAGCTGCGCCGCGTAGATGTCCTTCTTGCGAGGCGCGACGCGAATCGCGCGGGTCGCGGTGTGCGACAGCGACGGGAAGTCCACCTTGATATGGCCGGCCTCGTCGCGATCGTCCACGGTCTCCTGGTAGAAATTGATCGGATCGCTGCTCAGGAAAGCCACCACCAGCGTCGGTCCGAGCGGTTCCGACGCGAGCAGAACAAAGGCCATCTGCGGGGTGGGAAACGTGAACGCACCGGCGCTCACGGCATTGCTCTGCTGGATGCCGTTCGGAAACAGCACCGTGGCATTGTCCTTGGAATCCACGCTGACCACGTTCAGGAAGCCGTCCTGCGGGATCTTCAGGCTCAGCTTGACCGGCTCGTCGACCGCGTATTGGGGCTTCGATGCCGTCAGGTCGATGTGCTGCGGTTGCTGCGCGACCAGATCGAGCACGCGTTTGCGGTTCGGGCCGTTGGAAGCGCTCAGCGCGATCACTTTCATCGGCGCGTCGGCGAGCGCCGGATTGCCCATCAGCTGCGGCGTATGGATCTGGTCCTTGTCGACCTTGCTGCGGATGTACGCATCGGCGTCGTCGCGCAGCTCGCGCGCGGTGGGACTCTTGCCCTCGTTGGTGAGCCGCTTGACCGCCTCGGTCAGGCCGAGCGTGAACACCCCGCCGTTCATGGTGCCGATGGCTTCCTGATTGTCCGCGGCCGCGGTGATCGCGACGTAATTGGCATGCGGATCCCATTGCTGCTCGTGCGACGAGGGGCTCACGCCGCGCGACACCACGCGCGGCGGCGGCGCCGGCATGCCCGGGTAGTCGTACGACTTCACATACACCGGCGAAGAACCCAGGCTGTGATTGTTCAGCGTGAAGGAGCGGGTCACGGTGCCGGAGTGGCAGGAGTCGACGATGAACAGCACGTTCCTGCTCGGGATCGCCGCGAGCAGCTCCGCGATCCGATAATCGGGCAGCACGCCGGCGAGCGATGCGCCGTCCTTGTCATGGACCCGTTTGACATCGTGCGTGACCAGCACCTGGCTGACGCCTTCGTCCTGATCGCCGCGCAGGTCGGGTATGTTGCTGCCGTGGCCGCTGAAGTAGAACACCACGCGGTCGGTGGGCTGCACGCCCTGCTTCAGCCAGCCGTTGAATTCAGCGATCACGGCACTGGAGGTCGCCGCCTCATCCTGCAGCGTATGGATCTGCCGGTCCTCGAAGCCCATCAGGTTGAGCATCTCGTGCATGCGATCGAGATCCAGCTCGATGCTCGGCAGGTCGTTACCCGGAATGTCGAGCTTGCCGACACCCACCAGCAGCGCGCGCTGCTCGGCGAGGCCGGCTCGGGGGGCGCAGCAGCACAGCGCAACACCGACCAGCAGCAGCTTCCGGGCAGCGGATCGCGCTGCGGATTGCCGGCGCATCACGGCGAGGGCTGCTCGCCCAGGTTGCGGACCTCGACCCGGCGGTTCGCCGGATCCTCGGGGTGATCCGGCAGCGCCAGGTGCTCGGCGCCGTAGCCGACCGCTTCGAGCCGATCGGCATCGACGCCGTTGTCCACCAGGTAGCGCTTGACCGCTTCGGCACGCCGCACCGACAGCTGCTGGTTGTACTGCGGGCTGCCCTTGCCGTCGGTGTGACCCGCGACCATGAAGCGATCCTTGCTGAGCGACTCCGAGGTCAGCGCCGAGCGCAACTGCTTGAGCTGGGCCGCGGCCTGCGACTGCAATTCGCTGGAGTTGAATTCAAACGGAATATTCAGATCGATCATCTGCTTGGTTTCCGTGCGCGCGCGCACCACGAACCCGCGCGTCTTCGGTGGCGCCTGCAGCGCCTGCTCGATCTGCGTATCGGACACGACCGTCGCCGGTGCGGCGGGCGGTGCCGGATCGGCGGCGTGCACGTGCAGCGGCAGCGCGGCCACCACCAGCCCGGCGCTCACCGCTGTCGTCCAAACCCACGATCGGGTGGTGCGCGCGCTGCGGCGAGCGCGCCCGCGATCAGCGTGCATCGATGTCATTGGATGAGCTCCAGCCCGAGCGCGCGCCGGGCGTCATTGTAATCATTCCGGGCGAGCGCCAGATTGCGCTGTGCGTCGTCACTGCTTGCGCTCGCCGCGCCGGTCTCGGCTTCGACCAGGGCATCGAAATAGCGCGCGCGTGCGCTCTCGAGCGCAGCCGCGGGATTCGCCGCTGCCGGATCGCCGGCTGGATTCAACGAGCGGCTGAACAGGCCCGCGCTAGCGGCGGCCCCCGCCGATGCGAGTTGCGCACCATTGCTGTCGATCACGCTGGCCAGCGCCAGCAGCGCGGCCTTTTCCGATTGCGATTCGGTCACGGCAACCACGATCGTGACCGGCATGAACTCCAGCGGTGTCTGCGGCAACTCCTGGTATTCGGCGGTGCTCGCCTCGAGCTCGGCCTGTTGCGCCTCGATCTGCACCGCGACCTTGGTGCGCTCCTGGCGCAGGCCGGCCGCGACGTCGGCGCTCGCCGTTGCAATGCGCTGATCCAGTCCCGCCAGCACGCGCTGGTTGCGGGTCAGCGCGCGCTTGAGCGCATCGATTTCGCCCATCACCTGCTGGTGGACCTTGGTCTTCTCCTCGTACGCGCGCCGCGCCTCGGTCGACAACGCCGGCACCGTCACCCACGGCGGTGGGTCGCCGGCGGGCCCGCTCGCGTGCGCTCCGGCGCTGACGCTGCCCAGATGCACCCAGGCGGTCGATAAGGTCTCACGCTGGTCGCTCTTGCCGGGCTGGGAGATCTCCAGCGTGTAGAACGCGGTGCGCGCGGCCGCCTTGTCGGTGGTCGTGAGCAGTGACTCGATCTGATAGCCGGCGCTCTTGAGCCGATAGGCGGTGCCATCCTCGGAGAATTCAAAGCGCGCCTCGTACACCGCACGCGCCCTGCCGTCGACGCAGATGTTGGCGCGTCGCAGCTGGTTCTCGACCGATTCGTCGGTGCGCGAGCTCTTCCAGGCGCTTTCGGGCAGTTTCATGGTCTCGCGTGTCAATTGCCTGGGCACATAGGCCGCCGTGCAGTTGGCCGCGGCTGGCTGGAATCGCGCGGCGACGATCGTCATGCAACCGAGTTTGGCGTTCAGATGCACGGCCGGTTCGGGCTGCAGATCCGCCCGGTACAGGTTCATTTCCGTGGTCATCGCATAGCGCGTGTCCTTGCGCGCGGCGTCGGCCTTGATGTGCCCGGTCGAGGCACTGATCAGGTGATTGATCATCAGCTCGGTGAGCTTGCCGACCACGAAGCCGATCAGCGGAAAGAAGCGCGCGGTGGGCTGCTCGTTCGAGTCCTGGGTCTCTGCGGGCGGCAGCAGATAGGGTTCGTCGGCGACGATGCAGGTGTCGTTGACATAGGCACGGATCTCGGGATCGTCCGGCCCGGCGCGCGCGACGTCGAGCTGCACCAGCGACAGGACCAGCACGCTCACCGACAGGCGCCGCCACGCGAGGCTCATTTCGTTGCCGCCCCCGCCTTGGCCCCGGGCGTTGCGCTCGCCGCAGCTCCGGCCGTCGCAGCCGCTGCTGCTGCTGCCGCTGCTCCCGCTGCCCCGGACGTTGCCTGGTCCGGCGCCAGCAAGCCATTCAGCCGCTGCAGGATCAGCAACCACTGCTGCTTCTGCGCCGGGTCGGTCAGCGCCTGAATGTTGGCCTGCACCTGCGCGCGCGCGCGATCGCCGAGCCGTTTCAGCAGCACGCCGGCCTCGAGCAGGTCGGTGCCCTTGCAGGTGTCGACATTGAACAGCCAGACGCTGAGCGGACCGCCGCCCTTGCGATCGCTCATGCCGCAGCGCATGGGCGGCGGATCGCCGCGCCAGAGCAGGCGGAACAGATCGTAGATGGCGCCGCTGTTGCTCGCGAAATAGGAGTGTCCGAGCATGTCGGCGGGCACGGCGGACATGTCGATCGTGTCCAGGCCCGGCATCGAAATGATGTTGATGCCGGCCATGCCGGCGCGCGGTGCGCCGTTGATGATCTGCGAGCTCTGGAGCGCACGATCTCTGTCGGAAGCGTACAGCGTGATCCGCGCGGCCGAGTTGCGCATCGAGTTGATCGTGTCGATGAAGTAATCGCGGTCCACATCGGGCGCGGTGAACACGATCTGACCGAAGATGTGCTCGCGTTGCGCCGGCGCGCGCTTGTCGAGATAGGTGCGCAGCGCCTCGATCAGCGCGCGATTGCCCATGCTGTGGGCAATCAGGTGAATGCGCTCGGCGCCGGATTGAGCGACCACGTCCTCGAGGAACTGCGCCATCTTGCGGCCGCTCTCGCCGATGGTGTTTTCATCGACGGTGTAGGCCGTGGTGCTGCCTGCCGACGGCCAGCTGTAGAGCATCGGCGTGCCGTCGAAATCCAGGTCGTAGGCCAATTGCGCGCAGCGCCGGGCCGCATCCTCGAAGGTGGTGTTGAATCCATGCACAAATATGAAGATGTCCCTGGACGGCGCGTCCTTGATCTGCTGTCGCAGCGCAGCCAGGAACCCGTCTCTTGGCAGCGGCACGACCTTATCGAGCAGCACATAGCGGCTCCTCATGCCCGCATCGCCCACCAGCAGCGTGTAGATGTCCCAGCGCGACGCCGTTTCCAGTTCGGCTTCCTGGTGCACTTGCGGGATCGTGACATCGAGGTAGCCGTATTGAAGCTCGCCGCGCTCCCGGCCGTAGAACTCGGCCGGCTTGGCCTCTCCGGTCGGCTTGCGATCGGTGCCGTAGAACAGGCGGACGGTCGCGAAGCCCTGGTTCTGCTTGTAGCGGCGTTCCTTGCCGGGAGCTGGGGCCGGCGTGGGGAACGCGCGTAGAGCGAAGCCGAAGCCGTTGATCTGCTGCTCGATCCGGGCCGCTCCTGCGGTGTCGCTGGCCATGCGATAGGTGTCACGCAGCCGATGCAGCGTCGCCAGAACGTTCTCGTGCCGCTCGCCGAAGGCGGCTCGCTCGATGTCGAGTATGCGCTGCAGCAGCGCTTCGGCATCCGCATAGCGCTTGTCCTTGATCTGCAGCTCCACCAGCGCCGTGAGCACCGGGACCAGGTCCGGGTGATTCGCGCCGAGCGCGGTTTCCTGCCGCGTCAGCGCGCGCTGGTAGAACTGCACCGCCTGCTGATCGTCGCCGGCCTTGGCCGAGACCTCCGCCAGGCTGCGCAGCAGATCGATCAGCTCCTGTGGATCGGTGTCGGGGGCACTCTCGGCGGCCACGAGCGCGCGCCGCCCGTAGGTTTCAGCGGCGGGGAAGTCGTTGGCTGCCTTGGCCTGCTCGAATTTCTGGTAGGTCCGCAACAGCTCGGCGGATTGGGCCGCCGCGACGGCCGGCGCCAGCAGTGCCAGTGCGCACGCGAGCACCCTGATGCCCGGACGCGCCGCCGCTCGGAACTTGGCTCGCGCGCGCCTCGGGTCGTTGCCGTTCTGGATCATCTTTTGCTGCACTGCGACACGAGGGTTGGGCCGTGTGGCGCGTGTGAGATCTTCCCCGGTCGATCATGACTTCGAGCGTCCCTGCGCGCTCGAGCCTTCAACTGTACCGCAAGTGCCGCCAATTCGCTGCGCTTCGAAAAACTGCGCTGCGATCGCGCTAGAATTCCAACAGCAAGCGCGGCAGGGACGGTGCACGTCGGATGCGGATCGGTCATCGCAAGCCATGGGTCATCGCGATCGCCGCGGCGCTGTTGCTGCCCGGCATCGCCGCAGCGCAGTTGACCGATGCCGACCTCAAACGCATGCGGGCGGACAAACGCGTCGCGCTGGTGATCGGCAACGGCAATTACCGCAGCTTCCAGCAGCTCGATAATCCGGTGAACGATGCCAAAGGCGTCGCCGCGGCGCTGCGCGAGGCCGGTTTCGAGGTCATCCTGCGCCTGGACGCGACGCGTGAGGACATGAGCCAGGCGCTGGACCAGTTCGACCAGGCGTTGAGCAAGGCCGATATCGGGTTGTTCTACTTTGCCGGTCATGCCGCGCAGGTCGATTGGCACAATTTCATGGTGCCGATCTCGGCCAACCTGGACCTCAGTGCGGCGGCGGCGAACAATCTGGTCGGCCAGGTTGCGCAGGAAACCGTGGATCTGGGCGATGTGCTTGACCGCATGGGTCGCGCCGACAAGAAGCTCAACATCGTGATCCTCGATGCCTGCCGGGATAATCCGTTCACCGAGAAGGCGCTGGAGCTCAGCCGCTCGCTGTCACGCAGCACCGGCCAGACGCCGATCAAGGTCGGTGTCGGACTGGTGCAGAGCTTCGCACCGCCCCGAACCTTTCTCGCCTACGCGACCGCGCCCGGCCAGGTCGCGAGCGACGGCACCGGCAAGGACAGCCCCTACAGCGCCGCGCTGATACAGGCACTCGCGGTGCCGGGGCTGAAGCTCGAGGACGTGTTCAAGCGCGTGCGCAACTCGGTGGCCGAGGCGACCCATTCCGCGCAGATACCGTGGGACAATTCCTCGGTCTTCGATGATTTTTATTTCCGCATCCCCACCGCCGCCGAGCTCGCCAAGTCGCCGGCGAAGAAGGGCGAGATCAATACGACGTTCGTGTCGCCGTAGGATTCAGCCGCCCGCGCCGCCAAAGCGATATCGCAGCTCGAAGCGAGCGCGCGTATTCTTTTCCTGCAGGTCGGCCGCCCACAGGGATTTCGATTTGCCCGAATCGAATCTGTATTGCGACTCGTCCACGCCGATCGTATAGACCAGCCGCTGCAGCGGCGCGCTGATCCAGGCGAAGTTCCCGCTCCAGGAAATGCCGAGATTCAGTCCGAATGAGATGCCGTCGACCTGGCCGTCCTTGAACGAACCGTCGATCGGCCGCAGATTGTTGGGAAAAGCCGGATTGGTGACGAAAACGTTGCCGGTGAAATGCTGCCTGAAGACACCGTCCAGGCGAGCGAGCGAGGACTGCAGCGCGACCGCTCCTACGCTGCCAACCGGCACCGCATACGTGGCCCCGATGAAGCCGCCGTTGTAGGTGAAGTTCATCAGGTAGTCGCCGAAGAACAGCACGTTGCCGTCCTGTCCGGTCGCAGTGTTCACCAGTGGCGGCGGAGTCAGGATCGGCGAGAGGTGCTGCGTCAGATCGACCTTGGCGTACTTGTAGCCGGCATACACCGAGAACTCGGGCGTCGCGGCCCAACCGAGGCTGAGATTGAGTTCCTGGCGGCGCAAGCTGACGTCGGAGTTGTGGTTCTGGCCGTCGCCGCTGGTGAATACGCCGTTGCCGATCGCGTTGCCCTCGATCTGCTGGTTGTGATCGGTGCCGTTCTGGCTCCACTGGCCGGACGCATCGACAAAGAATCGCTCATACGCGACGTTGATTCCGCCGCCGACGAACGTGATCGTATCGGCAACCTTGAATCCTCCACGGATGTCGGTGCCCCCGTTCGGCAGCGGCGTGATCACGTCGTCGAAGCGCAGCTGGTAATCCTGCAGTCCGGTGCTGACCCGCGGCTGCACCACGATCGACTGTGCGCCCGTGCGCGCTGCGAACAGCAGCGCGATATGCATCGCCAGAATCGTTGCACGTTTGCTGCCCGTCATGGTCACCACCGGATTGCTAGAGACCGAATCGATAGCGCAGCTCGATCCGAACGCGCGTGTTCTTCTCCTCGAAGTCGCCATCGGTGACCGGGGCCTGGAATCGATACTGCGATTGATCGAGGCCGATCGTATACGTCAGCCGCGGAACCGGATTGCGCGCCACACCGAAGCTGCCGGTCCAGGAAATGCCGACGTTCAGCCCGGTGCTGCTGCCGCGCACCGTGGAGTCCTCGAGCGATGGATCCAGCAGCGGCGGTCCGGTGAGCGGATCGACGGTGAACAGCAGGCCTTCGAAATGCTGGCGGAACGAGGCGTCGAGCCGCGCGATGGATGCCTGAACCGACAGCGTCCCGAACGAACTCACCGGCAGCGAATAGGTCGTGCCGAGGAAGTAGCCATGGTAGGAGAAATCCATCAGCGAGCTGCCGAACTGCAGCACGTCGCCGGGCAACGGCTGCGGCAGCAGAAACGGCGTGCGCGCCTGCGAGATGCTCAGTGCGGCGTACTTGTAGCCCAGGTAGGCCGAGAAGTTGGGCGACAGCGCCCAGCCCAGCGCGGCATTGAGCTCATGGCGACTGAACCGGGAATCCAGGTAGTGGTTGTGCAATCCGACGCCGTTGTAGCCGTTGAGCGTGTCGAACTGGTTGCCCTGCGCGTTGAAGCTCTGGTACTCGCCGGTCCGGCTCCATTGCCCGGACAGGTCCACGAACAGCCGGCCGGAACCGATCGTCAGGCCGGCACCGGCAAATGGCAGATGATCGCGGATCGTGAAACCGTCTCGGATGCGCGGATTGTTGCTGGCGGGACTGGCGGCGATGACATCCGGAAAGACCAGTTGGTAGTCCTGCAGGCCGGCGCTGGCGCGCGGCTGCACGGTAATGTCGAGCGCATGAGACGGTGCCGCGATCAGCGCGGCCAGCGCGATTGCCGAGCGGCCGATGCCGCGCCCAGCTGCCATCGTCATTCTCCCTGTCCGCGAGCCGTGCCATCACTGCGGCTTTCTTGTTCCAGGGAAGCATACCCCGCCCGTCGCCGCCGGTTCCACCCGGCTGCAAGCCGCGCCGGAAGCGGGCTATTGAGACGGCTGTTGCCCCGAAATCGCGCGCAGTCCGGCCAGCGCGAAGTCCACCAGATGGCGCGTGATCTGCGGCGCGGACACGGCGCTGATGTTCAATTGCGGCAGCAGGCGCTGCAGCTTGCGCCGATTGACCAGCAGCAGCAGCGCGCATGGCGCCATCACGCTGATGCAGCCGCGTGCCACCAGCGGGTCATCGGCCGGGCGCCCGGTCAGCGCGCCGACGATCGACTTGAGCATCCTCGATCGAGCCGCGAGCGTGCGATCGTGCGCGGGACCGTACACGCTCGACGGCGTGACCCATTCGCGACTGAACAACCGTCCCGCCCAGGAGCGCGACACCGGGCTGGTCAGTGCCTGCACGATCAGGCCGAGGAACGCCTCGAGCTGGCGCTGCGGATCGCGCTCGGCCTTGACCGCCGCGGCCAGCGCCTCGGTGCTGACCAGCCGCCGTTGCGCTTCCTCGAGCACCGCGCGGTGCAGGCCGGCCATGCCGCCGAAGTGGTACACGATCGCGGCCGAGTTGACCCCGGCCCGACGGCAGATGTTCTGGCCGGTGGTGCCGTCAAAACCCTGCTCGGCGAATACCCGCCCGGCGACCTCGAGCAACTGCGCGCGGGTGCGCTGTCCGGGCCGGGCCACGCGGGGCTTGGCAATGCCGCGACCGGGCCGGCGCGCCGCCACCGCGCCGCGCTGGCCTGACCGAACGGTGTTGTGCCGCTTCATGGCTTCGCGCCCGCCGTAGCTGCGGTCGTCATGAGTCTCCTGCGCCGTCGTCCATGCCGGACTTATACATCCTCGGGGCCGGCTGCGTAAATCATTTCAAATTTAAATTTGAATTTCACTTGACTGACGTCCGGGAGTGATTTTAACTGCGACCAAAGCAGGAGACCGCATGCCCAAAATCACGCGACTCGCTGTCCTGTACGCCGGCGCCATCGTCGTTGTCGTCGTCATTGCAGCGGCGCTGTGGTGGTTCATGGCCGGGAAGCGCGAGCGCACCGAACTGGCGCTGTATGGCAACGTCGATCTGCGCCAGGTGGAGCTGCCGTTCAACGGCAGCGAGCGCATCGCCGCGGTGCTGGTGCAGGAAGGCGATCACGTCAAGCACGGACAGCTGCTGGCGCAACTCGATACCAGCCGGCTCGCGCCGCAGGTCGCCAAGGCCGAGGCCGACGTCGCCGTGCAGCAGCAGGCGGTGGATCGGCTGCACCATGGCAACCGGCCGGAGGAAATCGCGCAGGCGCGCGCCAATGTGCAGGCGGCGGCCGCCGATGCCGCCAACGCGCGCGCGCAGTACGATCGATTGCGCTCGCTGTCGGACAGCTCGTCCGGCAAGGCGGTCAGCCGCCAGGACATGGATGCGGCCAGGGCCGCGCTCGATACCGCCGACGCCAGGCTCGCCGTCAATCAGAAAGCGCTGGTGCTGGAGCTTGCCGGGCCGCGCCGCGAGGATGTGGCGCAGGGCGAGGCGCAGCTGCGTGCCGATCAGGCGCAGCTCGCGCTGCTGCAGCAGCAGCTCAAGGACGCCGATCTGCTCGCGCCGCTCGATGCCGTGGTGCGCTCGCGCATCGTCGAACCCGGCGAGATGGCCTCGCCGCAGAAGTCCGCGTTCACGCTCGCCATCACCGACCCGAAGTGGGTCCGGGCCTATATCGGCGAGCCCGACCTCGGCTGGGTGCACGAGGGCATGAGCGCGGCGGTGACGGTCGATGCGTTCAGCGGGCGGCGCTTCACCGGCTGGGTCGGCTTCATCTCGCCGGTGGCCGAATTCACACCCAAGTCGGTCGAGACCACCGAGCTGCGCTCGAGCCTGGTGTACGAGATCCGCGTGTTCGTGAAGGATCCGGGCGACGAGCTGCGCCTCGGGATGCCGGCGACTGTGCATCTGCCGCTGCGAGGCGCGGGCCGGTGAGCGCCGCGCTGAACGCCGCGGCGAACGCCCAGCCGGCAACGCGCGGCGGGCCCGCACTGATCGCGCAGCAGACGCGCAAGATGTTCCGCGTCAAGGATGGGCCGCCGGTGCAGGCGCTCGATGGGGTCTCGCTCGAAGCGCTCCATGGCGAGCTGACCGCGCTGGTGGGGCCGGACGGCGCCGGCAAAACCACGCTGATGCGACTGGCCGCGGGGCTGCTGCGCGCCGATGGCGGCTCGCTCACGGTGCTCGGCGTGGACGTGGCGGCCGATCCGCAGCAGGTGCAGGATCGCATCAGCTACATGCCGCAGCGCTTCGGGCTGTACGAGGATCTGAGCGTCGCGGAAAACCTCGACCTGTACGCCGACCTGCACGGCGTGAGCGCGGCTGAGCGCGCGCAGCGCTATCCGGAGCTGATGGAGATGACCGCGCTCGGCCCGTTCCGCACGCGCCTGGCGGGCCAGCTCTCGGGCGGCATGAAGCAGAAGCTTGGCCTGGCCTGCACCTTGGTGCGATCCCCCGAGCTGCTGCTGTTGGACGAGCCGACCGTCGGGGTCGATCCGCTGTCACGGCGCGAGCTCTGGGACATCGTGCGACGGCTGGTCGCCGACCAGGGACTCACGGTGCTGCTCAGCACCGCCTACCTGGACGAGGCCGAGCGCTGCCAGCGCGTGATCCTGCTGCATCAGGGCAAGGTGCTGTCACAGAGCGTGCCGCAGCAGATCGCCGAGATGGCGGCCGGGCGCTGCTTCGTCGCCACGCCCGCGCCACAGCAGTCGCCGCGTGCGCTGCAGGCGCGATTGCTGGATCAGCCGGACATCATCGACGCGGTGCCCGATGGCGGGCGCGTGCGTTTCGTGCGCGACGCCGTGGCCGATGCGGCCGGCGACCCGACGCGCCGGGCGTCGGATCCGACTGAGGCTGCGCTGCGCGCGCTGCGCGTCGAGGCGGTACCGGCTCGATTCGAGGACGGTTTCATGCTGCTGTTGCGCGCCCAGGTCAGCCACGAGCGCGTGCAGGCGCTCTCGATCGCGCGGCCGGTCGCCACCCATGGCGATGATGCGGTGGTGCGCGTGCAACAGCTGTTGAAGAAATTCGGGGCGTTCACCGCGGTCGATCGCATCAGCTTCGAAGTGCGGCGCGGGGAGATCTTCGGCCTGCTCGGACCCAATGGCGCCGGCAAGACCACCACCTTCCGGATGCTGTGCGGGCTGCTGGTTCCGAGCGCCGGCCAGTTGCATGTCGCGGGCGCCGACGTACGCGGCGCGCCGGCCTCGGCGCGGGCCCGGCTCGGCTACGTGGCGCAGAAGTTCTCGCTCTACGGGCCGCTGAGCGTGCTCGAGAACCTGGAATTCTTCGCCAGTGCGTACGGCCTGCGCGCGCAGCGCCGGCGCGAGCGCATCGCGTGGGCGACGCAGCAGTTCGATCTCGGCGATCACCTGCGCGCGATGAGCTCGCAGCTGCCGGGCGGCTACAAGCAGCGCCTGGCGATGGCCGCGGCGCTGCTGCACGAGCCGGAGATCCTGTTCCTGGACGAACCCACCAGCGGCGCCGATCCGCTCGCGCGCCGCGCGTTCTGGCGGCGCATCACCGCGCTCGCAGAGCAGGGCGTGACCATCATCGTCACCACGCACTTCATGCAGGAGGCGGAATACTGCGACCGCGTCGCGATCATGGATTCCGGCCAGGTGCTGTCGCAGGGTTCGCCGGCCGAGGTGCGCGCGCGCGCCAGGAGCGAGCAGCGTCCCGAGCCGAGCATGGAGGATGCGTTCATCGCGGTGGTCGAACAGTCGCGCGCGCAGCAGGCGGCGGCGGGTCCCGCGCCGGTCGCGGCGTGAAGGCGCGGTGCCGATGAACCAGTCCGCGTCGCCATCGACCTCGACCCACTGGCGCTCGAAGCTGCGCCGGATCCGCGCGCTGGTGCGGAAAGAGACCTACCAGGTGGTGCGCGATCCCTCGAGCATCGCGATCGGAGTGATCCTGCCGCTGATCCTGATTCTGCTGTTCGGCTACGGACTGTCGCTCGACGTCAAGAACGTGCCGCTCGCGCTGGTGATCGAGCAGCCCTCGCCCGAGGCGATGGAGCTGGCCGCCGGCTTTCAACTGTCGCCGTATTTTAATCCGCGGCTGCTGCGCTCGATGCCACCGGCGAAGCAGCTGCTGCTGGAACATGCGGTGGATGGCATCGTGCGCATTCCCGCCGACTTCGCCCGTCACGTCACGGCCGGCGATGCCAGGGTGCAGCTGGTGGTGCACGGAGGCGATGCCAATCGCGCGCGCATCATCCAGGGCTACGTCCAGGGAGCGGTCGGTGCCTGGGCGGCACGCGCGGCGGCGCAGGGACGTGCCAGCGTCGCCTCACCGGTCACGGTGCAGGCGCGGCTGTGGTTCAACGAAGCCAACGAGAGCACGTATTTTCTGGTTCCCGGCCTGGTGGTGCTGGTGATGACGCTGATCGGTGGGCTGCTGACCGCGATGGTGATGGCACGCGAATGGGAGCGCGGCACGCTGGAAGCGCTGCTGGTGACGCCGGTGCGCAGCGATGAGATTTTGCTCGGCAAGACGCTGCCGTATTTCCTGCTGGCGCTGGTCGGCTTCGCGCTGTGCGTGTTCTCGGCCCGGTTCCTGTTTCATGTGCCGCTGCGCGGCTCGCTGTGGGTGCTGCTCGGCGCATCGACGCTGTACGTGCTGGTGGCGCTGGGCATCGGCCTGCTGATCTCCTCCTGGGTCAAGAATCAGCTGGTCGCCAGCCAGCTCACGATGCTCGTGACCTTCATGCCCGCATTCATGCTGTCGGGCTTTCTGTTCGATCTGCGCAGCACGCCGGTCGTGGTGCAGCTGATCACCTATGCGCTGCCGGCGCGCTATTACGTGGCGCTGCTGCAGACGGTATTTCTCGCCGGTGATGTCTGGTCGGTGATCGTGCCGAACACGCTGGCGCTGGCGGCGATGGCCGCGGCCCTGGCGCTGGGCAGCCGTGCCGCGATGCGCAAGACCCTGGCGTGATGCCGATGCTCGATTCACTGCTTCGCATCCTGGCCCTGACGCGCAAGGAACTGCTCGCGGTGCTCAAGGACAAGCGCAGCCGCCTGAGCCTGCTGATTCCGCCGGTGGTGCAGGCCCTGATCTTCGGCTATGCCGCCACCTACGATCTCAACCACGTGACCTACGCGGCACTCGACCAGGACCACAGCGCGGCGTCGCGCCAGCTGCTCGCGGGTCTGGACGGATCGGGCGTGTTCGAGCGTGTCGCGGATCTGCAGCGAACCAGCGACGTCGCCGCCTACATCGATGCCCGTCGCGTGCTGCTGGTCGTGCAGATCGGCCAGAACTTCGAGCGCGAGCTGCTCGCAGGCCGTGGTGCCGATGTGCAGCTGATCGCCGACGGGCGCAATTCCAATACCGCGGGTACCGCGATGGGCTACGTCAACAGCATCGTGCAGCAGTTCAACAGCGACTGGGGCGGCGAACATGGCTGGGCGGCGGCGCCGGTGCAGGTCGAGGGTCGTGCCTGGTACAACCCGAATCTCGAGACCCGCTGGTACATGATTCCCGGCATGATCGGCACGCTGACGCTGATCCAGACCATGATGCTGACCGCGATGTCGGTCGCGCGTGAGCGCGAGCAGGGCACCTTCGACCAGCTGCTGGTGACGCCGTTCCGGCCGTTCGAGATCATGGCCGGCAAGGCGCTGCCATCGATGGTGATCGGGGTGATCCAGGCCACCGGCGTGCTGCTGGTCGCGCAGCTGTGGTTTCGCATTCCGTTCGCGGGCTCGTACCTGACGCTGTACACCGGGCTGCTGCTGTTTCTGCTGGCCGCGGTCGGCATCGGCCTGCTGCTCTCGGCGGTGGCGGCGACGATGCAGCAGGCGATGCTGTATTCGATGCTGCTGATCATGCCGTTCTCACTGCTCTCGGGACTGACCACGCCGCTCAGCAGCATGCCGGCGTGGCTGCAGTACCTGACCACCATCAATCCGCTGCGCTATGCGATCGATATCACGCGGCGCGTGTATCTCGAGGGAGCCGGACTTTATCTGCTGTTGCCCGATCTGTGGCCGCTGGGCCTGCTCGCGGCATTGACCCTAGGGGGGGCCTCATGGATGTTCAGCCACCGCATGCAGTGATGCGCGCGCGGCGCGGCCGGCGTCGCTTCGCCGCGGCAGCGCCGGTAGGCGCCGCGCTCGCCACGCTGCTGGCCGGCTGCGCGGTCGGACCGAAATTCGTGCCGCCCACGCCACAGGTGCCCGCCCACTGGTCGGCGCGGGCCACCTCGCTGCCGCCCGATGTGCCGGCGTTGCCGGCCGACTCGCCGGCGACATCGTCCGCGTCGCCATCGCCGCCGTCGTCCGGGTCGCCGCCGGTCAGCGTTGCGACCGAGCAGTCCACGCAGCAGAGCGCGTGGTGGGGCGTGTTCAACGATTCGATGCTGACGTCGCTGGTCGAGCGTGGCCGCAGCTCGAATCTGGACCTGCGCCTGGCGGTGCTGCGCATCGAAGAGTCACGCGCCCAGCGTGACGTGACCGCGGCAGGCTCCTGGCCCACGCTGTCGGCCGATGCCTCCTACAGCCGCCAGCGGCTCAGTCAGACCACCCCGACCGGGTCGCTGTTCAGCTCGGTCGGCAACCTGCGCCTGCCCGGGGGCGCCAGCATCAGCATTCCGAACCCGTACAATCAGTACCAGCTCAGCGCCGACGCGTCGTGGGAGATCGATCTGTTCGGACGGATACGCCGTGCGGTGGAAGCCGCCGACGCGGGCGTCCAGGTGTCGGTCGAGGATCAGCGCGCGGTGCTGGTGTCGGTACTGGCCGACGTGGCACAGAGCTACATCGAACTGCGCGGCGCGCAGTCGCGGCTCGTCATCGCGCGCGAGAATCTGGCGACCATCGATGAGTTGCTGGAATTGACGCGGCAGCGGCGCGCAGCCGGCGTGACCACATACATCGATGTCAGCAATGCGATGGCGCAGGCCAGCGCGACGCGCGCCGAACTGCCGGCGATCGAATTGCAGATCACGCAGAACATCAATCAGCTCAGCCAGCTGCTCGGTCGCGAGCCCGAGGCGCTGCGCGCGCAGCTCGACAGCCCCGCTCCGGTGCCTCCGGTCCCGCCGCAGGTGCCGATCGGGCTGCCTGCCGACTTGGCGCGGCGCCGGCCCGATATTCGCGAAGCCGAGGCCAGTCTGCACAACGCCATCGCGCAGAGCGGCGTCGCCGTGGCCGATCTGTACCCGCGGCTGACGCTCTCGGGCAGCGGCGGCTTTCAATCCGAGACCGCGGGCAAGCTGCTCGAATGGTCCAGTCTGTTCGGCTCGATCGGACCGGGCCTGCAGTTACCGGTGTTCGATCGCGGTCGCTGGAAGACGGTGCATCTGTACGACGTGCGCTCGCAGGAAGCCGCGCTGAGCTATCAGCACACGGTGCTCAACGCACTGCACGAGGTCGAGAACGCGGTGGCGGCATTCGGCGCCGATCAGCAGCAGCGCGCGTGGCTCGAGGCCACCGTGGCGCAAAATCGCGAGACCCTGACGCTCTCGCGCCAGCGCTATGAGAGCGGGCTGGCAAATTTCATCGAGGTGCTGGACGCCGAGCGCACCTGGCAGCAGAACCAGCTGTCGCTGGCCGACAGCACCACGGCCGTGGGCGCCGACCTGGTGCGCCTGTATCGCGCGTTGGGCGGCGGCTGGCAGGCGGGCGATCGCACGGCCGCGGCGGACGGTTCCTGAAGGTGCGCACCGGCGCGCCAGAGCCTTCTGGACAACCAAATCTTTCAATCATCTGCGCGCGGACGTGACCGGGGTCCGTTTCCTTGCGCGGCTCGTTCCTATAGAATGTTAAATTCCGCTGCTACCGTCTAGCTCATTGAGCTGACAGGTTTTTTTTTCAAAGCCACGCAGGTTGCCCCATGCCCCCATCCTTGCCCGAGCTGCTGGCGAGCACTCCACTGTCGGGTGCCAATGCCCCCTACGTCGAGGCGCTGTACGAGCAGTACCTGCACGATCCCGACAGCATCGATGCGACCTGGCGCGGCTACTTCGATGCGCTGCCGCCCGCGGCAGGCGCGGAGCGCTCGCACGGCCCGGTCATCGCCGGCGTCGCGGCGCGCACCCAGGCGAGCGCCAGCAGTGCCGTGGTGGCGCCACCCGCGCCCGCCGCCAGCGAAAAGCAGGCCGCGGTTTCGCGGCTGATGCAGATCTACAGCAACCGCGGCCATCTGATCGCGCACATCGACCCGCTGGGCCTGCTGCAGCGTCCGCGCCCGCGCGTGCTCGATCTGGACTACGCCGGATTGAGCGAAGCCGATCTGGATACCGAGTTCTACACCGCGAGCCGCAACGACTGGATCCCCAGGCGCGCGAGCCTGCGCGAGATCATCGCGCGGCTCGAGCGCGTCTATTGCGGGCACACCGGTGCCGAGTTCGCGCATGTCTCCAATACCGACGAGCGGCTGTGGCTGCAGGATGAATTCCAGCTCGGTCGCATGCAGCACCGCTTCAGCGCCGAGGAACGGCGCAACCTGCTGTTCCAACTGACCGCGGCCGAAGCTCTGGAGCGCTACCTGCACACCAAGTACGTCGGCCAGAAGCGATTTTCGCTCGAGGGCGCCGACGCACTGATCGCCTCGCTCAACGAGCTGATTCAGGCTGGCGGCCAGGTCGGCATCGAGGAGTGCGTGCTCGGCATGGCGCACCGCGGCCGCCTCAACGTGCTGGTCAACGTGCTGGGCAAATCCCCGGAGCAGCTGTTCTCGGAGTTCGAGGGCAAGTACGACGACAATCACATCCAGGGATCCGGCGACGTCAAGTATCACAAGGGCTTTTCCGCCGACGTGCGCACCCCGGGCGGCAACGTGCACGTCGCGCTGGCCGTCAACCCCTCGCATCTGGAGATCGTCGATCCGGGGGTCGAGGGCTCGGTGCGCGCGCGCCTGGAGCGGCGCAGCGATGCCCAGGGCGACCGGGTGGTGCCGGTGCTGATGCACGGCGATGCCGCGTTCGCCGGCCAGGGCGTCGTGATGGAGACGCTGCAGCTGTCGCAGGCGCGCGGCTACCGCACCGGCGGCACGGTGCATATCATCATCAACAACCAAATCGGCTTCACCACCTCCGATCCGCGCGATGCGCGCTCGACCACGTACTGCAGCGACGTGGCGAAGATCGTCGAAGCGCCGATCTTCCACGTCAACGCGGACGATCCGGAGGACGTGCTGTTCGTGACGCGCCTGGCGCTGCGCTATCGCCAGCACTTCCATAAGGACGTCGTGATCGACCTGGTGTGCTACCGGCGGCTCGGGCACAACGAGGCCGACGAGCCCGCGGCGACCCAGCCGGTGATGTACCGGCTCATCCGCCAGCACTCGACGGTGCGCAAACTGTACGCCGACCGGCTGGTGGCCGACGGCGTGATGGCGGCAGCCGACGTCGATCAGATGATCGCACAATATCGCCAGGCGCTCGACGCCGGGCACCTGGAATTGCATCCGGCTTTGGGCCTGATCGGCAACAAGTACACGATCGACTGGACGCGCTATGGGAAGGCCGACTGGTCCGAGCGCGTGGCCACCGGCGTGGAGCCTGAACGGCTGGCGCAGCTCGGCAAGCGCCTGGTGCGCTATCCGAACGAGCTGATGCTGCATCCGCGCGTCGCCCAGGTCATCAGCAACCGCGCCAAGATGGTGGCCGGCGAGCTGCCGCTGGACTGGGGCGCGGCCGAAACCCTGGCCTATGCCTCGCTGCTCGATGAGGGCGTTGCGGTGCGCATCTCCGGTCAGGACAGCGGTCGCGGTACCTTCTTCCATCGGCACGCGGTGCTGCACGATCAGAATACCGGCCGCCGTTTCATTCCGTTGCAGCACCTCAAGGAGGGCCAGCCGCGCTTCACGGTGATCGACTCGGTGCTGTCCGAGGAAGCCGTGCTCGGATTCGAGTACGGCTATGCGACCACCAGCCCGGATTGCCTGGTGATCTGGGAGGCGCAGTTCGGGGATTTCGTCAACGGTGCGCAGGTCGTGATCGACCAGTTCATCTCCTCGGGCGAGGCCAAGTGGGGCCGGCTGTGCGGGCTGGCGCTGTTCCTGCCGCACGGCTACGAGGGCCAGGGGCCGGAGCACTCCTCGGCGCGCCTGGAGCGTTTCCTGCAGCTGTGCGCCGAAGAGAACATGCAGGTGGTGGTGCCGTCGACGCCGGCGCAGATGTTTCATCTGCTGCGCCGCCAGGTGCTGCAGCCGTTCCGCCGGCCATTGATCACGTTCACGCCCAAGAGCCTGCTGCGTCACGAGCTGTCGGTGTCTTCGCTGACCGAGCTCAGCAACAGCAGCTTCGCCAACGTGATCGGCGAGATCGACGACATCCCGGCCGCGCAGGTCGAACGGGTCGTGTTCTGCAGCGGCAAGGTGTACTTCGATCTGCTCAAGGCGCGCCGCAGCGCCGCGCTGCGCAGTGTCGCGCTGGTGCGCATCGAGCAGCTCTATCCGTTTCCGGTGGAACAATATCAGGCGGTGCTGGGGCGCTACGCCAATGCGACCGATCTGGTGTGGTGCCAGGAGGAGCCGCAGAACCAGGGCGCCTGGTATCAGATCCGTCATCGGCTGCAGGATCTGGCCGGCACGCGCACCGTGTACTACGCCGGCCGCGCCGCCGCGGCCGCGCCCGCGACCGGGCTGGCCAAGAATCACGAACTCGAGCAGCGCCGGCTGGTCGATACCGCGCTCAATGCGGTGTCGATCGAACAGACCATGCGCAACACCCCGCGGCTGACGCTGACCCCGGCCGGCGCGGCCGCGGCGCCGCCGGAGCGTGCGCCCACGCCGATCAGTTCGGCCATAAGGAAGAGTTCATGAGCATCGAGATCCGCGTGCCGCAATTGCCCGAGTCGGTCGCCGACGCCACGCTGGTGGCGTGGCGCAAGCAACCCGGGCAGCCCGTCAGTCGCGACGAGAACCTGGCCGATCTGGAAACCGACAAGGTCATGCTCGAAGTGCCGGCGCCGGTCAACGGTGTGCTGCGCGAGATCAAGGTGCAGACCGGCACGTCGGTCAAGAGCGGCGAGCTGCTGGCGGTGATCGAGGAGGGCGCTGCGGCGAGCGCCACGACCAAAGCGGGCGCTGCGAGCGCAGCCGCGTCCGCTCCTGCTGGCAATGGCAAGTCACCCGCTGCAACTGCGAGCGCTGCGGCCGCGCCCGCGGCGGGTGCCGCCGCAGCGCGCACCGGTCCGGCCGCGCGGCGTGTGATCGAGGAGAACAATCTCGCGACCGCATCGATCGCCGCTTCCGCGCCCGGCGGCCGAATCACGAAGAGCGACGCGCGTGCGGCCGCGGCAGCAGCCGCGGCGCCGGCAGCGCGCGCGCCGCAGATGCCGGTCGCGCCGGGGCCCGCGGTAGCGCGTGCCGGCCGCGCCGAGCAGCGCGTCGCGATGACGCGACTGCGGGCGCGGATCGCCGAACGGCTGATCCAGGCGCAATCGACGCAGGCGCTGCTGACGACTTTCAATGAGGTGGATCTGACCAGCGTGCAGGAGCTGCGCGCGCGCTACAAGGACGGCTTTGAGAAGAAGCATGGTGTGAAACTCGGCTTCATGTCGTTCTTCGTCAAGGCCTCGATCGAGGCGCTGAAGCGCTTTCCGGTGGTCAATGCCTCGGTCGAGAACAGCGACATCGTCTATCACGAATACTTCGATATCGGTGTCGCGGTGTCGACCGAGCGCGGACTGATGGTGCCGGTGCTGCGCGATGCCGATGCGATGAGCTTTGCCGAGGTCGAGCAGGGCATCGCGAACTACGCCGCACGGGCGCGCACCGGGTCGATCACGCTCGAGGACCTGACCGGCGGCACGTTCAGCCTCACCAACGGCGGCATCTTCGGCTCGCTGATGTCCACCCCGATCGTCAATGCGCCGCAAAGCGCGATCCTGGGCATGCACAAGATTCAGGAACGGCCGGTGGTGGTGAACGGCCAGATCGCGATCCGGCCGATGATGTATCTGGCGGTGACCTACGATCATCGCATCATCGATGGACGCGAGGCAGTGCAGTTTCTGGTCACGATCAAGGACTGCCTCGAAGATCCAGGCCGTCTGCTGCTCGGAGTCTGACAATCATGGCTGAGGCGGTCGATGTCGTCGTGATCGGCGCGGGTCCGGCTGGCTATCCGGCGGCGATCCGCGCGGCGCAGAACGGTCTCAAGGTGGTGTGCGTCGACGCCTGGGTGAACCGCGATGGCGGCAGCGCGCTCGGCGGCACCTGCCTCAATGCCGGCTGCATCCCTTCCAAGGCGCTGCTCGAGTCCTCCGAGCTGCTGCATCGTGCCCGGAGCGAGTTCGCCGCGCACGGCATTGCCG
>JBIODC010000009.1:0-67284 GCA_044440135.1 Steroidobacterales bacterium | reverse complement strand
TCGCTCCGCTTCCTATCCTCCCTTTTTTTTTTTCCCAACTCTCTTTATTAAATTTTATATCGCTTGTTTGGGCCCTCCCGTTTTTGTTTGTAAACTTCTGTTTTTTTTTTAAAAAAAAAATCACCCCCTTGCCCCCCCACACCTCTATGCGATCACCAGACGCACCCTGCTCCGCTTTCGCGGAGCGCTAGCTGCCTTCGATGTTGGCATCGCCGGCATTCCGGCTGTGCAGGGATAGCATTGCTTTCTGCGCCCCCGCGCGCAGCAGCTCCGGCATGATCTCGAGCGCACGCGACAGCGCCTCATCGATCGCCTGCTGCTCCGCCGCGGTGGGCCGCTCGAGCACGGCGTCGAGCACCAGATCCCTCGACCCCGGATGGCCGACCCCCAAGCGCAGCCGCCAGAAGTCCGCGCCGATATGCGCAATCACATCGCGCAGACCGTTGTGCCCGCCGTGGCCACCGCCCTGCTTGAGCCGCGCGATTCCGGGTGCCAGATCGATATCGTCGTGCACCACCAGGATTTCCGCCGGCGCGATGCGGTAGAAGTTTGCCACGGCGGCCACCGGTGCGCCGCTGCGATTCATGAACGCGGTCGGCTTGAGCAGCCACAGCTCCGTGTCGGCAATCGCAATGCGCGCCAGCTGCGTATGCTGCTTCGCGTCGTGACGCCAGCTGCCATGTGAGCGCGCCGCGAGTTGCTCGACAAACCACCAGCCCGCATTGTGGCGCGTGCGCGCGTATTCGCGCCCGGGATTGCCGAGGCCGACGATGAGCTTGAGAGATAATCCGGCCAAGACACGAAACCAATGAAGCTACAGGAAGGCGAGGCCTGTCGGAGCTGGCAATCACCCGGGTGTGTTGAACCTAGTGCGCATTTTTTAATTACAAAAAATGCGCACTTGATTCAACACATCCAGGCGACTCCCAACCTCACCGATCTCGTGCCCTGAAGGTTACTTCTTGCCTTCCTTCTTGGGGGCAGCCTCTTTCTTCGCCTCTTCCTTCTTCGGCTCTTCCTTCTTGCCGGCCGCTGCCGCACCCTCGGCGGCAGGCGCAGCACCCGCGGCCGCCGGCGCCGCAGCCGCGCCCTCTGCCGCCGCAGCAACCGCCTCCGGCTCAGGCTCGGCAACGCGCGGGCTGTGCACCGAGACCACCGGCGGATTGCGATGCGCGAGCTCCGGGATGGTGACGCCATCGGGCAGCGGAATGTCCGACAGATGCAGCGTATCGTTGAGGCTCATGCCCGATAGATCCAGCTGGAGAAACTCCGGCAAGTCCTTCGGCAGGCAGCTGACCTCCACGTCCTGGATCAGGTGGGACACGATGCCGCCCTGGGTCTTCACGCCCGGCGCCACGGCCTCACCCTTGAAGTGTACTGGCAGACGAATCTTCAGCTTCTCGTTCTCCAGCACCCGCTGCAGGTCCACATGCACCACGGCATTGCGCGCCGGGTGCATCTGCACGTCGCGCACGATGGCCGGCTGGCCCTGCG
The DNA here is from genome assembly GCA_044440135.1 of Steroidobacterales bacterium. Classification (GTDB taxonomy): domain Bacteria; phylum Pseudomonadota; class Gammaproteobacteria; order Steroidobacterales; family Steroidobacteraceae; genus FEN-1191. Next base: position 65,790 of record JBIODC010000009.1, on the reverse strand, counting down.
CGTCGACATTGACGCTGATGATCGAGGAATAGAATCTCTCGTTGCCGATCAGCGTCAGCAGCTGCTGGTGATCGAGCGTGATATTGCGCGGCTCGCCGCCGCCGCCATAAAGAACCGCGGGGACCTTACCGGCACGACGCAGGCGGCGGCTCGCACCCTTGCCCTGATCGTGACGCGAGTCCGCGCCGACCTGAAACGTAATACGCATTTTGATACTCCTGACAGTTCACGACTACGGATGTGCACCGCGACCAGTGCGCCTCCACCCTTCAAAAATCGAATCGCTTCAATCTCCAGCGAAATTCTCAGTCGATATACAGCGAGCTCACCGACTCCTCGTCGCGGATGCGGCGGATCGTCTCGGCCATCAGCGAAGCCACCGACAGCTGGCGGATGCGCGGGCAGTCCTGCGCCGCCTGCGACAGCGGAATCGTATCGGTCACCACCAGCTCGTCGAGCGCGGAAGTCGCGATGCGCTCCACCGCGCCGCCCGAGAGCACCGCGTGCGTGATGTAGGCAACGACCTTGAGTGCGCCCTCTTCTTTCAGGGCCTGTGCCGCCATGCATAGCGTGCCGGCGGTATCGACCATGTCATCGATCAGCACGCAGGTCTTGCCGTCGACCTTGCCGATGATGTTCATGATCTTCGACTCGTTCGGCCGCGGGCGCCGCTTGTCGATGATCGCAAGATCGGCATCGTCGAGCCGCTTGGCGATCGCGCGTGCACGCACCACGCCGCCGACATCGGGCGAGACCACGATCAGATTCGGGTAGCCCTGGCGCCAGACATCGCCGAGCAGCACCGGCGAGCCATACACATTGTCCACCGGTATCGCGAAGAACCCCTGGATCTGTTCCGAATGCAGATCGAGCGTCAGCAGCCGGTGCACGCCGGAGTTGCTGATCATGTCTGCGACCAGCTTGGCGGTGATCGCCGAGCGCGTGGCGCGCGGCCGCCGATCCTGGCGCGCATAACCGAAGTACGGCACCACCGCCGTGATGCGCGCGGCCGAGGCCCGGCGGCAGGCATCGACCATCACCAGCAGCTCCATCAGGTGATCGTTCGCGGGCGGACTGGTCGATTGCACGATGAACACGTCGCGGCCGCGCACGTTCTCCATGATCTCGATGTTGACTTCGCCGTCGCTGAAACGACCGACCGAGGCGCGGCTCACCGGCAGCCGCAGATGCCGCGCGATGTCATGCGCGAGCGCGGGATTCGCATTACCGGTGAACAGCGCCAGCGTTTCCGAATCCACGATCAGTGTTCCTCAGTGTCCGTGCCGATCATCCGTGTCAGTCAACGGTGGCTGGGGTGGAAGGATTCGAACCTCCGAATGGCGGGATCAAAACCCGCTGCCTTACCACTTGGCGACACCCCAGCAGTCATCCACTCAAGCCGTGCCGATCAGCCGCGCTGCCGCAGCATCGCATGCAACGGCGAGCGATTCAGTCCGCGCGCGACAAAACTGTTCCAGCGATCCGGAACCCGCGCCGCAATGCGCTCCGCATCCTCGGAGCGCTCAAAGCCCGCAAAGATGCACGCACCGGTGCCGGTCATGCGGGCCGTGATCGCCGCACCGTGCGCGTCGATCTGTCCGCGCAGCCAGTCGAGCGCCTGCGCGACCTCGGGGCGGCGCGCGCATACTACCGGTTCGAACACATTGACGGCGCGGCTTTCGGAAAAGGCGCGTATTGTGATGATGGTAGAATTTCGTGTCAATTCAGGGGCCTGGAACATCTCGGCGGTATTCACGCCGACCCCCGGGTGAATCAGCAGAAACCAGCGCGGCGGCAGTTCCATCGCGGTGAGCCGCTCGCCGCGACCCTCCCCCCAGGCGGAACTGCCGTGAACGAACAGTGGCACATCCGCCCCCAACGCGACCCCGAGCTCCGCAAGCTCGGACAGCCCCAGGTCGCACCGCCAGAGTGCATTCAGTGCCAGCAGGACGCTGGCGGCATCCGAGCTGCCGCCGCCGAGCCCGCCGCCGGGGGGAATATGTTTAATGACGTGGACGTCCGCACCCAGTGCCGTCCCAGTGTGCTGCTGCAGTGCCCGGGCGGCCCGCACCGCGAGGTCCTGCTCCGGACCGACCTCGGCCAGGCCGGCCTGGCGGATGATCTGGCCGTCGGCGCGCACCGCAAGCCCGATGCGATCGCAACGATCGATCAGCTGGAAGATCGTCTGCAGATCGTGATAGCCATCGGAGCGCCGCCCGACGATATGCAGAAACAGGTTGAGTTTGGCCGGCGCCGGCCACCAGGTCAGCTCGCTCATCGGTGCGGCCTTGCGCTCACAGGTGCCAGCTGTCGATCACGACCCGCAGCCGCAGCGCGCCGCGCGTCACGGTGAGGCGCCGCGGCAACCATTGCTGCTGCACCCGCGCATATTCCGCGTAATCAATCTGCCAGCCTCCCTGCTGCAGTTGCGCGAGTCGCTGCTGTGAGTCGAGCGACTCCTGTGCGCTCGTCGCAGGGTCGCTGGCACCCAGGATCCAGAACCGCAGACTGCTGAGCGGCGGCTCGAAACCAAGTGTCGCGCGCAGTTCATCGCTGGCGGCCGTACTGTCGAGTGTTATTCCCTTGCTGGTCGTGAGCTGCAGATTCGCCGCCGTCTGTTCGATGTGGGCTGCGCCGAATCCCAACGGCGCCGACAGGTCGATCGTGGCCCGATCGTCCTGCTGCTGCCAGCGCAGGCCGGCGCTGAAACCCTCGCTGCCGGTCGACGCGGCCAGCCGCCCCTGCAGGTCGAAGCGGCTGGTGGCCTGCAGGGTGGCCAGGCGCCGCGCCCAGGGTATCGGACTGGGCGCGGGAGGTGCCAGCGTCGCACAGGCGCCGAGCAGCAGCGTGCACAGCAGAATCGGCAGCGCGACCGCCGGCCGCGCGACCGCCGGCCGCGCCACCGCGCCGTCACGCCCGTCCCGGCCTGGCATGCGCTTCAGATTGAAGTGCCCGTGCCCTGGAGCGATAGCGACGGCACACCGGCCCGATGCTGTGCGGCTTTGACCAGCGCATTGTCGGGATCGACCATCAGCGCCCGGTTCCAGGTCTCGCGCGCCTTGGCCTTATCGCCCAGCGCCCACAGCACCTCACCCCAATGCGCACCAATGTCGCCATCCTGATCCAGCCGAAACGCGCGCTCGAGCAGCGGCAGCGCCGCCTGCGGCATGCCGCGCCGGAACTGCAGCCAGCCGAGGCTGTCGAGAATGGCCGGATTGTCGGGCTCGGCTTTCAGCGCGGCGTTGATTAGCCGTTCCGCGCGTGACAGCTCGCGATTGTGGTCGGCCAGAATGAATCCCAGGGCATTGCTGATCGCGCTGTCCTGCGGGCGGTCCCGGTACAGCGCCTCGAGCTGCGCAATCGCCGCGTCGGTGCGGCCGGCCTTCTCGAGCAGAATCGCCTTCTGGTACAGCACGTCCGGGTGGCCCGGGAAGCGCGCGAGCGCGTCATCCAAGCGCGCCAGTGCCTGGCTGGCCTCGCCGCCGTTGGACAGCAGCTGCGCCTGCGCGATTTCGGCCTCGAGCCGCGCGGCCGGCGTCGCGTCTTCCTTGGCCTGCAGCAGTTCCAGCGCGTCCGCGCGCTGACCCTGCTTGTAGAGAATGGTCGCCGCGCGACTGCGCGCAGCCGGCTCGAGCGCGGTGCCGGCGAGCATCTGGTAGCCATGCAGCGCAGTCGCGGTCTCGCCGCGGCGCTCGGCGATTGCAGACAGGTAGTACACCGCGATGCCGGAGGATTCCCGATCCTTGACTAGCGCCGAGAACACGCGTTGAGCTTCGTCGTAGTCGCCACGCTCGAAAGCCAGCAGCCCGAGACGTCGGTCGGCCTGCGGGCGCAGCCCGGCGTTATCGCGCAGCCCTTCGAGCGCCATCCGCGCATCGCGCTCGCGGCCCAGCAGGATCAGCACGTCGGCGGCCGCGAAGCTCTGATCCTTGGGCGCCGCGGTGCGCGCGGCGCCCGCCGCCGCCACCGCCTGATCGGCCTCGCCAAGGCCCGCGTGCGCGCGCGCCAGCAGCAGCTGCGTCGGTGCACGCTCGGCGCCGGCGCTGAGCGCACGCTGCCCGTATTGCAGCGCCTCGCGATAGTTCCAGCCATCGAACGCGAGGCTCGCCAGTGCGAGCTGCCCACGGCCGGTCTGCAGCCGCGGCACCTGCGCGCCGCGCAGCATCGCCAGCGTCGCCGGCACCCCGGCCTCCACCGCGACCTGGCTGAGCTGCTCGGCGATGTTGTCATCGGCACCGGCCACGCCGGCCGCCGCTGCGCTGCCGCCACGGGCCTCACCCCCGCCGCGCTGGGCGCCCTTGCCGGCCGTGCCGCCGCCACTCTTGATCCAGTCCTCGAACGCGCTGCGGGCATCATTGATCTTGTAGAGGCCGAGGTCGGCGCGCATCGCAGCGCGCAGCGCCGCGGGGTCGGACGGGGTCAGTTGCCGCCAGCGCGCAGCCGCCCGCTCGGCCGCCTGGTACTGCCCGCAGTCGAGCGCGACGCCGGCGGCGCGCTCCGCGAGCTTGGGATCGGTCATTCGCTGCGCCGCAATAGTGTAGTTCGCGGCCGCGCGACCGCAGTCGTCGCGTTGCAGCGCGATTTCCGCGGTCATGATCAGTGCATTGGAATCTTCGACCTCGCGCAGGCTGGCGGAGGACGCCCACGCGCCGGCCAGCGGCGCGCAGACCAGCGCGACACCGATCGAACGCTGCAGGCCAGCACGGATGAGGTGACGAGGCTCCATGGCCGTTAGACTATAGCCGAAGATGAAAGATTCGATCCGCCAAAAGCTCGAAAAATCCGAGCAGCGCTTTGAAGAGCTGGGACACCTGCTCGCCGATCCCGAAATCATCGGAAAACCCCAGCAATTCCGGGATTTATCGGTCGAGTACGCACGCCTGCAGCCTACCGCTGCGGCGTTCGCCGACTATCGGCGGCTGGAGCAGGAACTCGCCAGCGCGCAGGACATGCTGACCGACGCGGATTCCGACATGCGGGCGCTTGGCGAGGAGGAGCTTACGGCAGTCAGGCAGCGCCTGGAGCAGCGCGATGCCGAGCTGCACCGCTTGCTGCTGCCCCGCGATGCCCGCGACCAGGGCAATATCTTTCTCGAGATCCGCGCCGGCACCGGCGGGGATGAGGCCGCGATCTTCGCCGGCGACCTGCTGCGCATGTACAGCCGCTATGCCGAATCGCAGGGCTGGCAGGTGGAGACGCTGAGCGAGAGCCCGGGCGAGCATGGCGGCTACCGCGAGGTGATCTGCCGGATCGTGGGTCGCGGTGCGTTCTCGAAGCTCAAGTTCGAATCCGGCACCCACCGCGTGCAGCGCGTGCCGGCCACCGAGGCCCAGGGTCGCATCCATACCTCCGCGGTCACGGTCGCGATCCTGCCGGAACTCGACGAGATCGAGAAAGTCGAACTCAACCCGGCGGACCTGCGCATCGACACCTACCGTGCCTCGGGCGCCGGTGGCCAGCACGTTAACAAGACCGACTCGGCGATCCGCATCACGCATCTCCCGAGCGGCATCGTCGTGGAATGTCAGGACGAACGCTCGCAGCACAAGAACCGGTCGCGCGCGATGTCGCTGCTGGCCGCGCGGCTGCTGGCCGCCGAGCAGGCCAAGCAGCTCGCCGCGCAGGCCCAGTCACGCAAGCTGCAGGTCGGCAGCGGCGACCGCTCCGAGCGCATCCGCACCTATAACTTTCCGCAGGGCCGCGTGACCGACCATCGCATCAACCTGACGCTATACCGCCTGGACGACATCATGCAGGGACACATCGATGAGCTGCTCGAGGGACTGCAGCAGGAATATCAGGCGGAACTGCTGGCCGCCGAATGAAGCGTCAGCGCCAGCGCGCTGAAGAACACGCAGCCGATCGCCCCGATGCCGACCGTCACCGCGGCCACGATCGCCTGCACTGCCGAAGCCTCACCGACCAGCAGCGCCGCGACGATGCTCAGCACCGCCGCCGCGGCCAGCGAGCAGATGATCACCACCAGCACCGCGATCACGATGGTCGCGAGCACCTTCCACCAGTTCGGCAGCACCAGCTGCACGCAACGCACCAGCGCCGTGTACGGATTGAGATTCTCGAACAGCAGCACCGGCAGCAGCACCAGGTAGCACACCAGCAGGAATATCCCGGGCAAAATCAGCAATGTGAAACCGACGAAAAGGCTCAGTTGTGCCAGGATCCAGCCCAGCACGATCGCCGGCAGGCGCCGTGCGGCGACCGCCAGCTCAGCCGCAGTATCGACCGGGGCGCCGCTCGCAAACGCGCGCTGTCGCAACATCATCGTGCTGACGATAAACAGCGTCACGGCCGAGGCAATGAAGCCCAGCAGCCAATACCGGGCGTCCGCCGGCATGCCGTGCTCGAGCGAATGCCCGCTCGCCACCCAGTAGAAGTTCGGGATCTCCAGGCACAGCACCCCGAGCATCGCAAATGGCAGGCACTTGAGCAGCGTCGTCCGGAACAGCTGCGTCGCCGCATCGAGCAGGCTGCTGACGCTGGCGTCGGGCCGAGGCGGCTTCGATGCAGTCATAATGTCTCCACCATGGGGCAATCCGGCAATGTACCAGACCCCGAGGATCACGCGGATCACGCGGATCGCGCGCACCGTGTGGCCGATCCGGGCACGGTGCGCGCCTTGCTCGAGCATGGCTGGGCGCAGCTCGCCGGCAGCAGTGAATCGGCGCGCCTGGACGCCGAGCTGCTGCTCGCCCACGTCTTGCGTCAACCGCGCAGCTATCTGCAGGCGCATGATGACGAGCGCATCGAGGCGGCCGCGATCACGCGCTTTGAGGCGATGCTGGCCCGATGCGCCCAAGGCGAGCCACTGGCCTATCTGACCGGCGAGCGCGAGTTCTGGTCATTGCCGCTCGCGGTGACGCCGGATGTGCTGATTCCACGCCCGGAGACCGAGCTCGCGGTCGAGCGCTGCCTGGCGCTGCGCGGCGCCGATCCGGCCGCCGTCGCCGATCTCGGCACCGGGTCGGGCGCGATTGCACTGGCGCTGGCGGTCGAACGGCCGCAGTGGCGCATCCTCGCCACCGACTGCGCCGCCGGCGCGTTGCAGGTGGCGCGCGCCAATGCGCAGCGCCTCGGCGTCCAGAATGTTCAATTCCTGCAAAGCGACTGGTTCGCAGCGCTGTCGGGGCGCGAGTTTGACCTGATCGTGAGCAATCCGCCCTATGTCGCGGCGGCCGATCCGGCGCTGCACGCGCTGCGCTATGAGCCCGCCGTGGCGCTGAGCCCGGGTGCCAGCGGCATGGAGGCGCTGCGCCGGATTGTTCTGGAGGCAACCGTACACCTGCTGCCCGGCGGCTGGCTGGTACTCGAACACGGCGCTGGACAGGCCGCCGAGCTGACACACGCGCTTGTGGGCGCGGGCTATGCTCGCGTACGCTGCCATCCAGATCTTGCCGGCTTCGACCGCGTTACCGAGGCGCAGAGGCCATGACCGGCCGCACCCGGGAAGTGAGATTATGAGGAACACGCCCATGGTTCGATTCGAGACCTCCCACGGCGGCTTCACCGTCGAGCTGTACGACGAGGATGCGCCCCAGACCGTGGAGAACTTCCTGCGCTACGTCGATGATCAATTCTTCGACGGCACCATTTTCCATCGCATCGTGCCGGGCTTCGTAATCCAGGGTGGCGGCCTCACGGCCGATTACGTGCAGAAGAAGACCCACCCGCCGGTACGCAACGAGTCGGCCAACGGCGTACGCAACGAACGCGGCACGCTGTCGATGGCGCGCACCGACGAGATCCACAGCGCCACCTCGCAGTTTTTCGTCAATCTCGCCGACAACGATTTTCTCGACCAGCGACCCGGCCAGTACGGCTATGCGGTGTTCGGCCAGGTCGCCGACGGCATGGATGTGATCGATCGCATCGCCAAGGTCGGCACCGGCCGCCGCAAGGGCCATTCCGATGCGCCGCTCGAAGACGTCGTGATCACCTCGGCGCGGCGCGTGCCGGCGGCCCAATAGACGTTGCAGCCGCCGGTCCGATCCCTGTCTCGCCATGGCCAAGGCGCAGCGCAACAGCGCTGAGCACTCCCGTAGCGGCCGACGCCACAGGCGCCGCGGCCTGTGGTATCGCATCGGCCGCGCCTCAGGGCTGACGCTGCTCGGCGCGCTGTTGCTGCTGGCCGCGATCGTGCTGGCGCTGCGCTGGATCGAACCGCCCACCAGCGCCTTCATGCTCACGGCACGTATACAGGCGCTGCTCGATGGCGAGCACGACTATCACACCGAGTATCACTGGGTGGCGCTCGAGCAGATCTCGCCGCAGGCCGCCATCGCCGTGATCGCCGCCGAAGACCAGCAGTTTCCGTTCCACGCCGGCTTTGACTTCAAATCGATACGCGAGGCGGTGCGCGCACATGAGCGCGGCCACAAGCTGCGCGGCGCCAGCACCATCACGCAGCAGGTGGCGAAGAATCTGTTCCTCTGGTCGGGCCGCAGCTTCGTGCGCAAGGGCCTCGAGGCCATGCTCACGGTGATGATCGAGATCCTGTGGCCGAAGGAGCGCATCCTCGAGGTGTATCTGAACATCGTCGAGTTCGGCCGCGGCATCTATGGCGTCGAGGCCGCGGCGCGCCACTTCTTCCATGAGAGCGCGCTGCGGCTCACGCGGCCGCAGAGCGCGCTGCTCGCGGTGGTATTGCCCAATCCGCGGCGCCTGCGCGTCGATGCGCCGTCGAGCTATGTGCTCGCGCAGCGCGACTGGACCCTCAAGCAGATGGCGGACCTGGGCGGCCCGGCTTACCTGCGGGAGATCGAGCCGCCCTAGGGGCAGCCAGGGTCTCGAGGCTACGATCGCGCGCCGGCGCCTGTTGGTTGCAATGGCGGCGCACCTGACGCAGGCTGCGACGCAGCAGAGCTTCCAGTTGCGGATTTGCAATCCAAGGGGCGCATGGACAGTGACCTGACCCGATCGGCCACCACCGCTGCAACAGTTGCGACGATGGCGTCGCCACACGAGCGCCAGTACCTCTACTACGATTTCTTCATGGCGGCTTATGTGTGCATTGTGCTGTGCGCCAACCTGATCGGTCCGGCCAAGGTGTCGACCGTGCACGTCCCGATCATCGGCGGCGTGACGTTCCTGGCGGGTGTGCTGTTCTTCCCGCTGTCCTATATCTTCGGCGACATCCTGACCGAGGTGTATGGCTATGCCCGCGATCGGCGCGTGGTCTGGGCCGGTTTTGGAGCGCTGGGCTTCGCCGCGCTGATGGCGTCGGTGATCGTCGCTCTGCCGCCGGCAGCGCAATGGCGCAACAACCAGCCCGCGGTCGAGGCCATTTTTGGCAACACGCCGCGCATCGTCGCTGCCTCGATCACCGCATTCTGGTGCGGCTCGTTCGTCAACAGTTTCGTCATGGCGAAGATGAAGATCTGGACCAACGGCCGCTGGCTCTGGACCCGCACCGTGGGCTCGACGCTGTGCGGCGAGCTGGTGGACTCGGCGCTGTTCTATTCGATCGCCTTCTTCGGCCTGTGGGATACGACACTGCTCGAGAGCGTCATGCTCACGCAGTACCTGCTCAAGAGCGGATGGGAAATCGTGATGACGCCGGTGACCTATCGCATCGTCGGATTCCTGAAGCGCGCCGAGCAGGAAGACTATTACGATCGGGACACGAACTTCACGCCGTTCTCGCTCAGGACTTAAACTGCTGACGCCCCGGGGAGCGGATCGGAGCGCTGGCGCTCGCGCCTCAAGCTGCGTCCGGGCGCTTGCCGCGTGGAAATCCGTCGCTCGCGCTCAGGAACTTCGCGGCGATCGCGGCGAGCACCGCCGACCCGCGGGCCATCACGGTCTCGTCGATGACCATGCGATTGGAATGCAAGCCGCAGCAGCTGCGCCAATCGCTGCCGTCGGCCGAGGCGCCCAGAAAGAACATCGCGCCCGGCACCTTTTCGAGCACATAGGCGAAGTCCTCAGCGCCCATGAGCGGGTCAGGCGCCGTGCGCCAGCTGGCCGCGCCGTAGCAGTCCTCGACCGCGCTTCGTCCGAGTTGCACCGCCCGTCCGTCGCAGCGCGTCACCGGAAAGCCCTGCTCGAACTCGACGCGCGCAACCGCGCCGTGCGCCGCGGCGATGCCTTCTGCCAGCGTGCGCAGCCCGGTCTGTACCGAAACGCGGTTCTGCGCCGACAAGGTACGGACCGTGCCGAGCAGCGACGCGGTCTCGGGGATGACGTTGTCGGTCGTCCCGGCCTCGATGCGCGCAATGGTGACGACCACCGGATCGGACACCGGCACGCGGCGCGTCACGAACGACTGGATCGCACCGACGATCTCACAGGCAATCGGCACCGGATCAAGCGCGTCGTGCGGCATCGAGGCGTGCCCGCCTCGACCGGTGACCAGGATGCGGATCTTATCGGCGGACGCGAGCAACGGGCCCTCGCGACCGGTAAACACTCCGTGAGGAGCATTCGGATATACATGCAGGGCGAACGCGGCATCTGGCAGCGGCTCGAGCAGCCCGTCCTCGAGCATGAAGCGCGCGCCGTGCCAGCCTTCCTCGCCAGGCTGGAACATGAACAGAACCGTGCCCGGCAGTTCGTGCCGTCGCGCGCACAGCAATCGAGCCGCGCCGACCAGCATCGCAACGTGGCTGTCGTGGCCGCAGGCGTGCATCGCGCCCGGCTCGCGCGAGGCGAACGCAAGCCCGGTGTCCTCGTGCATCGGCAAAGCGTCCGTGTCGCCACGAAGTACCACCGCGCGCCCTGCGGCACTGCCCCGAAGCACGGCGACGAGGCCGGTGGTCGACGGGCCCTGGCGGTACTCCAGCGGCAACCCGTCGAGGGCCGCTACGATCTTGGCAGCGGTCTTCGGCGTCCTCAGTCCGAGCTCGGGCTCGGCATGAATGGCGCGACGCAGCGTCACCAGGTCAGGCAGCAGCTTTATCGCCTCTTTCGGCCAGGGTGTCATGAGGCCTCCACCGGTGAGTCTGCGACCAGCGAGCGCAGCACGCACGGCGCCGACTCGCGCATCGCGAGCATCGCGAGCCCGCCGATGACGAGCGCTGCGCTCACATACCAGGCGGGTGCCAGCGGGCTTCCGGTCGCATCGATCAGCCACTTGATGATGAACTGCGTCGACCCGCCGAACACTGCGATCGCCACGGCATACAGTATGGCCAGCGCGCCGGAGCGCACCGCCCTCGGCAGCGACTCTGTGATCGCAGCCAAAGCCGGAACCGTGGCGACCCAGCCGAGAGTACTCATGGCGGCCGTTGCAGCGAACACGACCAGCACGCTGGGCATCTGATTCATGGCGATGAAACTGGGCACCGCAAGTACCACCAGCATGCACACGGCGACCAGCATCACCGGCTTGCGCCCGATCCTGTCCGAGATGAGTCCGCTCAACGGACAGGCGAACACACCGCACAGTCCGTTGATGATGGTGGCCCCGAAGGCAATACTGGCTGCAAGCTTCAGGCTGTCCTGTGCGTAGGTCGTCATGTAGCTTCGCACGTAGGTAGCGATCGTCATCGCTCCGAGCACCATGAGGCTCAGAAAGACGAATCGCGCCGGCACGCGCGTTGCCACGAGGCTCGCCGTGACGCGCTCGTGTTGGTGCAACGTCTCCGGCAGGCTGCGCCGAAGATAGAGACCGACCGGGATCACCGCCGCTCCAATCAGGAACGCGACCCGCCAGCCCCAGGCATCGAGCGCAGCTGGCGATACCGACCTCGATAGGATGAATCCGACGACCCCGGCTATCAGGATGGCCAGGCCCTGTGACGCGCTCTGGAACGCCACGTAGAGCCCACGCCGGTGCGGCGGCGCTGCCTCGAGCAGAAACGCGGTCGAGGGTCCGACCTCTCCGCCCAGGGCAAAGCCCTGCAACAGCCGGAAGATGAGCAACAGGATCGGCGCGCCGATACCGATCTCGGCATAGGAGGGCGTCATTGCCAGCCCGAGGATGGCAAAGCCCATCAGCGTGAAGGACAGCATCATCGCTGCCCTGCGGCCGGCGCGGTCGCCGTACGAGCCAATGACAACACCGCCGAGCGGCCGGGTGACGAACCCGACTCCGAACGTTGCCAGCGAATACAGCAGCCCATGCGACGTCTGCTCTTGCGGGAAGAAGGCGTGGCCGATCTGGATCGCGAAGAAAGAGAACGTCAGGAAGTCATAGAATTCCAGTGCATTGCCACTGGCTACGGCCAGCACCTGGCGAAACGGCAGATCGGCCCGCTCGGGCGGCTGGCTGACTTCCAGGGTGCTTACGGCCAAGGCGTCACCCACCATAGCGAATTTTCGCGCACTGGCTGCCAGCCTACCTGAATCTGCATGACCACCGCACTGTCCGTGCGTCTGCTGCAGCTGCATTAGTCAATGTTGTCTTTCGCTACTATGATGCCCGCATATCAACGCTGGTCGACGATGTCCCCGGGGCGTCCAGTCCACATTCCCGGTCGCCGACCGATCGTTGAGCCATTGTACTTGGGCATCAAAGGATCGGAGAATTCTATGCAGCAAGCCGTACGCAAATATCTGTCGGCTCTCGAAGCGGGCGACGTCGAGAAGGCCGCGTCCCTGTTCGTGCCCGATGGCTGGGTCCAGTCACCGTTCCTGGGTCGGCTGCCGGTGCGCGACTTCGTGACCAAGGTGTCGCGCGCATCGAGCGGGTCGAAGCTCACGGTCTACGACGTTCTCGTGAGCGCAGAAGGCCATCTGCGGGCAGTCGCCTATTACCTCTACGATTGGTCGCTCAAGGATGGATCGAATGTAGCGTTCGATTGCGCGGATGTGTTCAATTTCGATCCGAATACCGGCCGGATCCAGTCAATCGTGCTGGTCTACGATACCAGTCCGGTGCGCGACGTCGTAGAGAACAAATACCCCTGACCCTCTGGACTCGAGCGACATGGTCAGGGAGCGGCCCTGTATCGCATAGAGGTATCCACTACATAGAGAATTTTTGTTAACAAAAATTCTCTATGTAGTGGATACCTCTAATAAGTAATCGAGCCACTCCCTGGCCGTGCCGCTTAATTCAATGAGTGAGGTGCCTCTGGGCTCGTACCCTCGGCGAACAACCGCTCGACGTCGATCGGATCGAATCGAAACGGTCGGCCGCAGAATTCACAGGTGACGGTCACGGCGCCCTGCTCGGCCAGAATGCTGCGCAGCTCGTCCGGTCCGAGCGAGCGCAGCAGCCCCGCGACCCGACCCTCGCTGCAGCGGCAGGCAAAACGCACCGGCGCGCCCACGAACAGCCGGCAATCGTGCTCACCGCAGACTCGCTGCAACACCTGTTGCGCGGTCCCGAGCCGCAGCAGCGGCGCATCGAGCGCCGCCAGGCGGGCCTGCAGGTCTTCCCAGACGCCCTGGGACACCGCCGCGAGTGCTTCGCCCTGGGCGCTCGCGGCCGGAATCTTCTGCAACAGCACGCCGGCGGCCGTGGCACCATCGGCGGCCAGCGCAATGCGCGTCGGCAGCTGCTCCGAGGTCGCAAAATAGTTTTCGAGGCAGTCGGCGAGGCTCGCCCCCTCGAGCGAGACGATGCCCTGGTAGCGCGCCGCGCGTTCCTCGGCCTCGATGGTGACGGTCAGCCGGCCGTCTCCGACCAGTTGCCGGAAGTCCACCGGGCCGTCGATGCCCTGCTCCGCACGGGCGACCGCGCGGATCACAAATTCATGCGTGCACTGCGCCACCAGCAGATTCACCAGCCCATCGCCCGCGAGCTGCAGCGTCAGTGTCCCCTGGAATTTCAGTGTCGCGGCGAGCAGCAGCGAGGCGGTGACGGCTTCGCCGAGCAGCGACTCGACCGCGGCCGGGTGGCGATGGAAGCTGCGCAGCTCGCGCCAGGCGCCATCGAGCCGGATCCAGAAGCCGCGCACCGGGTGACGTTCGAGGATGAAGCGCCGCAGCTCACCGTCACCGCTTGCCAGCACTTCAGCCACCGAGCTTCTTTTTCAGCAGCTCGTTGAGGCGCGCCGGGTTGGCCTTTCCCTGGGTCGCCTTCATCGTCTGTCCGACGAAGAACCCGAACAGCTTGTCCTTGCCGGAGCGATACTGCGCGAGCTGCGTCGGATTGGCCGCGATGACCGCATCGATCGCGGCTTCGATCGCCGATTCATCGGTGATCTGGCGCAGGCCGCGCGCCTCGATGATCGCATCGGCTTCCCTGCCCTCCGTCCACATCGCCTCGAGCACGTCCTTGGCGATCTTGCCCGAGATGGTGTTGTCGGCGATGCGCCTGAGCAGCCCGGCAAGCGCTGGCGCCGTCACGCGGCTGGCGGTGATCTCGAGTCCGTCGCGGTTGAGCAGACCCGCGAGCTCGCCCATCACCGTGTTGGCCACGAGCTTCGGGCTGACCGCAAGATCGCGATCGGCGCGCAGCTCGAGTACCACGGTCTCGTAGTAATCGGCCAGCTCGGCGCTGGTGGTGAGCACCCCGGCATCGTAGGCCGACAGATCGTAGTCCTTGCGCAGGCGCTGCGCCTTCTGATCGGGCAGCTCCGGCAGGCTTGCGGCCACGGTGTCGATATAGAGCTGATCGATCTCGACCGGCAGCAGATCCGGGTCGGGGAAGTAGCGGTAGTCGTTGGCTTCCTCCTTCGAGCGCATCGAACGCGTCTCGCCGCGATCCGCATCGTACAGCCGCGTCTCCTGTACCACCCGGCCGCCGCCCTCGAGCAGCTCGATCTGACGCGCGACTTCGTAGTTGATGGCCTTCTCGACGAAGCGGAACGAGTTGAGGTTCTTGATCTCGGCGCGCGTGCCGAACTTTTCTGCGCCGCGATGGCGCACCGAGACGTTGGCGTCGCAGCGGAACGAGCCCTCCTGCATGTTGCCGTCGCAGATCTCGAGATAGCGCACCAGCGTATGGATCTTCTTCAGGTAGGCGACCGCTTCCCTGGCCGAGCGCATGGCCGGCTCGGACACGATCTCGATCAGCGGAGTACCGGCGCGATTCAGATCGACAGCGGTCAGGCCCGCGATCCCCTCGTGCAGCGACTTGCCCGCATCCTCTTCCAGGTGCGCGCGCGTGACATCGATGCGCTTGACGCTGCCGTCATCGAGCAGGATATCGACCGCACCGCCACAGACGATCGGCAGCTCGTACTGGCTGATCTGATAGCCTTTCGGCAGATCCGGATAGAAGTAGTTCTTGCGCGCGAAGATCGAACGGTGCATCACGCGCGCATTGATCGCCAGCCCGAATTTCACTGCCATGCGCACCGCCTCGGCATTGAGGACGGGCAGCACGCCGGGATAGGCCAGATCGATCAGATTAGCCTGCGCGTTGGGCGCCGCCCCATAGGCGGTGGCGGAGCCGGAGAAGATCTTCGAGCGCGTCGCCAGCTGGGCGTGGATCTCGAGCCCGATGACGGTCTCCCATTCCATCAGGCGAATCCCGGCGGCGTGCGCAGATGCCAATCGGTCTCGAGCTGGTAGCGATGCGCGACGTTCAGCAGCCGCTCCTCGCCAAAATGCGGACCGATGATCTGCAGGCCGACCGGCAGCCCCTGCGTAAAGCCGCACGGCACCGAGATCGCCGGCAGGCCCGCAAGATTCGCGCCGATCGTGTAGATGTCGTTCAGGTACATGGTCACCGGATCGCTGGTCTTGGCGCCGAGCTCGAACGCGGCGGTCGGCGTGGTCGGTCCGATCACGACATCGACTTCGTGGAACGCATGCTCGAAATCGTTGCTGATCAGCTGCCGCACGCGCTGCGCCTTGAGATAGAAGGCGTCGTAGTAGCCGGCCGAGAGCACGTAGGTGCCGGTCATGATGCGGCGCTTGACCTCGGCGCCGAAACCCTCGCCGCGCGAGCGCTGGTACAGATCCAGCAGGTCGCGCGGATTCTCGCAGCGATGACCGTAGCGCACGCCATCGAAGCGCGCAAGATTCGAGGAGCATTCGGCCGGCGCCACCACGTAATAGGTCGGCACCGACAACGGCAGATGCGGCAGGCTGACGTCCTTGATCACCGCGCCCTGGGAGCGCAGCAGCTCGAGCGCTGCTCGGATGTGCTGCTCGATCGAAGCATCCAGCCCCTTGTCGAAGAACTCCTTCAGTACGCCGATCTTCAGCCCCTTGAGCGGCTGTTCGAGCGCGGCGCTGTAATCGGGCACCGGCAATTCGACGCTGGTCGAATCGCGCTCATCGAACCCGGCCATCGCACCGAGCAGCAGGGCCGCGTCCGCGGCGCTGCGCGTGATCAGCCCGCCCTGATCCAGGCTCGAGGCGAACGCGATCATTCCAAAGCGCGACACCCGGCCATAGGTCGGCTTCAGGCCCGTGACCCCGCACAGGGCTGCCGGCTGACGGATCGAACCGCCGGTGTCGGTCGCCGTCGCCGCTGGCGCCAGTCGGGCGGCCACCGCCGCCGCCGAGCCTCCGGAGGAGCCGCCGGGCACGCGCGTGGTGTCCCAGGGGTTGCGCACCGGACCGAAGAAGCTGGTCTCATTGGAGGAGCCCATCGCGAACTCGTCCATATTGGTCTTGCCGAGCATCACGACGCCGGCCGCCCGCAGCCGCTCGACCACCGTGGCATCGTACGGCGAGACAAAGTTCGCCAGCATGCGCGAACCGCAGCTGGTTTTCTCGCCGCGGGTACAGAAGATATCCTTGTGGGCGATCGGCACGCCGGTCAGCGGCCCGGCGTCCTTGCCGCGCAGCCGCGCGTCCGCCCGCGCCGCCTCAAGCAGCGCCGCCTCGGCGGTGATGCTGATGAACGCATTGAGCGCGCCCTGGTGCCGCGTGACGCGCTCCAGAAGGGCTTGCGTCAGCTCGACACTCGAGACCTGACGCGAGCGCAGCGCGGCGGCCAGCTCGGTCACGCTCTTGTCATGCAGAGCGCTCATTCGATCACTCGGGGAACCAGGTAGAGTCCGGCCTCGACCTGAGGGGCGTTGCTCTGATAGAGCGTATGCTGGTCGGTCTCGGTGACGGCATCGGCCCGCAGGCGCTGGCGCTGCCCCGGGAGCGGGTGCGCCATCGGCTCGACCTGGCTGGTGTCGGCACGGTCGAGCTCGCCGACCAGCCCCATGATGCGCGACAGCCCCTCCACGTAGACCGGAATCTCCTGCTCGCTCAGCGCAAGACGCGCCAAGCGGGCGATGTTCTCGATATCGCTGCGATTGAGGTTCATGTGAAACGGTTTGGAATTCGCAGAAAAAACAGCGCGAAATCATACACCTCGCCTTGTGGAATGTCCTCTCGGTTGCTAGATTAGCGCCCGCTTTTAGGACGCTCGTTCAACACCCAGGAAGGTCGGCGGCTCACATGTTCAAACGCCTGCGCGGCTATTTCTCCAGCGATCTGTCGATCGACCTGGGTACCGCCAACACACTGATCTACGTGCGTGACAAGGGCATCGTTCTCAACGAGCCCTCGGTGGTTGCGGTGCAGGACGAGCCGTCGCGCGGCGGCAAGATCATCGTCGCGGTTGGACAGGACGCCAAAGCCATGCTGGGCCGCACCCCGGGTCACATTACCGCGGTGCGCCCGATGAAGGATGGCGTAATCGCCGACTTCACCTACACCGAGAAGATGCTGCAATACTTCATCAACAAGGTGCACGGCAACCGCTTCCTGAAGCCCTCGCCGCGCGTGCTGGTGTGCGTGCCGTTCGGCTCGACCCAGGTCGAACGCCGGGCGATCCGCGAATCGGCCGAGGGCGCCGGCGCGCGCAACGTCGGCATCGTCAGCGAACCGATGGCGGCCGCGGTCGGCGCTGGCCTGCCGGTCCAGGAGGCGCGCGGCTCGATGGTGCTCGACATCGGTGGCGGCACCAGCGAAGTCGCGGTGATATCGCTCAACGGCATCGTCTACGCCAATTCGGCCCGCATCGGCGGCGACCGCTTCGACGATGCGATCATGAACTACGTGCGCCGTAACTACGGCATCCTGATAGGCGAGGCCACGGCGGAGCGCATCAAGATCGAGATCGGCTCGGCCTATCCCGGTCAGCAGGTGCGTGAGCTGTCGGTCAAGGGCCGCAACCTCTCGGAGGGCGTGCCGCGCAGCTTCACGCTCAACAGCAACGAGATTCTCGAAGCGCTGCAGGAGCCGCTGCAGGGCATCGTCAGCGCAGTCAAGCAGGCGCTGGAACAGACCCCGCCCGAGCTCGGCGCCGACGTGGCCGAGCGCGGCATCGTCCTCACCGGCGGCGGCGCGCTGCTGCGCGACATCGACAAGCTGCTGATGGAAGAGACCGGGCTACCGGTCATGGTCGCCGACGATCCGCTGACCTGTGTCGCGCGGGGCGGTGGCCGCATCCTCGAGCTGATGGACCAGATGGGGCCCGGACATTTCGGCTTGGAATAACAGCACTGGACCTGGCGCTAAGCCGACCTACGGCATTCGACGGCTTGCCGCGCGCAGCGCCGTTCATGCGCACTAGTCGCGCAGGCTGCTAGGCTCTACGCCATGGCGGTCTTCGGCACCGACGTCGATCGACCCCTGTACGGTCGTGGACCGGCGGTCGGGCTGCGCTTCACCGTCTACGCAATCCTGTCGATCGTGCTGATGTACTACGACCAGCACGGCCACTGGGTGCAGCGCCTGCGCTTCGCGCTCGACGCCACGGCCTATCCGGTGCAGGTCGCGGTCAGCTCGCCCCGGGCCGCCTGGAACTACCTGACGCAGAGCTTCCAGACCCGCGATGCGCTGCGGGCCGAGAACCAGCGCCTGCACGATCAGGTACTGGCACTTGAGATGAGCGTCGTGCGTCAGGGCGCGCTCGAGCAGGAGAATGCCGAGTTGCGCGGCCTGCACGCTGCGCTGCCGCCGTTCATCAGGAAATGGCAGCTGGCCGAAATCATCAGCGTCGAGACCAATCCGCTGCGCCAGCGCGTCGTCATCAACAAAGGCGCTGCCAACGGTGTGGTAGTCAACCAGGCGGTGGTCGACGGCAGCGGCGTGCTCGGCCAGGTCGCCCGGGTCGGCCCCTGGAGTGCCGAGGTGATCCTGGTCACCGATCCGGAGCACGCGATCCCGGTCGAGGTGGTCCGCAACAGCCTGCGCTCGATCGCCGTCGGCTCCGGCAATACCGGCGAGCTGCTGCTGCCGTACCTCGCGGTCAATTCCGACATCAAGAGCGGCGATCTGCTGGTGAGCTCGGGGCTCGGCGGGGTGTTCCCCTCGGGACTGCCGGTCGCGCGCATCAGCGGCGTACGGCGCGAGAGCAATCAGCTGCTGGCGCAGGTGCGCGCGCAGCCGCTCGCGCACGTCGAGCGCGACCGCGAGGTGGTGTTGCTGCAGTTCGAGCCGTCGCACCCGGCCGCCCCCGCGCCGACCCCGCCGATCGCGCCGGAAGCGCCGCCGGCGCCCAAGCCGGCGCCGAAGATTGTCGATCCGGACGAATGACTACGGCAGCGCAGCGCCGAGTGCCATGAGCGACCGCCACCCACGCCTGGTCGTGCTCACCACCACGATCATCGCCATGGTGTTCACCGTCGTGCCTCTGCCCACCTGGCTCGCGATCGTGCGTCCGGCGTTCCTGGTGCTCGCAGTGCTCTACTGGTCGATCATGATTCCGCGCGCCGGCGGGGTGCTGCTCGGCTATGCCAGCGGGCTCGCGCTCGACGTGTTCCAGGGCTCGCTGCTGGGCGAGCACGCGCTGGCGCTGGCGTTCGTGACCTATCTGGCGATCCGCCTGCACCTGATGATGCGAGCCAAGCCGCTGTTTGAGCAGTCGCTGTTTGTGTTTGCGGCGCTGATGGTTTATGAGTTCCTGCTGTGGGTGATCGATGGCTGGAGCGGCCACCCGCTGTCGACGCCGGCGCGCTGGGTGCACACGGTGACCGGCGGCCTGATCTGGCCGCTGGTCGTCGGGATCCTGGGCCGCTTCCGCGCCTCGCGCTAGACACCAAGGCTTCAGGGCCGTTCGTAGACACCGGCAAAGGTCAGTACCGAAGATCCCGTGGATCCACGCGTTCGCATCAAAGATCAATGGAACGAGCAGCGCATCTTCACGCAGCGCACGCTCGGTGCGGTGGTTGTCATCGCTGTGATGGTGCTGACGCTGATCGGCCGCCTGACCTACCTGCAGGTGCTGCGGCATGACTATTACGTGGAGCTGTCGCAGGGCAACCGGGTGCGGCTCGATCCGATCCCGGCCAGCCGCGGCCTGATCTTCGACCGCAACGGCAAGGTGATGGCCGATAACGAGCCGGCCTACCAGCTGGAACTGATCCGCGAGCAGGTGCCGGATCTCAACGACACGCTCAAGCGCCTGACGGCGCTCGGGCTGATCGATCGCGATGAGCTCGAAGATACGCGCCGCATGATCTTCTCGCGCCGCACCTTCGACAGCGTACCGGTCCGGCTGCGGCTCAGTGACGAGGAAATCGGGCGTTTCGCGGTGCACCGCTACCAGTTCCCCGGCGTCGACCTCGCCACCCGCCAGACGCGCCACTATCCGTATGGCCAGCTCGGCGTGCATGCGCTCGGCTATGTCAGCGCGATCAGCGTACAGGACCTCGAGCACATCGACCGCGTGACCTACGCCGGTACCGCGCTGATCGGCAAGCTCGGGATCGAGAGCACCTACGAGCGTCCGCTGCACGGCAAGAATGGGTTTCGCGAGATCCTGGTCAATGCACAGGGCCGTTCGGTGCAGCGCGAGGGCGCGTTCGCGCCGGACCTGCATTCGCAGCCACCGATCGCGGGTGACGATCTGGTGCTGTCGATCGATCTGGCGACGCAGCAGGCCGCCGAGGACGCGCTCGGGGATCATCGCGGTGCGGTGGTCGCGATCGACCCGAACAACGGCGATGTGCTGGCGCTCGCGAGCCGGCCCGGCTTCGACCCGGCGGCTTTCGCCCGCGGCCTGTCGCGCAGCGAATATGCCGCGCTGGCCGATGATATCGACAAGCCGTTGTTCAACCGCGCGCTGCGCGGCACCTACCCTTCCGGCTCGACCATCAAGCCGGTGATCGCGCTGGCGGCCCTGACCTATCACGTGGTGGATCCGAACCGGCAGGAGTTCTGCGCCGGCGTGTTCCACTTGCCCGGCAGCAGCCATCTCTATCGCGAAGGCAAGGGCGGCAAGCACGGCTACGTCGACCTGGAACGGGCGATTGCCAAGTCCTGCGATGTCTACTTCTTCGGCCTGGCCGCGACCGTCGGCGCCGAGCACATCGCCGAATTCATGGCGCCCTTTGGCTACGGCGAGCTCACCGGCATCGACATCGGCGGCGAGAAACCGGGGCTGCTGCCCTCGCCCGAGTGGAAGCGCAAGGCGTTCAAGCGTCCGCAGGACCAGATCTGGTTTCCGGGCGAAACCGTGAATTTCGGCGTCGGACAGGGCTATCTGCTGGTCACGCCGCTGCAGCTGGCGCACGTGGCCTCGGTACTGGCCGAGCGCGGCAAGAGCTTCCGGCCGCGCCTGGTCACCGGGGTGCGCGACCTCGACGGCAAGGTGAAGCCGAACCCGGCGGTAGAGCTGCCTTCGATCGACAATGTCAGCGACGCGGCCTGGGACCTGATGCTGCGCGGGATGAAGGGGGCGGCGACCTACGGCACCGCGGCCGCCATCAGCAAGGGTGCCAGCTATACCATCGCCGGCAAGACCGGTACCGCCCAGGTGTTCTCGGTCGGCCAGAACGAGAAGTACGTCGAGAAGAACGTGGCCGAGCGGCTGCGTGACCATGCCTGGTTCATCGCCTTTGCGCCGGCCGATGCACCGCGCATCGCGATCGCGGTGCTGGTCGAGAACGGCGGCTTCGGCGGTACCACCGCGGCACCGATCGCGCGCAAGGTCATGGACGCCTACCTGCTGCACGAAGGCACTTCGCCGACCGTCGAGACCGCAGTACCCGAGAGCCAGGCCAGTGATTGAAGACACCGGCTACGCGCGCACGCGCCGCACGCTCTCCTCGACCGCGAACCTGCTGTCGGCGCTGAATCTGGACGGCCCGCTGCTCGTGGGGCTGGGACTGCTGGCGCTCTACGGCCTGGCGATTCTCTACAGCGCGTCGGGCCAGAGCGTCGACACGATCCTGCGCACGCTGATGCGCCTGGCGCTCGGCGCAGCGGCGATGCTGGCACTGACCCACGCGAGTCCGAATTTCCTGCGCCGCCTGTCGCCGTGGATCTATGTCATCGGTGTGCTGCTGCTGCTGGTGGTGGAACTCACCGGCGTGATCGGCAAGGGCGCACAGCGCTGGCTCAACCTGGGCATCATTCGCTTTCAGCCCTCCGAGGTGATGAAGCTGGCGGTGCCGATGCTCGCCGCCTGGTACCTGCGCGACCGCCCGCTGCCGCCGGACTGGCGCGCGATGCTGATGCTCGCGGTGATCATCTTCCTGCCGGCCGGGATGGTGGCGATCCAGCCCGACCTCGGCACCGCGGCGCTGATCGCCGCCAGCGGCGCACTGCTGGTGCTGATGGCCGGCCTGTCGCTGCGCATCGTGATCGTGCTGCTGCTGCTGGCCGCGGGCGGCGCGGTGGCCGGCTGGCATTTCCTGCACGATTACCAGCGCGAGCGCGTGCTGACGTTCCTCAACCCCGAGACCGATCCGCTCGGCGCCGGCTATCACATCATCCAGAGCCAGATCGCGCTTGGTTCCGGCGGCGTGTTCGGCAAGGGTTGGATGCACGGCAGTCAGGCGCAACTGCAGTTCCTGCCCGAACGCTCCACCGATTTCATCTTCGCCGTGGTCGGCGAAGAATTCGGGCTGATCGGACTGCTGCTACTGCTGGCCCTGTACCTATTCATCGTCGCGCGCTCGGTTTGGCTCGCGATGCAGACCAATGACACGTTCTCGAGGCTGCTGGCGTTGAGCCTCGCGCTGACTTTTTTCGTCTACGTGTTCATCAATGCCGGCATGGTGAGCGGACTGGTGCCGGTTGTCGGCGTGCCGCTGCCCCTGGTCAGCTACGGCGGCACCTCGGTCGTCACGCTGCTGGCGGGGTTCGGTATCCTGATGGGCCTGTATTCGCACCGTAAGCTGGTCGGCTCGTGATGCAATGGGAAACGCGATGAGACCAGCCTGGATACTTTTTACGGCGCTCGCCGCTGGCGCGGCCCTGACTGCGATGGCGCAAAACCCGGCCGATGCTCCCGCAACGGCCGTCGCTCCGGCGCCGACACCGATGCCCGCCCCTGCCGTGACTTCCTCACCGACAGCGACTCCGGCACCGATGCCCGCACCGCCGGTCGCCGCCGAATCCGCGGTCACCGACTACTCGCACTTCGACCTGTCGCGACCCGAGATCCACAGCTATATCGAGCAGCTGGTGGCGCAGGGCTTCGATCGCGATCGCGTCTCGGCGCTGCTCGCCGCCGCGGAGCCGCAGCCGAAGATCATCGATGCGATCACGCGGCCGGCCGAGAAGACGCTGCAGTGGTGGGAGTATCGCGCGCGCATCGTGACGCCGGAGCGCATCGACGCGGGCGTGCAGCTCTGGCACGAGCACAAGGAGCTGCTCGATCAGGTCGCGACTCAATACCAGGTGTCGCCCGAATATCTGATCGCGGTGCTCGGCGTCGAGACGAAGTACGGCCGCGTGACCGGCCGCTACCGCGTGGTCGATGCGCTCGCGACCCTGGCGTTCGACTACCCGCCGCGCTCGGGCTATTTCCGCAAGGAGTTGACCGAGTTCCTGCTGCTCGCGCGCGAGGAGAAGTTCGATCCGTTGAGCATTCGCGGCTCCTATGCCGGCGCGATGGGAGCGTTGCAGTTCATGCCGTCGAGCTACCGCCGATTCGCGGTCAGCGAGCAACACGCACCGCATCGCGACCTGTGGGGCGATTGGGGCGACATCTTCGCCAGCACCGCCAACTACCTGCACCAGGCCGGCTGGCAGTATGGCGCCCCGGTACTGGCCGAAGCGCAACTGCCGCCCGATCTGAGCCTGATGCCGCCCGAGCACCTGACGCTCACCGACACGCTCGGCAGCCTGCGTGCCCATGGCCTGACGGTCTCGAGCGAGCTGCCGGACGACACGCCGGCGGTGCTGCTGGCCGCGCCGCAGGCGGAGGCCAATGGTTACCGCGTCGGGTTTCAGAATTTCTATGTGATCACGCGCTATAACAGCAGCCCGCTGTATGCGATGGCGGTCTACGACCTCGCGCAGGCGATCGGCCACCAGATCGCACAGGAGTCCGCGCTTTGAGTGTGCGCCGCCGGGGAGCGTTGCCCGCCTGGTTGCGTGCGCTGCCGGCAGCCGTGCTGCTGCTCGCTGCCTGTGCGCATGCACCGCCTCGTCCCAGTCCCGCGCATCCGCCGGCCGCGCCCGCGCCGGCAACCGTGCTGCCGCGCAATGCCCCGGACGTGAATCAGATTCCGGACGCGGTGCCACACGATGAGCCGCGCAGCGCGTTCGGCAATCCGCCGTTCTATTACGTCGGAGCCCGCCGCTATGTGGTGCTGCCGAGCGCCGCCGGTTACGTCGAGCGCGGCGTCGCCTCGTGGTACGGCACCGAGTTTCACGGCCTGCGCACCTCGACCGGCGAATCCTATGACATGTTCGCGATGACCGCCGCGCACAAGACCCTGCCGCTGCCGTGCTACGCGCGCGTGAGCAACCTCTCGAACGGCCGCAGCGTGGTCGTGCGCATCAACGACCGCGGTCCATTCGTCGCCAACCGCATCATCGATCTGTCGTACTCCGCTGCCACCCGGCTCGACATGATCCGCAACGGCACGGCATTCGTTCAGGTCGAAGTACTGACACCGGCCGCGCGCACGCTGACCGCATCGATGCCGGTCAGTGCCCCGGCGGCCCAGGCGGCCAGCGTCGGCGTCAGCAGTGTACCGGCCATCAATCCCGCATCCCTCGGCCAGGCGCCAGCGGTCGCCGCCACTTCGGGCGCGGCCGCCACGCCCGCGCCAAGCGGCAGCTTCTTTATTCAGGTGGGCGCCTATGCGAGGGCGGAGAACGCCAATGGTGCCGTGCGCAAGCTGCGCGCGGCCGGCCTCGCGAATGCATTCACACTCGCGCCCGACGCCCATCAGCCGCTGCAGCGCGTGCGCATTGGTCCGATCGCAAGCGTGCAGCAGTTCGACACATTGATCGAACGCCTGAGCACGCTCGGATTTCCGAACGCAAGGCTCGCACAAGATTGAAATCAACCGCTACACTTGCCGCTTTACCCTGCCGAGGGATTCCCCGCGCATGAAATTCTTCGCATCGCTCGCCGCCGTCTGCATGCTGGTGCTGTTGCTGCCGCTGATGGCGCTTGCAGCGACTCACAAGCACCATGCCAAAGCCGCCCCGGCCAGTAGCACGGCTGCGGCCGCGGCTGCCAGCGCCGCGCCCGCCGCATCGCCTGGAGGGGTGGCCGGGATCCCTAATGCGCCGGACGTCGATGCGCGCGCCTACGTCCTGGTCGACTACACCAGCGGTCAGGCGCTCGCGCAGCGCAATCCCGATGCCCGCATGGAACCGGCGAGCCTGACCAAGCTCATGACCTGCTATGTGGTGTTTCAAGCGCTCAAGGCCGGCACGCTCAAGCTCGACGAGCCGGTCACCATCAGCGAGCACGCGTGGCGCGCCGAAGGCTCGCGCACCTTCGTGCAGGTGGGCAGCAAGGTGCCGGCCGAGGTGCTCGTCAAGGGCATGATCGTGCAGTCCGGCAACGATGCCACGATCGCGCTCGCCGAGCGCGTCGGGGGCACCGAGGCCGGCTTTGTCCAGATCATGAACGACTATGCCCGGCGCCTGGGGATGACCGGCACGCATTTCGACGACAGCAGCGGCCTGCCTTCGCCGACCCACTACACCACTGCGCACGACATGGCGTTGCTTGCCGGCGCCCTGGTGCGCGATTTTCCCGAGTACTATCCGTGGTTCTCGATCCGCGAGTTCCTCTGGAACAATATCAAGCAGGACAACCGCAACGGCCTGCTCGAGCGCGACCCCTCGGTCGACGGCATGAAGACCGGCCACACCGACACCGCGGGCTACTGCCTGGTGACATCGGCCAAGCGACAGGACATGCGTCTGATCTCGGTCGTGTTCGGCTCCAACAGCATCAAGGGTCGCGAGGACGCGAGCGCCGCGCTGGTCAATTACGGCTTCACGTTCTATGAGACCGTCAACGTCAAACGACGCGGGACCGCGGTACTCAAGCCGCGGGTCTACAAGGCCGCCGAGGAGTTCTACAGCGTCGGGCCTGCAAGCGACATCAACATCATCGTGCCGCGCGGCCAGGCCGGCAGCATCATGACCACGGCGACGGTGCAGCGGCGGTTGATCGCGCCGCTGAGCACCAGCAGCCAGGTCGGCGAGCTTCAGGTCGTGGTCGGCGGCAAGCCGGTCACCTCGGTACCGCTCTACCCGATTGCCAACGTACCCGAAGGCGGCATCTGGAGCCGGCTCAGCGACACCGTGCTGCTCTGGTTCCAGAAGTAACGGCGCGCATGGCCGAACCCCTGCCGACCTGCTATCTCAACGGCAGCCTGATGCCGCTGCGCGAGGCACGCGTGTCGCCGCTCGATCGCAGCTTTCTTTTCGGCGACGGCGTCTACGAGGTCATTCCCGCCCGTGGCGGCAGGGCGCGGCGCCTGCCGTCAAATCTGGCGCGCCTGGCGCGCAGCCTGCACGAGCTGCGCATACGCAATCCGCACAGCCCAGGGCAATGGACCGGCATCGTCGAGCGGCTCATCGAGGCGAACGGCGGCGGCGATATCTATACCTACCTGCAGGTGTCGCGCGGCGCCGAATACGGCCGCAACCATGCGCCGCTGCCGGACATCGAACCGACCGTGTTCGCATTCTGTGCGCCGCTGCCGCTGCCGTCGGCCGATGTGCTCGAACGCGGCGTGAGCTGCATCACCGGCAACGATACGCGCTGGGCGCGCTGCGATATCAAGTCGGTGGCGCTGCTGGCCAACGTGCTGCTGCGCCAGCAAGCGTTCGAAGCCGGAGCCGGTGAGATCATCCTGCTGCGTGATGGCCATCTGACCGAAGCCAGTGCCTCCAGCGTTCAGGTCATCATCGGCGGTGAGATCCGAACTCCGCCGAACTCGCCGCAGTTGCTGCCCGGCACCACCCGCAGCCTGATCGAGGAGCTCGCCGATCAGCATGGAATACCGCGACGCGTCGTCGCGGTCACGGAATCCGAGCTGCGCTCAGCCGATGAGCTCTGGTTGACGGCCGCGACGCGCGGTGTCATTGCGGTGACGACGCTCGATGGCCGACCGGTCGGCAATGGCGAGCCCGGGCCGCTATGGCACAGGATGCATCAACTGATCGAGGCCTACTGGCTCGGTTGAGCCCGCTCGACTCGATGCGGCAGCGCGCGGCGCCCTCACTTCATGGTCGGCATCACGAAATCGGCGCGTACCGCGTCGGCCTCGGGCCAGCGCTGCGTGACCGTCTTCAGCCGCGTATAGAATCGGAAGCCTTCGGCGCCGTAAGCATGATGATCGCCAAACATCGAATGGCGCCAGCCGCCGAAGCTGTGGAACGCCATCGGCACCGGGATCGGCACGTTGACGCCGACCATGCCGACCTCGACCTCGGCCGCGAACGCGCGCGCGATCGCGCCGCTCTGGGTGAATACCGCGGTGCCGTTGGCATATTCGTGTGCGTTGATGAGTTCGACGGCGGCACGATAGTCGGCCACGCGCACCACGCTGAGCACCGGGCCGAAGATCTCCTCGCGATAGATGCGCATGTCGGAGCGCACTGCATCGAACAGCGTCGGCCCGAGAAAGAACCCATCCGTCTGCGACGACACGCTGTGCGTGCGGCCATCCAGCACCAGCTTCGCGCCCTCGCGGATCCCGACGTCGATGTATTCGCGCACTCGCGCCAGGTGTGCCGGCGTGACCAGCGGACCCATCTCCACTCCCGGCTGATCCGAAGGACCGACCCGCAGGTGCGCCAGCCGGTGCTTGAGTCGATCGATCAGCGCGTCGGCGACCCCGTCGCCCACGGCAACCGCGACCGAAATCGCCATGCAGCGCTCCCCGGCCGAGCCGTAGGCAGCGCCAATCAGCGCCTCGCTCGCCGCGCCCAGATCCGCATCTGGCATGACCACCATGTGGTTCTTCGCGCCGCCGAGGGCCTGCACGCGCTTGCCGGCGGCGACGGCGCGCCCCTGCAGGTAGCGCGCCACCGGCGTCGAGCCCACGAAACTCACCGCGGCGACCTGCGGGTGATCCAGCAGCGCGTCGACCGCGAGCTTGTCGCCGTGAATCACGTTGAACACGCCATCCGGCAGGCCGGCCTCCGCCAGCAGCTCGGCCAGCAGCACCGAGGCGGACGGATCGCGCTCCGAGGGTTTGAGCACGAAGCTGTTGCCGCAGACCAGCGCGATCGGAAACATCCACATCGGCACCATCGCGGGAAAATTGAACGGCGTGATGCCGGCCACGACCCCCAGTGGCTGGCGCAGGCTGTAGCTGTCCACGCCGCGGCCGACATTGTCGCTGAACTCGCCCTTCAGCAGCTGCGGGGCGCCGCACGCGAATTCCACCACTTCGATGCCGCGCGTGACTTCCCCGAACGCGTCATCGATCGTCTTGCCGTGCTCTTCCGAGATGATGCGCGCAATGCGCTTGGCGTCGCGATCGAGCAGTTCCTTGAACCGGAACAGCACCCGCGCCCGGCGCAGCGCCGTCTGTCGCGACCAATCGGGAAATGCGCGCGCCGCACTCGCGACCGCGCGCTCGACTTCGGCCGCGGTCGCGAGGTTCACCTCGCGTGCTACGCGCCCGAGCGTTGGGTTGTAGACCGCGGAAGCGCGCCCGGTCCCCGGCACGCACTTGCCGTCGATCCAATGAGAAATCGTCGCCGGCGCCGTCACCGGCTGTTGGCTCGCGGGCACGTTCATGGCATCCCCCGTGTTTTAGTCGGCCGCAATCGCGCGTAGTGTGCGCCGCAGACTGTCGATCATCGAGCGGATCTCGTCCTCGGTCGAAATGAACGGCGGCGCCAGGCCGATGCTATCGCCCATGATGCGCAGCAGTATGCCCTCGTCCAGTCCGCGCTCGAATGCGCATTGACCGCGGGCGCCGGGGCGGCCGGCATACGGCTCGAGCTCGACCGCGGCCGCCAGACCGATATTGCGTATGTCGGCGACCTGCGGCTCACCGCGCAGCGTATGCACCGCATTTTCCAGCAGGCCCGACAGTTCGGCGGCCCGTCCGATCAGAGCATCGTCGACCATCGCATCGAGCGATGCGTGGGCGGCGGCCACCGCCAGCGGGTGACCGGAATAGGTGTAGCCGTGGAAGAATTCGATCACGTGCTCCGGCCCGCTCATGAAGGCGTCGTAGATCTCCTGCCGCGCCAGCACTCCGCCCATCGGCACCACGCCATTGGTGATCGCCTTCGCGAACGTCGTAAGATCCGGCTGCACGCCGAAGAATTGCGAAGCAAACGGCGTTCCCAGGCGGCCGAAGCCGGTGATGACTTCGTCGAAGATCAGCAGGATGCCGTGTTTGCTGCAGATCTCGCGCAGTCGCTCCAGATAATCGCGCGGCGGAACGATCAGGCCGGTCGAGCCCTGCACCGGCTCGACGATGACGGCGGCGATGGTGGAGGCGTCGTGCAGCGCCACCAGTCGCTCCAGATCCTCGGCCAGATGTGCGCCCCATTGCGGCTGGCCGCGGCTGAAGCGCATGTCCTTGGGCGAATAGGTATGCGGCAGGTGATCGACCCCGGGCATCATCATCGATGCGAACATCTTGCGGTTGGCGACCATGCCGCCGACCGAGATGCCGCCGAGTCCGACCCCGTGATAGCCGCGTTCGCGGCCGATCACGCGGGTGCGCGTCGCGTCGCCACGGACGCGGTGATAACCGATCGCGATCTTCAGCGCCGTGTCCACCGCCTCCGAACCCGAATTGACGAAGAACACGCGGTCGTTCGCGCGCCCGGCGAGCGCGGCGATGCGGGCCGCCAGCTCGAACGCGGGCTTATGGCCGAGCTGGAAGCCCGGACTGTAGTCGAGCCGCTGCACCTGCTCGGTCACGGCACGCACGATGCGCGGATGCGAGTGACCCAGCGGCGTGCACCACAGCCCCGACAGGCAATCGAACACCCGGCTCTGGTCGGCGAACGTGTAATAGGCGCCGGCCGCGCTTTCGATCAGGCGCGGTTTGGCCTTGAAGCGCCGGTTATGTGTAAACGGCATCCACCAGGACTGCAGCGGATCGATTGCGCCTGAAGGCTCGCTGGCGCCGGCGATGGCGAGTTTCGGATTCATGGCGCTAAAGGTGGCACGTACCGCAGCTTCGGGCCAGACACGGCTCTGGCGCAACCTGGCTATACTGTACTGATTAAACTTACAGTACGGAAGATGGGATCGCGCCGTTCAACATCGCTCCGCGGCCTGGTAGCGTGCATCGCCGAAGAGCTGAAATCGCAAATCCAGTCCGGCGGCCTGCCGCCCGGCGCGCGCCTGCCGTCGGTACGGCAGCTGGCGCGTGAGCGCAGGATCAGTCCGTTCAGCGCCGCCGAGATCTACAACGCGCTGGTCGCCGCCGCGGTGCTCGAGGCGCGCGCCGGCTCGGGATATTTCGTACCGCATCCGCTGCGGCCCACGAGCGCCGGCGCGCCCGGTCCCGAATTTCCGACCGACTCGATCTGGGAGCGGCGGCGCGAGGCCAGCGCCCGGCCGATCGAGGTCGACGCCGGCTGCGGCTGGCTGCCCGGCGGATGGCTGCACGAGGACGGCGTGAGAGCCGCGATGCGCGCGCTCGCGCGGCAATCGAGCCTGCGGCTTGAGGGTTACGGCAATCCGCTCGGCCTGGCCGAACTGCGGGCCCATATCGCAAGGTTGCTGGAACTGCGCGGCATCAGCGCGCGCGAGGATCGGATCGTGCTGACACAGGGCGCCAGCCAGGCACTCGACCTGGTGGTGCGCGAGTGCCTGCGGCCGGGAGATGCCGCGATCGTCGAGGATCCGGGCTACCCGCCGCTGTTCGAGTTACTGCGCTATCGCGGCGTGCAGATGCTGACCGTGCCGCGCACCGATAGCGGCCCGGACACGCACAGCCTCGCCCGGCTGCTGAAGCGCCGGCGCGCGCATTGCCTGTTCACCAATACCAGCTTCCACAACCCGACCGGAACCACCACCAGCTCGGCCACCGCGCACCGGCTCCTGGAGCTCGCCGACCGCTACAACCTGACGATCGTCGAGGACGACATCTTTGCCGAGCTGGCTGCGCGCGCGCAGCCGACGCTGGCCAGTCTCGATGAGCTGCGGCGGGTGATCTACGTGTCGAGTTTCTCGAAGACGCTGTCGCCGGCATTGCGCGCCGGCTACCTGGTCGCGCCCGCCGCCTGGGCACCGAAACTGGCGCGCGCCAAGGTCATGACCTCACTGGGTTCGAGCGAGCTGCTGGAGCAGCTGGTGCTGCAGGTCCTGACGCATGGCCGCTACCGTCGTCACCTCAAGCGCCTGCATGACCGCTTG
Source organism: Steroidobacterales bacterium (assembly GCA_044440135.1). GTDB lineage: Bacteria > Pseudomonadota > Gammaproteobacteria > Steroidobacterales > Steroidobacteraceae > FEN-1191. Next base: position 34,436 of record JBIODC010000009.1, on the reverse strand, counting down.
GCCGCCGCGCACGCGCGCGTGGCACAGACCTTCGAGGCCAAGGGCGTGGAGCTGGCGTTCCGGCCGCAGTCGGGCCTGTTCCTCTGGGCCAGGCTGCCCTCCAGGGATTCGGTCGGCAAGCTGTGGCGGCGCGCGCTGAGCGCGGGGGTGCTGCTTGCGCCCGGGGAACTGTTCCGGCCCGATGGGCGTGCCACCGCGCAGTGGCGATTCAATGTCGCGCACTGCGATGCACCGGCCCTGTACCGATTCCTGGAAACGCCGTGACCTGAGCCGCGTGGCTATGCCCGGCTCGAAAAATACTCCTGCAGCGACGCGACGCCGAGCCGCTGTGCTTCAAACAGGCTCTCGAGGTGCTCGCGTGAATTGACCAGGCCGCGTGCCCGCAATGTGCCGCCGCTGTCGATCAGTGCCGCGAACGGCAGGCGGTTCACCTGGTAGCTCAGTCCAAGCGACGGCGACACGACGTACGCAAACTCGTCCAGCTCGTGCTCCCGCACGAATTGCCGGTGCTGCGCCGGATCGCCATCGCTGGCCAGGAGCACGTCGAGCCAGTCCCGCTCCTGATGGCGACTCGATCGCACCACCGGCAGCAGCGTCTTGCATACCGGACAGGTCGGCGACACGAACAGGATCAGGGTGCTCTTGCCATCGGCACGCGCGGCGCCGATGCGCAGCTCGCGCCCTTGCAGGTCCACCGCGTCGACGACGGCCACCGGCTCGCCGACGGCCGGCCCGCGATTGATCATCAACGCACCGGCCGGCGCGATTCGCTCGTGCAGCACGCCGAGCTGGCGCGTGAGCGCGAACAGCACCAGCACCAGGCAGACCACCACCACCCACAGCACGATGTTGGAGATCGCCAACGCGGTCACGGCGTGCCTCGGTTGCCGGCCGCTGGCGCGCGTCCGAGCTCGCCGAGCAGGCGCTCGGCGCAAAAATACAGCAGCGTGAGCGCCGCCAACCCGAAGCCCAGGGTCACGCCATCGGTCCATTCGAGCGCTCGGGCATTCCATGGCAGCATCGCCAGGGCGAGCACGATCGCCAGCAGCAGATTGCGCCACACCATCCACGCTGCGATCGGGCGCCGGTCATCGAGGCCGCCACAACCGCAGGCGATCGCATCGCGCCCCGCCCGCAGATTGAGCGCGATCGCGAACGCGTAGCTCAGCAGCAGTCCCGCGCCCAGTGCGGCCGCGGCCGCGCGCGACACCGGCGGCAGCAATCCCGCCGCAATGGCGATTTCCAGCAGCGGCACCAGCCACGCGACCCGCCAGCGATTGAACGCGGGTGGCAGCCCGTAGTCGGCAAAGATCTGAGAAAACTTTTCCAGATGGCGCAATTTATGACTGGCGGCGCTGGCGAACAGCACCGCGAAACAACCGACGATCAGGCTGCCGATGGCCGGGTCGAGCAGGACAGCGCGGCTCATGGATCATTGCTCAATGGTGTGGGCCCGGCATGATCGCAAGGGACTCCTCAGGCGGCTTCCGCTGCCAGGCGGCGCGCTGTCGCCGACCGCAGCATCGATACGGCGGCGTAACTTACCACGACGATCACCACCCATCGCAGCACCGCCAATGGCAATTGCTTCACGACGTACACCGCCAGCAGCACACCCAAGGCACCGCCAAGCACCAGACCGATCGACGGTCCCCAGGCGAAGCGGCCGGACTTGAGGAAGCGCAGCCCGGCCACCGGCTGCACGATGCCGCAGGTTCCCATCATGATCGGGAACGCGGCCAGAGGATGCAGGCCGAGCAGCGACAGCAACACCACGCTCGGCGCATAGTTGCCGATACCGATGGTCAGCAGCGCGCCGAGCGCGAAGTTGGCCGCCACCGCAACCGGAAAACGCCAGCCGCTGAGCGCCATCGCGGTGCCTCCGGCGGGAAACGCGCCAAGATTGGCCATGGTGAAGAACACCGCGGCCGTCAGCAGCGCTGCGCCCATGCCGATCTGGATCGCGCGCCGTGGCAGCCGGCCCACCAGGCCGGCCCCGAGCCAGGCGCCGATGGTGGCGCTCGCAACCATGGTCGCCAGCAGCACCGGTTCGACCGCAACGACGGTGGTAAAAATCAGCGTTTCCATGAATGCGGCCGCGTTGTGTCCGACGTTGAGGGTCCCTGGAATCAGCTCGTCCGCGGGATTGCCGCGCAGCTTGTAGATCGCGGTGGTCGGGGCAAATGATCCGATGCCCAGCGCATCGAAGAAATCGGTGACGAAACCGGTGAGCACATCGCCCACGGTCGGGCGCTCGCGATCAGCGCGCCGGCGACCGTTCTGCACCCAGGCCGCGACGAATGCCAGGTTGACGATCAGCAGCGCCGTGAGCAGCGCGATCTTGGGCAGGCTCATGCATCTCTCCACGGCCTGGCGAAGCGACTGCCAGCGCGCGCCAGTGCCGCGCGCAACTGCAGGTATTCGACGGCCAGACGTACCCCGATCCGGCTGAAGCGGTGCAGCGGTATCGGTCGCACCGCTGTGACTGGAAAGCCCAGCTCCTCGGCCGATACCCCGTTGATCCGTCGGGCCAGCACCCGGCCCATGACCGTCGCCATCGCCACGCCGCGGCCGTTGTAGCCCAGGCCCGCCAGCAGGCCGGGCGCGAGCTGGTGCAGATGTGGCAGGTGATCGCTGGTCATCGCCACCCATCCGCCCCAATGGTAGTCGTATCGCACGCCGCGCAGCTGCGGAAATATCTCCTGCACCGCGCGGTAATGATGGCGCGCCGCGGTGGCCACGGGCGTGTTGCCGTAGAATCCGCGCGATCCCAGCACCAGCCGCCCGTCGGCGCTGAGCCGGAAGTAGCGCAGCAGCGGCCAGGTGTCGGAAGCCCCCTGTCGCTGCGGCAGGATGGAATCGCGCAGTAGCGGCGGCAGCGGTTCGGTCGCCACCTGGAACGAAGGCACCGCGACCACGCTTCGGCGCAGTGCGTCCACCAGCGGGCCGGCATAGGCATTGGTGGCCAGTACGCCCACCGGGGCCGTGACCTGCCCGCGCGGCGTCTGCACGCGCCACTGTCCGCCGGCAGGCTCGAGTCGCGTGGCTTCGCTGCGGGTGAAGATGCGCCCGCCCAGGCGTTGCACCGCGCGCGCCAATCCATACAGGTACGAGCGCGGCTGCAGCGTGCCGCCGCGACGGTCGAGCAAGCCGCCGCAATAGCGCTCCGAGCCGATCAGCCGGCCCACCTGCCGGCGGTCGAGCAGTTCCACCGGCGCTCCGCGTCGCTGCCACTGCTCGACGCGGGCGCGGATCGGCGTCAGCGCCGACTCGGAGGTCGCGGGTTGGATCCAGCCGCTGCGCGTGGCATCGCAGTCGATCTGGTATTTCTGGATCAGACCGAACACCAGGTCAGGTCCGCAGCCCACGGTCTCGACCAGCTGTGCGCCCAGCCGCGCGCCGAACATCTGCTCGAGGGTATCCGGGTCGTGCTTGACGCCGGCGATGACCTGCCCGCCGTTGAGTCCCGAGCCGCCCTCGCCCAGCGCCGCGGCCTCGAGCACCACCACGTCGATGCCGGACTCGCACAGGTGCAGCGCAGTCGAGAACCCGGTGTACCCGCCCCCGATGACCACCACCTGGGCACGGGCCGTGCCCCGAAGTTCCGGCAAGGTGAACACCGGCGTCGCCGTTGCACCCCAGAGCGACTGCATCCGCTACCCCGTATGGCCACCGCCGTAGCCGACGTATACTACTCGATAATCGATAAAGTGATATCGACACCATGCCAGCGGCTGGACCGGCTGCCCGCGCCCGCCATCGTCGGCGCGATCAGTGCGCCGAATGTTTTGGCGACCGCCTGCGGCTTCGCCTATGATCCGAACCGGTCGCGCGCAGTGCAGGGAGCTAACGATGCGCACATTGCAGTTTCGCGCCGCGTTGCTGGCATTGCTTGTCCATGGCAGCGCACTGGCGGCACCGCCGCTGGCAGCCGAGCAGATTTCCGTCGAAACCCTGCCGTCGAAGAGCGCGCACTGGGTGTACGTGGTCGATGAGGCGTTCTTCAACGAGATCGATTCGCGCGTCCGGCTGTTTGATGGCGACAGCTATCGCCATCTGGGTCAGATCGATACCGGCTTTACGCCCGGCGTGATCCTGTCGCCGGACGGCAAGACCATTGCCGTGGCGACCACCTACTTTGCGCGCGGTGGCCACGGCGCGCGTACCGACGTGGTGGAATTCACCGACAACTCGACGCTGGAGACCGCCGGCGAGATCGTACTGCCGCCCAAGCGCGCACAGTATGAGCCAACGTATTTCGACCTCGGCTACAGCGCCGACAGCCGGTTCCTCTATGTGGCCTATATCACGCCGGCCGCCTCATTCGGCGTGCTCGATCCGGTGGCCAGGACCGTGCTCGGGGAAATCGATACCGCCGGTTGCGTGCTGGTCATTCCGTCCGGCCCCGATCGCGTCTCCTCGTTGTGCGACAGCGGCCGCCTGCTGACAGTGACACTGGACCGGCAAGGCCACGAGGCCTCGCGCGTGCTGTCCGACGCATGGTTCGATCCGGATACCGACCCGATCTTCGCGCAGGGCGTGCCGACCTCGGATGGCTACGCGTTCCTGTCATTCCTGGGACAGGTGCACGAAGTCGATTTCTCGGGCCCGCAGCCGTCGATCCACGCGCCATGGTCGCTGCTCAGTGCGACCGAGCGCGGTCACTGGCGGCCCGGTGGCACGCAGATTGCGGCGATCCACTGCAAGCTCGGCCGGCTGTACGTGCCGATGCACCGCGGCGTCGAAGGCTCGCACAAGGATGGCGGCACCGAGATCTGGGTATTCGATATCAACACGCACAAGCGCCTGGCGCGCTGGCCGATCGCGCCATTGAAGATCGGCGCGGTGACCGCCGTGCAGGTGTCGCAGGATGAGTCGCCGGTGCTGTTTGCCGCCAGCGATCGCGGCTGGGTCGAGGTGTTCGACGCGTTGACCGGCCAGCTGCGACACGTCGATAAGAACCTTGGCCAGACTCCATGGATGTTTCTGAATCCTTGAGGCGAATGCGATGCACCCGCTCGACCGCTTGTTCGAAAAGTCTTCACGCTCGCTGGCGCAGCGCACCTCGCGGCGCAGCTTCGTCGCCGTTCTGGGCCAGGTGCTGACCGGCACGATGCTGCTGCCATTGCTGCCGATCGACCGCGTCGATCGCGCCGCGGCCGCGAACGCGCCCGATAGCGAAGGCGCACCGCCGCCCAAGGGGGCCAAAACGGCCGCCGCGGCCGCGCACAAGGCAGCGATTGACGACCCGCAGGCCTGCGAATATTGGAAATACTGCGCGATCGACGGCTTTCTGTGCTCGTGCTGCGGTGGCAGTGCGAACTCCTGTCCGCCCGGCGCGGCGATGTCGCCGATCTCGTGGATCGGCACCTGCCACAATCCCGGCGATGGCCGCGACTACATCGTGTCGTACAACGATTGCTGCGGTAAGACCAGCTGCGGCAACTGCGTTTGCAACCGCAATGAGCGCGAGAAGCCGGTGTACCGGCTGTCGCGCAACAATGACATCAACTGGTGCATGGCCAACGACAACACCAACTACCACTGTACGGTGTCGGTGATCCTCGGTTCGGCCGGAGCATGAGCCGATGGCGATGGCCGCTGCACACCGCGCCGTGGGACCGATGCTGTGCGCACTGGCCGCATTGCTCGGCGTCAGCGCCGGCGCGCTGGCCAGCCCGCGCGAGGACTATATGCTGCAATGCATGGGGTGCCACGGCGCCAGCGCCGAGGGCGTGCCCGGCAAGGTGCCGCCGCTGGCGCACACGCTGGTCCAGTTCATGCGCAGCCCGGCCGGTCGCAGCTACGTGCTGCGCGTTCCCGGCGCATCGAACTCGATGCTCAGCGATGCGCAATTGGCCGAGGTGCTGAACTGGATTGCGTCGCGCTTCGGCGCCGAACCGCTGCCGCCCTCGACGCCGGCGTTCACGACGCAGGAGGTCGCGACCCATCGGCACACGGCCATGGCCGCGGTGCAGGCCACCCGGCGCGAGGTTCTGAAGGAACTTGCAGCCAGCGGACCCGCGCCCGCGGAGGATTACTGATTGCCCGGCGCGCATTTCGGATTACGATACGGCGCGTCGCCGCGATCGGGCAGATACCAGCACTGCATTCGCCACCGCGCCGGCGGCCGCCGCACCAATCGCGGGCTGGGTGAGGGACAAATGCCTGTTTCGAGCGCTCAACAGCTCGCCTGGCGCCGCATTTGGAGTGGCACTCTATTTGCTTGAGCATTGATCAAAACTTCAGCACGAATCAAACGATGGGGAGATGCATGATGCGCGCGAGCAACATTCGCCGGACGTCCGACCGATCATTGCGCGCTTGCAGCGGTCAGGCGCCGTTGTGGGGGCTGCTGATGCTGCTGGCGTGCTGGGCACCGCCGAGCGTGCGGGCGCAGGCCACCGAAGCCAGCACTCCCGAGGTCGGCCAGCTGCAGGAGATCGTGGTCACCTCGACCCGACGCGAGGAATCGCTGAGCAAAGTCCCGATCAGCGTCACGGCGTTGACCCAGGAGGACATGGACACCAAGGGCGTCAAGGACATCGCGGACGTCGTGCGCTTCACTCCCGGGATCGCAATCGACAACTCCGGCACCAACAACATCTCGATCCGCGGCATCTCGTCGACCGGCGGCGCCGGCACCACCGGCATCTACATCGACGATACGCCGATCCAGATCCGCGGGCTGGCGTTCAATCCCGATGACGCGCTGCCGAAATCGTTCGATATCGATCGTGTCGAGGTACTGCGCGGACCGCAGGGCACGCTGTTTGGCGCCGGTTCGGAAGGCGGCACGGTCCGCTACATCACCACTGCGCCCAGCCTGGTGAAGACCAGCATCTATGGCCGCAGCGAACTGTCGTTCACGCAGGGCGGGGAACCGAGCTACGAGGCCGGCATCGCCGCCGGCGGTCCGATCATCGACGGTACGCTGGGCGCGCGCGCGACCGTGTGGTATCGGCGTGACGGCGGCTGGATCGACCGCGTCGATCCGACCGCGGCCGATCCGCAGCACGCGGTGGTCGACAAGAACGCGAACCACGGCGAGACCCTGCTGGTCAGGCTCGCGGGTCTGTGGAAGCCGAGCGAGCAATGGTCGGTGACGCCGGCCATCTACTACCAGAACCGCCAGGTGCACGACATCTCCAACTACTGGCCGATCTACTCCAACCCAGGCAGCGACAAGTACGTCAACGGCGATCCGACCGCACGCAATACGCCCGACAAGTTCTACCTGCCGTCGCTCAAGATCGAAGGCGATTTCGACGCCTTTGACGTGATCTCGAATACGTCGTACTACCACCGGCAGGAGCAGACCGGTTACGAGGGCACGCTCTATAACCTCGGCTTCTATCAGAGCTTCAGCTCGTTCGTGCCGTTCCAGGCTCCATTGCCGCTGCTCGACAGCAACGGGATCCACCTGCCCGCGAGCATTGCCGATTACCGCTCGCCCTCCACGATCGACAACACGCAGCAGAACGTCACCGAGGAAATCCGGCTGGTTTCGGCCGATCCGAGTGCGAAGTTGATCTGGACCACCGGCGTGTTCTTCAGCTCCGATCGCCAGACCTACCTCGAGCAGATCCACGATCCGATGCTCAATGACTTCTGGCTGGCGGTCGCGGGCGTGCCCTACACCAACGTGTTCACCGACCTAAGTGGAAATCCGGTGCCGTACGTGGCGCCATTCACGACCGACTCTTATTTCCTCAACATCCATGCGCGCGACCAGCAGCTGGCCTGGTTCGGCGAGGGTACCTACGCGATCACCGATACGCTGAAGGCAACCGTGGGGCTGCGCTACTCGAGAACCGAGTACTCGTTCAATACCCTGACCGGGGGCCCGCAGCTGTTCCAGGCGCCGGCCGCGAATAGCGGCGACAAGAAGGAGAATTCCTTCACCCCGCGGGTGAGCCTCGCGTACCAGATGGATCCGAGCAATCTGTTCTACGCGACCTATGCCAAGGGTTTCCGTCCGGGCGGTGCCAACAATCCGGTGCCGCAGGCAGCCTGCGCCACCGACTTCGCCAACTTCGGCATCACGGCCTCGCCGGCAACCTACAATTCCGACACCGTGGACAGCTACGAGATCGGCGCCAAGAACAACTTCTCCAACCGCGTCCGGATCGCGAGCAGCATCTATTACATCCGCTGGCACAACATCCAGCAGACCGTGGTGCCGCCGATCTGCCAGATCTCGTTCATCGCCAACCTCGGGGAGGCGACCGCCAAGGGCGCGGACATCCAGGCCGAGATTGCGGCCACCAGCGCCTTCGCCATCGAATTGACTGCCGGCTACACCGAGGCGCGCTACACGCAGGACTCCCGGTTCTCGCCGTCACAGCAGACGCCGATCGTGGCCTCGGGCGATTCCATCTCCGGCCAGAGCAGCGAAACCGGCGGCGGCCGGCCCGCGGCACCGCTCACGGCGTCGATCGGCCTGCAGTACAAGTTCAGCGCCTTTGCCCACGAGTCATTCGTGCGCGCCGACGATGAGTATCAGGGGCGCTCACGCTGGAACCCGCCGAATCAGGATCCGAACACGCTGCAATTCAACTTCCAAAACTTCACTTTGGCGTCGACCAACTTTCTGTCGCTGCGCGGCGGCATGAACTTCGGCGAGCTGTCGGTCGAGACCTTCATCGACAACGTCACGGACACGCACGCGCTGACGGACTACAACTTCACGATCTATCCGGGCGTTGGCAGCAGCCTGCTGCGGGCCTACACCTTTCGGCCACGGACCTTCGGCGTGACGTTCATCTACCGCAAATGATCTCAGGCTTCAGGCCTTGATGCCGCGGCTGATCGGCAGGCTGCGAATGCGCTTGCCGGTCGCGGCATAGACGGCGTTGCAGACCGCGGCGGCGATGCAGGCGGTGCCGGTCTCACCGACGCCGCCAGGCTCCTCGGCGCTGGCGATCAGGTGCGTCTCGATCACCGGCGCCTCGGACAGGCGTTGCACCCGGTAGTCGTTGAAATTGCTCTGCTGGACGCGGCCGTTGGCGATCGTGACTTCGCCATGCAGCGCGGCGCTCAGACCGAACACCACCCCGCCCTCGAGCTGCGCATGGATGGTGTCCGGATTGATCATCTGGCCGCAATCGAGCACGCACACGACCCGATGCACGCGCACCTGCAGGTCGTCCGTCACGCTGACCTCGGCGATCTGTGTCAGGTAGCTGCCAAAGGCGAACTGCAGCGACACGCCGCGGCCGTGGCGCGGCGGCAGCGGCTTGCCCCAGCCGGAGCGCGCCGCGGCCGCATCCAGCACCGCGAGCATGCGCGGCTCCTTGAGCAGCGCACGCCGGTACTGCACCGGGTCGCGCTTCGCGGCCGCCGCCAGCTCATCGATGAAACTCTCGACCACGAATACGCTGCGGGTCGGCCCGACGCCACGCCACCACGAGGTCGGCACGCCCTTGGGTTCGCACCGTACGAAGCTGACTTGCATGTTCGACAGCGGATAGATGGTGTTCGCGGCCGCTTCCACCGCGTCGTCGTCGACGTCGTTCTTGAGCGGCTCGCCGTAATACACCGCCGTGACTGCGGAGCCCGCGATCGTGTGCATCCACGCGATCGGCAAGCCGTTCGCATCGAGCCCGGCGCGCAGTCGATCGGCGTAATAGGGCCGGTACCGGTCGTGCTGAATGTCCTGCTCGCGCGACCAGAGGACTTTGACCGGTCCCTGCACGTGGCGCGCGATGCGCGCGGCGATCACGACGCCGTCGACCTCCAGCCGCCGGCCGAAGCCACCACCAATGAGTTGATTATGCAGTTGGATCTGCGATCGCTTGAGGCCAAGGGCGGCGAGTTTGACCACGGCACGATCCGGCGCCTGATTGCCGACCCAGATCTCACACCCGCCGTCGTGCCAATGAACCGTGCAGTTCATCGGCTCCATGGCCGCGTGTGCCAGAAACGGCTGATGATAGGCCGCTTCGATTCGCGTGGCCGCCCGTGCCATTGCAGCGGCCGGGTCGCCGGTGTTGCGGGCAACGGCGCCCTGATCGTGTACCGCCGCATCGAGCTCCGCGACGATCATCGCCTGCTGCACCGAGCCGTTCGGCCCGTCGTTCCACTGCAGTTGCAGAGCCGCAAGTCCCTTGAGCGCGGTCCAGCTATTGTCGGCGACGACCGCCACCAGATCGCCTTCATCGACCACCTGCTGCACCCCGTGCAGCGCGAGCGCCGCGGCCGAATTCAACGGCCGCACCACGGTCCCGCCCTGCACCGGTGAGATGGCAAGCGCGGCGAAGCGTAATCCGGGCAGGATGATATCGATGCCGAATGTCGCACTGCCATTGACCTTCGCCGGCGTGTCGAGCCGCGCCGTATTGCGGCCGATGAGCTTGAAGTCCGCGGGTGATTTGAGCTTCGGATCCTTTGGTGCCGGCAGTCGTGCGGCCTTGGTCGCCAGCGCGCCGTAGCTCAGGCGCCGGCCACTGGCGGCGTGAATCACCGTGGCGGCCTCGGCGTGGCACTCGCCGCTCGGCACGCCCCAGGTTCGTGCAGCCGCCGCGATCAGCATCATGCGCGCCGTGGCCCCGGCGCGACGCAGCGGCAGCCAACAATCCCGAATCGAAGTCGAGCCGCCGGTCTCTTGAAGGCCGTCGACTCCATAGACCGCCGCATCCGGTGGCGCCGCTTCCAGCTGTACCTGATCCAAGCCGACCTCGAGTTCCTCGGCGATCAGCATCGGCAGCGAGGTATAGGTCCCCTGGCCCATTTCGACTTTCGACATGATCAGCGTGATGCTGCCGTCCGGTTTGATGCGTACATAGGCATTGAGTGCCGAGCTCGCAGCGACGGCGGCGCCCGCGCGCGACCCCGGCAGCGCGACCCCGAGCAGCAATCCGCCGCCGAACAGTGCCGACACCTGCACGAAGTGGCGTCGGCTCAGCCCGGGCGGTCGATCCTGATTCATGGGTTACGCCAGTCGCGGACTCATCAGGGCACCACCGTGGCTGGCCGGCCGACCCGACGACGGCGCAGAACGGCGTACGCCAGGAACACCACGATGAGTGTGATCAGGCTGAAGTATAAGTCCTGCTGCTGCCCCGGCGTCACCGCCATCGCCACCACCACGGCGGTAAATCCGACGACCGTCGCATAGCTGGCCCATGGAAACAGCCACATCGTGAGTGCCGGGGCCGGTTCGCTGTGCCGCTCGCGCTCGCGACGCAGCTGGATCTGCGCCAGCGCAATCAGAATATAGATGAATACCATCAGCGCCCCGGAAGCGTTCTGCAGGAAGGCGAATACCCGGTGCGGTGACAAGGTCGCCGAGAGTATGCCGATGACACCGGCTATGGCGCCGATGTAGACGGATCTGATGGGCACATGCCGCGCGTTGACCTTGACCAGCCATTGCGGCGCGTCGCCGTGCGCCGCCAGCAGGAACATCACGCGCGAGCATACGTAGAATGCGGAGTTCAGACATGACAGCACGGCGGTCAGGATGACCGCACTCATCGCCGTGCTGGCCCAGCGGAAATTCATCGTGCTCAGCGTCAGCGTGAACGGCGATTCGCCCGGGTGCACCGCGGTCCACGGAACTGCCGCGACGATCAGGGAAATTGACAGCACGTAGAAGATCAGAATGCGAACGATGACCGAGGTGGTCAGCCTTGCCACGGCACGTGCCGGCTCGGCCGACTCGGCCGCGGCGACGGTCGCGATTTCCGCGCCGGTCAGCGAAAACAGCACCGTGACCGCGGTCGCCAGCACCGATATCGGTCCGCTGGGCATGAAGCCGCCGTAGCGGGTGAGATTACCCAGTGTCGGGCCTTGCGGCGAACTCCATCCGAATACATAAGCGGCCGTGAGCGTGATGAAGACGATGATCGCCGAGACCTTGATCGACGCGAACCAGAATTCGAATTCGCCGTACGAGCGAGCCGACATCATGTTGACCGCAGTCATCACGGCCATCAATCCGAGGCCGAGCTGCCAGGGCGGCAGTGGCAGCCATTGATGCAGGATGTTCGCGCCGGCAATCGCCTCCACCGGCACCACGATGATCCAGAAATACCAATACAGCCAGCCGCAGACGAAGCCCGCCCAAGGCCCAAGGCCGACCCGGGCAAACTCGGTGAACGAACTGGTGGTCGGCAGTGCCACGGCCATCTCGCCCAGCATGCGCATCACCAGCAGGATCAGCACGCCGGTCAACAGGTAGCTCAGGACGGCCGCCGGGCCGGTGGCGGCGATCGCGACGCTGCTGCCGACGAACAGCCCGGCACCGATGATGCCGCCGATCGAGATCATCGCGACATGTCGCGGCCGCAGCGAACGACTGAGCTGCTGTGACAAAGCTTACCTCCGCTACGGGCGACTGATCGATAATCGATATGGTCGAATCGATTTCTGCGGGCACACTAGGACAGCCAAATGCTGGCCGTCAAGCGCGCTCAATCATTGCCGCAGCCTCGATTCCGGGCCTGATGCCGCGCGCGCGGTCTCGAGCAGCAGCGGCGACAGCTTGGCGCGCAGTTCACTGAGAGTCCAGCGGCTCGTTGGCCCGGAGATGTTGATCGCGGCGACCGGCCGGCCGTCATCGCCGAGCACCGCCGCGGCGATGGTCAGGTCGCCGCGGTAGCATTCCTGATCGGACCACGCGTAGCCGGAATCGCGGGCGGCGGCAATCAGTTTGAGAATCTGCTTCGGCTCGGTGATGGTGTGCGGGGTCAGCGCGCGCAGCGTCGAGGCGCGCAGGATCCGCTGCGCCTCGGCACGCGGTAACGCCGACAGATAGGCACGTCCGGCCGCCGTGCAGTACATCGGCAGGCGGCGGCCGATCGGCATGTGGATGAAGAATCGCTTATGGCTCGGGAAACGCGCGATGAACACCATGTCGGTGCCGTCCGGCTCGGACAGATTGACCGACTCGCCGCAGGCCTGGTTCAGATCGATCAGGTGCGTGGTCGCATTTTCGATCAGCGGATGGCTCGCAAAATAGGCGTGGGCAACGCCGAGCACGCGTGGCGTCAGCACCCAGCGGCCACTGCGCGGCTCGCGTTTGAGGTAGCCCAGGCGCTCGAGCGTGTGGGTACAGCGCTGGGCCGAACTCTTGGTCATGCCGGCAGCCGCGGCGATCTCCCCCAGGTTCAGCGTGCGTCGTTCGGCGCTGAAGGCGCCGAGGATGGCAAACGCCTTCTCGACCGATCGATTGAACAGTGGGTCGCCGGCGACTTCCAGCGGCTTGGTCGACGCTGTTGTTGCAACACCAGCACTCGCTTGCGCCTGCGGCGACGACTTCCCTGTGCGCTTCAATGCGGTGGCCTCGAAGGTCGATCGCGTGTGCTGGAAAATAAAGCGGTCGCTGAGCCGCGGCTGCATCGAAGTATACAGATACGCTTCCAGCCATGGGGTGCGCCGTCCGCGCACCATTGCCCGGCCGGCCTTTTTGCCTCGCTGACGAACTTCGCCTATGCTGCTGGCATGCTGTTGTCCGCCTCCGCGATGCGCACCGCCCAACAATCCTCGTACGGGGCGGTTCGGTGGTGCGGGTGTTGATAATCGCAACCTAGCAGCACCGAAAGGCCCCGCCGGCAACGGACGGGGCCTTCGTGTTTCTGCCCGCTCGTTCCTCCGGCTCATCACACCAGGAGCAACGAGATATGTTTCCCGCTTCCATGAGTGCGCATCTGGTCCTCAAAGGCCTGGCGATCGGCTTCTCGATCGCCGCGCCGGTGGGTCCGATCGGCCTGCTGTGCATTCGGCGCGCGGTGGCTGAAGGTGCACGGGCCGGTTTCGTGTGCGGCCTCGGCGCCGCGACCGCCGATGCCGCCTATGCGTTGATCGGTGGATTTGCGATGATCGCGGTGGCGCGCTGGCTGGTCCAGGAGCAGCGCTGGTTCGGTCTCGCTGGCGGTCTGTTCCTGATCTATCTGGGCCTGCGTACGCTGGGCGCGAAGCCGGCACACGCTGCGGCCGCTGCGGGCGGCCGCAGTGCGCTGTCGGCCTACGGCTCGACGCTGCTGCTGACCCTGGCGAACCCGATGACGATGGTGTCGTTCGCGGCGGTGTTTGCCGGTATCGGCGCTGCCGGCGCCGCGACCTATGCGGCCGCCACGCTCGTCGCCGGGGTCTTCGCCGGCTCGGCGCTCTGGTGGTTGCTGCTGAGCGGCCTGTGCGGCCGGGCGCGGCGGCGCATCGGCGCCCGGGCCATGCAGTGGCTCAACCGTGCCTGCGCTCTGGTGCTGGTGGGGTTCGGCTGCTATGCGATCGCCGGCGCCGTCCGTGCAGTGGTCTAGACCCGGGCGCCCCGAAGGCCATGTCAGGCGCCGGCCATGTGCCCGCGGAACACGAAATAGACCGCACCCAGGATGCACAGCGCCGCCCACAGGTAATCCAGCTTCAGTGGCTCCTTCATGTAGAAAAATGCAAACGGCACGAACACCGACAAGGTGATGACTTCCTGCAGGATCTTGAGCTGCGCCACATTGAACACGGTGAAGCCGATGCGGTTGGCCGGGACCTGCAGCAGGTATTCGAACAACGCGATGCCCCAGCTCACGAAGGCGGCGACGAGCCAGGGCTTGTGATACAGCTCCTTGAGGTGCGCATACCAGGCGAAAGTCATGAAGATGTTGCTCAGGCACAGCAGCCCGGCGGTAATGGCAATGGTCTGCATGATCAATGATTCCGATCGGGTGGGGGGCAGCAATTCACGGTGGCGGCATCGGCACAAAACGCGGCTGGCTGTGCACGCGCGCGATCCACGCACGCACCGCCGGGAAGCGCTGTAGATCGAAGCCGCCATCGCCGGCGGCATGCGTATAAGCATAAAGTGCGATATCGGCGATGCTATAGGCGTCGTCCACGAAGAAGCGGCCGTGGGTCAGATGCTGTTCCATCACCGCCAGCGCCTGGTAGCCGCGCTGATGCAACCGCGGCAATTCGCTGCGCCGCGCATCCTGCGCGGGCAGCATGGTGCAGATGAAGCGCGCCACCGCGATATAAGGCTCGTGACTGTACTGCTCGAAGAACATCCACTGCAGCGCCTGGGCACGCGCCAGCCGGTGTTGCGGCCACAACGCGGAGCCTTCAGCCAGGTACACCAGGATCGCGTTGGATTCCGCCAGATAGCGCCCGGGCTCGTACTCCAGCGTCGGCACGCGTCCGTTGGGATTCTTCGACAGGAACTCCGGCTGACGCGTCACCCCGGTCCGCACATCGATCTCGAGCCATTCGTACGGCAGCTGCAGCTGCTCGCTGAGCAGCCGCACCTTGTAGCAGTTGCCCGAGGTCGACATGCCGTAGATCCGTGGCAGGCTCATCGGCGACTCTCCTCGTACGGGCGGCCGCGTCCTTGCGGAAACTGCTGCTCCCAGTTCTTGCCGTCGATACGCTCGACCCGCATCCCGGTCACGGTGCCGCCATCGAGACAGCGCGCATTGACGCTGTAGCCGTCCGGGTGCGAACGCGGCACGTAGAACGACTTGACGCCGCAGACCGAGCAGAACAGGTGTTTCGCGGTGCCGGTGTTGAATTGATAGCTGGTCAGACATTCGCTGCCGGACAGCAGCCGGAAACGCGACTGCGGCACGGTCAGGTGCAGATAGCCCGACTTGGCGCAGATCGAGCAGTTACAGTCCGAGACTTCGATTTCCGCGGGCGCCTGGATTTCGAACCGAACGCGGCCGCAGTGGCAACCGCCGGCATGGCGGATCATCGCTGTCATGGGCGCACCTCCTGCAAAGGTCCATATACCAGTATGCGAAAGCTCCCCGGCACGATCGGTGCTCGCGCGGTCGGCCCGCCGGCGCCACCATTCTGCCCTGGTGGCGCGGCCAGCGCGGCTGGCGCGGGCATCCGATCCGCCGTCGCGAGGTAAATCCTATGCGTTTTCGGGTCGAGCGCCATGGTGCGCGCACCGGGCTGAGTGAGCAGCGTCTGCACCACGCTCAGCGCCTGCGGCGAATCCTCATGGGCAATCGTCACGCTGCCTTCGCCGTTGGAGCTGAATGCCAGTTGTGTACCGGGATCAAACGCGTTCGCATCCACGCCGCGGCCAATCGGCACCGACGCGAGCACGTGGCCATCGCCGGCATCGATCATCAGCATGCGTTGATTGTGGCAGCCGACGAACAGGCGATGATGCACGGTGTCGATATCGATCCCGGCCGCGCCTTCACCGGGTGCAATCGGCCACTGCTCCGCAATTGCATGGCCGCGCACGTCGATGGCCACGATCAGATCCTTGTCTACGATGTTCTCGTAGATGCGGCCCGCTGCGGGGTCGGCCACCGCCGCTTCCGGCCGGCCGGGCAGTGCAATGGTCGCGACCACCTCGCCGCTGCGGGCATCGAACACCGTCGCGGAGCGGCCGCGCCCATTGAAGGTGTAGACCTCGTGGCGCACCGGTTCGTAGACGATCGCGTCCGGCCCGTCTCCGGTCGCGACGCGCGAGGTCGTTGCCAGGCTGCGCAGGTCGAACACGCTGGCCTGCGAGGCTTGGCCGTCGCTGACGAAACCGCGGCCGAGCTCGGGCGCGATCGCCACACCATGCACTCCAGGGGTATCGGCGATGCGGCCGATGAGCGTGTCGTGATCGATGTCGAGCACGTCGACATGATCGCCATGCGCAACGTACAGGCGCCGCGCCGCGGAATCGATCGACAGGTAATCCCAGCCGCCATCGCCCGGCAGCCGGATCTGCTTGATGAAGCCATAGTGCGGCGGCGAAGGCGACGGCGCGGCGGCTGGCCGCATCGCGGTCGCGGCTGCCAGGCTCGTGGCCCCGAGCAGGGCTATTTCCATTGCCAGCATCGTCCGGCCGCAACCTTCGAGAGCACGGGTCATATTGCTGCCGCCTCGCTGGCTCGGATGTCTGGCGTCAACTGCTCGGGGCTCGCGATGGGTGCTGCGCCGCGGCCTTGCGCAACAGCCGCGCGAGATACCAGACGATCGCCAGGTTGAGCACCAGTGTCGCTCCGATCGCCAGTCGCCGGCCCGGCGGCCGCGTGATCAGTTCCCACAGTTCGAACGGGATCAGCGAGCTGGTGGCAATCACGGTCAGCCATTCAGCCCAGGCGCGGCGCAGCCACAGGCCGGTCCCCTCGACCAGCACCACCGCCGTATAGGCCACGGTGACCGCGAAGAAAATCTCGATCTTCTTGGCACCGAGGCCCCCGACCCAGGTCAAGGCTCGCATCAGCAGCTTGCGTTCAAAGCGGTCATCGCTCAGGTCTGCCGACCAGTTGTACAGCCGTTCGACCAGCGCCGCATCCAGCAGGCGGTGCACGCCGTAACTGGTCGCGATCAGCAGCAGCGCCTTGCCGAATTTCAGCAGCGCGATGAGTCGCAAGCCGTCGAATTTGCCCGGCTTCGGCGGCGCTAGCGCGCCGTCGATCGGGGCTTGCGATTCTGGGTCCACGCCTGCGCTCAGACTTCGACCGGGGTGTCGGTGCGCGCGCCCCATTCGCTCCAGGAACCGTCGTAGATCGCGCCCATCGGCCAGCCGGCGACTTCGAGGCCGAGGCTCAGCACCGCCGCCGTCAGTCCGGAGCCGCAGGTGGTGACGACCGCAGTGCGCTCATCGATGCCGCGAGCCGCGAAGCGCGCGCGCAACTGCTCGGCGGGCAATAGGGTCTGGTCGGCACTCAGCAACTCGGTAAACGGCAGGCTGCGAGCGCCGGGCATGTGACCGGAGCGCAGCCCGGCACGCGGTTCGGGCACGCGCGCATGAAAACGATCGGCCGAGCGCGCATCGAGCAGCACCTCGCGCCTGGATTGCAGATTGGCCAGCACATCGCCCAGGCCGCGCAGATAGCGCGCATTCAGGCTGGCGCGAAACTCGCCGGCCGCTGGCGCGGGTCCTGGCCCCTGCTCGAGCGCACGCCCTTCACGGCGCCACTTCGGCAGACCGCCATCGAGCACGGCGCAGCGCTCGTGGCCGAACAGCCGCATCAGCCACCAGCCGCGCGGCGCGGAAAGCACCCCTTTCTGATCGTAGAACACGACCCGGCTGGCGGCCGACACGCCGAGCGCGCCGACCATGCGCTCGAACCGCGCCGCGGTCGGCACCATGTGCGGCAGTGCCGACTCGGTATCGGCGATCGCATCGATGTCGAAGAACAGCGCTCCGGGAATGTGCGCGAGCCGATATTCGGCCTGTGGGTCACGCCGTTCCGCGGGCATGTACCAGCTGGCGTCGAACACGACCAGATCGCTCGACTGCAGCTGCGATGCCAGCCACTCGGTGCTCACTAATGCCTTCACGCCCCACTCCTAATGCAGACCGGCAGCGGCGCCGACCGGCTGCGCAAACTTCGAACCGAATTCTACCTGTCACGGCGGCAGGCTACGACCGCCGGTAAACGGGTTGTAGCGCTGCTGCGCCAGCGCCGCCCACGCGGCCGCACCCAGATGCTCGAGATGGAAATAGACCCGAGGCTTGGTCGGATCGGTGGCCAGCACGAAACCCGTGGGCGTCGCGGCCGTGCCGCTCGCGTAATAGCCACCATTCGCGCTGCGCTCGCCATCGATCGCGGCGCGCAGCGCCCGCGCGCGCCCCTCCTGATGCAGCAGCTCGAACAACACCGCGACCTGCGCGGTGCCCTCGATCCACAGGCCACCGCCGGCCTCGCTGTAGGCATAGCCGGACTCGAACCGCAGTCGCCGGTCGATGGTCTGCAGAACCGAGCCATGCTGTGCGACGGCCCCCGGCAATCCCAACAGCGGCCAGACCTGGGCGTCCAGAGCCAGCAGCGGATTCACCGTCACGCCATCCTCGGCGGTGCCGACCGCGAAGCAGCCGCACGCGTCGCTCCACATGGCCGCGACCAGCCCGGCCGCCCCGGCCGCACGCTGCTGCCAATGCGCATCCCCGGTCACGCGCGCCAGCAGCCCGAAGGCCGCGGCCAGATCGGTGTTGTGTTCAGTGGACTTCCACCCCAGCCGTTGCGGCGCGGGTTCATTGCCGAAGTAGCCGCCGATGAACCCGCCGGCGCCGCGCGTGTCGAGCGTGCCCTCGACCCAGCGAGCCAGGCGCAGCGCGCCGTCGCGATAGCGCGCATCGCCGCTCGCCGCCTGCAGCGTCAACAACGCCAGCATGGCCCATGCCATGTTGCCGCTGTCACTGCCGGCCTGATAGCCGTCTTCGAGCCAGCGCTGCGCCTTGCGATCCCACCAGCCCGCGAGTCTGAGCGGCTCGGCGCGGATCGCCCCGGCCGCATAGCCATTGCGCAGCCGGCCATCGTGCCAGTAGCGATCGTGATCGAGCGCCAGCAGCAGCGCGTCGCCGATGCGGCGGCCCAGCGCGACCTGCCCGCACGCAACCAGGGCGATCGCCGCTAGCGCGTTGTCGTAGGTAAACGCCGCCGCGCTCAGAGCGCCGCTATGCTCGCTCGGGTAACTCGGCAGCAATACCGCCCCCGGCGGTTGCGCCGCCATCGACTGCGCCAGGTATCGGCAGGCGGGTGGCGTGGCCGGCGCGGCGAGCGCCCCCGCGCTCAGGCCCGCCACCATCAGGCTCGCGGGCAACGTAAAGCGCGTGCCGCAACGGCCGCGCCGCGGTCGGAGCCGGGCGTGCGGCAGGAATTTCAAAGCTTAGATCATCTCCAGCGGTCGCTTTGCGCTCGGCGGCGGAAACGCCTGGTCGATCTGACGCAGCTCCGTGGCGCTCAGCCGCAGCTGCCCGGCCCTCAGATTCTCCTCGATGCGTGCCGGTTCGACCGACTTCGGGATGGCGATCACGTCGGGCTCGCGCAGGCACCAGGCGAGCGCAATCTGCGCCGCGCTGACCTGCCGCTCGCGGCCAAGCTGCGTCAGCAATGGATGCCGCGCCAGCGAACCGCGTCCGAGCGGCGAATACGCCATGGTCGGGATTGCGTGCGCACGCTGGAACGGCAGCAGTTCGAATTCAATGCCGCGCGCCTCGGCGCAGTAATACAGCTGATTGCACCACGTGGTCGCGCCAAGCCCGAGGCTCTTTTCCGTCTGCAGCCATCGCTGCAGCTCGGCCAGATCGAGGTTGCTGACGCCGAAATGGCGAATCAGACCTCGCCGAACCAGATCGTCGAACCCGCGCAGCGTCTCGCTGAACGGATGCGGGCCCGGCCAGTGCAGCAGGTAGAGATCGAGGTAGTCGCAGCCCATGCGCCCGATCGAGGCTTCGCACGCACGCGCGGTGCCGCTGCGCGAGGCGTTGGTCGGCAGGACCTTGCTGACGATGTGCAGCTCGGCCCGCCGCGCGGTACCGAAGACTTTGAGCGCGCTGCCGATGACGCGCTCGGCGCCCCCGTCGGCGTACATCTCGGCGGTGTCGAGCACCCGGTAGCCGATATCGAGCGCGTGCCTCACCGCGACGATTTCCCGCTTGCGCGCGGGCGCGGAGACGCCCATCTCCCAGGTTCCAAGCCCGATACGGCCTGGAAAATGCGTTGCCTCTGCCGGCACGGTCATGGCTCGACGTCCTCGTTCAATCGCCGCTTGCAGCCCGGAGCCTCGAGCATAGCGCGAATAAAAAAAGGCCCGGATCGCTCCGGGCCTTTATTCGCGTTGAGCGAATCGCGTGCCGGTTACCAGCGACCGCCGTCGCCGCCGCTGTTGCCGCCATTGCCAGCGTTGCCGCGGAAGCCTCCGCCGCCCGGACGGCCGCCGCCGCCGGTGCGCGGCTTGTCTTGCGCTTCGTTGACGCGCAACGGACGGCCATTCATCGAATAGCCGTTCAGACTCTGGATCGCACGAGCCGCATCGGCCTGGCTCATTTCGACGAATCCAAAGCCTCGCGGCCGGCCGGTCTCTCGATCGGTCGGCAGGGATACCGCGTCGACGGTGCCGTGCTGCGAGAACAGTGCGCGCACCTCGGCCTCACTAGCTGTAAACGGCAGGTTACCCACATAAATCTTCGCCATAAAAATCACGCTCTCCAGAACAGTTCGACCATTGCAGGTCGTAGAAAACGGCAGGAACAGCAGCCGAGGTCAGGGAGAAGGCGTCTCACGAGCCGTCGAAGCGTAGATCCTGCCACCTCGATCGCAGGCGGTTCGGGCCCGGAAAATGCAACACCGACTGTCAACGATCGCCTCTTAGTGTAGCACAGGCGCTTGAATTCCAGGCCCGCTACCTGTAATAGGGATGCATCCTCGCACCCATCGCCTTCCATGGCGGCGCAACATTGCGACCTATGACGAGCAACGGACCGGAACGCGTTAATTTCCCCTGCGACTACCCAATCAAGGTCATGGTGCGGGTCGAACACGGCGTGCGCGGCCACGTCGATGCGATCGTCGAACAGCACGCCGGGCCGCTCGATCCTGCCGGGGTGACCGAACGCCCGTCGGCTCAGGGCAATTTCCTGGGGATCACTTATATCATCCGCGCCCGCAGCGAGGATCAGATTGCGCAGCTGTTCGCGGCGCTGAAGCTCTGCCCGCAGGTCATGCTGGTGCTGTAGCGGCCGACCGCAGGTCCGGCCGTTGCGGCAAACGGCGGCGCGATGCTCAGCGCCGGGGTCGGTACAGCAGCGCGCTCGCCGC
This sequence comes from Steroidobacterales bacterium, assembly GCA_044440135.1. Lineage (GTDB taxonomy): Bacteria > Pseudomonadota > Gammaproteobacteria > Steroidobacterales > Steroidobacteraceae > FEN-1191. The sequence continues at coordinate 12,945 of JBIODC010000009.1, read as the reverse complement.
CAGATTGAACAGTCCCAGCAGCAGCCCGCCGAGCAGCGCTGCGCGGAAGCTCTCGATATGCAGTCCCGGGACGATCGCGCCGGTCAACATCAGCATCAGCGCGTTGATCACGATCAGGAACAGCCCCAGGGTCAGAATGGTGATCGGCAGCGTCACGATGATCAGGATCGGCCGCACCAGAAAATTCACCACGCCCAGCACCAACGCCGCCAGCAGCGCGTATCCGAAGTCGACGATCTGTATCCCGTGAACGATCTGACTGACGAGCCACAGCAGCAGCGCGCTTACGAGCAGATGAGTCAGCAGCTTCGTCATATGAGCTTCGATGGTAGCACCTTGGGCGCCGCCCGGCGCCGCCCGCCCGGGTGCCGCCCCCGATCGCGCGCGGACACGGGCTGCGGCCGCGGGTGATCCGCCACGATCGATTCCCAGGCCGCAATGCCACCGCGCACGGCCCGGAAGGCGGGATGCGGCTGCGGTACGGCCACCGCCGGCAGCTGCGCGAGCCAGGCAGGCGCGCGGATCCTGAGTTTGCGCCGCAGATGCTGCAGCTCGTACTTCAGCTGGCCCCGCGTGACCGGCAATGGCTCGCTCGGCCCGCTGCGGCCGATCCTGCGCGCATCGAACCGGTATCCACGGCGCACGGCCTCCGCCTGCACCGCGCGCAGATAGCGGGCAATGGCGGAGCGCGGTGCGGACGACTCGGCGAACCGCTGCAGTTGCGGATGATGCTTATAGCCGAGGGTCTGGCCGCGCAGCACAGCCTGCGCGAGCAGCGCTTCGCGCCACAGCGCTACCAGGCCGCGCGCGTCAAGGTATCTGGGATGCAGGGACCACAGGCGCATGCTGCCTGCGTGATCAGCGCGCCGCGCTCAGGGCCATTGCCGGGCTTGCTGCGCGAAATTCGGCGAGTGGCTGCGCACGACGCAGAAGCGATGACCGGTCGGCGCCTGCATCACCCACCAGGATCTCACCTGGGCGACGCGCGTGGCCCCCAGGGCTTCGAGGCGCCGCACCTCGGCCTCGATGTCGTCGGTCTCGATGTCGAGGTGGACCCGACTTGGATGCGTCACTGCCTGCACCTCGATATCGAGCCGGCCGAGCGGATCGGCCAGAGCCACGTACTTATCGGCCTCCTCAGGCGGCAACTGCCGCTGCTCCATGCCCAGGGCGCGACCCCAGAAATCCGCGGCACTCCCCAGGTTCACCGTCTGGCAGTCGATGATGAAACCGCCCAGTTTGCTCTTGTGCATGCAGGCCCTCGATGCTGCTACGCTCCAGAACGTTGCTGAACGACGGCACGCGCCGTCAATGTCCGGCGAATCCATCGTGCGGGTTGCGCCCGCGACGCGCGCGCTGTCAATGCTGCGTGAATCGGCCGATTGTAGTCAATCGTGCCCGCTCGAAAACACGCTCTCGATCCGCCGGTCCGGAACCAGCCACAGCAGTGCGACCAGCACATACAGGCCCTGCGACAGCGACGGCGAGCGGAACGCCGTGCCAATCCCGACGAGGTAGAGGATCGGCGACAGCTTGCCTTTCAGATCGCGGCCAATCGCCCGCTTCAACAGCGATCCAGATCCCTGCGATGCAATGATCCGTTGCTCGAGTATGAAATAGGCAATGGCCGCCATCAGCAGATCGGCGCCATATAGCGCTGACGGTGCCGCATCGCGATGATTTTCACTCATCCACGCAGTGGTGACTGGAATCAGCGACAGCCAGAACAGCAGATGCATATTGGCCCACAGGATTGCTCCCGTGACCCTGTCGAAGGTGTGCAGCATATGATGATGGTTGTTCCAGTAGATCGCCAGGTACAGGAAGCTCAGCGCGTAGTTCAGAAACAGCGGTATCAATGGGATGAGTGCCCGGAACTGGGCGCCTTCAGGCACCTTCAGATCCAGGACCATGATCGTGATCAGGATGGCGATGACGCCATCGCTGAACGCTTCCAATCGGCTCTTGCCCATTTGCACCCGCCGTCGCTGCTCGTTACCCGTGGCGGCACTCGGCACTGTCTAGCGCTTCAGGGCCAGGATCACGACTCCCGCGCCGACCATCACGATGCCGATCCACTCGCGCATCGACGGGCGTTCGGCCAGGAACAGGTAGGCAAAGATCGCGACCAGCACCAGGCTGAACTTGTCCACCGGTGCGACTTTCGAGGCTTCGCCCAACTTGAGCGCTCGGAAGTAGCAGATCCAGGACGCTCCGGTCGCAAGGCCGGACAGCACCAGGAACAACCAGGTTCTCGATCCCAGCGCCGAGGGGTTGCTCCATTTTCCGGTGACGGCTACGAAGCAGGCCAGCGCCACGATGATGACCGCGGTCCGGATCAGCGTGGCGAGGTCCGAATCGACCCCCTGCAGGCCGACCTTGGCAAACACCGCGGTCAACGCGGCGAATACCGCCGACAGAATTGCCCACGTAAACCACGACGATGATTGCGTCACGAGCATCCTCGTCTACACCAGCGCACCGCGACCTACCCGGCGCGCCGTCATCCGGCCGAGCTCCCCGGCGCGGATGCGCCGACTCGAGACTGCGCGAACTGCGGCCGACCGTCGTCGATGATCACCCACGGCGGCTTGTCTTCAACCCAGATGTGAATCTCCGGCACCAGCACGCCCGGGTCGTCGAGGCTCGACAAGGTCACGTCGATCTCGCCGCTGCGTTCATCATGCCGGTACGTCAGCGAGGTACCGCAATCGGCGCAGAAGCCTCGCGTGACCTTCGGCGATGAGCTGAACTGCGCCAACCGGCCGCGCACGATCGAAAAATCATCCGCGTGGAAAGTTCCCCAGGGCACCATCGGTGCACCGATCGCGCGCCGGCAGCTCGCGCAATGGCAGAAGCAAAGGTTCGCGGCCTCGCCTGCAGCCTGGTAGCGCACGCGGCCACACAGACAACCACCGGCATAACTGATCGCATCCATCGCGCGCCTTCCTGTAATCGCTCCGGGTGATGAACCGACTACCGTTCGGATTCGGGTGATGGCCGGTCCCGGCCGCCGGGCTGCGCCACCGCTAGGAACCCAGTGTCGCGAGCGGCGCATCCATGCCGGCCGAAAACCAGCGATTGATATGCGCGGGCGCGTCCTCGAGCGAGGACAGCTGCATGTAGGCCGACGCGAAATAATGGGCCTTGAGGTCTGGCACCACCACCACGCTCAGGCCCGCCCGGTGCGCGGCCACGGCGCCGTGATCGCTGTCCTCGAAGGCCAGGCATCGCGCCGGCGGCACCCCAAGCCGCTCGGCTGCCAGCAGATATACCGCCGGATCGGGCTTGCTGCGCGACACCTCATCGCCACCCGCGACCGCCTGAAAGAAATCGAGCGCGCCGACGTTTGCCAGCCTGCGACGCACTTCATCCGCATAGGTCGAGGAAGCCACCGCGCACGGCACGTGCCGCTGCCGCAGCAACACCAGCAGTTCCAGCGCTCCGGGCTTGAGCGGAAATACCACCCCCGGCTGGGCGGCGAGGTTGGCGCGCGCTCGATCGCGCACCAGTTGAAACCCCTCCTGACCGCCGAGCAGTGCCGCAATCCTGGCACGGGAATCGTCAGCGCCGCGGCCCACGACCAGCAGGAAGTCGGGCTCGGAGAGCCGCAGGCCCTCCTGCTGCGCTGCGGCCAGCCAGGCCTGCATGATGACTCGCTCGGAGTCGAGCAGCAGGCCGTCCATGTCAAAGATCGCGGCGCTGAACACAGTCAGGGACAACAATGGATCACTGGCGGGCGGCTCGCCAGGGCGGCGCTTCGCGCACCGGGGCCCGTAGCGTCTTTTCGAATCGAACCGCATCGAGCACGCCCCGATAGTAGTTGGCCAGTCGGTCAACCTGCTTGTAGCCGTGCTTCTGATAGAACGCGATCGCGGCCGGGTTGTCCGAGCGTGCCTCCACCCGGATGCGTTCGATGCCGGCGGTGTCGGCGCATTTCTCGAGCCATGCGAGCAGGCTCGCCGCGATGCCCCGCAGGCGCTGCGTCGGGTGCACGGCCAGCAGCGCCAGGTGAGCCGTGTGCTCGCCGTAGTGCATGATCGCGAATCCGATGACGGCGTCGGGCGGACGAATGATCGCGACATTGGTGGATTGGTCCTGAATCGCGGCCGCAATGCGGGTCGGCGTCCAGCTCCATCCGAGACCGTGTTCGATGTATTGCCTGGACATCTCGGCAATCGCCGGCGCATCGGCGGCGGACGCCAGTCTTATGCCAGGTATCAACATCGCGGCTACCGGTCCCTATTCGATCAACTCGCCGATGAACTGGCGGGCACCAGCGCGTGCGGCCAACGCCCGTGCTGTGATGCCCGGAATCACTCGCCGGGCTCGTAGATCACGTAGATCTTCTTCGTCGGCTCGACGACTTCCCATGTGCCGATGAAGCCTCGGGGTATGACCACGCTGTCACCGGCCGATACCGTCATCGCATTGCCGGCGCCGTCGGCAATGATGCTGCTACCTTGCAGGATCTGGCAATACTCCTCCTCGGTGTAGGACACGTGCCATTTGCCGACCTCGCTGTGCCAGACGCCGGCGAAAAACTTTCCGCTGGCGTCGGCATAGTGCTTCCAGACCCATTGTCTGGGGTTGCCGGCAATCAACTTTTCAGCCGGCAGGAAGTACTCTTCGGCCATTGCGCTCGGCAAGTCGAACTTGAGTACCGACGGCGGGCTCATCGCCAACCTCCGCGGCCGGCCTGGCGCGACGCGTCAGGCATCGGCCTCACCGTTCTTCGGACCCCAGAACACGGCCCAGGCACACAAGCCCGGTGAGAATTCCACGAACCGATGCTCCACACCCGCCGCCACGAAGAAGCAGTCGCCGGGGGCAAAAGTGTATCGAGTCCCGGCAATCGCCAGCACCCCCTGACCGGTATGAATGAAATACAGCTCGTCCTGATCGTGTGGGGTCTGCGGGTCCACTGCCACCGGGGCGTAGAGCTCGACCGACATCGAGCCGTGAGCCAGCGCCCGCGTGAAGCGTTCGCCCATCGGCCACTCGTCGGTGACTCTGCCCGGAAGCTGCCGCAGCAACTCGGCTGCCGTGGCCTTGATCGGAGTCGCCGCCGGGACGCTGCGCTTCATGTCGGTCGCGCCGCAGCCGCGCCGCAGCCCGCGGGCCTGTAAACGCGTTCCGAGGACGATGGATTCTCGGCCAGTCTCGCGGCCGGGCGACGCGGGCGGACGAGCAGTTCACCACCGCAATTGGGGCAGGTACCAGCCAGGACGCCATCCGCGCAGGACGCGCAGAAGGTGCATTCGAACGAGCAGATGCGCGCGGCCGCGGATTGCGGCGGCAGATCGACGTTGCAGCATTCGCAATTGGGTCGCAGTTGCAGCATGAGGACACCTCCCGTCGCTCCCGATCGCCGGTTCCCGTTCCGCTCTGGCGGGCTCCCCGCCCTGGTACAGCAGCGTCGCGCCTTCGAGCCCCAGCGCTGCGGTCCTGCCCCTTCCCCGTCTCGCCCCGCCGATCAGCCGATCCGCGGGGCTTTTTTTTTTGGCGCGGCCAGAGCTGATGATGTCGTGCAGATAGCCGATGCATTCCGGACAGATCATCGCCTTGCGCGATGCGAGCATGCCCGGAACTTCATCGGGAGACTTGTCGCAAAAGGCGCAGACCAGTGCAATGCTGTCGGTGGACGGCGCGGTTGGATCGGTGCGGCTGAGCTGCGGAGCGGTGGCCTGCTCGGAATCCACCAACCGGACTTCCACGACATCCCCGGCCGATAGTGCCGCGGCCAGCCAGCGGGCGTCGGCCACCGGCTGATCCTGCGGCAGCACCGAGCCTGCGACTTCGAGCCAACCCTCTTTGAGCGCGGGGTAGAGCGAGATCGTCGCATTGATCACTTCGGCCGCGGCCACACCGGCCAGCACTCGCCGCTGACCGTTGACGTTGACCTGCAGGCAGATCACGACTGCTTCCGCGCAAGCATCGCGGCCAGCAGCGGCGCGAGCTCGGTGGCCACCTGCGCCACGCTGCCCGGTCCGCCGAGGCTCGCCAGCTGCGTCATTTCCAGGCCTGCGTAGCCGCAGGGATTGATCCGGCGGAACGGTTCCAGATCCATGTCCACGTTCAATGCCAGTCCGTGGTAGCTGCCGCCGCGGCGGATGCGCAGGCCGACGCTCGCGAGCTTGCGAGCCTCCACGTACACCCCCGGCGCATGGGCGCGGCATTCGGCTCGAATGCCAAAGCGTGCTGCGTAGTCGATCACCGCGCGTTCCAGCGCGCTCACCAGGTCGCGGATACCGAGGCGCGCCCGGCGCACGTCGATCAGCGGATAGATCACGAGCTGGCCCGGTCCGTGATAGGTCACCTGGCCGCCGCGATCGATCTGCACCACGGGAATGTCGCCCGGCGCCAGCAGGTGCGATCGATCGGCGTTCATGCCGAGGGTGAAAACCGGATCGTGCTCGAGCAGCCAGATCTCATCCGGCGTCGCCGCGTCGCGCTGCTCGGTCAAGCGCTGCATCGCGCGCCAGGTCGGCTGGTACGGCACGCGGCCGAGCCATCGGGCCACCGGGGCTGTGATCGGCAGCGGCGGCGTGTCGGGGCTCGCGCCCGCGGTCGCCGCAGTGGCCGCATTGGCAGCGGCAGCGCCACCGCACTCGATCGCTGATGGCTGCGCGTTCACGGCGCCGTGGCGGCCACGTCGGCCCCAGCGCTGGCGGCGGCCACGCCGGCAGCGCTGGCCGGGGCACCAAGTCCGACGTTATTGCCCGCGAGCACCTGCTCGGCGCGATAGCTTGAACGCACCAGCGGACCGGATACGCACTCACGGAAACCGCGCGCGAGCCCCCAGGTGCGATAGCGTTGGAACTCATCGGGCGTGACGAATCTCTGCACGCTCAGATGATTCACGGTCGGCCGCAGATACTGGCCAAGGGTGAGGATATCGACCCCGATCGAGCGCAGATCGTCCATGCACTGCACGATCTCCTCGTCCGTCTCGCCGATCCCGAGCATCAGGCTGGTCTTCGTGAGCACCCCGGGCCGATGCTGCTTGGCGTGGGCGAGCACCGCGAGCGTCTGCGCATAGCCGGCACGCGGGTCGCGCACCGGGTGCGTGAGCCGGCGCACCGTCTCGACGTTCTGCGCGAACACCTCCGGCCCCGAGTCGAGCACGGTCGCGACGTCAGGCAGTACGCCCTGGAAATCCGGCGTCAGCGCCTCGACCGCGGTATCGGGGTTGTGCTGCTTGATCGCGCGAATACAGGCGGCGTAATGCGCGGCACCGCCGTCGGCCAGATCGTCGCGGTTCACCGAGGTCAGCACCACGTACCTGAGTCGCATCAGGGCGACGCTCGCGGCGACATGCTGCGGTTCCTCGGCGTCGAGCCACCCACGCGGATTACCGGTGTCGACGGCGCAGAAGCGGCAGGCACGCGTGCATACCGCGCCCATCAGCATGATGGTCGCGGTGCCGGCATTCCAGCATTCGCCGATGTTCGGGCACCTGGCCTCCTCGCACACCGTTGCGAGCCGGTGCTCGCGCACCGTGCAGCGCACGAACTCGTAGCCGGGGCCGCTCGCAAGCCGCGCCTTGAGCCAGCCCGGCTTGCCGGCAAGGCCGCCGCGATCGGCGTCACCGTGTGGCTTGATACCGTCCTTGATGGCGGTAAAACCTTGCGGTGTCAGATACTTCTGGCCGCTGCGCACGCCGTTGGCGGAACCCGCGCCCGCAGCCGCGCCTGCTCCCGCTCCGCCAGCGGTAACGTCGATCACGACCGGGATTCCCCCAAGGGTGCTGCTCATAGGCCTCATTGTAAGGCGGCCAACCGTTCGATGCTGCCGACGTCGTTCCAGGCGCCTTGGAATACCTGGCCATGCAGCCGGCGTGCGCTGATGGCGCGCCGGAGCAGCGGCAGCAATGGAAATCTGCCGGGACGGCAGCCCTCGAACAGTTCCGGGCGGTACAACCCGATTCCCGAATAGGTCCAGCGCGCGCCGCCGTGTTCCTGCACCCGGCCGTCGACCAGCGCGAAGTCGCCCTGCGGATGATGTATCGGATTGGCGACCAGCACGAGCTGCGCCAGCGCCTCGGGGGCGATCTGGATGGCGCCGAAATCAAACTCGGTGAATACATCGGCGTTCACGACCAGAAATGGCTCCGGGCCGAGCCATGGCAGCGCCTGGAAGATGCCGCCGCCGGTCTCCAGGGCTTCGCCGCCTTCGTCGCTGTAGTGGATCCGCAGCTTCCACTCGGCGCCGTCGCCGAGCGCGGCTCGAATCTGCTCGCCGCGCCAGGCGAGATTGATGACGACGTGTTTGACGCCGAGGCGCGCGAGCTTCTCGAGGTGGTAGACGATCAACGGTTTGCCGCGAACCAGCAGCAGCGGCTTCGGCACCTGGTCGGTCAGCGGACGCATGCGCTCGCCGCGTCCGGCGGCCAGCACCATCGCGCAGGCGATGCTCACGGCTGCTCCGCCGCGAGCGCCCGCGCGTTGGCCGCGCCGAACGCCGGCACGATGCGCCGCTGCATCCACTGCGTGAAGCCCCGCAGTTCGGGAAAGCGCCGTGCCGCATCCAGTACATACCCGAGCGTGCGCGGCAGGTCCGGCAGATAACCGCGCTTGCCGTCGCGATACCACAGGCGCGCAAAGATGCCGAGCACCTTGATGTGACGCTGCAGTCCGATCAGATCGAACCAGCGCAGGAACTCGTGCTCGCTCGATCCGGCCAGGTCGCCGGCGCTGCGCAGCAGCCGCGCCCGGTAGCCGCTCACCCACTGCTCCACCCGGGCGCGCGGCCAGTCGATGTAGCAATCCTTGAGCAGGGATACCAGGTCGTAGCCGACCGCGCCGGCGAGCGCATCCTGAAAATCGATGATGCCGGGATTGCGGCTCGCCAGCCGCATCAGATTGCGCGAATGATAGTCACGATGCACGAACACCTGCGGCTGCGCGAGCGACTGCACGGTCAGGAACTCAAAACTCTCGGCCAGCAGGGCACGCTCCGCATCGTCCAGCGTCAGCCGCAGATGGCGCTCGCAGAACCATTCCGGCATCAGCCCCATCTCGCGCTCGAGCGCGGCTCGATCGTAGGGCAGCAGCTGGCGCGCGGCATCACGGCCGCGCACCTGGATGCGCAGCAGCGCATCGAGCGCATCGGCATACAGCAGATCGACATCGGTGCCGGCGCGCAACCGGGTCAGATACGGCTCCGACCCCAGGTCCTCGAGCAGCACCAGGCCGCGCGCGCCGTCGGTCGCATGGATATGCGGCACGTGCACGTCGCAGCCCTCGAGCAGCGCGGCGACCTTGAGGAACGGTCCGATGTCTTCCTTGTCCGGCGGGGCGTCCATCACCACGCGCGTCAGACCGTCCTCACGCCAGGCGCGAAAGTAACGTCGGAAGCTGGCATCCGCCGAGGCCGGTTCGAGCCGGATCAGGCGAAAGCCCAGCTCGCTGGTCAGCCAGTCCCGGATCTGCTCGACGCGCGCATCGCTGCCCGTCATTAAACTCTTTCTTCCTCTTCAACCGCGCCGTCCGTGAAGCAAGACCGCGGCCGTGGCATCAGTCATTATAATGACGGCCCACATGATTGCTCCTCCGCACCTGCGCGCGCTTCTGGGTGCAGCGCTCTGCTGTGCCCCGGTGCTCGCGGCGAAGGCCGCTGACGCGCCGGAAAACGCCGTCGATGTGAGCACCGCAGCGCCATGCGGGCTGTCCTGGGAGAACCCTGCGGCGCCACTGCTCGCGGCCGCGGCAACCGGCACAGCGGGCGCAGCCGGCAGCGACACGCACAAGGCGGTCGGCGTCGCGAGGCTTGGCGCCGACATCACCAGCACTTCGGATCAGCTCACCACCAGCGCCGATGGCCGGACCGAGCTCACCGGCAATGTCGACGTGCATGTGGGCGAGCGGGAGATCCAGGCCGATAACGTCATCTACGACCGCAACAACAACAGCCTCAACGTCAGCGGCCGGGTGCGCTTCTACGACCCGACCGTGCTGGTGCAGGGCGACACCGGGCGCTACGGCGATGACGGCGCACTGTTCAACCACGCACAGTTCCAGCTGTTGCAGCAGTCCGGCCACGGCAGCGCCGACCAGATCTCGATGACGCCGAGCAAGGTCATCACGCTGCGCAAGGTCACCTACACGAGTTGTCCGCCGCCGCGCGCCACGTGGCAGATCCGCGCGCGCGAGCTGCGCCTGGACACCGCTGCCGGTGAGGGTGTCGGCCGCGGCGCGATCATCGACATCGAGGGCATCCCGATCGCATACCTTCCCTGGATCTCGTTCCCGCTCAGCGACGCGCGCAAGAGCGGCTTCCTGTTTCCGGAGGTCAGCACCTCGAGCCGCAGCGGCGCGATGCTCGCCACGCCTTGGTACTGGAACATTGCTGCGAACCAGGATGCGACGTTGGCGCCGACCTATTACTCGTACCGTGGCCTCGACATGGGTGTGCAGTACCGCTTCCTGAGCGCCATCGACCGCGGCAGCATCGACGCCAGCTATCTTCCGAGTGATCGGCTGTACGGCCAGCTGCTGCGCAGCAACGGGCAGCCCAATTCCAGCAGCGACCGCAGCTACGTGCGCTTCCTCGACCGACTGCAGCTGCCACAGAACACGCGGGTCGACGCCGGCGTCACCAGCGTCAGCGATACCGAGTATTTCGAGGATTTCAGCCAGGGCTCGGAGTCGACCAGTACCCCGTTCCTGGCGCGCAGCGTCGCGATCAGCCATCGCGACGACATCTGGAATCTGCGTGCTCAGGTGCTGGGCTTTCAGACCCTGGACAACACTCTGCCGGACTCCGGGCTCGACAATGAGCGGCCCTACACCCAGCTGCCGCGCGTAACCGCCTCCGGACTGTGGTCCCCACAGCGATGGCCGCTACTGGTCACCAGCCTCGACAGCGAACTGGTGAACTTCACCCGCTCGGTCGGCAGCTCCTGCAGCTGCGCGCAAGGCGCCTGTAGCAGCTGCAGCCCGCCGCCATGCACGGTGGCGTCCACCGTGGGCAGCGCGGCGCCCTGGCCCTGCGTCAGCGGCTGGCGGTTCGATGCCAGGCCCCAGATCGGGCTCGACATCTCCGCACCCGGTTACTTCTTTCGCCCGAGTATCGCCTGGGATCTGACGCAGTACTCGCTGCGCGACAGCGGCACGCCCGACAGTTCGCCACAGCGCAGTCTGCCGATCCTCGATATCGATACCGGCCTGCAGTTCGAACGGCTCGCCGGCTCCGGCGGCTTGCGCACCATGACGCTCGAGCCGCGGCTCATGTACGTCTACATACCGTATCGGGATCAGACCCAGTTGCCGGTGTTCGACACCTCAATCCCGGATCTGAACTCGATCGAGTTGTTTCGCCCCAATCGCTACGTCGGCATCGATCGCATCGGCGACGCCAATGAACTCACGCTCGGCGTCACCACCAAGTGGTTCGAGAATTCGAGCGGCCTACGCTACCTGAGCGCCACCATCGGTCAGAGCGTGTATTTTCAGCCGCCGCGGGTCACGCTGCCGCAGCCTGCGCCGTCGCTGCCGACATCGGCGCTGACGCTGCAGCAACAGCAGCAGATCACGCCGTCAGACGAGTTGGTCCAGCCGCGCGCGACCTCGAGCCTGATCGCTGAAGTCAATCTGACCGCCTACCGCCACTGGAACCTGCAGTTCGATGTGGGCTCCAACCCGGCCGTCTCGACCATCCAGCAGGCGGAAGTGCTGGTGCAGTACCTCGCCAACAACAAGCAGGTGGTCAATGTCGGCTACCTGTTCCGCGAGGGCGTGGTGCAACAGGTCGATACCTCCGCCGCCTGGCCGATCAGCAGCCACTGGGCTGCCTACGCGCGCGCGGTGTATTCGCTGCTGGATCGCGCGCCGATCGAGAATTTCGCCGGTTTTCAGTATCGCGGCGCCTGCTGGAGCATTCGGGCGGTGGCGCAAAGCTCGGTCGTCACCCGCACCGGTCAGCGCGACACCGGCGTGTCGCTGCAGCTGGAACTCACGGGCCTGTCGAATGTCGGAAGTGGCATCGGCACCGGAAGCGGTGTCAGCACTTTCCTTGAGCAATCGATTCGGGGATACTCCGCCTCCACCACCCGGCCCTAGAATCCGCTTAAACCTTTGAGGCCAAAGAGAATTTAATGCGCTGCAGCGTCCGCCTTCCGTCCACTTGCCTGACCCTGATCGCGCTGCTGGCGGCGCCGGTCGCCGATGCCGGGAAGGAGCTGTCGAGCAACGGCGTGCTGCTCGATCGGGTCGTGGCCGTGGTCAATGACGGCGTGGTGCTGCAAAGCGAGCTCGAGAGCCAGACGCGCGAGATCGAGGCGCGGCTGCGCACTCAGCACGTGGCCCTGCCACCCGAGGCCGTGCTGCGCCAGCAGGTGCTCGACCGCCTGGTACAGGAAGAGATCCAGCAACAGCACGCCGATCGCGCCGGCATCAAGGTGTCCGACGAGCAGGTCAACGCTGCGCTGGAGGACATCGCCGCGCGCCAGAAACTGAAGCTGGAGCAGCTGCCCGAGAAGCTCTCCGCCGACGGCGTCGACTACGCCCAGTACCGCATCGAGCTCAAGCGCGAGATCGCGCGCCAGATTCTGCGCCAGCGCGACGTCGTGCAGCGCATCGTCGTCACGCCGCGCGAGCTCGACCAGTACCTCGAGCACCAGAAGAAGACCGCCTCGGCGGCCAACGAATACAACGTCGCGCATATCCTGATCGCGGTGGCGCAGGACGCGAAGCCGGCGCAGCTCGCGCAGGCGAGCAAGCTGGCGCACGAGCTCGACGATCGCGCGCACAACGGCGAGGATTTCGGCGCGCTCGCGGTCACCTATTCGCAGAGCGAGAGTGCGCTGGAAGGCGGCTCGATCGGCTGGCGCAAGGGTACGGAGCTGCCGACCTTCCTGGCCGACGTGATCGCGCGCATGAAACCCGGCGAAGTCAGCGACGTGCTGCAGACGCCGAGCGGCTTTCATATCGTGAAGCTGGTGGA
>JBIODC010000008.1:0-70713 GCA_044440135.1 Steroidobacterales bacterium | reverse complement strand
TTGGTGTCCTTCGTCAGGCACACGTCCTTGTCGCTGCCGGTGCTGTAGCACTCCCAGACCTTCTTGCCGGATTGCAGGTCGTAGGCGGTCAGCCGGCCACGCGCAGCGAACTCATCGCCGCCGAAGCCGATGACAACCTTGCCGTCCGCAATGAGCGGCACCGGGGTGATGGTCTCACCCTTGTCCGGGTAGGCATGCTTGACGACCCAGACTTCCTTGCCGGTCTTGGCATCGAGAGCGATCACAAAGCCGTCCAGGGTTCCGAACACGAGCTTGCCGTCGGCATACGACATGCCGCGGTTGACCGTGTCGCAACATGCCCGAGGTACCGCGGAGTCGTCGCGATTGGTGGTTTTCTTGTAATTCCAGATCTCTTTCGGATGATCCGGATCAGTCAGGTCCAGAGCCTGAATGATATTCGGCCACCCGCTTTCCATGTACAGCATGGGCGTGGTGCCGACGGTGACCACCAGAGGCTGACCTTCATGGCCGCGTAGTGTGCCGCTCGACTGCGACCACACCATGGTGAGCTTGCCGACGTTAGAAGTGTTGATGTCCTTTAGCGCGCTGTGCCGCGTGTTGGCCTGATCGCCGCCCGGGGCCGCCCACAGATCGGGGTTTTTGGCGCGGTCGGTGACCTCATCTCCGATTGCCACGGCACAGGACCCTCCGAGTGCCAGGATGGCACAGATCGTCCATAGCCGACCTTCACGTTCGAATCGCATACGCAGTTCTCCTCAATTCGCTTTGTATCGTTCTATCGTTGTAACGGTGAGCACTGCCACCACCCCGCCCGTCCACGCTTGCGAGCACAGACGCCGCCACGTGCATGGCCTCGCGACCGTTCATCCCCTAGCAGGCTTCGTGCCAGCTTGTATCAATGATACTAGAGCACGGTGACTATCATAGTCTTATCTGCGCTATTGGGAGATCACTACTTTGCATTCAGCTATGCGAGCGTCGGCTTCGCTACAAGCTTGCGCCAGAAATGGCACAGTCATTTGCGATTGCATCGGACATGAAGTTGTGCTGCGTCGACAGCCCCGGCATGCGCGTCGCCAGTTGCGGCCGGGCTCAGGGGTTCGGCGTTGCGGTATCGGCCGCGAGCAATTCGGACACGATCGACTGGTGCTGCGATCGTCTTGCGGCGTGAAACTTCGATGGTCCAAAACGCAAGCGGCGCGGGCGCCGTGAAGCGCCCGCGCCGCGGTTTCATCAATTACGCTTTAAATCGGCTCTCGCGGTCAGTTTTAGAATCCGACGAACGCGCCGATGTTAAATACGTTGGCAGTATTGCTACCGCCGTTCTGCGCTGCACTCCGCATGTTGCTGTACTCGGCCAGCAGCGTCAGGTTCTTCGTCATCGAGTAATACACCCCGCCCGTGGCCTTGCGGTTGCTCCTGAGCAGCGTCGGTGCGACTTCGCCACTCGCCTGACTGAGGCGGCTGTCGCCGTAGTTCACGCCGAGCTTCACCGGACCAAACTTGTAGGTCAGCTGGGCCATGTAGCCGTCCGAATCACGCTTGTGGCCCAGGCCGTCGGCCGACAACACGAACAAGCCGGTCGTGCCGATGCCGCTGCCATGATAGTAATAACCGAAGGCCTCAAAGTCCTGCACATCGATCCTGGCAAACAGGTCGTAGCCAGTACCCGTGTAGCTGACGTGAGTAGTCGGGTCCAGACCCCCGCCGAAGTCGTAGTCCTGCTCCTGAGTGATGAAGGTCGCCGAGGCATAGAACTTGACGCCATCCGAAATCGGCAGGGTGTACGCGGCCTTGCCGTGAAAGCCCGGCGCCTTCTTGGTCTCTGGGCTGGCCCCAACGGGGTCGGTCAGTGAATTGAGCGGTTCAAAGATGCCAGCGGTGAGGTTGAAGCCGGCGAAGTCCGGCGTCGTGTAGTCCACCTGCGCCAGCCAGTCGGTGTAGATGTAACCCAAGCCGATGCCGCCCAGCGTCGTATTGCCTGGTGCCGGCGAAGCCGCACCGCCAGCCCCGCCGACGCCGAGCAGCGTCATGTCATTGAGAATCACGTCTTCGCCGAACAGGCCAATCTGTCGGCCGACCAGGACCGTACCCATGTCCTTGTTGCCGAACGTCAGATACACCTGGCGAACGTCCATCGCGGCCGTGCCCAACGCGGTGTTCGTGCCACCGTTAAAGGCGTTATTCGGGTCGCCGCCCGTGTGCGTGACGATACCGGGATAGAAGCCAAAGTGCGCCCCGATGTCGATGCCGTCCTGCGTCGTCGCGATACCGAAGGTGATGGCCGCAGGCAGCAGGCCGTTGTCGACGCTCGAGACGCTATTGCCGTTGCCGCCGCCGACGCAGGTCAAACCGCCGGCAACGACGTGCGCACTAGTGGGGCTCTGGCAGCTTGTATAGACATAGTCACCGTTGACGTTGCCGGCCACTGACAAAGTGTATTTGCCGTCCGCTGTCGAAAAGTCCACCGCCATGGCCGGCGCCATCAGCAGGGGCAAAAGGGCGCCAGCAAGTAATGGCCCCCGGTAATGGTGTAATGCAAAAGTGTTCTTCATTGAATGACTCCAAATTTGTTGTCTTCTCGCGACGCCGGCTGGCAGCAATGCTGCAACCTAGCAACCTGCTCGGGCGCAGGAACCCCATAACCCCCTTAGCAAGCAACGTGCCAATTGATGTTGTACTAAAGCAACATCGTTGCTCTTGTCAAACAAAGGCTTAACGGCCGGAATTGTACGCGAAATCCTGCAAAGTGCCATAAAGGCTACAGTGGCTTGCTCAAGTGTTACCAAACCGCCGCAGTGAGCGAGGATTTATCGGTAGCGCAGCCAGCGTGCCGCCAGCGGCGGCACCAGCAGCAGGCTCACCAGCGTCGATGACACCAGCCCCCCAAGGATTACGATCGCCATCGGGCCTTCGATCTCGTGCCCGGGCTGCCGCGACTGAATGGCCACCGGTAGCAGAGCCAGCCCGGTGAGCAATGCGGTCAGCAGTACCGGCGTGAGGCGTTCCTCCGCGCCGCGCAGCGCCGTCATCGCATGCCATGGCTGCTGCTCGATAGTGACCAGGTGATCGTAATGCGAGATCAACAGAATGGTGTTGCGCGCGGCCATGCCGAACAGCGCGACGAAACCCACCATCGCGCCGAGTGACAGCGATCCGCCGGTCAGTGCCACCGCCACCACGCCGCCGAGCAGCGTGCTCGGCAGTGCCACCAGCACCAGCAGCACATGCCGGCTCTGACCAAACCCGAGCGCCAGCAGCAATACGATCAGCACGAATGCGGCCGCCGAATGCAGCAGCAGCTCGCGCGCAGCCGCCGCCTGCGCCGGCGCGGTGCCGCCATAACGCAGGTACACGTCGGCCGGCAGCTTGACCTTGGCGGCAACCGCCTCGCGCGCGGCCCGAGCGTAGCCCGACTGATCGGTGGTCCTCGGATTGGCGACCACCACCTGGCGACGCAGTCCATCCTCGTGATTGATCAGACTGCGCGCGGACACGATGTCCAGCGCCGCCACCGACGACAGCGGCACCAATGCGCCGTCGCGACCGCGCAGCACCAGATCGCGCACGGCCTGCGGAGTACCGTCGACACCGGCCACGCGTACCACAATCGGTACGCTGCGATCGGATTGATTGAGTTCCGCCACCACGGTGCCGTGGAATGCGGCATTGACGGTTCTCAACACGTCGGCGGCCTGCAGTCCGTACAGCGCCAGCTGGTCGGGACGCATTTCGATGCGCAGTTCCGGTTGCCGCGGCGGCACTTCGAGCCGCACCGTGCCGCTCTGCGGCCACCGCCGCAATACCTCGGCGATCTCGCCGGCCACCTGATCATCGGCGTCCAGATCCGGACCGAACACGCTGACAAAGAACGGTGCGCCCTCGCCCGACAGCGTCTCGCCGATGCGCTCGGCAAGCACCGAGTAGATTTCTACCAGCTGGTTCGGAAAGTCATCGAACACGGCGCGAACCTTGGCCTCGATCTGCTCCGCGGTGACCCCCTGCGAGGGATCGAGCTGGATCTCGAATTCGCTCTTATTCGGCGCATCCGGGTCCTGGCCGTTCTCGGCCCGGCCGATCTGCTCGGCCACGCTCTTGATGCCGGGAATTGCGGCCAGCCGCTCGGCGATGCGTCGACCGACCCGCGAGGTCTCCACCAGCGAGATGCCGGGTCGCAGCGCCGCGTGCGCGATCAGATAGTCCTCACGAAAGTCCGGCAGCAGGCGCGAGCCGAGCAGCGGCAGCAGCAGCACGCCGAGGGCGCCGCACAGCAACACCGCCGCGAGCACCAGCCCCGGACGCGACTGCAGACGCAGGATCACCGACTGCTGCAGTCGCTTGCAGCCGCGCAGCCAGCCGGCCTCTGCGCGCGGCGTGTAGTTGTTCATCAGCAGCGCGCACAGCGCGGGCGTAGCGCTCATGGCCACCAGCAGCGACAGTCCTACCGCGACCAGGAACGCGGTGGCCAGCGGCCGGAAGAAGGCGCCCTGCAGGCCCGACAGCATCAGGATCGGCAGAAACGCCACGGCCACGGCCGCGGTGGCATAGAACACCGGCCGCCTGACCTCCAGCGAAGCGCCGGTCAACAACGCACGCACGTCCACGTTCGCAGGCGCGCCACGCCGCCGGCGCGTGATGTTCTCGACATCGATGACGGCGTCGTCGACCACGACGCCGAGCGCGACCACCAGGCCGCCCAGACTCATCGTATTGAGCGAGAAGCCGAGGCTGGTGAGTATCCAGATGGTCGCGAGCAGCGACACCGGAATGGAACTGAACGAGATGAAGGCGCCGCGCCAGTCCCGGAACGTCAGCAGCAGCAGCACCACCACCAGCACCGCGCCGATCAGCAGCGAATTGCGCAGTTTCGCGATCGCGCTCTCGATGAAACTCGCCGGCCTGAGCAGCGCACGGTGATACTGCACGCCGCGCAGCGCCAGTTCGGGCGCCAGCGTCTCGAGCCGCTGCTCCAGATCGTGCGTGACATCGAGTGTGTTCGCGCCGAATTGGGTGGACGTCTCGACCAGGATGCCGGGACGACCGCCAATGATCGCGTCGCCAAAACGCGGCGCGGCGGCATCCTGCACGCTGGCGATGTCGCCGATGCGCAGCGCGCCGTTCTGCGTCACCACCACCGACTGCGCCAGCGATTCGATCGAGGCCCCCGGTGGCTGCGATTGCAGCACGATGCGCTGCGTCGCGGTCTCCAGGTAGCCGCCGCCGATCAGCTGCGTGCCGCGGCGTACCGCCTCGTCGACCTCGTCGAGGGTGACACCGGCCGCCTGCAGTTTCAGCGGATCGACCAGCAGCTGTCGCTCGCGCGAGTCGCCGCCGAAAATCTGCGCCTGCGCCACGCCGGGCACGGCGAGAATCTGTGGCTTGATGGTCCAGCGGATCAGGTCGCGCAGCTCGATCGGTGACAGCCGGTCGCTGGTGAAGCCGAAGTGCAGCAGGTATTCCATCGACGAGCTCAGCGGCGACAGCAGCGGCGGCCCGACGCCGGTGGGCAGCAGCGAGCTCGAGTCGGCCAGGCGCTCGGTGATCACCTGGCGCTGTCGGTACGGATCGCCCTCGCGACCGAACACCACCTGGATCGCCGACAGCCCCTGGCTGGAAGTGGAGCGCACGGCCTCGACGTTCTCGGCCCCGGCGAGCAGGCCTTCGAGCGGCCGCGTCACCAGGGACTCGACCTGGGTCGCATCCAGGCCCGGCGCCTCGGCCTGTACCAGCACGTGCGGGGGAGCGAAGTCCGGAAACACGTCGAGTCGCGCGTTCAGGAGAGCGTAGCCCCCCAGGATGGCGATCAGTAAGGAAAGCGCGGTAACGATCCTCGGAAACTTGAGCGACCCGCGAACGATGGTGGCAAGCATGGTCGCTAGTCGTGTTCCTCTTCTGCGGCGGAGAAGGTACTGATGCCTTCGAGCGACCACAGCACGCCGGCGCCCTGCACCACGACGCTGTCGGCGCGGCCCAGGCCATCGACCAGCCAGCCGTCCCCCACGCGCAGCAGGAGCTTGACCGGCACCGGCACGTATTGCGTGCGATCCGCGCCGCTCGCCGCGACGCGGTAGACGTAAGCGCCCTGCTCCCCATACAGCAGCGCCGCGGCCGGTATCAGCACCCCGCTCACCGGCGCGGCTTGCAGCCGCACGTGCGCCCGGGCCCCGGGTCCGAGGCCTTCGGGTCGGCGCTCGATCTGCAGCAACCAGCCGGTACTCTGAGACTGCGCATCGGTTCGTGGCAGCGGTCCGAGCACGCGCGCCGCGATGCTCACGCCGTCGACGATCACCAATGCGCGCGGCGCGATGGCGCTCAGCAACTGGTGTCCGGGAACGTCGGCGCGCACCAGCAGCTGCCGACCGCTGCTCATGGCGTCGATCAGTTCGCGTCGACCCGGGGCGCTCAGAGCGGCCACCGGCCCCCATTGCAGCTTGAACGCAGCCGCCGCCGACTGCGCTTGCGCGGCTGTCTCAATCGCCAGCGCACGCGACGCCTGCAGCGCCTTGAGCGACGCATCGGCATTGTTGCGGTACAGGCTATCCAATCGCGCGACGTCCGCGGCCGCCGCATCCGCCGCAGCCTGGGTGCTGTCCATATGCCCGGCATCGCTCACCAGCGTCACCGGGTCGAGCACCAGCCCGTACGCCTCGATCTGCGGTGGACTCGCGAGCGGCATCGGATGGTCGATGCGCAGGCCGACCGCCTGTTGCTGGGATTGAGTCAGCGCGAAGGCTCCGGAATGGTCCGGCTGCAGCGCCGGCTGCGCGTCGTCATCGGCCTCATCGGCGCGGCACGCGAGCGCGAGCAGCAACATCAGCCACAGCAGTGGCGCCGGACGCTTCATGATTGCGGGCCCGCGCCGAGCGGCAGCTCGCTCTCAGTGCCCTGCAGCGGCCTGCGATAGGCATCCTCGAGCGCGCCCAGGGCCGTTTCGGCGTCATAGGCGGCCGCGAGCAACAGCAGCTGCGCCTCGGTGGCCGCAGCGTCCGCGCTCGCGAGGCTGGCGCGATCGCCGGCGCCGGCGGCGAGCGAGCGCTGCTCGGCCTGGTGCTGCCGATTCGTCAGCGCGACCACGCCCGCAGCGTCATCCCACGCCACCCGCGCGCGCGGCCACGCGAGCTCGGCGCGATCGATCTGCTCGAACAGCTCCGCCTGCACCGCGATCAGATGCTGACCCGCGGCCTGGCGCCGCGCGAGCGCTTCGCCGATCGGTCCCTGATGAAGATTGAACAGTGGCACTTCGAAACTGACGCCCAGGGCGCTCTCCTGCGTGAAATCGTTGAGCGGATCCTCGCGCACGCCATTGGCGCCCCAGGCATAGCCCGGCGACAGGCGCAGCTCCGGCCAGCGCTTGGCGATCTCGCTTTGCAGGCCGGTCTCGGCCTGATCGTACTCGCGTACCGCGCGCACGATCTCGGGCCGTCCAATCAGCGCGGCGCCCCGCCAGTCGCCCGACGGCGTGGGGGCGAGCGCGCCGATGTCCGCCCAGCCATCCCATCGCAGCGGCACGCCGCTCAGCGCCGTCGCCGGCACGCCTACCGCCGCTGCGAACCGCGCCACCGCGTCGGCGCTGCGTGCCTGCGCGTGCCGCAACCGCTGTTCGGCCCGGGATAGTTCCAGTTCATCCGCCAGAATCTGCGGACGGGCGATATCGCCGGCATCGGCGCGCGCCCGATCGCTCGCGAGCAGCGTCCGGCGCTCGGCAATCAATGCCTCGAGCAATGCCGACTCATCACGCGACGATGCCACATCGAGCAGCGCCTGTCGAAGCGCGGCGCGCACCGACCAGATCGTCTCGGCCAGATCCGAGTTCGCCAGCGCGGTCTGGAGCGCGGCATAGTGCATCGCGCGAGCGCGATCGCCAGGGCGGCGCAAAATAAAATCCATCGACAAGCCGTAGAGCCACGCGGCGCTGCGGCTGGCAGCGCCGACGTACTCGGCAAATAAATTCACCGTCGGGTTGGCGCGTTGCGCCGCCGTTCGTTCGGCTGCCGCCGCCGCGGCGACCCGGGCTCGCGCCTCGGCGAGCTGCGGATTGAGCTGCAACGCGGCGCGCAGCCATTGCGCGCGATCCCAACCCAGCAACGGCGAGGGCAGATCGGGTGCGAGCTGCTCGAGCCGTCGGGCATCGAACGCGGCGGCTGTAGCCGAGGGCGAGACCGGCGCCGGCGCCGGAGTTGCCGCACAGGCCGCGAGCACGGCGAGTGCCGCGAGCGCGAGCGGCAGCGCCGCGGGTCGTCGGTATCCTGTGCTTGCCCTCATGAATTGCAGCGCCCGCCTGTAGCCGCCGCACGGACGGAAATCACCCCCATGCGCGGCAGTATAGAGTCCCGAGTCAAGGCCCGCTGCCCCCGGCGGCTTGTGCCATTGCTGGCACATCCGCTTGCCGGTAGCATCGATGACAGTATCGTTGCCCGACCGCACCGGAGTGAAGCTCGAATGCAGCCCATCCGCACCCCTGTTCTGTTCGGCGTTGCCACCAGCCTGTGCTCGCTCGCCGCTCTCGCCACCGACGCGCCCGGCGAGCGCAGCGGCGCGCAGTCAGCGCCGTCGGCGATTTGCCAGGAGGCGGTGGTCAGTCCGGTCAGTGGCTATGCGGAATGTGTCAAGCCGCGCGGCGCTCCGGTAGCGCCGCCGCCGAAGCGACCCGACGCGGTGCGGGCCGCAGGCGCAGTTGACACGCAGCACGCCGACAAGGGCCATTGAAGCGCGCCGCAGCCCGCGCCGATCAGCCGACGCGATCCGTAGAAGCCGCAGCGCGCGGATGCGCGCGCTGAAGCTGATGCCACTGAATCAATTGACGCAGCGTAATGCGCTGCGCGGATGCTGCGTCTGACGGCGGCATCCAGCCGTGCGCGCTGCCGAGCGACGGACCGACGGCCAGGGCACCGGCAACCTCGGCGTCGGCAAAATAGAAACTGCGCACGGCCACGACGGCGACACCCGCGGCACCGGCCGCGGCAATGCCCGCGGGAGCGTCCTCGATCGCAAGCGCCTCCTGTGGCCGCAGGCGCAGAGCCTGCAGTGCCCGCAGATAGACCTGCGGATCGGGCTTCTTTTGCGGTGCCTGTTCGGCGCACAGCACGGCGGCGAACCGCGAGCGCCAGTCCGCGCCAAGATGCGCGCCCAGCAGCGCGTCGACGTTGGCCGCGCTGGTGGTCGTGACGATCGCCATGCGCATCCCCGTCTCGGCGCAGTCCTGGAACAGCTCGGCGACGCCGGCGCGCAGCGGCAGCGCGCCGGTGCGCATGATGGCCGCATAGAACTCGTTCTTCAGCCGGTGAATGCGCCCGGCGAGCGCGACTCGCTGCGCGCCATCCGCGGGCGCCAGCGCCTGGCTCTGCATGTCATGCAGCAGCCGTTCGCGCCCGCCGGCCACGGCGAGCAGCTCGCCATAGCGTGCCTCGCTCCATCGCCAGGCAACCCCGAGCGCTTCGAAGGCGCGGTTGAATGCGACCAGGTGGCCGTCGCGCTCGGTCTCCGCCAGCGTGCCATCGACGTCCCATAGAATCGCCCGGACCATGCGACGTGCGCGTCGATCGCTCAGAACGGCGGGCGCGCGCCCGCGCCGGCCAGCAGCGCCGGCAGCTCGGCCAGCGTCTCGACGAATGCATCGCAGGGCAATTGCCGCGGATCGGCGCCCTCGTTATAGCCGTAGGGCACGCACACGATCGGCAACCCGGCGGCGCGCGCGGCCAGCACATCGTTGAGCGAGTCGCCGACCATCAGCGCCTGGGTGGCCTCGACCTGCATCGCGTTGCAGGCCAGCCGCAACGGCTGCGGATCGGGCTTGCGACGCTCACAGGTGTCGCCGCCGATCACCACGGCGATCCATTCGCTCCAGCCGAGCCGCCGCAGCAGCCCGGCAGCGAATCGCTGTTGCTTGTTGGTGACGACCGCCAGTCGCAAACCGAGCCGATGCAGGTCGCTCAAGGCCCGGGCCGCACCGGGATAGGCGCCGGCGCCGCGCTCATCGCTGGCCTCGATCCGTTCGTAGTGCACGAAATAGCGCTGCAGCAGCGCGGCCTGTCCGGCGTCGTCGATCGACACGCCAAGGCGCGCCAGCGCGCGCTCGATCAGGATCGGACCGCCGCGCCCGATCATCTCGCGCACTTCAGTCGCCGGCAGCGACGCAAGCCGCCGCTCGGCCAGGGCTTCGTTCAGTCCCGCGGTGATGGCGTCGACGGTATCGAGCAAGGTGCCATCCAGATCGAACAGCACCGCCTGCAGGTCCCGCCCCCTCCATTGCGGCGCGCCGCTCGCAGCACCGGAGATTATGATCGCCCTCCGCGCCGCACCAGCTCGCGTGCGCGCTCGGTGATCGCCGCCACCGTCAAGCCGAGCGCTTCGGCCACCTGCCCCGCCGGTGCCGATTCACCGAAGCGATCGATGCCGATCACGTCGCCGTCGAAGCCGGTATAGGCGCGCCAGAAGCGGGTCACACCGGCTTCGATCGCCAGCACCGGCACGCCGCGCGGCAGAACGCTGGCGCGATACTGGGCATCCTGGGCGTCGAAGTCGCTGCAGCTCGGCATCGACACGACGCGGGCGCCGATGCCATCTGTCGCGAGCGCATCGCGGGCGCGCATCGCGAGCGAGACCTCGGAACCGGTCGCCAGCAGCGTCAGCAATGGCGCGCCCTGCGATTCAGCCAGCACGTAGGCGCCCTTACGAATGTCGCGCAGCTGCTGCGGGTCACGGTCGAAGTGCGGCAGATTCTGCCGCGACAGAATCAGGCAACTCGGCCCGTCGCGGCGCTCGATCGCCGCGATCCACGCGATCATCGTCTCGACCGCGTCGCACGGCCGCCAAACGGCGTTATTGGGGATCAGGCGCAGACTGGCCAGGTGCTCGATCGGCTGGTGGGTCGGCCCGTCCTCGCCCAGGCCGATGCTGTCGTGCGTGAACACGAACAACACGCGCTCGCCCATCAGCGCTGCCATGCGCACCGCATTGCGGCTGTAGTCCGAGAACGTCAGGAACGTTCCGCCGTAGGGAATGTATCCGCCGTGCAGCGCGATGCCGTTCATGATGGCGCTCATGCCGAATTCGCGCACGCCGTAGTTGATGTGATTGCCCCACTTGCCGCGACGCAGCGCTACGCTCGCCTTGCCGGCGGTCAGGTTCGAGCCGGTCAGATCGGCCGAACCTCCGAGCAGCTCGGGCAACAGCGGCAGCAGCGCGTCGATCGCGTTCTGCGAGGCCTTGCGCGTGGCGATGGCGGCGCGCTCGGCCGCCACCCGGGCGATGGCCGCGGCGCTCGCCTCCGGCCAGTTCACCGGCAGGGCGCGGCGTACCACGCGGCGCTCGAATTCGGCCGCGAGCTGCGGCTCGGCCTGCGCGTACGCGGTGAGCCGGCGCTGCCAGTCGGCCTGGCGCGCGGCGCCGGCTTCGCGCGCATCCCAGGCGGCGCGAATCTCAGGCGCGATCTGGAATGCGCCGTCGGTCCAGCCGAGCGCGGCGCGGGTCGCCGCCACCTCAGCCGCGCCCAACGCGGCGCCATGCACGTCGTGGGTACCGGCCTTGTTTGGGCTGCCCTTGCCGATCACGGTCTTGCAGCACACCAGCGTCGGCCGCCCGACATCCTCGCAGGTCTGCTGCAGCGCCGACTCGATCGCGGCCGGATCGTGGCCATCGACCGCGCGAAGCACGCGCCATCCATAGGCTTCAAAGCGCCCCGGCGTGTCGTCGGCAAACCAATGTTCGACATGACCGTCGATACTGATGCCGTTGTCGTCGTACACCGCGACCAGCTTGGACAGTCCCAGCGTTCCGGCCAGCGAGCAGGCTTCGTGACTGATGCCTTCCATCAGGCAGCCGTCGCCGACGAATACCCAGGTTCGATGATCGACGATGGTGTGTCCGGGGCGATTGAATTCGGCCGCGAGCAACTGCTCGCTCAGCGCCATGCCGACCGCATTGGCCAGTCCCTGGCCGAGCGGGCCGGTGGTGGTCTCCACGCCCGGCGTGATGCCGACTTCGGGATGCCCGGGCGTCTTGCTGTGCAGCTGGCGGAAGCGCTTGAGCTCCTCGATCGGCAACGCGTAGCCGGTGAGATGCAGCAGCGCATACAGCAGCATCGAGCCGTGGCCGTTCGACAACACGAAGCGGTCGCGGTCGGGCCAGATCGGATCGGCCGGATTGTGCTTCAGATGCCTTCGCCACAGCACCTCGGCGATGTCGGCCATGCCCATCGGCATGCCCGGGTGGCCGCTGTTGGCGGCTTCGACAGCGTCGATTGCCAGCACGCGCAGCGCATTCGACAGCTCGCGACGTTCGGTTGCGACCGGTTGTACTCGGGCATTCATGGTCGATTCGGACTCCTCATTGCGCACGTCGTTTCATGTCGATCAGCCGCAGGATCATCGGCGTGAAGATGAACTGCATCGCCAGCCCCATCTGCCCGCCGGGCACGCAGATGTTGTTCGGCCGACTCATCCATGAGTGATGCAGCATCGACAGCAGGTACGGGAAGTCGATGCCCTTCGGATCGGCAAAGCGGATGATGACCATGGATTCATCGGCCGTGGGGATATCCCTGGCGATGAACGGATTGCTGGTATCCACCGTCGGCGTGCGCTGGAAATTGACGTGGGTGCGACTGAACTGCGGGCAGATGTGGTTCACGTAGTCGGGCATGCGCCGCAGAATCGTCTCGACCACGGCATCCTGGCTGTAGCCGCGCTGGTTGCGGTCGCGGTGCAGTTTCTGAATCCACTCGAGGTTGATAATCGGAACGACTCCGACCAGCAGATCCACGTGCTGCGCGACGTTGACCTCGCCGCCGACATAGCCGCCGTGCAGGCCTTCGTAGAACAGCAGATCGCTGTCGGACCGCATCGAGCGCCACGGCGTGAACGTGCCCGGCTCGCTGCCGAGTTCCTTGGCTTCGATCGCGTCGTGGACGTAGCGGCGCAGCTTGCCGCCGCCGGTCGAGCCGTATTCCTCGAGCGTGTCGGCCAGTTCGGCCAGCAGGTTCGCCTCGGGCCCGAAGTGACTGATCGCCGGTCCCTTGCCGCTGTCGGCCGCGGCCACGCGCTCGCGCATCTCGATGCGGTTGTAGCGGTGGAAGGAATCACCTTCGATGACTTCGGCCTTGATGCCCTCGCGCCGGAAGATATGCGCGAATGCCCTCATCACCGTGGTGGTGCCGGCACCGGACGAACCGGTGACGGCGATGACAGGATGTCTCATTGACATGGCTGACGATCCGGATCAGGCGCGCGCTTCGGGACGGAACAGCGAGCGCTCGTTGAACAGCGGCGAGGTGTATGGGCGGTCGGCACCGCAATCGAACTCGGCGTGGTAGCGCTCGATGCGTTCGACCTCGTGGCGCGAGCCGAGGATCACCGGGATGCGCTGGTGCAGCGTCTCGGGCACCACATCGAGCAGCCGCTGACGACCGGTCGTGGCGCGGCCGCCGGCCTGCTCGATCAGCAAGCTGATCGGATTGGCCTCGTACATCAGCCGCAGCCGTCCGGGTTTGCCCGGATCCTTGGTGTCCTTCGGATACATAAACACGCCGCCGCGCATCAGAATGCGATGCACCTCGGCGACCATCGAGGCGATCCAGCGCATGTTGAAGTCGCGTCCGCGCTCGCCCGACTTGCCGGCCTGGCATTCGCTCACGTAACGGTGCACCGGCGGCTCCCAGAAGCGCGCATTGCTGGTGTTGATCGCGAACTCGCTGGTATCGGCGGGGATCTGCAGGTTCGGATGCGTCAGGATGAAATTGCCGATCTCGCGATCGAGCGTGAAGCCATGCGTGCCCTTGCCGACCGTGATGACCAGCATCGTGGCAGGGCCGTAGATCGCGTAGCCGGCCGCCACCTGTCTGCAGCCGGGCTGCAGATAATCGATCACGGTCGGTGGATCGGCCTTGTCGTGGCGCAGCACTGAGAAAATGGTGCCCACCGACACGTTGACGTCGGTATTCGACGAGCCATCGAGCGGGTCGAACACCAGCAGGTGGCGGCCGCGCGCAAACTCGCTCGGCACCGCGTACGGCTCCTCGAGTTCTTCCGAAGCCATGCCGGCGACCAGGCCGCCCCATTCGCAGCTGCGCAGCATCTCCTCGTTGGCGAGCACATCGAGCTTGACCTGGGCCTCGCCATGCACGTTGCTCGAACCGGCTTTGCCGAGCACGCCCCCGAGCGCGCCCTTCGCGGTCATTGCCGAGATCGCCTTGACCGCGGCTGCCACATCGATCAGCAGCGCCGCAAGATCGCTCGCTCCCTCGACGCGATCGGATTGCTGGATCAGGAACTTCGACAACGTGGTGCGTCCGAGATGCATGGTGGGGACTCCTGTCATTTATCTGGGTTGTGCGCGGTCGCGAGCTGGAACACGCGGCTGGCACGGATATCGGACTCGGCGATGGTCGTGAGGTCCTCGGGCGTAAGCTCGCGGTCCTTGTCGGCAAACAGGCGGCTCGCCTGGCGCAGCCGCGCGCGATCGAGCGCATTGCGCACGCTGCGCGCATTGGCGAAGTGCGGCTGCTCGATCCGGTAGCCGATGTAGGCCTCGAATGCCTCGCGGGCGCCGGGCCCGAATCGGTAGTTCTGCTGCTCGAGCATCCGGTCGGCGATGCGCAGAAGATCGCTCTGCGGGTAATCCGGGAAGTCGAGGTGATGCGCGATGCGCGAGCTCATGCCGGGGTTGGAGCGGAAGAAGGTCTCCATGCGATCCTTGTAGCCCGCCAGGATCACGACCAGGTCATCGCGCTGGTTCTCCATCACCTGCAGCAGGATCTCGATCGCCTCCTGACCGTAGTCGCGTTCATTCTCCGGGCGGTACAGGTAATAGGCCTCGTCGATGAACAGCACGCCGCCCATCGCCTTCTTGACCACTTCCTTGGTCTTCGGCGCGGTGTGGCCGATGTACTGTCCCACCAGGTCGTCGCGCGTCACGGCCACGAGGTGACCTTTGCGCACGTAGCCGAGCCGATGCAGGATCGCCGCCATGCGCAGCGCCACCGTGGTCTTGCCGGTGCCCGGATTGCCGGTGAAGGACATGTGCAGGCTCGGCGCCTGCGCCTGCAGCCCGAGGTTCATGCGCAGCTTGTCGATTACCAGCAGCGCCGCGATATCGCGGATGCGTGCCTTGACCGGCGCGAGCCCGATCAGATCGCGCTCCAGCTCGTCGATGACCGCGCCGGCCTGGCTCTGTGCCAGCACCTGATTCACGGTGCGCATGGTGCTCGGATCGGTCGCGGGCGCGGCGCTCGCGTCGGTCGGCGCCGCGGTTGCGGCCGGCTGCGGCGCGCCCGGAATGGTGTAGAGCGGTGCGCTCATCTCAGGCCACCCGGCTCGCCGGCGCGACGCGGCTGAGCTCGATTCGCATCGCCTCGATCACCGCGCGATAGTCCGCAGTGCCGAAGATTGCGCTGCCGGCAACGAAGGTGTCGGCGCCGGCATCGGCGATGCGGCGGATGTTCTCGACCTTGATGCCGCCATCGACCTCGAGCCGTATGTCCCGCCCGCTGGCATCGATCAGTCGTCGTGCGCGCTCGGTCTTGCGCAGCGCCGACTCGATGAAGCTCTGCCCGCCGAATCCAGGATTGACGCTCATGATGAGCACCAGGTCGATCCTGTCGATCACGTACTCGAGCACCTCGAGCGGTGTCGCCGGATTGAAGGCGAGCCCGGCCTGGCAACCCGCCGCCTTGATGATCTGCAGCGTGCGATCGACATGGCTTGATGCTTCCGGATGAAAGCTGATGAGGTCGGCACCGGCGGCCGCGAAGGCGCTGGCCAGCGCATCCACCGGCTGCACCATCAGATGCACGTCGAGCATCGCCCTGGCGCCGTCACGCTTCACGCAATGGGGCTTGAGCGCCTGCGCGACCATCGGGCCGATGGTCAGATTCGGCACGTAGTGATTGTCCATGACATCGAAGTGGATCCAGTCGGCACCGGCCGCCAGTACGTCTCTGACTTCCTCGCCAAGGCGGGCGAAGTCGGCCGACAGAATGGATGGAGCGATGCGATACATGGCGAGAGCCTTTCGGGTGATGAGTTACGGTTGCGGACTATTTGTTGCGGCCGTCGCGTTCGGCTTCCGGCCGGTCGGTCGCGTAGCTGTGCACTGTGTAACGGATGCTGCGGCCGTGCGTTTCCTGACGCAGCAGCCCGAAGCCTGGTTCGTTTTCTGGCCGGTTGACGATAAAGCTCATCGCGATGCTCTCCACGCCTCGTGTGGAGTCAAAAGCCATGAGCCGGATGTAGTGGTTAGGGAATGTCTTGCGGCAGTTCTGCAGTTCCAGCATCACGCCGGCCGCGTCCTTCAGATCGAACATCGGCATGCCGAACATTTCCCAGTAGGTGTTGCGCGGGTGCGGGTCGTCGGTGTACTCGACACTCCAGGCGTAGCCTTTCTTGAGGCCGTACTCGATCTGCAGCGAAATTTCCGCGTCGCTGAGGTCGGGCAGGTAACTGAATTGCCCCTGGGTAATGCGGCCTACCGGGTTGGTCATCATGGTGGCGGTCTCCTTCGGACTTTAGATCGACGCGGCCGCGGTGGCCGCGTAGTCGGACGTATCGGTGGACGTGTAGTTGAAACTGATCTCGCCCCAGGTATCGAGCGCCTGCTGTAGCGGGCTACAGGATTTCGCCGCCTGCCGCAGGATTTCGGGTCCTTCGTTCCTGATATCGCGGCCTTCGTTGCGTGCCTTGACCATGACTTCCAGCGCCACGCGGTTTGCCACCGCGCCGGCCTGGATACCGGCCGGGTGACCGATGGTGCCGCCTCCGAACTGCATCACGACATCATCGCCGAACAGATCGAGCAGCAGGTGCATCTGGCCGGCGTGGATGCCTCCCGAGGCGACCGGCATGACCTTGCGGATGTCACACCAGTCCTGATCAAAGAAGATCCCGCGCGGCAGATCCTGCCTGGTGTAACTGTCGCGGCACACGTTGTAGTACCCCTGCACCGTCATTGGATCGCCCTCGAGCTTGCCGACCGCGGTGCCGGTATGCAGATGATCGACGCCGGCCAGGCGCAGCCACTTGGCGATGACGCGGAAGCTGATGCCATGGTTTTTCTGACGCGTGTAGGTGCCGTGGCCGGCGCGGTGCATGTGCAGGATCATGTCGTTCTTGCGGCACCAGTTGGACATGCTTTGAATGGTCGACCAACCGACAACCAGGTCGACCATGATCACGACCGAGCCTAGATCCTTGGCAAATTCCGCGCGCTCATACATGTCCTCCACCGTCGCGGCGGTGACATTCAGGTACGAGCCCTTGACCTCGCCGGTGGCCGCGCTGGCCTTATTGACCGCGTCCATCACGTTGAGGAACCGGTCGCGCCAATGCATGAAGGGCTGCGAATTGATGTTCTCGTCATCCTTCATGAAATCGAGGCCGCCCTTGAGCCCCTCATAGACCACGCGACCGTAGTTGCGGCCCGATAGGCCGAGCTTGGGCTTGGTCGTGGCGCCCAGCAGCGGCCGGCCGAATTTGTCGAGCCGTTCGCGCTCGACGATCAGGCCGGTCGGCGGACCCTTGAAGGTCTTCACGTAGGCCACCGGGATGCGGATGTCCTCGAGACGCGCCGCCTTGAGCGGCTTGAAGCTGAAGACGTTGCCGATCAGGCTCGCCGTCATGTTGGCGATCGAACCCTCTTCGAACAGGATGATGTCGTACGCCACCCAGGCGAAGAACTGGCCGGGGTTGTTGGGCACCGGCTCGACCTTGTAGGCCTTGGCCCGATAGCTGTCGCAGGCGGTCAGCCGATCGGTCCAGACCACGGTCCAGGTCGCCGTGCTCGACTCGCCGGCCACCGCGGCGGCGGCCTCGATCGGGTCCACGCCCTGTTGCGGCGTGATGCGGAACAGGCAGATCGTGTCAGTGTCCTTCGGGACATAGTCCGCGTCCCAATAGCCCATCTGGCGGTACTTGAGCACTCCGGCGCTGTAACGTTTTTTTGCGTCCTTGATGACGCCTTGACCTGATTTTTCAATCGCTTGTGCCATTATTTAGTCTCAACTTCGTTTGCGTGCGATCACTCTAAGGCCGTTGATTATTCAGGTACAGTCATTTATTGTTATCTGCATATTAAGAATAACTGAATGAAGAACGCCACGCTCCGCCAGCTGCGCGTATTCGCCTCCGTGGCGCGCCATCTGAGCTTTGTGCGTGCCGCCGAGGAGTTGGGCCTCTCCGCCCCTGCCGTTTCGATGCAGATCAAGGAGCTGGAGATCGAGGTCGGCCTGCCGCTGTTCGATCGATCCAGCCGCAAGGTCTCGCTGACGATGGTCGGGGAATATGTACTGGCCTACACGCGGCGCGTGCTGGCCGCGATGCGCGACGCCGAAGACATGGTGGCGCGCTTTCGCGGGCTGCAGACCGGCGTGCTCGACGTCGGCATGGTCAGCACCGCCAAGTACTTCGTGCCGCGCATGCTGGCGCAGTTTCGCGATGAGCACCCGGGCATTGAAATCCGGCTCCAGGTCAGCAACAACCGCGAACAGGTGGTCGCGTTGATGCAGCAGGGCAGCGTCGAGCTCGCGATCATGGGCCGGCCGCCGAAGGAATGGCCTACCCGCGCCGAGCCGTTCGCCATGCACCCGCACGTGCTGGTGACCTCGGTCGACCATCCGTTCGCGCACACCGAGAAGGTGCCGGCGAGCGCGCTGATCGGCGAAGGATTCATCGTGCGCGAGCCCGGATCGGGCACGCGCGCCGCGCTCGATGAGTACATGGAGGCTCACCAGATCACGCCGCGGGTAGTGATGCAGATGTCGAGCAACGAGGCAATCAAGCAGGCGGTGATGGCGGGAATGGGCGTGGCGCTGCTGTCGCTGCACACCATCGGACTGGAACTCGATCACCAGCTGATCGCCACACCGGAGTGCGAAGGGCTGCCCGTGATGCGTCGCTGGCATGTGGTCAACAACCTGGCGAAGACGCTGTCGCCCGCCGCCGAGGCCTTCCGTTATTTCATTCTCGAGCGCGGCGAAGCCTTCCTGGCCAAGCACTTTGCGCACCACCAGGGCTTCCTGCCCGGCGGCTGAGCCCGCCCGGACGCTGACCTCGCCCGGTCGCTGGAGGCGCGACGGCGCGGGGAAGCGAGCTTCAGGTCTCGATCAGTCCGTGGCGCACGGCGATCAGGGTCAGTTCCGCCTGATTCGATGCCGCCAGTTTCTGCTTGATGTTGTAGAGGTGCGTGCCGATGGTGCTGGGACTCAGGTGCAGGGTCTCGGCAATCTGGTTGACCGAGACGCCCCGTGCAAGAAGCACAAACACCTCGAACTCCCGCGGCGAGAGCTGCTCGATCGGATTGTGATCGCCGGTGACGTCCTGAACCGCCATCAGCTGGGCGATCGAGGCATCGATGTACATACGCCGGGCGGCGACCGAGCGGATCGCCTCGATCAGCGTCTCGGGCGCGCTGCGCTTGGATAAGTAGCCGAGTGCACCGGCCTTGAGCACCCGCTTGGGGTGACTGGTGTCGGCGTGCGCCGAGAGCGCCAGGATGCGTGCATTGGCATCGCGCGCGAGGATGCGCTTGACCGCCTCGATCCCACCGATGCCGGCCATCGCCAGGTCCATCACGACGACATCGGGCCGGCTCTCCGCGTACTTTGCACAGGCCTCTTCGCCACTGTCGGCCTCGGCCACGACCTGCATGTCTTCGGCGGCCTGCAGCAGCAGCCGAAAACCCATGCGCACGACCGCGTGGTCGTCGACCAGCATGACGGTCGTGGGCTTCATGCGCGCGCTGCCAGCGGCAATCGCGCCACGACCTGCGCGCCGCCTTCGCGGCCGGCGCACAGCTCGAACATCCCGCCCAGGGCTGTGGCCCGCTCGCGCATGCCGCGCACGCCATAATGACCGGGTTGTTCCCAGGCGCCCGACAGGCCGACGCCGTTGTCGTCCACGCGCACCACCAGTTCGCCCGCTTCGACTCCGACCGACACCAGAATCCGGCTCGCCGCGGCATGCCGCAACGCATTGATCAGCGCCTCCTGGACGATGCGATAGGCACTGGTGGTCACCGTATCGTCCAGCTCCGGCAATGGGTCATCGACGTGGAGGCGCATTTCCACTTCAGGATGACGCTGATGCCATTCTCCGGCCAGATCGCTCAGCGCATCGCTCAGGCCGAAGCTGTCGAGAGCAAACGGGCGCAAGCGCGGGATCATCTCGTGCACCGCATCGTACATGCGGCCGGCGGTGTCGACGATGAGCCGTGCAGCTTCGGTCACGCGCTCATCGTGGCCGTCGGCGCGCTGCAGGATCGATAAGCCGATGCTCTTGATCGCGGTGATCGACTGTCCGAGCTCGTCATGCAGCTCGCGGGCGATGCTGCGCCGCTCCTCTTCGATGTGCGCCTGGATCATCTGCGTCAGCTCGCGGTTCTCCTGCAGCCGCTGCCGGGCCTCGCTGGCCAGCTTCTGCGCCGCGGCGCTGTCGGCCACGGCCTGGGCGGTGCGATTGAAGGCGAGGCTCATGAGCCGGCCCTCCTTGCTCGTCAGGGCCGGCAGCCGCGCCTCGTAATCGCCCCGCTCCATTCGCTCCAATCCCTTGATCACGGTCCGCAGCGGCTGCAGCACGCGGCCCGTGAGCCAGAATACCGCGGCATTGATCGCGGCCAGCGCGATCGCGCCGATCCACAGCAGCCGCGTCAGCGTGTCCCAGCCGTCCAGCACCGCGCGCGAGGAATTTGCCTGGATCACCAGTCGGCCGTCGCCGATGTGAATCTCCTGCCGCTGCGCAGGCGGGGATACCAGGCGTGCAAACCAGCGCGGCGCGTCCCGGCCGCTCTTGTAGGCCGAGGGCGGCGATGAGTACACCAGTCCGCCGGAAGGGTCGTACAGGAACACATCGTTGGCGCGCACGCGGCCGAGCTGATCGAGGAAGCTCAGCATGCCGCGCAGGCCGGAAACCTCGTACACCCACGACACCCGGGTGAGGAACTGCGTCGCCACCTGGTTCGAGCCCTCGATCTCTTCGCGCACACTGCTACGGGTGTCCTGAATCTGCTGATATACCACCGTGCCGATGAACAGGCTCATGAGCACCGCGATGATCAGATTGATCTGCAGCCGCAGGCTCACGCCGCCCCTCCCTGACCGCTGTGCGCGCGCAGGCGCCACGTTATTCATCGCCGGCATGCTACCGCACTACCGAACGGCGGCGCCCGCGGCGGCAGGGGCGGCAGGGGCGGCAGGGACGGCGGCGCTCGGACCGGCGGGGATTGGCCACTGCGGCGCCCGGCCTCCCCCGACCGACCAGGCCGGGCCGGACAGACGGGGCGGGGTCAGGCGGGACCGATCCGCCGCTGCCCTGCCCCGGCCGGAATCATGAAAATCATGAGGTCGGATTCAAGGTTCCATGGTGTCCGCCAGCCGTGCCGGCCGGCACACTGCAGGCGTCGTCAAGGCAGATCCGGCGCAATCGCTCCAGACCTGCCAGACGCGCCAGGCGTCCCCGCACCCCGTGTGGTCGATGATGGCTGGTGTCTGATGGCTGATCAACACAAGGAACTTGCATATGAAATGGGTGACACCTGCGGCTGTCGTGCTGCGTTTCGGAATGGAAATCAATTCGTACGTCGCGAATCGTTGATCGGGTTCCGCCCCGGTAACTCCGGGGCGGTCTCCACACAGCAGACCGGCTGCTGTCCTTGCTGATACGGGTATTGGGTTCATCTGCCGGTGGCGGCTTTCCACAGTGGAACTGCAACTGTGGCAACTGCCGCGGCCTGCGGGACGGCACGCTACGCGCGCGCCGGCGCACGCAGTCCTCGATCGCGATCTCGGCCGACGGCCGCCGCTGGGTGGTCTGTAACGCCTCGCCCGACATTCACCAGCAGATCGCCCAGAATCCCGTGCTGCAGCCGCATCAGGGTCTGCGCGATTCCGGAATCGGCGCCGTCATCCTGGTGGACGGGCAGATCGACCATTCGACCGGGCTGCTCTTGTTGCGCGAGCACGGCGCGCCGCTCGAAGTGTGGACCACCGAGACGGTACGCGAGGACCTGAGCACCGGATGGCCGATCCTGAATGTGCTGAAGCATTTCTGCGGCGTGCACTGGCATCGCGTACCGGTGGACGGTGCCGAGTTCGAGATCCCGGCGCTGCCCGGAGTGCGGGTGACGGCGTTGCCGGTGGAGGGCAAGCCCGGCCCTTACTCGGCTTACCGGGAGAATCCGCGCCTCGGGGACAACATCGGCCTGGTGTTTCGCGACCCGCGCAGCGGCCGGCAGTTGTTCTATTCGCCGGGCCTCGCGGCCATCCCACCCGCGGTCGCGCAGGTACTGCAGGCCAGTGACTGCGTGCTGGTGGACGGTACATTCTGGAGCGACGATGAGATGATCCGGATCGGTGTGTCACACAAGCGCGCCCGCGATCTGGGACACCTGCCGCAAAGCGGCCCGGGCGGAATGGCCGAGCAGCTCGCGCGCCTGCCGCAGCGTACCCGCCGCATCCTGATCCATATCAACAACACCAACCCTATTCTCGATGAGGCCGGGCCCGAGCGCGCGCAGCTCGCCGCAGCCGGCATCGAAGTCGCGTTTGACGGCATGGAGATCGAACTGTGAGTGCTTCCAATGCGGTGGCAACGACAGCGCTGGCCGTGGCGCCGTGGACCGCGTCCGAATTCGAGCAACAACTGCGTGCCAAGGGGCAGGCCTACCACATCCATCACCCCTTCAACGTGATGCTCAATTCGGGCCGCGCCAGCCCGGCACAGATTCGCGGCTGGGTGGCCAACCGCTTTTATTACCAGATCAACATCCCGCGCAAGGACGCGGCGATTCTCGCCAATTGTCCCGACCGCGAGCAGCGCCGGCTGTGGGTGCAGCGTATCCTCGATCATGACGGCTGGGAGCAGAACCCCGGCGGCATCGAGGCCTGGGTGCGTCTCGGCGAAGCGGTCGGCCTGACGCGCGATGAGCTGTGGTCGCTCGAGCACATCGTTCCGGGTGTGCGCTTCGCGGTCGACGCGTATGTGAATTTCGCGCGCCAGCAGCCCTGGCAGGAGGCCGTGTGCGCCTCGCTCACGGAGCTGTTTGCCCCGCAGATCCACCGTGAACGGCTCGCTACCTGGCCTGCCCATTATCCCTGGATCGATGCCGGCGGCCTGCAGTACTTCCGGTCGCGCGTGCCGCTGGCCGCGCGCGATGTGGAACACGGTCTCAAGGTTACGCTGGGCCATTTTCTCACGCGCGAGGCGCAGCTGCGCGCGCTCGACATTCTGCAGTTCAAGCTCGACCTGCTGTGGTCGATGCTGGATGCAGTTCAGCTGCGCTATGGGCTCGCCGATGAATGACCCGGCACCGCTGGCTCGCAGCGCCTATCCGCGGATCGCGCGGCTGTATCGCTTTCAGTGGGAGGCGGCGCAGAATGCCTACGTGTTGCTGTTCCCGGAGGGCATGGTGCAGCTCAATGTCGCGGCTGGAGAGATTCTGCGCCGCTGCGATGGCAGGCGTTCGGCCGATCAGATCATCGCCGAGCTGCGCGAGGCGTTTCAGTCGGATGCGATCGATGCGGACGTTGAGGCATTCCTGCGCTCGGCAACGCACGATGGCTGGGTCGAATGGCGCGACGCGGTGCCGCCATGAACGCGGTAGCGACCAGTGCCGCACCTGATGCGCCGGTAGCCGCGAGCGCCGCGGTGCCGATGTGGATGGTCGCGGAGCTCACCTACCGCTGCCCGCTGCACTGCCCGTTCTGCTCCAACCCGGTCGATTTCGCGAACATCCGCAACGAGCTGTCGACCGAGGAGTGGTTTCGCGTGCTGGCTGAAGCACGTGCGCTCGGCGCGGTCCAGCTCGGGCTTACCGGCGGGGAGCCGCTGAGCCGTCCGGACCTCGAGCAACTGGTCGCGGAGGCGCATCGGCTCGGGTTCTACACCAACCTGATCACCTCGGGCGTGGGACTCAACGAGAACCGGATGCGGGCACTGACGGACGCCGG
Organism: Steroidobacterales bacterium; assembly: GCA_044440135.1. GTDB lineage: Bacteria > Pseudomonadota > Gammaproteobacteria > Steroidobacterales > Steroidobacteraceae > FEN-1191. The sequence goes on along the minus strand of JBIODC010000008.1, from coordinate 46,802 downwards.
CCTCGACCACGTGCAGCTCTCGTTCCAGGATTCGACCCGCGAGCTCAACGATTTTCTCTCCAGCACCCGCACCTTCAGCCTCAAGCGACGCGTCGCCACGCTGGTGAAGGATCACGGCTTGCCGATGGTCATGAATTGCGTGATCCACCGGCTCAACATCGATCATGTCGACCGCATCATCGATCTGGCGCTCGAGATCGGCGCCGAGTATCTGGAGCTGGCCAATACCCAGTTCTACGGCTGGGCCGATCTGAACCGCAGCCAGCTGATGCCGACGCGCGAGCAGCTCGAGCGCTCCGAGGCCGTGGTGGCCCGCTATCGAGCGCGCATCGGCAACCGGCTGCGCATTCTGTACGTCATCTCGGATCTGTATGAGACGCGGCCCAAGCGCTGCATGAACGGCTGGGGTACGACATTCATGGTGATCGCTCCCGATGGCCTGGTGATGCCGTGCCACGCGGCGCGCATGCTGCCGGGAATCAATCTTCCGTCCGTGCGCGCTGCCAGCCTGCGTGAGATCTGGCTCGATTCCCCCGCGTTCAACCGTTTTCGGGGCGATCAGTGGATGCCGGAGCCTTGTCGCAGCTGTCCCGAGAAGGCCAAGGACCTGGGCGGCTGCCGCTGCCAGGCCTTCCTGCTGACCGGAGATGTCGGTGCCACCGATCCAGTGTGCGACAAATCGCCGCAGCACGCACGCGTGCTCGAGATCATCAACGGCCCGCGCCCGTCGCGTCCCGGGAACGAGCGGCCGCTGGTATTTCGCACGCCGGAGAATTCCACGCAGCTGATCGCCGACGCGATCGGGCCATGACGGCGCGACGCCGGCACTGACCGGGCTGGCAGCACGGCCCCGGGTGGGTCACCATGGCCGCGGGCGATCCGCCCGGCGTGCCCGACAGGTGATCCATGGCGTGGGTCGAACTCATCACGGTGCTTGCCCTGCTGCAATTCATCTATCTGGGCGTGCTGGTCGGCCACGCGCGCGAGCGTTTCGGCGTCAAGGCACCGGCCACCACCGGTAACGAGATGTTCGAGCGCTACTTCCGCGTGCAAATGAACACGCTCGAACAGCTGGTGGTGTTCCTGCCGGCGATGTGGATCGCGACCGCGTTCGTGGCCGCGCCATGGGCCGCGCTGCTCGGACTGGTCTACCTGATCGGCCGCTTTGTCTACCTGCGCGCCTACGTGGCCGAGCCCTCCAAACGCAGCGTCGGCTTCAGCATGACCGCGCTGCCGATCCTGGTGCTGCTGCTGATCGATCTGGTCGGTGCGCTGATCCGGTTGATCCGGGGCTAGTGATCCCTGAAGGGCGCGGCCCGACGGCCGAACTCCCTGGCCCATTGGCAGCCGCCGGCCGCCGTCCAGTCGCGCCACTGTTTCCGGTCGCATCGTATTCTGCGCTACGATATCGACGTTCGATAGCGACTGAATCGGTGCGCCTGCGCATGAAAGACCGGGAACTCTATGGTGGCCTCGTGCGCCTGCATATTCTGCATCACGCTGCCGAGGCTCCGCTCTACGGACTGTCGATGATCGAGGAACTTGGCCGGCACGGCTACGTGCTGAGCCCGGGTACCGTATATCCGATCCTGCACGGGCTGGAGACGAAAGGATACCTGCGCTCGAGCGAGCAACGGCTCGGGCGCACGGCGCGACGCCTGTACCGCATCACGCCGAGGGGCAAGCGCGCTCTGCAGGGCGCGAAGCGAAAGGTGCGCGAGCTGTTTGGCGAGATGTTCGAGGAAGGCGGCCAATCATGAGCTGGCGGCAGCGCCTTCTCGCCACGCGTGCGCCACGCTGGTCGCTTCTCGTGCGTCTGCTGGTCGGCCTGGTGGTATTTCTGCCCGAAGGCGTGCAGAAACTTGCCTTCCCCGACATTCTCGGAGCGGGCCGTTTCCTGCACATCGGAATTCCTTTCCCCGACGTGATGGGTCCGTTCGTCGGTCTGGTCGAGATCGCTTGCGGTTCGCTCATCATTCTCGGGCTGCTGACGCGCCTGGCGGCGATTCCGCTGATCATCATCATGCTGGTCGCGATCGTGTCGACCAAGCTCCCGATCCTGCTGGGCCATGACATCTGGATCTTTCACGTCGCCAAACTTCCGCGGTACGGTTTCTGGAGCGCCGCTCATGAAGCCCGCGCGGACTTCTGCATGCTGCTTGGCGCGCTCTACCTTGTGATCGAGGGCGCCGGCGCCTGGTCACTGGACGCCCGGGTGGAGCGCAAGCGCCCGCCCTCGAACTCGACGCAGCGCTGACAGCGTGAACATCGATCGCCGATCGCTGCTCAAGTACGCCGCGCTGGCGCCGTTCGCCAGCGCCTTCGCCCCCGTCGCCCGGTCGGCTGACGAGCACGCCGGTGAACCGGCCGACTACGCGCTGCGCATCGGCACCGGCCTGGTCGATCTGGCTTCGGGTCACATCGTTTCCACGACGCTCTACAACGGCCAGTTTCCGGGACCGCTGCTGCGGTTCACGCAAGGCCGGCGCGTCATCGTCGACATCCATAACGACACCGACACACCGGAGCTGGTGCACTGGCACGGGCAGATGATACCGAGCGACGTCGACGGCGCGGCCGAGGAAGGCTCGCCGTTCGTGCCGCCGCACGCGATGCGGCGCGTCAGCTTCGTCCCGCAACCGGCGGGGTTCCGGTTCTACCACACGCACGTCGTGGCCGGCGCGGACCTCAACCGCGGGACCTATACCGGCCAGGCCGGACCGGTCTACGTCGAGCCGCGGGACAATCCCGGCGCCTACGATCGCGAGGTATTCCTGGTCCTGAAGGAGTTCGGGCCGACGTTCAGCCGCGGCGGCGATATGGCGATGGACGTGCTGGCCGGGCGGCCGATCGAGTCGCTGCGGGCGATGGCACAGGCGGCGGACCAGCAGGCGCGCGCGAAGACCAAGGGCTTCGAGGTCGGCTACGAGCTGTTCAGCATCAACGGTCGCATGCTCGGTCACGGCGAGCCGATCCGCGTCAAGCAGGGGGAACGGGTGCTGTTCCACGTGCTCAATGCGAGCGCAACCGAGATCCGGAGCCTCGCACTGCCCGGCCATGTCTTTGAGGTCGTGAGCCTGGACGGCAATCCCGTTCCGACACCGTCCAGCGTACCGGCGCTTTGGCTCGGCACGGCCGAGCGTATCTCAGCGATCGTCACCATGAATCACCCGGGCGTGTGGGTCATGGGCGATCTGGCCGATGACGACCGCCGCCACGGGATGGGGATCGTCGTTGAGTACGCGGATCAGAAGGGCAAACCGCGGTGGAGCACGCCGAAGCCGTTCCGCTGGGACTACACCCGATTCGGCGCGGTCAACGCGGCACCGGTTTCACCGGACGAGACGTTCGAGATGACGATCGTCAAACACAATGCCGTGCTCGCGGGTTTCAATCAATGGACCCTCAACGGCACAGCCTTCTCGATGCAATCGATGAAGCCGATGCATACGCTGCGGCAGGGGCGACGCTACCGGCTCAAGTTCCGCAATGCGAGCGATGACATCCACCCACTGCATCTGCATCGGCACAGCTTCGAGCTCACCCGGATTGGCGGAAAGGCGACCGCCGGCGTGATCAAAGACGTGGTCATGCTCGGCGGATTCCAGCAAGTCGAATTCGACTTCGTGGCCGACAATCCTGGATTGACGCTGTTCCATTGTCATCAGCAGCTGCACATGGATTTCGGATTCATGGCGCTGTTCGACTATGCGTAGGCAAGCGGCCCGGCGAAGCAATCAAGATCGATATTCCCGATGACAATCGCTGCTCACGGCGCCAGTGCTGAGGACGGACAGACCGGGTCGCCAGTTGAGGTGCTGCTCGCGTTCCTCAAACTGGGCCTCACCTGCTTCGGCGGCCCGACCGCTCATATCGGGTACTTCCGCGACGAATTCGTCGTGCGCCGCCGCTGGCTCGATGAGCCGGCCTATGCGGACCTGGTGGCGTTGTGCCAGTTCCTGCCCGGTCCGGCCAGCAGTCAGGTCGGATTCTCGATCGGCCTGATGCGCGCCGGCTACTGGGGTGGTCTCGCGGCATGGACTGGATTCACGCTGCCATCGGCCATTGCACTGCTGCTGTTTGCCGAGGGCGCGGGCGCGCTGCGCGGGCCGACCGCCAGCGGGCTGCTGCATGGCCTCAAGCTGGTCGCTGTCGCCATCGTCGCGCAGGCCGTCTGGGGCATGGCGCGCACGCTGTGTCCCGACCGGCAGCGGGCGGCCATTGCGGTGGTGGCGGCGCTCATCGTTCATTTTGCCGCGCCGTCCGTGGGCCAGATGGGGGCTATTGTGATGGGCGCCATCGCCGGGTGGTGGCGGTGCCGGGCCGCGCCAACCACGGCCGCGGCTGCTGTCGTTCTGCCGGTCTCGCGCACTGCGGGGTTCCTGGCGCTGTCCGGCTTCTTTGTTCTGCTCGCCGGTCTGCCGCTGCTGCGCAGTCTCAGCACATCGCCGGGCGTCGCGCTGTTCGACGCCTTCTATCGATCCGGCGCGCTGGTGTTTGGCGGCGGGCATGTGGTGTTGCCGCTGCTGCGCGACGCGTTTGTCACGCCGGGCTGGGTGAGCGACGACACCTTCCTCGCCGGCTATGGCGCCGCGCAGGCGGTGCCCGGTCCGCTGTTCACCTTCGCGGCCTATCTGGGTGCCATCGTCGGCCCATCGCCGCACGGATGGAAGGGTGCTGCGCTCGGCCTGATCGGCATTTTCCTGCCGGGCGGGCTGATCCTGATCGGCACCCTGCCGTTCTGGGACACCCTTCGCAAACGCGCCGGCGCGCAGGCGGTAATGCGCGGCGTCAACGCGTCGGTGGTCGGCCTGCTGGCCGCCGCGCTCTACAGCCCGGTCTGGACCAGCTCGGTCCGGAGCGCGGCGGACTTCGGCCTCGCGTTGCTCGGCTTCATGCTGCTGAGCGTGTGGCGCGCACCGCCGCTGCTGGTCGTGCTCATCAGCGCACTCGGCGGCATCGCGATGGCGCATGCCTCGTCATGACGGGCTCGCTGCGGCAGCGCCTCACCGGTTCCGGCCATTCGGTTGCGTGAAGATATCCGCGCCGAATCCCTTGAGCCCGGGCTGGCCCGCAAACCCCAGGTGACTGACGCCGAATATGTCCTCGACGCTCCTGAGCAGTGAGTAATGATTGTACGGCACGCGTGAGATCGTTCCGGGCCGGATGAAGGGCGAGAGCATCACGGCGCCGATGTGGCCGCCGCCCGGACCGATCAGACCCGGGCCGTTGATGGCATTGCGGGCTCCGCCCGCCCCCGCCTGGTAGGCCGGTATATTCGGGCCCGGCGGCTCATGGCAGCACGCGGCCGCATCGCCGCTCCTGATGGTGATCGCGTTGGTGGTGGCGTCGTAATCGGATTCGATGTCCGATTCGTCGAAGGTAATGATCAGCAGGCCGTCGCGCCTGAAGGCGGGTGAGGCCATGATCTGCGGCACCAGCGTCTGCAGAAACCGGTCTGCCGACACCAGGCCACCCGGTGCGCCATCCACGCACTGGCTGTGCTCGCCGCCGTCGTGACCGTCATTGCAGAGATTGGGCGTGATGAAAACATAGTTGGGCGTCGCATCGATCGATTGCAGGTCCGCGGTCAGCTCGCTGAGGTTGACGACGCGCTGCGCGCAGGATGGTGTGTCGATGATGCCGTGAAAATAGACGAACGGATCATGCCGGCTGGCATATTGATCGCCAACCTGCGCTTGCTGCGTGTTGTCGGGCGCGCCGATTTGCGGATGCCCGCAGGTGGCGCTCTCGCGCTCAGGGTTGTTTCCCATGTCCTCCATGTACGCCTTCCAGCTCAGACCCTTGGCCTCGAGCTGATTGGCGATCGTCGGCACGCTCGCCGGGTAGATGCAGCCACTGCCGATGGCCTGGCCATCGGCAGTGGCGCCGGTCGCCACGAACTCGGTGAATTGCGCGCAGTCGTAATCGGTCACCGGATTCGGCGCCTGGCCGCTGACCAGCGCAATGTAGTTGCCGAGACTGAAGTGACTGGTGCCGAAATAGTTGCTGACAAACGCACCCTGGCGCTTGAGTTGATTCAGGTAGGTCGCGCGCGACTTCGGGCCGAAGGTGGTGTGATAGCCCTCGTTTTCGAGCATCAGGATGAACACGTGGCCGATGCCGGGGTTGGAGCGCGCCGGCGTGTTCGCGGCTTCGATGGCCTGCGAGTTCAAGGCCAGCGCTGCGAGCAGGCCGCACGCACTCGACATCCGGCGGCCAGTCTGTGACACGACCATCGATCGCTCCTCGTGACGGCAACCTTTCAGTTCAGTGCCGACGCCGGTAGTGCGGCATGACCCGAAGCTCCAGCCAGTTGCGCAATTCTGCCAGCTTCAATTCTTCGTCCTGCATCGCCGGCCCCAGTCCATGCTTCCAGGCGAGCCTGCGGTGGTGCGGATCGTGCATCAGCTGCCGCAGTTCGGCGACGAACTGTTCCAGCTCCGCGCGGCTGTCGAACAGCGCCTCCCCCAGCAGCGCATCCGCGTAACGCAGCGTCGTGGCCGCGATCTCGGCATAGCTGTACTCAGGGTGATACTGCACCGCCCAGATCGTCCCGGGGCCCAGGCGCAGCTCCACCGCCTGCACGCCCATCTCGTTGCTGGCCAGCACCTGCGTGCCTGCGGGAAGCTGGTCGACATCATCGCGGTGCACGGTGATCGCCTCGAAAACGTGCGGCTTGCCGGCGAACATCGGATGCCCTCTTCCGGTGGCGCTCAGCTCGATGCGCCGCGCAAATCCGAATTCCCGCCCCAGCGGATTGGGTCGCACCCGGCCCCCGGCCGCGGCGACCGCCACCTGCATGCCCCAGCAGCTGCCGAAAAACGGCAGGGCGCTGGTAAACACCGCGCGCGCCAGATCAATCTGGCGCTCGATATGTGCGCCACCGTCGTAGATATTGAGCGCGGAACCGGTAATGACGGCGCCGTCGTAGCCGGCCAGGCCCACACCGCTCGCCCAGCGTACTTCGCCATCCGCCGGCCGGACGATGTCGCAGCTCACGCGCGCCAGCTGCTGCAGCACCTGCGCGTAGCCTTCACCCGAAGGCTGCCCGCCGGCGGCGACCTGCGCCTCACGGGTGATCGCACGGTTGCCGTCAATGACCAGAATCCGGGGTTGGCTCATGAGTTGCTGCCTGCGCCAGCGCATCGCCCAGGGTAAGCCCTGGGCCGCTAGCCGCGAGACTCCGCAGGCAGATCCGCCGACGCCTCCGCAGGGTGCGCGGCACGCAGGTACTCGGCGAGCCGCTGCGCGTCCGCGGCCGATGCGTGCAAGCCGGTCTTGGTGTGGCGCCAGTACAGATCCTCGGTGCTTGCAGCCCATTCGTGGCGCATCAGGTAATCGACCTCGATCTGCGTCAGGCCGCCGCCAAAGTCCTGGCCCATTTCCTCGCGGCTCGCGACACCCTCGAGCAGCCGCGCCAGTCGCGTGCCGTAGGCGTGCACCATGCGGTGCAGCTGCGGTTGCGGCAGGAACGGCCAGCGGCGCTGCATCTGTGCCAGGTAGGCCGGCAGGCCGCCGTCGGGAAAGTCACCGCCCGGCAGCGGCCGGTGCGCCGTCCAGGGACCGGATAGCCCCGGTAGAAACGGCGCGAGTTTGCGCATCGCATGCTCGGCCAGGGATCGATAGGTCGTGATCTTGCCGCCGACGATGGTCAGCACCGGCGCCTCACCGGGTGGCGCCTCGAGCTCCAGCGAGTAATCGCGTGTCAGCTCCGCCGCCTTGGAACCGGCATCGTCGCACAGCGAGCGGATTCCGGCATAGCTCCAGACCACGTCGGCCGGAGCGATGGCGCGTTTGAAATAGCTGTTGACGGTGCGGCACAGGTATTCGGTCTCCCCGGCCGATATGCTCACCGGGCCAGGCTGGCCGGGCCACTCCACGTCGGTGGTGCCGATCAGCGTGAACGCGTGCTGATAGGGAATCACGAACACGATGCGTCGATCCGGGTTTTGCAGCACGTACGCCTGATCGCCCTGGTACATGCGACGCACGACGATGTGACTGCCCTTGACCAGCCGCAGCACGCGCTGGCCGCGCCCGCCGATGCGCTCGTTCAGCACGTCGCCGACCCAGGGACCCGCGGCGTTTACCAGCACCCGCGCCAGTGCCGTGTAGCTGCGGCCGCTCGCCAGTTCCAGGATCTCGACGCGCCAGTGCGCGCCCACGCGCGTGGCCCGCAGCAACCGGTGGCCGACGCGGATGTCGGCGCCGCGCTCACAGGCATCGCGCACGTTGAGCACGACCAGCCGGCTGTCGTCGACCGTGCAGTCGGCGTAGGTGAATCCCTTGAGCAGACTGTCCTGCAGCGGCTCCCCGAGCTCGGATGTTGCAAAGCGAACGCCGCGCGAGCGCTCCAGGCTGGTTCCAGGCGCGAGCGCATCGTAAGCCAGCAGACCCAGGCGCAGCAGCCACGCGGGCCGCAGATGGCGCTGGTGGGGCAGCACGAACCGCGCGCGCGTGACCAGGTGCGGGGCGATCGACAGCAGCCGTTCGCGCTCCCGGAGCGCCTCGCGCACCAGGCGCAGCTGCAGATACTCCAGGTACCGCAGCCCGCCGTGGATCAGTTTGGTGCTGGCCGAGGACGTGAAATGGGCCAGTCCGGCCTGCTCCACCAGCATGACGCGCAGGTTGCGGCCGGCCGCGTCGCGGGCTATTCCCGCTCCGTTGATGCCGCCGCCGACGATGAGAAGATCAAACGCCCTGCCAGAATTCAAACGAGCCCCCACTGCGAACGGGCGTTTGAACCGAACGGTTCAAGTTTCGTTTTAGACTATATTGCGCTTCAAATGTTGGCAAGCGAAAATCAGCTGCGGTGCCGCAAGAGTTGGGGGGCAGCGGGGTCACGGGCAACAATGAGGTCAGGAACCGACCGGCTCGGCCACGTGCACCGTCACTCCGCCCGCGGTCAGTCGCTCGCGGATCGGCGGCGGCGGCGGACCATCGGTGAACAGCGCCGACACGTCGCTGAGCGAGCCCATCCGTACCATCGGGTGCCGGGTGAATTTCGTGTGGTCGGCAAGCAGGTAGGTGGTGCGCGAGTTCCTGATGATCGCGCGCGCCGCCCGCACTTCGTCGTAGTCGAAATCGAGGAGAGTGCCCTGTTCGTCGATGCCGCTGATGCCGATGATGCCGTAATCGACCCGGAACTCGCCGATCATGTCGCAGGCCGACTGACCGACGATGCCGCCGTCGCGGTTGCGCACGGTGCCACCGGTGACCATCACCGTGAACGAGCGGTTGCGCGCCATGATCTGTGCAACATTCAGGTTATTGGTGATGACCCGCAGATCCTCGTGCCCCAGCAGCGCGCGCGCCAGCGCCTCGGTCGTGGTGCCGATGTTGATGAACAGCGAGGAGTGATTCGGGATGTGGCGCGCGGTCAGTTCGGCAATCGCCCGCTTCTCCGGCGTGCTGAGTTCCTGGCGCTCGCTGTAATCGATGTTCTGCGTGCTGGACGCAAGGCTCGCGCCGCCGTGATGGCGGCAGACTTCGCCTTCGTCACCCAGTTTCGTGAGATCGCGCCGCACCGTCTGCGCGGTCACGCCGAAGGTTCGGGCAAGCTCCTCGTTGCTGACATAACCGCGCTGCTGGACCATCTGAATGATCTTGCGATGACGGTCTTCGGCCTGGATCCGACTCATAGATGCACCCATCGCGCCGGGCTGCGGATGCGGCGCCGTTGCTATCATGCCGATTTTGGGGCTGCGCCGCCAAATCGGGAGTGCGTTTAAGTGTCCGGCACGCTGGTACTGATCGGCCTGTCCGGCTACGTGGGTCTGCTGCTGTGGGGCACCCATATGGTCGGCACCGGCGTGCAGCGCGGATTTGGAGCCGCGCTGCGGCGCGCGCTCGAGCGCAACCTGTCGGGGCGCTGGCGCGCGTTCGTCACCGGCATCGGCATCACCGCGCTGCTACAGAGCAGTACCGCGGTCGGACTGATGGCGACCTCGTTCACGGCGGCCGGCGTCATGGCACTGGCGCCGGCACTCGCCGTGATGCTCGGTGCCAACGTCGGCACCGCGCTGGTCGCGCAGATGCTGTCGTTCAATGTCGCGGTGGTCGCGCCACCGCTGGTCCTGTGCGGCGTACTGGCGTTCCGCTGGTCGAGCGGCAGCCGCGTACGCAACATCGGCCGCGCGACCATCGGCCTCGGACTGATGCTGATGGCGCTGTCCGGACTGCAGGCAACGCTGGGTCCGGTGGAGAACACGCCGCTGCTGCGCTCATTCCTCGAATCCCTCGCCGCCGATCCGCTGCTCGCGGTGCTGCTGGCCGGGATACTGACCTGGGGCTGCCATTCCAGCGTGGTGATGGTGCTGGTGTTCGGCTCGCTGTCGGCCAATCATGTGATCAACGCGCCCGAAACGCTGGCACTGGTGCTGGGCGCCAACGTGGGCGGCGCGTTGCCGCCGATGCTGCATGCCTCCACCGTGTCCGCGCGCCGCGTGCCGGTCGGTAATCTGCTGGTGCGGCTCACCGGCGTGCTGCTGCTGTTGCCATGGCTGACGCCGATCTCCGCCCTGATGCAGCGGCTGCTTCCGGGTCAGGAGCGCCTGGCGGTGAATTTCCACCTGCTGTTCAATCTGGCGCTCGCGGCCGCCTTCCTGGTGAACGTCGATCGCGTCGCGGGTCTGCTGTTGCGCTGGCTGCCGGATCCGCCGCGACCGCTCGACCCAGGCCGCCCGCTCTACCTCGAACGCGCGGCGCTCGACTCGGCGTCGGTGGCGCTGGCAAACGCCGCCCGTGAAACGCTGCGAATGTCCGATCTGGCGGCGGCCATGCTCGATAGCGCGCTCGAGCTGCTGCGCACCCGCGAACTGTCGCTCGCCGATCGCATCGTCGAGAACGATCGGGCCGCGCGCCAGCTCGGCGGCGCGATCCGCAGCTATCTGGCCGCGGTCGGCGGCGAACAGACGCTGGACGACCGGCGCGAGGGCGCCAAAGGCCAGGAGATTCTCGCCGCCGTCATCAATTTCGAGCACATCGGCGACATCGTCGCCAACAGCCTCACCGATTTTACGGTCAAGCAGCTCAAGCGAGGCCAGCTGCTGACGCCCGAGGAACTTGCCGCGGTCACCGCGATGAATGCAGAGCTGGTCGAGAGTCATAAACTGGCGCTCGCGGTGTTCCTGCGCGGCAACCGCGCCGATGCGCAGCTGCTGATCGAGCGCAAACGGCGGCTGCTGCAGCTCGAGGCCGACGCCACGGCGCTCAGCGTGCAGATACTGCGCGATGCCGCCGCGGCGGGTCGCGCCGCCGGCACCGATACGGTCGGAGTCGCGGCGGAGGAAAGCGGGCTGCTGCTGCGGATCGTGCGCGACCTGCGCCGCGTGCATTCGCATTTGGCCAGCTTCGCCTATCCGGTGCTGCGGCGGCCGCAGCGGACCGCGGCCGCGAGGACCAACGACGATGATGCGGTTGGGCGTGGCTAGCGTCGGCCCGGGGGTTGCTCGCCGCTACCGCGGCAGATGGCCCGCGGCCCACGCTACGCTGGCGCGGTGACGGCAAGCGCAGCGACAAGAAAAACCAGGAGGGTCCGTGACGACGACCAGGAAGTCCGCCGCCGATGAAACGCTGGATGATGACGTACGCGTGCTGCACAGCATGGGCTATGCGCAGGAACTGTCGCGTCGCCTGAGCCGCTTTTCCAATTTCGCGATTTCGTTTTCGATCATCTGCATCCTCGCCGGCGGCGTGAATTCACTCGCCCAGGCCACTTCCGGGGCCGGCGGCGCGTCGATCGGCCTTGGCTGGCCGCTCGGCGTTCTGATCTCCGGCGTGTTCGGACTAACGATGGCCCAGATCGCATCGGCGTTTCCGACCGCCGGCGGGCTCTATCACTGGGGCTCGATACTCGGCAACCGCTTCACCGGCTGGCTGACCGCGTGGTTCAACCTGCTCGGACTGGTCACCGTGCTCGGCTCGATCAATGTCGGCGCGTACAGTTTCTTTCTCGGGGCGTTCGGGCCGGCGCTGCACGTGAGCGATTCGATGACAACACTGGTGTGCTTTGTTGCCGGACTGACCGTGCTGCAGGCGCTGATCAACGCCTATGGTATATCGGTCACGGCCAGACTGACCGACTTCTCGGGCTATCTGATCTTTGGCACATCGCTGCTGATGGCGATCGTCTGCCTGACACATACCAGCCATTTCGACCTGACGCGCCTGTGGCGGTTCGCGAACTATTCCGGCAAGTCCGGCGGTGACGTCTGGCCGAGCGCGTCGGGCGGCTGGGTCTTCATGCTCGGCCTGCTGCTGCCGATCTACACCGTGACCGGTTACGACGGCTCGGCGCACACCTCGGAGGAAACCCGCAATGCGACGCTGGCGGTGCCGCGCGCGATCCTCTCCTCGATATTCTGGTCGGGCGCCTTAGGCTACCTGTTCCTGGTTTCGTTCCTGCTGATGCTGCCGGACCTGGACCAGGCCGCGAAACAGGGCTGGAATGTGTTCTTCTGGGCGCTGGAACAGCGCGTGCCGGTTGCTACGCGCGAAGTGCTCTACGCGCTGATCTTTCTAGCACAGGTGCTGTGCGGACTGGCGACAGTCACCTCGACCTCGCGCATGATCTATGCGTTCGCTCGCGACGGCGGCCTGCCCGCCGCCAGGCTTCTCGCCAAGGTCTCGCCGCGGCACCGCACGCCGGCCGCGGCGATCTGGACCGGAGCGCTACTCTCGCTGCTGTTCGTGTGGGCTGCCAAGTGGCTCGAGAACAGCGGCACCCCGGTGTACTCCGTCGTGGTGTCCTGCACCGTGATCTTCATATTTTTCTCCTATGCCGTGCCGATCGCGCTCGGTCTGATCGCCTATGGCGGAACGAAGTGGCCGCGCATGGGGCCCTGGAGCATGGGCCGGGTCGCCTTTTCTCTGTTCGCGCTACTTTCGATGATCGCCATGATCCTGATCTTCGTGATCGGCGTACAGCCGCCCAATCAGCTGGCGCTGCAGGTCACGATCGGCTTTCTGGCGCTCACCGCGCTGATCTGGTTCGCCTTCGAACAGAGACGATTCAAGGGTCCACCCGTCGGGGCGATGATCGCCAAACGCCAGGCGGAGATCGCTGCCGCGGAGGTGGCGTTCGGCAAGCCCCCAGACTAGGGGCGCTCGCACGGTGGCGGCGTGGCAGCGCCGATGCTGCGCAGCGGTCCAAGGAACTGCTCGTAGTTGCGCCAGCGCGCCACGGATGCGTTGCTGATCTTCTGCCGCACCTGCCATTTGCTGGCGGTGATTACCACGCGCTCGGTCTGATGAAAATCGAGGCATTTCGGATCCCACGGCAGCCCAACGAAGTCCAGCATGCGGCGGGTCCAACCCTCCTGGTCGTCGATCAGCGCCTCGTACGGAACCTCCAGCAGCGTCGTCGCGGGCAGCACCGCGCGCCAGTGGTTGGTGATGCGGACGTACTCGCCATAATAATGCGCCAGGTTGCCCAGATCGTTGGCATAGGGGCCGATATTGAAAAAGTTCTGAAAGTAGATCGACAGACAGGTGTCGATCGGATGGCGCTGCATGTGGATGATGCGCGCTTGCGGCAACGCGCAATGGATCAGTCCTGCGTACAGGAAGTTGGCGGGCATCTTGTCCACCACCCGCTGCGCCCCTCCCGACAACGAGGTCATCTGGGCGAGATAGTCGTGCGCCATGCCCGCCATCTGGTCCGCGCCCGCTCTACCTTCGAGTTCCGCGGCTCGATAGGCGTCATACGCGGCACTCCAGAAAACCACTTCGCCGGCACCAAAAACCGCCGGGTGTGAGGCCAGGATCTGTTCGGTCAGCGAGGTGCCCGACCGTGGCATGCCGACGATGAACACCGGCAGCTCGGAGCTGGACGCGTGGGGTCGGCGGCGTCGAATGAACGCGGAATCGAAGCTGCGAATGAGCTGGTTGACCAGCTGGGCCAGTTTTGCGCGGTCGTAGTTCGATCCATAGCGCTTCGTCAGCTCATTTGCCTGCCGGTATTGCTCGAACGCCTGCTCGTATTGCCTGACGTCGTCGAAGTATTTGCCGAGCGCGTACCGCAGGCTGATTTCCTGTCCCAGCGGCAGCCGTTTTGCCAGCAACGTTTCAGCGCCCCTGAGCCACGCGGCATCATCGCGCGTCATCTTGCGATGGGTCGCGATGCTGGAATACCCGAACGCAAAATCCGGATTGATCGCGATCGCCCGCTGGAATAATTGCTCCGCTTCCGAAAACCGTCCGCGGTCGGCCAGCAGCTCGCCCAGCAACGACAGCGCTTCGACGTAGTTGGGATCGATGGCCAGCGCTGCCTGGCCGCTTGCTTGCGCATCGGCGGGACGGCGCTGCTGGCGCAGTGCCGCGCCCAGGCTCAAATGCGCCGGGGCACAGTCAGGCTGAATCGCCAATGCCTGGCGGTAGCTGGCCACCGCCTCATCGACCCGCCGGAATTCAAACAGTACGGTTCCGAGGTTGCAGTGGCTTTCGGCACGCCCGGGATCGAGCTCGATAGCCCTGCGGTAGAGAGCCGCAGCCTCGCGGCGCCGGCCAAGGTCGCGCAGCACATTGCCCAGGTTATTCAGCGCGTCGACGTCGCCGGGGTTGAGTGCCAGTGCCTGGCCGTAGCTCGCAACAGCCTCCTCGAAAAGTCCGAGCTGCCTGGCGGCGCCGGCCAGGTTGCACAGGATCTGGGAATCGTCGGGCCTCAGCCGCAGCGCAAGCCGGTAACAGCCAGCGGCATCTGCATATTGTCCGAGTTCCAGGAATGCGTTGCCCAGGTTGTTGTGTGCCTCGACCAGTCGGGGATCGTGCTGCAGCGCCTGCTGGTAGAGCGGAACCGCCTCCCGCGCTCGCTGCAGCGCTCGCAAGGCATTGGCGGCATCGATCATGGCGTCTACGTTGTCAGGCTGGATCGCGAGCGCACGGCGCAGGCTCGCCAGCGCTTGCGTCCACTGGCCCCGATCGTGCAATGCCGCGCCCAGATTGCAGTGGGCTTCGGCATCGCTCGGCATCAGCTCCGCCGTTCTGCGCAGTGCCTGCAGCGCGTCTTTGCCCTGCCGCACCTGCGCTACGCTCAGGACCTTCCAGAGCATGCCCTCGTTCGGGTGCATCGCGAGCAGCGCATGGGCCTTGTGCTCCGCCTCGCTCAATCGGTCCTGATTGACCAGCGCGACCAGCGCGCCGATCTCGCTCGGATGCAGCGCACCCGCTTTATTCATCACGGTAGCGGTTCAGCGCATCGCCGAGTGCATGCTTGAGCGGCTCGAGCCAGGGCTCGAAATGCCTCCACTGGTCGAGTCCGTCGCGAAAGATGGGCTGGCGGACCTGTTCGGAGCTGGCGGTGCGCACGCTGCGCACCGTCTTATGGAACTCGACGCACTGGGGTTCGAAGTCCAGGCCGCAGAAATCGAGCAATCGTCGCACGCTACCCTCGAGATCGCCGACGACATCCTCGTGATGGATGCGCAGCACCCATCCGGGCAGTACCCGGTCCCAATGCCGCATCAGCTCGAGGTACGTCCGGTAGTAACGCGCGATATCCTCGATGCTGTAGGTGAATTCCTGGCCCTTGGCGAACAGCTGTTTCAGATTGCTGAAGCAGCACGCGATCGGTTCGCGCCGTGCGTCGATGATCCTGGCGTTCGGCAGCATCAGGTGAATCAAGCCCAGGTGCCGAAAGTTGTTCGGCATCTTGTCGATGAAGTTCGGCTTGTCGGTGCGGTAGATCCGGGTGGCATCGAGATACTGCTGACCGAGCTGCGCAAACTCCTCGGGCTGCATCTCGGCCAGGATGCGCGGATAGCGGGGATTGTTCAGATCCGGGTCACGACCCCGAAGCTTGCCGACGATCTGGTGGATGTTCGGCAGTTCCTGCGTGCCCTCGACCTGGGAGTGCGACGCCAGGATCTGTTCGAGCAGCGTTGAACCCGAGCGCGGCAGGCCGACGATGAAGATGGGGTCCGGGTCCGATATGCCGCAGCCGCGATGGCTGGCGAAAAACCCGGCGGTGCACACCTCGATCTGCTGGCGCGTATTGTTCTCGATGATTTCCGGGCGGTACCGGCTTTCGGCGCGCTTCAGCGCATTGCCGAGCTCGTAATAGTGGAACGATTCGGCAAACTCGCCGTTGTCTTCCAGCGCCTTTCCGAGTGCAAAATGCAGATGATAGCGATCGACGTCCGCGATCGTCGGCTCGGCCTGCAGAGCCCGCAGCCGTGTCAGCTCTTCATCGGTGAATCGGTAGGTCTTGAGGTTGGCCAGGCTCCAGTACGCATCGCCGAAGCTCGGCCGAAGCACTGCCGCCCTGCGGTAGGACTCGATTGCCTCCGCGCGCCGTCCCAGTGTCTTCAGGGCGTGCGCGATCGACAGGTGCAGGTCGGGGTCCGCAGGCGTCGCCTGCAGCAGGTCCTGGTACAGTCCAACCGCCCGCTCGTGTTCGCCGAGGCCAACGGCCGTCGTGGCATGCAGGCCCTGATAATACAGCCGGTTTTCGGGATGCTCCCGCAGCAGCTGGTCGAGCTCGCGGCGCGCCTCCGGATACCGGTGCAATTCAATGAGTACCTCGGCGTATTCCGCGCGCGCGGCCCGATACTCGGGCGCCAGCTCGAGCACCGCCGCCAACAGCAGCTCCGCATCGTCGTACACCTTGCGTGCCATGCCGATACGGGCGAGCAATCGCATCGCTTCCACCTGGTTACCGTGCTGCAGCAGATAGGCACGCACCATCGGCTCGGCCAGCTCCAGATCGCCATCCATGAACAGTCCGGTCGCGGTCACCACCTCGCGCGGCAGAGCCTTGAGCGTAGCCACATGACCCGCCGCCATCGCGCTGTTTTCCGCCTGCCCGGTCATGCGATACAGGCCCTCGAGCATGCTCCAACTGGCCGGCAGCGCGTGATTGATGTTCACCGCCGTCAGAAATGCCTCGATTGCCTGCGGCGCCTGTCGCAGCACGACGAAGCAGTGCCCACGCTCCTCGTGCAGGCGGCTGAAGCGCGGATGCTGCCGCTGCAGCCTGGCGAGCGTGTTCAGCGCATCGTCGATGCGGCCAAGATTTCGCCGGGCAATGGCTGCGAACAGCAGCGCATCGCGGTGCTCGGGCGTTTCCTCGAGCAGCGCTTCAGCCGCCGCCAGCGCCTCGGCAAATTCACGCCGCCGGAGCAGCCCGCGTATCCGGGGGACTTCGGAAGCAAGTGCCGGCGGGGCCGTCTCGGCGTCGGTGGAATCCATTCAGTGTCCATGAAAAAAGAAGGGCGGACCTTTTGGGATCCGCCCTTGATTTTACTGCAACCGACCCTCACCGGTTGCCTTTAGGATCAACGTCCGTCGATCAGAACTTAAGGCCGACCTCCGCCATGATCACACGCGGACGCAGCGGAAATTGCATCTTGATGAACTGACCCGACGAGGTATTGGTACTGGCATCGGAGTTGCCGAGGTTGGTGCCGGTGACCTGGAAGGTCCAATTGTCCTTGGCCACGCCGATGGCCGCGTCATAGGTCTCGTAGGCCGGCATCGTGTAAAGCAGCAACGTGGTGGTCGGAACTATCTCATTGGGAGCGTTGCCGTTCGGGAAGCTGGCCGGCTCGTTGCGCATCGCGCCGACATGGTTCATGCCGACACTGGCAAACGGCTTGTAGTCGCCATAATGAAAGTCGTAACGCGCGCGCAGGTTGAACAGCAATGGCGGTGAGAACGCCGGCGACGTGCCCAGTACGCCGTACGGGTTGGTATACGGCAGGCCGTTGACCTGCGTAATGCACTGGCCGACCGGGGTCGGATTGCCTTTGGACGCCGGCACGTTACTGGTCAAGCACGGCGCGTTGGTCTGGCTCGAGCTGTTCCAGGAACTCGATCCCTGCACCGTGAGCCCTTCGGTGACGCGGGCAACGAGTTGCAGCTCGAGGCCCCGGACCCGGTAGGTCGGACCGTTGATGTCGAAGGTCGTGTTGCCCAGATGCACCGGGTCAAACAACGGCAGCTGTACGTCCTTCCAGTCCATCTGGTACGCCGACACATTGAACTGCACTCGATGATTCAGGAACTCGCTCTTGAAGCCGATCTCGTTGTTGACCAGGTTGTCCGAATCGTAGCCGGCCGGCTTGTAGAACTGCTTTACCCCCCCTGGAGTAATCGGGGCGACGGCCTTTAGGTTGATTTGGGTTCCAGCGATATTGGTCCCGGTCCGGTTGAAGCCGCCCGGACGAAAACCCTGCGACCAGGTGTAGTACGCCATGATGTCCGGCGTGATGTGCCAGGTCAGGTTGGCGCGGCTCTTGAAGCCGCTCTCGCTCTTATTCAGGTTCATGCCGAAGCCGGCATAGGGCTTCGGTCCGAAGGTCCCGGTGCCGTTGGGTACGTTCAGGATGTTCGAGGTCGCACTGTAGTACTCCGAACCGTGCTCGAACTCGTCGTAGCGGTAATGACGCGTCCCACCGGTCAGCGTCAGGACTTTCGGGATGATATCGACGTCGACTGAGCCGAAGAACGCCAGCTGCCGGTAACCACGCTCGACGTCCTCACCGAACGCCGTGTTCGAGTTCAAACGCAGACCGGGATCGGTCGCGTAGAAGCCGGGAATGGGACCGACCGCCGCGACGCAGTCCGGGCCGCCACCGGCCGAGATCGCAAGATTGGCCGCATCGCACTGCGGGATCGCGAGGTAGTTGAAGTTCATGACGTCCTGGATGACGAACTTTTCCCAGTAGGCGCCCACCAGGCCGCGGATGCGGTTATCGTCCGAGGTGCTGATGCGAAATTCGTGGCTCAGGTGCGTGTTCCGGACCGTATCCAGCCACGAGCCCACCGCCGGGTAGCACGTCGTCGCCTTGGCGGACCTGAAGTAGGCATAGCCGGCACCCGCGCCCGAGCAGGCGTAGTAGGAACCGTGCGCTGAGCGCTCGTAGTTGGAATAGTCCCCCTGCTGCTCGATATGACGCACCAGATAGCTGCCGGTGTAGACCGCCTTCAGTTCGCCAAACCGGCCCAGGTCGCCAAACCTGCCATTGAGCGTCCAGGCGGTGCTGGCGTACCGGTCCTTGTCGAACTGCGGTGCGAACGCGCTGATCTGGTAAGGCTTCAGTGCGGCGCCATCCGGGGCGAGCGGTTCCTCGGCGAAATAGCCGTCGGCCTCGAAGTTCTGCCAGTTCTGCTGCAGCAGAAAATTCCAGTCGTCGTTGAATTTGAGCAGTGCGGAGATCCGGGTACCGGTGTAGGTCGCGGTGTTGAGGTTCGATCCGGTGAGGCCGGAGTTGTTGGTCACAGGGCCGGCCGGCCGCACCTTCGGCGTGGTGGCGGCGGGCACCTGGATGGTCCCGGCCACGTTATCGATGTAGCCACCGCGACGGTCCTCGAAAACGGTCGCGCGGACGGCCAACCGGTCCGAGATCAACGGCAGATTGAGCGTCGCGTTGATGTTCGAGTTCGGGTCGCCGCCGGCGGTCACGCCGTAGCCGGCATTGGCATTGCCTTCGGTGACATCGAGCTTCGGCTTGTTGGTGATGTAGCGAATGGCGCCGGCCTGCGCGCCGCCGCCGAACAGCGTGCCCTGCGGGCCTTCGAGTACTTCGACACGCTCCATGTCGACCATGTAGACGTCGACGTTGCGGGCCGGGAACTGCATCGCCTGGTCATCGAGGTACAGAGCGACGTTCGGGAACGGGGCCGTCGTCGATTGCGATTGGTTGCCGGAGCCGCCGGAGCTGAGGCCGCGCATGAAAATGTTGCCGGTGCCGGGGCCGTTGCCGCTGAAGGTCACGTTCGGCGTGTACTTGATCAGGTCATCGAATGTGGTCACGTTGAGTTGCTTCAGCGTATCGCCGGTGATCGCCTGAATCGTGATCGGCACGTCCTGAATCGATTCGTTGCGGCGCTGAGCGGTGACGATGACCTCTTCGAGACTGGTCGACGCGGCCGCTTCGGTATCGGTGCCGCTGGCGGCGTAGGCCCCGCCGGCGTGCGCGCCAAGGGCTGCCAGAATTGCGGCAGTCAATTTTTGATTAGTTTTCAAGAATCTCTCCCTGAGACCTGTGAATTGACGTGATAAAACAACAGGTGGAAGAACCACCAGATCCGCCGAGAATCGCCCTGTCGTGTATCGATGATCTTTTTACTGAATTCTTGCCGTGAACGGGCCCCGGCAAAATCAGCGAGCCGAAAATCACGTGAGACGCATGATGATCCTACTTCGTCACGCGACATTTTTGCAACACGGCTTTGACTAAAATGTTAGAAGCCGAAAGTTGCAGCGTCGTGACAATCTCGATGCGTCGCACGCAATAGCATCAAGACGTGTCGCGTATCATCAAACAAATTGTCGTGCGCCATCAAATGCGCTGTCGCGCCAACAACTTTTGCGGCACGCGTCATTCGCGACCACGCGGCGTTTTACCAGCCGCTTCAGGCTCTGACGCGTTGCATCTTCGGATCGTACAAGGGTGCGAGATGGATGCGGCAGGCAACGCGCTCGGTGGCTGCCTCCAGTTGGTAGCGCCCGGCCAGCAGATATTCGCGGCTCAAGCCCTGCGGCCGACGAACGTAGCCCAGACCGATCGCACTGCGCAGCGTGTGCCCGTATCCGCCGCTGCCTAGCCAGCCGACGCGTTGGCCGTCACGGTAGATGGTCTCGCGGCCAAACAGCATGATTGCGGAATCTTCGGTGGTAAACGCGCACAGCCATTTCTTCAGCGGCGCACTCTGCTGCTGCTCCAAGGCAGCGCGACCGAGAAATGCAATCGCCGTGCCGAGCTTGACCGCCCAGGCCAGTCCGGCCTCCAGCGGCGTGTGATCGGGACCGATATCGGCACCCCACGCGCGGTAGCCCTTCTCCAGCCGCAGGCTCTCGATGGCGCGATAGCCGGCGTTGGCGATGCCCAGGTCGGCACCGGCGCGCATCAGCGCGTCGTACACCGTGGCGGCGTACTCGACCGGCACATGCAGCTCCCAGCCGAGCTCACCGACATAAGTGATTCGCAGCGCGAGCAGCGAAGCGCCCGCCACCTGCAACCTTCGCACCCGGCCAAACGCAAATCCCGCGTTGCTCACATCATCGCGCGTCACTCGCTCGAGCAGCCGCCGCGCGCCAGGCCCCATCAGCGCCAGCACCGCAAACTGCGAGGTCACGTCGCTCAGCTGCGCCTCGAGTCCTGCGGGAATCTGTCTCGAGATCCAGTCGAAGTCGTGCGTCGCAAAGCCGGTGCCGGTGACGATGTAGTAGCAGTCTGCGGCCAGCCGCGCGACCGTGAGGTCGCACTCGATGCCACCGTTGCGATTGAGCATCTGCGTATAGACGAGACTGCCTATCGGCTTCGCCACATCGTTGGCGCAGATCCAGCTCAGCGCCTGCTCGGCGTCGGGGCCGCGCAGCTGGAATTTCGCAAACGAGCTCTGATCAAACAACGCCACGCGTTCGCGTGCCGCCTGATGCTCGCGCGCCACGGCCGCAAACCAGTTCGGTCGACCGAAACCGTACTCGTCATGAGGCGCCTCGCCGGCGGCAGCAAACCAGTTGGGCCGCTCCCAGCCGAATTTTTCCCCGAACACCGCGCCCGCGGCGCGCAGGTATTCGTACAGCGGCGAACGGCGCAGCGGTCGTCCGCTGGCGTGCTCCTCACCCGGCCAGGCAACAGTGTAGTGCTTGCCGTAAAGCTCCAGCGTGCGAGCGCGTACCCAGCCGATGTCGGCATGCGGCGGCCCGAAGCGCCGTATATCGACCGGCCACAGATCGCACGGCGCCTCACCGGCGACGATCCACTGGGCCAGCACCTGGCCGGCGCCGCCGCCCGAGGCGATGCCGAAGGCGTTGAAGCCGGCACCGACATAGAAGCCATCCACCTCAGGCGCCGCTCCCAGGATGAAGTTACCGTCCGGCGTGAAGCTCTCCGGTCCATTGATGAGTTCCTTGGCGCCGGCCGCGGCCAGCAGCGGCACACGCGCCATCGCCTGCTCGAGGATCGGATGGAAATGCTCCCAGTCCGGCTGCAGCAGCTGGAAGTTGAAATTGTCGGGGAAACCATCCACCGCCCAGGGCCGCGGATTGGGCTCATAGCCGCCCATGACCAGTCCGCCGACCTCCTCCTTGAAGTAGGTCAGCCGGTCCGGATCGCGCAGGGTCGGCAATCCCGGCGTCACGCCGGGGATGGCATCCGTGATCAGGTACTGGTGCTGCACCGAAACCAGCGGCACGTTGACACCGGCCAGCCGGCCGATCTGGCGCGCCCACTGGCCGGCACAGTTCACCACGATTTCGCACGCGATCCGGCCGCGCGAGGTCAGCACCGCGCTGACGCGGGCGCGTTCGAACTCGAACCCCAGGACGCAGGTATCCTCGAATATGCGCACGCCGCGCGCTCGCGCCCCCTTCGCGAGCGACTGCGTGATGTCGCTTGGATTGACCTGGCCGTCGGTGGGCAGAAACGCCGCGCCGACCAGATCCGATATCTCCATCAGCGGCCACAGCTGCTGCGCCTCGCGCGCTGTGAGCAGGTGCATCTCCAGGCCGAACGAGCGCGCGCTGCTCGCCTGGCGCTTCAGCTCGGTCCAACGTGCCTGATTGCAGGCCAGACGCAGGCCGCCGTTCATTTTCCAGCCGCTGGCCAGTTCCGTTTCCGCTTCCAGAGAACGGTATAGCGCGACCGACTGTCCGAGCAGCTGCGTGATGTTGGCGCTGCTGCGCAGCTGACCGACCAGTCCCGCGGCGTGATGGGTCGAGCCGGAGGTGAGCTTGTGGCGCTCGACGATGATCGTGTCGGCCCAGCCCAGCTTGGCCAGATGATACGCGGTGGAACAGCCGACGATGCCGCCGCCGATGATCACTGCGCGCGCCTGTTGCGGCAGCTCAGCCATGGTGCCGGTCGAATTGCTGGCAGCGGCTCTCAAATCGCCGTCGGTAATCCTCGCCGTAGCCCCGATAGTCAAAATCGATCTTCGAGGTCAGTCCGGATACCGCCGCCCACAGCGTCTCACGCAGCAGCGAGGCGCACTGCATCGCTGCGAATGCGCGCCGCGTCGCCGGCGCGACCGGCCCGTCGAAATAGCTCTCCAGCAGCGCTGCTTCCAGTGCGTCGCTGAGTTCATTGTTGGTGGCCAGGTTGGCCAGGTCGAACAGCGGCGTGTTGAAGCCGGCGTATTCCCAGTCGATCAGCCACAGCCGCTGACCGTCGTCGATCAGATTGGCGGCGAGCAGATCGTTGTGGCCGAACACGATGTCCACGGCTCCCACCGCCCGCTCGAGGCGCTCGGCCCGCGCGGCGAACGCCGCCAGCGAGGTCGCGTCAGGTCCGCCGCCGCGCGCCGTCAGGAAGCGCAGGTAGCCACGGATGATCTGAAACACCCAGAACATCACGGCCGAACCTTCAAAGCAGCCGGGGATGTCGCGGTGACAGCGGCGCAGCAGCGCGGCGATGCGCTCGAGCATGCGCGCATCGCGGACACGTTCCGGTGTCAGCGAGCTGCCGGCGACGAAGCGGCTGACCAGGAGACCGTCGCCGGCATAGACGATCTGCGGTGCGATGCCGGCCGCGTATGCCGCGCGCGCCGCCGCCAGTTCGTTGGAACGCATCACCCCATGCTCGGGCAGGTCCCGGCCGATGCGCACCACGAACTGCTGCCGGCGCTGATCGCTGACGCGGAAGTTGCGGTTGGTGAGGCCACCCTTCAGAGCCTCGATTTCGATCGCCCCGGACCAGCACGGTAGCGCAGCAATGGCATCGATGACATCCGTATCCGGCACGCTGTTGTTTCCGCAGCTTATGGGGCCCGATTATACGCACGCCGATGCGCGGACCCGCTCTAGCCGACCAGCATCAGGTCGCCCTTCACCGCCGAGCGGAACAGCCGCGCGTAGGTCGCCGCATCCGTGGGCAGCGGATTGCCCCCCGCTGACGGGTCGAGCGATGCTTCGTGCCCGATGGTTTCGGCGTCGGCCAGCGGAACGCCGATCTCGGCGAGTGCATGCGGAATGCGCAGTCGCTGTCGGAACGCGAGCACCCAGTCGAGTACCGCGCGGTACGGCTCGCCGGACAGATCCAGGGTACGGGCAATCACCTGCAGCCGCGCCTCGATCGCCGGCCGGTTGTGCACGATCACATACGGCAGCAGAATCGCATTGGTCAGGCCGTGATGCGTGTTGTAGCGCGCGCCGACCGGGTGCGCGATGGCGTGCACGCCGCCGAGCCCCTTCTGGAACGCCGTCGCTCCCATGCTGGCGGCGGCCAGCATGCGCGATCGGGCCTCGATGTCCCGACCGTTGTCGCACGCCCGGGGCAGGTAGATCTGAATCAGCCGCATGCCTTCGAGCGCAATGCCGTCGGCAAGCGGATGAAACCCCGGCGCACAGTAGGCCTCGAAGCAGTGCGTGAACGCATCGATGCCGGTGGCCGCAGTGATTGCGGGCGGCAGTCCCACGGTCAGCTCCGGATCGCTGATCACCACGCCGGGCATCATCTGCGGATGAAAGATGATCTTCTTCTGATGCGTCGTCTCGTTGATCACAACGCCGGCACGGCCGACTTCCGAGCCGGTGCCGGCCGTGGTCGGCACCGCAACCACCGGTGCGATGCCGCGCCGGTCCGCACGTGTCCACCAGTCGCCGACGTCCTCGAAGTCCCACAGCGGGCGCGTCTGCCCCGACATGAAGGCGATCACCTTGCCGGCATCCAGCGCCGAGCCACCGCCAAACGCGATCACGCCGTCGTGACCGCCGGCGCGGTAGGCGGTAAGGCCCGCTTCGATATTGGCCGCCACCGGGTTGCCACGCACGTCCGCGAACAGGCCGGTCCCCGGCACCAGCGCCAGCGCCTGCAGCACCATCGGCGCTGCGCGCAGACCCTCATCGGTCACCAGCAGCGGCCGCCGGATGCCCAACGCGGCGCACGCCGCCGGCAGTTCGGCGATGCGGCCAGGCCCGGTCCAGACACTGGTCGGATAATTCCAGTTCGCTTTGAGTATCGCGCTCACGTGGTCACCCGCAGATGAAATGATTTTGGCCGGGTCAGATGCTCGTAGCCGACCACCGAGAGCGTGCAGCCGCGTCCCGAGGCCTTGACGCCGACCCAGGCGAGCGCCGGATCCAGGTAGTCGCAGCGATTCATGAACCAGGTGCCGGTGTGCACCTGCTCGCCAAGCGACAGCGCCGCCGCTTCATCGCGTGTCCAGATCGCCGCCGTCAGTCCGAACGGACTGTCGTTCATCCGCTCCACGGCTTCCTGATCGGTATGCACCTTCATGACGCCGGCAACCGGACCGAAGATCTCCTCGCGCATCACCGCCGAGGCGGGCGGCGCATCCAGAAGCAACTGCGGCGCCATATACGGCGTGCCCGCCCTGCTGAGCGGAAACTCGCGCTCGTCGATCGCCGGGCGCGCGCCCGCGGCAATGGTTGCGCGCAGCTGCACGCGGATCGTGTCGGCGGAAGCGGTGCGGACCACCGGGCCCAGCGTGGTCGCCGGGTCCAGCGGCTCGCCCAGCCGGTACTGCCGGATCAGATCGACGCAGCCGGCCGTGAAGCGCTCGTGGACGCTCTCGTGCACGTAG
Organism: Steroidobacterales bacterium; assembly: GCA_044440135.1. Classification (GTDB taxonomy): domain Bacteria; phylum Pseudomonadota; class Gammaproteobacteria; order Steroidobacterales; family Steroidobacteraceae; genus FEN-1191. The sequence continues at coordinate 21,311 of JBIODC010000008.1, read as the reverse complement.
ATTCGCTGCAGCCCGCAGCAGGACTGGCCGGAATTGAAATAGGCACCGTCCACGATGTTCTCGATCGCGTGCGGCAGGTCGGCATCGTGGCGCACGTAGACCGGATCGCAGCCGCCGAGCTCCAGACCCACGCCTACGAAGCGTTCCGCGGCCGCGCGCTGCACCGTGCGACCACCGGCGACCGAGCCGGTAAACGCCACAAAATCGACGCGCGCGTCGCGAATCACCGCTTCGGTGTCGGCGTGCTCGAGATGCAGCACCTGGAATACCCCGGGCGGCAGACCGGCGGCGGCAAAGCATGCGGCGAAGCGCTCGGCGCACAGCGGCGTCTGCGCCGAATGTTTGAGGATGACGGCATTACCCGCCAGCAGCGCCGGAACGACGCTGTTCACCGCGATCAGGTACGGGTAATTCCAGGCCGCCACGGTGAACACGACACCGAGGGGTTCGCGGCGGATGAAGCGATGAAAGCCCGGCTTCGGGCCCGGATCGATGTCTGCCAGCGCGCCGGCGGCGACGCTGATCATGTAGCGCGCGCGCTCGAGCGTGCCGCGCACTTCATTGGGCGCATAGCGTATCGGCCGGCCCATTTGCCAACTCAGCTCCGGGGCGATTTCCGCGGCGCTCGCCTCGAACGCGGCGCAGAAACGCTCCATCAGCGCGGCCCGGTCCGCGACCGGCACCGCTCGCCAGTGCAACTGCGCGGCGCGTGCGCGCCGCAACGTGGCATCGATCTCGCCGGCCGAGGCGGCGCTGCGCTCGACATACACGCGGCCGTCGACCGGGCTGATGGTCTTCATCATATGATCTCGAAGTATCGCGCCAGCTCCCAGTCGGTGACCGCGCGGCGGAACTCGCGCTCCTCCCATTCGCGGCTGGCGGCAAAATGAGCGACAAACGGCTCACCGAACAGTTGCTGCGCGACCCGGGAGCGCGCCAGCCGATCGGCGGCCTCGCCGAGCGTTCGGGGCAGCTGGCGTTTGGCCGGCAGTTTGCGCTCATAGGAGTTGCCGCTGATCGGCTCGTCCGGTTCAATCCGGTGCTCGATGCCCCACAGGCCCGATCCGATGGCCACGGCAATCGCCAGGTAAGGATTGATGTCGGCGGCGGCGACGCGATATTCCACGCGCTGGCTCTTCGGGCCGCCCAGGATCACCCGCAGCGCGCAGGTGCGGTTCTCGATGCCCCAGGTCGCGGCCGTGGGGGCCCAGTAGCCCGGCACCAGGCGCGAGTAGCTGTTGACGTTGGAGGCGACCATCGCCAGCAGTTCCGGCATCAATGCCTGCTGCCCGCCCACGAACCAGCGCAGCTCGTCCGCGATCGTCTGCGGCTTGCGCTCATCGTAGAACACGGCTGATCCGTCGCCGCGCGCCAGCGACACGTGCAAGTGCCCGCTCTGGCCGGGCAGCTGCTGCGACCACTTGGCCATGAAGGTGGCCATCAGGCCGCGCCGCTGTGCCAGAACCTTGACGAAGGTCTTGAACAGCGCGGCCCGATCCGCCGCCTCGAGCGCCTCGGTGTAATGCAGTGCGGCTTCGATGACGCCGGGTCCGGTTTCCGCATGCAGTCCTTCGATCGGCATGCGCATGTCGGCCGCCAGCTGCAGCAGCGCCTGATAGAGCTCCGCGTGCACGCCACTTCGCAGCATCGAATAGCCGAAGTATCCGGGGCTCAGGTTGCTCAGTCCCCGATAGCCCTTGTGCCGCACACTGTCGGGTGTCTCCGCGAAAACGAAGAACTCGAACTCCGCGGCGGCCGAGGCCACGAAGCCGAGCGTCGCCGCCCTCTCGAGCACGCGGCGCAGTACTGCGCGCGGGCAGACCTGTTCGGCGTTACCCGAGAATTCCCCGAGGAACAGCAGCATGTTGCCCTCGAGCGGCAGCGCGCGGCAGGATTGCGGCAGCAGGCGCACCTGCGCATCCGGGAACGCGGTATGCCAGCCGGTGAAGCTGACGTTGTCGTATTGCTGATCGCTCGAATCCCAGCCCAGCACGACGTCGCAGAAGCCGAAGCCCTTGTCGAGCGCGGCGAAGAACTTGTCCCGATCGATGTATTTGCCACGCAGGATGCCGTCGTTGTCGAACACACCGACCTTCACGTGCTGCAGGCCCCGCTCCTCCACAATTGCACGCGCCTGTGCGGCCGTGCGCACCTGTTCCGGCTGCATCGGGCAACTCCATTGAACCGCGATTGTTGAATTCTGATCGGTCCGGAGGATCGCGGTAAATTTCCCGGTTCCGGACTCAATATCCGCCACTGCGCTGCGCGTGGCAATACGCGCCCCTGACCGATCCCGTTCCCGCGGTTTCGCGTCTAGGCCTCGGGGCTGCCCGCGTCGCGGACCTGCAACCTCGCGACCGCCTCGCGCGGCAGCTCGTCCAGGCCTTCGCCGCCATTCTTCAGGTGCGCGACGATATGACGCAGCATGCGCGGATCCCAGAAGCGCTGCATATGGTCGGCGATGCCGGCAATGGCATCGGCGCGTTTCGGTTCAGAGGCGAAAAAATGGCCGATGTCGTTGGCCATTTCCACCAGGTGCTCGATGCTCATCCGGTTGGCGAATCCGCCTTGGCCGGCTGGCGCGGGTGCACGGCTTTGTCGAGTAGCGATTGCTGCTGGCGGTCAAACTCGTGATAACGGCGCTGCCACGCGGACGGCTGGGTCACGCGCGTGACCTGGACCGCGGTCACCTTGTATTCCGGACAGTTCGTGGCCCAGTCCGAATTCTCGGTCGTAATCACGTTGGCGCCCGATTCCGGGAAATGGAACGTGGTGTAGATCACTCCGGGCTGCACCCGCGGCGTAATGCGCGCTCGCAGCACAGTCTCTCCGGCGCGGCTCTGGATTCCGACCCAATCCTCGTTCTGGATGCCGCGTTCCTCGGCATCGTGCGGATGGATCTCGACCCGATCCTCGTCGTGCCAGGTCGAGTTCTCGGTGCGCCGTGTCTGCGCACCGACGTTGTACTGCGTGAGGATGCGCCCGGTAGTCAGGATCAATGGATACTTGGCGTTCACCTTCTCGCGCGTGGGCACGTACTCGGTCACGAGGAAACGGCCCTTGCCCCGAACGAAGGTGTCGACATGCATGGTCGGCGTGCCCTCGGGGTGCTCGTCATTGCACGGCCATTGAATGCTGCCCAGGCGATCGAGCTTCTCGAAACTGACGCCGGTAAAGGTTGGGGTCAGGCTGGCAATCTCATCCATGATCTCGGACGCGTGTTGGTAATTCATCGCCAGCCCCATCGCATTCGACAGCAGCTGCGTGATCTCCCAGTCGGCATAGCCCGACTTCGAACGCATCACCTTGCGCACCGGCGATATGCGCCGCTCCGCGTTGGTGAAGGTACCGTCCTTCTCGAGGAACGACGACCCGGGCAGAAACACGTGGGCGAACTTGGCGGTCTCGTTGAGGAACAGATCCTGCACGATGATGCACTCCAGCGCTGTCAGTGCCGCGGTCACGTGCTGCGTATTCGGATCGGACTGGGCGATATCCTCGCCCTGGATGTACAGCGCCTTGAACTCACCGTCGAGGGCCGCCTCGAACATGTTCGGTATGCGCAGCCCCGGCTCGGACCGCAGCTTCACGTGCCAAGCGTGCTCGAACTCCGTGCGCACCGACTCGTCGGACACGTGGCGATATCCCGGATATTCGTGCGGGAAGGATCCCATGTCGCACGAGCCCTGGACATTGTTCTGTCCGCGCAGCGGATTCACGCCGACACCGCGCCGGCCGATGTTGGCCGTGGCCATCGCGAGATTCGCGATGCCCATGACCATGGTCGATCCCTGGCTGTGCTCGGTCACGCCGAGACCGTAATAGATCGCGCCATTGCCGCCGGTGGCGTAGAGGCGGGCCGCGGCGCGCACGTCCGCCGCCGGGACGCCGGTGATCGCCTCCATCGCTTCCGGGGAGTTGCGCTGCTCGGCGACGAAGGCACGCCATTTCTCGAACGAGTCGACCTCGCAGCGCTCGCGTACGAAGTCTTCCTTGACCAGACCCTCGGTGACCACGACGTGCGCCAGGCTGTTGATCAGTGCGACGTTGGTGCCGGGCTTGAGCTGCAGGTGATGCGTCGCCTCGATGTGCGGCGTGCGCACCAGATCGATGCGGCGCGGATCGGCGACGATCAGCTTCGCGCCCTGGCGCAGCCGGCGCTTCATCTGCGAGGCGAACACCGGATGACCGTCGGTCGGATTGGCGCCGATCACCATGATGACGTCGCTGTCCAGCACCGAGTCGAAGTCCTGCGTACCGGCCGATTCGCCCATGGTCTGCTTCAGCCCATAGCCGGTGGGCGAGTGGCAGACGCGCGCGCAGGTATCGACGTTGTTGTTGCCGAAGCCGGCACGCACCAGCTTCTGCACCAGGTAGGTCTCCTCGTTGGTGCAGCGGCTGGAGGTGATGCCGCCGATGCTGTCGCGGCCGTATTTCTTCTGGATGCGCCGCAGCTCCGAGGCTGAGTGTGCGATCGCCTCTTCCCAGCTGACTTCCTTCCACGGATCGGAAATGGTGGCGCGGATCATGGGCTTGGTAATCCGGTCCGGATGCGTCGCGTAGCCGATCGCAAAGCGTCCCTTGACGCAGCTGTGGCCGTGATTGGCGTGGCCATCCTTGTTCGGCACCATGCGCACCACTTCCTCGCCGCGCATCTCGGCGCGGAACGAGCAGCCGACGCCGCAGTAGGCGCAGGTGGTCACCACGCTGTGCTCGGCCTGGCCGATCTTGATCAGCGACTTCTCCGACAGCGTCGCGGTCGGGCAGGCCTGCACGCACGCGCCGCAGGACACGCACTCGGATTCGAGGAACGACTCGGCCTGGCTGGCCGACACCTTGGAGTCGAAGCCGCGACCCTGGATCGTCAGCGCGAGCGTGCCCTGCTGCTCGTCGCAGGCGCGCACGCAGCGCGAACAGACGATGCATTTGCTCGGGTCGAAGGTGAAATAGGGATTGGACTCGTCTTTCGGCGCGTCGAGGTGATTGGCGCCAGCGTAACCGTACCTGACCTCGCGCAACCCAACCGCGCCGGCCATATCCTGCAACTCGCAATGCCCGTTGGCGGGACAGGTCAGGCAATCGAGCGGGTGGTCGGAGATGTAGAGTTCCATCACGCCGCGACGGATGTTGGCGAGCTTGTCGTTCTGGGTCGTGACCTTCATACCCTCAGCCACCGGCGTGGTGCACGAGGCCGGGTAACCCTTCATGCCCTCGATCTGGACCAGGCACATGCGGCAAGAGCCGAAGGCCTCGAGCAGGTCCGTGGCACACAGCTTGGGGATCTGCGTGCCGGCCTCGGTGGCGGCGCGCAGGATCGAGGTACCCGCCGGTACCCTGACCTGCTGGCCATCGATCGTGAGGGTGACCTCTTGGGTGGCCAGGCTCTTGGGGGTGCCGAAATCCCGGTCTGCGATTGATTGCATAGTCGTTGACTCTTAACTCTTCGCCGCCTGGAGCGCGGCCGGTTTGGAAAAATCTTCCGGAAAATAATCGAGCGCCGAGAGTACCGGATAGGGCGTCAGACCGCCGAGCGCGCACAAGGATCCATTGAGCATTGTGTCACACAAATCGCGCAGCACCGTTTGCTGCAAAGCAGCACGATCCCCGGCGACCAAACGATCAATCACTTCGACGCCTCGCGTCGAGCCGATGCGGCACGGGGTGCACTTGCCACAGGACTCGATCGCGCAGAACTCCATCGCATAGCGCGCCTGCGCCGCCATGTCGACCGTATCGTCAAACACCACGATGCCGCCGTGGCCAAGCATACCGCCGCCCGCGGCAAATGCCTCGTAGTCCAGCGGCGTATCGAACTTCGATTGCGGCCAGTACGCCCCGAGCGGTCCTCCTACCTGCACCGCCCGAATCGGCCTTCCGGAGCGCGTGCCGCCACCGTAGTCATACAGCAGCTCGCGCAGCGTCACTCCGAACGCCCGTTCCACCAGCCCGCCGCGCGCGATATTGCCCGCGAGCTGGATCGGCAGACTACCGCGCGAGCGACCCACGCCAAAGTCGCGATAGTACTGTGCGCCGCGCTGCAGAATGATCGGCACGCTGGCGAAACTGATCACGTTGTTGACCACCGTCGGGCAGGCGAACAGGCCCTTGAGTGCCGGCAGTGGCGGCTTGAAACGGATCTGGCCGCGCCGGCCCTCGAGCGACTCGAGCAGCGAGGTTTCCTCGCCGCATATGTAGGCGCCGGCGCCGAGTCGCAGCTGCAGCTCGAACGCGCGCCCCGATCCGAGCACGTCGGCGCCCAGATAGCCGTTGGAATACGCGGTCGCGATCGCCGCGCGCAGCGTGTCGTGGGCGTGCGGATATTCACAGCGCAGATAGATGTACCCGCGCGTGGCGCGGACCGCGAGTCCGGCAATCGTCATGCCCTCGATCAGGCAGAACGGATCGCCTTCCATCAGCAGTCGGTCGGAAAACGTGCCCGAGTCGCCTTCATCGGCATTGCAGACGATGTATTTCTGCGTTCCGGGCGCATCGTGCACCGTTTTCCACTTGATCCCGGTCGGAAACGCGGCGCCGCCGCGGCCACGCAACCCCGAATCGGTCACCGCCTGCACGATCGCGGCCGGCTGCATCGGCAACGCCGCCTTGAGCCCCTCGTAGCCGCCATGCGCGCGGTAGTCGTCGAGGCTCAGCGGGTCGATGACGCCAAGGCGGCCGCAGGTCAGGCGCTCCTGGTTTTTCAGGTACGGAATCGACTCCACCGGCCCCAGGCTCAGCGCGTGCTGGCCACCGGTGAGAAATCCCGCGGCGAACAGCCCCGGCACGTCCCCGGCTTGCACCGGGCCGTAGCCCACGCGCCCCGCCGTGGTCTGCACTTCGATCAACGGCTCGAGCCAGAACAGGCCGCGTGAACCGGTGCGCACGATCTGCACCGAATCGCGACGCCGCGCCGCCTCGTCGGTCAGCGCGCGCGCCACGGCCTGCGCGCCCAGCGACAGTGCGGTCGCCTCGCGCGGAATGTAGACGGTCACGCTCATGTATTGCCGCCAGCGATCAGTTGGTCGAAGCGCTCGGCCGTCATGCGGCCGTGCAGTTCCCGGTCGATCATCAGCGAGGGTCCACAGGCGCAGTTGCCGAGGCAATAAACCGGCTCAAGCGTGTAGCGACCATCGGCGCTGGTGCCATGAAACTCGGTGCCCAGCGCCCGCTTGGCGTGGGCTTCCAGTTGCACCGCGCCGACCGCCTGGCAGGCCTCCGCGCGGCACAGGTAGATCACGTGCTGGCCCGGTTGGTGCTGGCGAAAGTAATGATAGAACGACAGCACGCCATGGATTTCTGCGCGCGTCAGGTTCAGCTCGTAGGCGATCAACGACACGGTGCGCGGCGGAATCCAGCCGAGGCGGTCCTGGACCGCATGCAGAATCGGCAGTAACGAGCCCTCGAGCGCGCGATTCTGGTTGATCGCCTCGAGCACCGCAGCGCGCTCCGCGGCCGGCAGGTCGGAGCCCGGCTCAACACGGATCGGAATCGTCACGCGCTTGCGCTCGCTCATGACAATTGCCCGCAATACACGGTCAGACGCGGCGGCCGTGTCCAGCCGACCAGCGTCACGCCGGCCTCCTGCGCCAGTCGCAGCGCCAGAGCGGTCGGCGCCGAGATGGCCGCGACCAGCCGGCAGCCGACCTCCGCCGCCTTGTGCACCACCTCGTAAGAGGCGCGCGAAGTCACCAGCAGGCTGTGCGGCACCCGCCCGGCGCGCATCACGGCACCGACAGCCTTGTCGATCGCGTTGTGACGGCCAACATCTTCACGCACCGTGAAGCCGCCGTCGGTCGTCAGCAGTGCCGCCGCGTGCACCGCGCCGCTGGCGTCATTGAGCGGCTGCAGCGCGGCGAGGCGCTGCATGCCTTCGCGCAGCGCCTGCACGTCGGCGCGCGGGCCGTCGGGATCGACCTGGCGCACCGGCCGAATCGCGGCCTCCAGCGTCGCGGTACCGCACAAGCCGCAGCCGGTGCGGCCGGTCAGGTTGCGTTCGCGGGTCTGCAGCGCAACGAAGCGAAGCTGCGGAATGAGCATCTGCAGCGCAACCCCGTGCTCCGTCCAGAGGGTGTCGACCAGGGTCAATTCCGATACCGAGGCGATGATCCGCTCGGTCAGCGCAAAGCCGAAGGCGAAATCATCGAGGTTCGACGGCGTGGCCATCATGACCGCGTGCGGCCGGGCGTTGTATTGCATCGCAACCGGAACCTCGGCGGCGAGTGTCTCGCGCACGTCATGGGCGGTGTCGCCGTCCAGACGCTGCGCGGACACCCCCAGCAGCGGCTCGCGCGCAACGCGGCTCGGCTGGCCGGTCGTCGCACGGACGCGTTCCGCAGGGGTCTGCGCTTCCGGTTCCACGGGTGTGGACATGGTCAAAATGATGCTCCTTCCATGCGGCACCCGGGCCGGGCGGAAATCCGAGCCGCTATGAATAGGACTCATTCTAACTCACCGTGTTCCGGGACAGGTGTGCGCGGCTCACGGCGCCGCTTTGAGCGCGGCAGCATGGAAAGCGAGATGCTCACTGACGAAAGTCGAGATGAAATAGTAGCCGTGGTCGTAGCCTTCGCGGCGGCGCAGCCGCAGCGGCTGCCCAACCGCGGAACATGCCGATTCAAGCAGTTCCGGCAGCAACTGCGACTGATGCAGGAACTTGTCGGCCAGGCCCTGATCGACCAGGATTTCCGGATAGACCTGCTTGCCGCGGGCTTTCAGCAACTCCACCGCGTCGTACCGGGCCCAGGCCGCACGGTCCTCGCCCAGATAGCGCGGCAGCGCCTTCTGACCCCAGGCACAGCGGGTCGGCGAGCAGATCGGGGCCAATGCCGACACCGACTTGTAGACCTGCGGATTGCGCAATGCGAGCACCAGCGCACCGTGTCCGCCCATCGAGTGACCGAAGATCCCGACCCGATCCGCCTTGGCCGCAAAGTTGCCCAGCACGGCCGCTCTCAGCTCATCGAGCACGTAGTCATACATGCGGAAGTGGCGCGCCCAGGGTTCCTGCGTGGCGTTGACATAAAATCCCGCGCCGCTGCCGAATTCCCAATCGTCGGCCTCGCCGGGGATCCCGGTGGCGCGCGGGCTGGTATCGCAGGTCACCAGCATCAAGCCCAGTTCCGCGGCCTTGCGCTGCGCGCCGGCCTTGATCGCGAAGGTCTCTTCGGTGCAGGTCAGGCCGGCCAGATAGAACAGGACCGGCACCGGGCCCTGTTCGGCCTGGGGCGGTCGAAATACGCTGAATCGCATCGGCAGGCCGATGAGCTGCGAGTCATGGCGGTAGAACCCCTGCACGCCCTCGAAGCATCGATGTTCGCTGAGCACTTCCAAATCAGTCCACCGTCCGGCTGCGCGCGCATGCACGCTGTGCCATCCGATCGAAACCCGGCCCGGCGGCCCCGGCGCGACGCGTGCGCGTGATCAGTTGATCGATCTCGATGTCGTTCTCCAGATAGGCCGGCCGACCACGCTCGGCGCCCGTGAGCTCGGGCTGCACGATCCCGCTCCGGCGGCGGCGACGCCGTCCATGATACCCGGTCCGATTCGCAGCGGCAGCACGCAACAGCGGCCGTGGCTCGTGGGGCGATGCATTCGGCACCGGGATTTGAGCGCAAGCCGCGCATGTTAAGGCATCCGACACGCGCGGCCAGAACCCTGCGCCAGGATTGACTCAGCGGACGCGGTTCCCGGCCAATCGGGCCGCTGTCAGCGGCGCGCACCGCCGCTGCCGGCATCCCAGGCCGAATAGCGACGCATGCCATGGGCTTTTAGCTTGCGATGCAAGGTCCGGCGACTGATATTGAGCTGCGTTGCCGCCCGGCTGACATTCCAGCCACAGCGTTCCAGCACCTCACGCAGAGCCTTGCGTTCGGCCTGCGCCAGGGCATTGACCCGCGTGGGCGCCCCGCTGCTGGCGGCGCAGGATTTTCCCGACATCGGGGGTGGTTGGATGATGCCGTAGCAGAGCGATCCACAGTCACGCTGCGGCAAAGGCGCCGCGCAGGCCGGCTCGCCCCGCAGCGTCTCCAGCGTCGCCAGATCCAGTCCAAATACCTGCTCGACCCTCTGACCGCACAGGCCGCTGTGCGCCGGCACGCCCAGCCACTCGAGCGCCGCCACATTCGCGCCGACGATGCGACCATCGCCGGCGATTGCCAGGATCCCCTCGCCGGCGGTCGAGATGAATTCGCGGTGCGGATGAAAGCGCAACAGGTGATGCGGGCGATGCTGCGCGAGCAGCGCTCGATTCTCGATGTTCTGAACCGCCAGCCGCACCAGCGCCAGGGTCGGCGCGGCCGACAAGCGCAGATGACCCGAGATATTGAGCACTCCCACCAGCTGACCGCGGCTGTCGAGGATCGGCGCCCCACAGCAGGTCAAGGCGACGTTCCTGGCGAGGAAATGTTCGTCGGCCTCGATCAGCACCGGCTCACGCACCGCCAGACACGTGCCCATGCCGTTGGTGCCCTGCGCCTGTTCACTCCAGATCGCACCCTCGCGCAGGCCGGCGCGGCGCGCACTCTCGGCAAAGTTCGCGGCTCCGGTATAGGCGAGAATCACGCCCTCGTGATCGGTGAGCGTGACCCCGACCGGGGCATTCAACAGTCGCGCCAGTGCTGCCATCTCCACGCGCGCGATCGAGCACAACGGATCGGCGCGTTCGCGCCGTTGCCGCAGCTGCGCGACCGACACAACCGCCAGATCCTGCGTCTTGTCGGGGCTGAGCCGATAGTCCGACAGACAGCGCCGCCAGGATTCCCGCACCCGGACATCGAATGGCCGCGCCGACCGCTGGCCGGAAACCACTTCCTCCACGAATCGCGCGTGTCCGATGGTGCTAGGTGCCGTTCGCATCGCGGAGCGCATTCTACTGCAGCATGCACCCGCGCGCCCGCTGTCAATGCGACTACCGGCGATGAGTCGGCTCACGCACGGGCCGCCGGGGACCGGCGCGCCCGCCGGCGCCGGCCGGCCGGCGCTGCTGCGCGTGGCGTAGCGCGACCCTTATAATCAAACGATGAATATCGAGCTGTCGGCACACGAAGCGCGCGTCATCGGCTGCCTGATCGAGAAGCAGATCACCACGCCGGAGCAGTATCCGATGTCGCTCAATGCGCTGACCAACGCCTGCAACCAGAAGAGCAATCGCGATCCGGTACTGCAGCTGCCGGAGAGCGAGGTCCAGGCTCTGATCGACGTCCTGTCGCGCAAGCATCTGCTGCTCGAGAAGTCCGGGTTCGGCAGCCGGGTGCCGAAGTATCAGCAGCGTTTCTGCAATACCGAGTTCAGCGTGTTTCAGTTCACGCCGCAGGAGCGCGCCATCGTCTGCGAGCTGCTGCTGCGCGGCCCGCAGACGCCGGGCGAGCTGCGCAGCCGCGCGGCGCGCATGGCGGACTTCGCCGATGCCGCTGCAGCCGAGGCCGCCCTGGAAGCCCTGGCTCAACGCCCGTCCGGTCCGCTGGTACGGCGTTTGCCGCGCGAGCCCGGCAGGCGCGAGACGCGCTACGCACATCTGTTCGGCAGCCGCGATGCCGAACCGGGCGCGTCCGAGGCGCCGATCGCGCCCTCACCGGCCGCCGCGCCGACCCAGCCGCCACGGCCGACGCAACTGCCGGACTCGCAGGCGCAGCGGCTGGCCGCACTCGAAGCCGAGGTCAGATCGCTGCGCGAGGAACTCGAACGGCTCAAGCGCGCCCGCTAGCATGCCGGCAGCGGTCTCCATCTCGGACCTCACCAAGACCTACCCCTCGGGCCTGCAGGCGCTCAAGAACATCGATCTGGAGATCCGCAACAGCGAGATTTTCGCGCTGCTCGGTCCGAATGGAGCCGGCAAGACGACGCTGATCAGCATCGTCTGCGGGATCGTGACCGCAAGCGCGGGCAAAGTTGTGGTTGACGGCCACGACATCGTGCGCGACTACCGCGCGGCGCGCAGCCGGATCGGCCTGGTCCCGCAGGAGCTGCACACCGACACCTTCGAGACCCTGTGGAGCACGGTGAAATTCAGCCGCGAGCTGTTCGGGCATGCGCCGGACGCGGCGTTTCTGGAAAAGCTGCTGCGCGATCTTTCGCTCTGGGACAAGCGCAACGATCGCATCATGACGCTGTCAGGCGGCATGAAGCGCCGGGTGATGATCGCCAAGGCACTGTCGCACCAGCCGCGGATCCTGTTCCTCGACGAGCCCACGGCCGGCGTGGACGTGGAGCTAAGGCGCGACATGTGGGCGCTGGTCCGCGGCCTGCGCGACAGCGGCGTGACCATCGTGCTCACCACGCATTACATCGAAGAGGCCGAGGAAATGGCCGATCGCATCGGCGTGATCAGCAAGGGCGAACTGATCGTGGTGGAGGACAAGCTCACGCTGATGAAAAAGCTCGGCAAGAAGGAACTGACGCTGCACCTGCAGGAGCGCATGAGCGCGATCCCCGCCGGCCTTTCGGATTGGCAGCTGCAGCTTGCAGCCGAGGGGACGGAGCTGCGCTACAGCTTCGATGCCAATGCGGAGCGAACCGGCATCTCGGCCCTGCTGCGGCGCATGGGCGAGCTCGGTATCGGCTACAAGGATCTGAACACGTATCAGAGCTCGTTGGAGGATATTTTTGTCAGCCTGGTGAGCGAGCGGCCCCGGCCATGAATCGATCGGCTTTCAACCGCCGCGGCGTGTGGGCGATCTTCAAGTTCGAGATGGCGCGCTTCCGGCGCACCGTGCTGCAGAGCCTGGTCACCCCGGTGATCACCACCTCGCTCTATTTCGTGGTGTTCGGCTCGGCCATCGGATCGCGCATCTCGCAGGTCAACGGCGTCGCCTATGGCGCCTTCATCGTGCCGGGACTGGTGATGCTGTCGCTGCTCACCGAAAGCATTTCCAACGCGTCCTTCGGCATCTACCTGCCCAAGTGGACCGGCACGATCTACGAGCTGCTGTCCGCGCCGGTGTCCGCGCTGGAGATCGTCCTCGGCTACGTCGGCGCCGCGGCCACCAAGTCGGTCATCCTGGGGCTCATCATCCTCGGCACGGCCTCCATCTTCGTACCGATCCAGATCATGCATCCGCTGTGGATGATCGGCTTCCTGCTGCTGACGGCGGTCAGCTTCAGCCTGTTCGGCTTCATCATAGGCGTGTGGGCCGACGGCTTCGAACACCTGCAATTCATTCCGATGCTGGTGGTGACGCCGCTCACGTTTCTGGGCGGAGCCTTCTATTCGATCTCGATGCTGCCGGGAGTGTGGCGCCGCATCACGCTGTTCAATCCCGTGGTCTATCTGATCAACGCCTTTCGCTGGAGTTTCTATGGCCTGTCCGACGTCAGCGTCGGGATCAGTCTGGCGATGACGCTGGGCTTCTTCGGATTGTGCCTCGCGCTGGTGGCCTGGATCTTCAAGACCGGCTATCGACTGAAGCAGTGAAGGATCGCTAGGCGGACGGAGCCTTGCGTACGATGCTGGTCGCCATGGTGACGACCGATGCCAGGTCGCTCAGGTTGCCGGGCACCACCAGTGTCGTGCTCTCCTTCGCGAGCTTGCCGAACTGACGCACGTACTCCTCGCCGATCCGCAGCTGCATCGCCTCGATGCCGCCGCGCTCGCTCAGGGCGCCACCGACCGAGCGCAACCCCGCGGCGGTCGCGGTCGCGACCGCCAGGATCGCGGCGGCCTGCCCTTCGGCTTCGTTGATCTGCTGCTGCTTGTTGGCCTCGGAGGCCTTGATGACGCGCTGCTTGTCGCCCTCGGCCTGGTTGATCTTGGCATCGCGCTCGCCCTCGGACGCCAGCACCACCGCGCGCTTCTCGCGCTCGGCGCGCATCTGCTTCTCCATCGCCGAGAGCACGTCCTTCGGCGGCGCGATGTTCTTGATCTCGTAGCGCATGACCTTCACGCCCCAGGCCACCGACGCCTTGTCGAGCTCGGCGACGACGTTGGCGTTGATGATGCCGCGGGCTTCGAAGGTGCGATCGAGCTCGATCTTGCCGATCTCGCTGCGCAGCGTCGTCTGTGCGAGCTGGGCGATGGCAAAGTTGTAGTTGGTGATGCCGTAGGAGGCCAGGTGCGGATCGAGTACCTGCATGTACAGCACCGCGTCGACTCCGACCTGCACGTTGTCGCGCGTGATGCAGATCTGCTCGGCGACGTCGAGCGCCTGCTCCTTGAGGCTGTGCCGGTAGGCGACGCGCTCGAAGAACGGCACCAGGATGTGGAACCCGGCGTGCAGCGTACGGCTGTACTTGCCCAGGCTCTCGATCACGTAGGCGCTCTGCTGCGGCACCACGGTCGCCGTCTTGCTGATCGCTATGACGACGACGATGGCGACGATGATGAATACGTATGACGTGGGCATGCGAGCGTCCTTGCTGAAGGTTGCTAGGCGTCTGGCCGGACCAGCAGCGTGAGGCCCTGTACGCTGGTGATGCGCGCGGGGCTGCCACTGGGTATCGGCATTGCGCTGTCGTTGCGCGCGGTCCAGAACGTACCGCCATGCTCGACCTGGCAGCTCTGGCCCGGAGCCAGAGCGGCGGGCAACGTCAGCACGCCGCCGGCGGGTCCGGTACGAATGCTCGGCAGGTGGCCGCGCAGTCGCAGGTAGAGCCGGCTGCGAAAGCTCACCATCGACACGATTGCCAGAATCGCGAATAGGGCCCACTGCGCCCACGATGCCAGCGACGGGATCGCGACGCTGACAAGACCGACCAGCAGGGCCGCGCCGCCGATGAACACCAGATAGAACTGCGCGTTCACGAAGCCGAGCTCCGCTCCGAGCAATATGGCACCGCCGACCATCCAGCCCCACCAGCTCATCCGGCTCTCTCCCGCCCCGAGGCGATCCGCGCACCAGCGGCCATTGATCGATTATAGACCGCGGCACGCTCCGCGGGAGATCCGCAGCGCGCTCAATTCGCGCTACCATAGCTCTCAGACGCTTGCTGCCCGCGATTACCCCAGTGAAGAAAACGCAGATCGTAGTCGTAGGAGGCGGCGCCGGAGGGCTCGAGCTTGTCACGCGGCTCGGTGCCCGATACGGACGCGACCGCCACGACATCCTGCTGGTCGAGAAAAACCTGACGCACATCTGGAAGCCGCTGTTGCATGAGGTGGCGGCCGGCTCGCTCGACGCCAACCTGGATGAGATCGGCTATCGCAGCCACTGCCATCGCTGGGGTTATCGATTCTTCTACGGGTCGATGGAGACCATCGATCGCGCCGCGCGCGAGATCGTGACCGCCCCGCTGATCGATGAGGACGGACGCGAGCTGATCGGGCGTCACCGCACCCGCTACGACTATCTGGTGATCGCCGTCGGATCGATCACCAACGATTTCGGCACTCCGGGTGTCGCCCAGAACTGCCTGTTCCTCGATGACCGGGCGCAGGCGGACCGGTTTCGCAATAAGTTGCTGAATCACTGCCTGCGCGCATCGCGCGCGATGAGCGAGAATGCCGCCGCCGCCGAATATGTGCGGATAGCGATCGTCGGCGGCGGCGCAACCGGTGTCGAGCTGGCCGCCGAGCTCTACAACGCCGCCTCGGCGCTGCGCTACTATGGACTGGAAGACTTCGACGAGACCCGTCTCAAGGTCACGCTGATCGAAGCCGGTCCGCGAATCCTGCCGGCGCTGCCGGAACGCCTAGCCGACGCGGCCCGCGCAGAGCTCGAGGCCCTCGGCGTGCGCATCCTGACCGGCACGCGGGTCACGAGCGTCACGCCCGAATGGATCATGACGCAATCCGGAGAGTCCATTGCGGCGGATCTGAAGGTCTGGGCCGCAGGCGTGCGCGGCGCGGACAATCTCAGGGGCATCGGCGATCTGGAAACCACGCCCTCCTGTCAGCTGGTGGTGCGGCCGACGCTGCAGACCACGCGCGATGACCGGATCTTCGCGATCGGCGATTGCTGCTACTGCCTGCTGCCCGGTACCGATCGCCCGGTGCCGCCACGCGCACAGGCGGCGCACCAGATGGCCAGCACCACGTTTCACAACCTCGATCGATTGATGCGGGGCAAGCCGCTTCGAGCCTATACCTACACCGATCGCGGATCCCTGGTCTCGCTCAGCCGCTATTCAACGGTGGGCAGTCTGATGGGAAATCTGGTGGGCGGCCGCATGGCGATCGAGGGCCGGCTGGCGCGCTTTGTCTACATGTCGCTCTACCGCATGCATCTGCTGGCCATTCACGGCTGGCTGCGCGGCACCGCACTGATTCTGATCGGCCACGTCGCGCGGATCCTGCGCCCGCGGCTCAAGCTGCATTGAATCGCCGCTCTAGCGGGCGGCCGCGTTCGCTCGCGCCGCGGACGCGGCAGACGGATCGGCAGCCTCGCCATCCTGCAGCAGCGCCAGCAGCCGCGGGCCATCGATCAGCTGGATGCATCCATAGCCGGCGAACCGGCTCGCCTCGAGCGTGAAGCTGCCCGAAGTGATCAGCATGCCGGCATTCGCGTTGTGCTCGGCCATCATTCCATAGAGCTCGCGCACCGGCATCTCGGCGATCTTGCGGGTCTTCCAGTACTTGCACTGAAGCAGCAGGCGCTGCGTCGCCTTGCTCAGCACAATGCCCGCGTCCGACTGCGCCGCGGATCCGCCAGCCTCGACCAACTGGTAGCCCTGACGCTGATACGCCTGCACGGCGAGCCGCGCGACATCCTGCCGAGACATCCCGCTGATCGCGAGCAGGTCGTCCGCGGCCGCGGCGCTCAATACCTGCGCGCCCTTGCCCGAGGATTGTCCGATCGGACCGCTACTGTGTTCAGCGGCTTCGCGTTGCTTGGCCATGAGCGTTCCTGCTGTCGATGTTGCGCAAGGCCGCATCCTCAACCAGGCGCGCGCCGGCCGATACGATGGCGGTCGCAGATCTGCGTGCGGAAACTCCATCGATCCCCGCTGCGCTTCGCACATTGTCAAATCGATGCGGCGCATGGAATGATCGGCGAATGAAATTCATCGAGCACGGTCCCGAGGGCACGCCCGAGAGTCTGCACGTTGCCGAGGGACCCATCCCGGCACCCGCCGCCGGCGAGATTCTGATTGAAGTGCATTACGCCGGCGTGAACCGGCCGGATGTACTGCAACGCATGGGACGCTACGCGCCCCCGCCGGAGGCCTCACCGATACTGGGTCTGGAGGTCGCCGGTCGCGTCGCGGCACTCGGCGCGGGGGTCACGCAATGGCAGCTGGGCGACAGCGTGTGTGCGCTGGTGCCGGGCGGCGGCTACGCGGAATTCTGCGTTGCGCCGGCGGATCACGCGCTGCCGATTCCTTCGGGTATGAACCTCGCTGAAGCCTCCGGACTGCCGGAAACCTGGTTCACGGTCTGGGCGAACCTGATCGACCTCGCCGACTTGCGCGCCGGCGAACGCCTGCTCATCCATGGCGGCTCGAGCGGTATCGGCCTGGCGGCGATCCAGCTGGCGCGCCACGTCGGCGCGCACGCCATCGTGACCGTCGGAACCGATGACAAGGTCCGCTTCTGCCGCGAGTTCGGCGCCGCCGAGGCCATCAATTACCGCACCGAGGATTTTGTCGAGCGCACCCGGGCGTTCACGGGAACACAGGGTGTGGACGTCGTGCTCGACATGGTCGGCGGACCGTACATCCCCAAGAACATCAGCCTGCTGCGCCGCGACGGTCGCCTGGTCTTCATCGCGTTCTTACAAGGCAGCCGTTGCGAAATCGATCTGATGCCGGTCATGCTCAAGCGTCTGCGCGTGACCGGCTCGACGATGCGGCCGCGCAGCGTGAAGGAGAAGGCGGCGATTCGCGACGCGCTGGCGCGCGAGATCTGGCCGGCGTTCAGCGCCGGCCGGTTGCGGACACATCTGTTCGCGAGCTTTCCGCTGCAGCAGGCCGGCGAGGCGCACCGGCTGATGGAAAGCAGCCGCCACATCGGTAAAATCGTTCTGCAGATACGGTAGTCCGCCGCAGGAGCCGGTCGATGAAAGAGCTCAGGAATCCGGGCCGACGCGCGCTATTACAGCAAGCGGCGCTGGGCCTGTGGTTGGCGCCGCTGGCGCTCGCCGCGGGGCCGGCAACCGCGGCCGCCGACCTGCCGCTGATCAGCGAGCAGGATCCGGCCGCAAAGGCGGTGCACTACGTCGAGGACGCACGCCGTGCCGAGGCCGGCGCATCGGGCGCAGAATGCTCCAACTGCTCGATCTACAGCGCGGTCGCCGGCGCCTCGAAGGGAACGTGCACGCTGTTCCCGGGCAAGCTGGTCAAAGCGGCGGGTTGGTGCAACCAGTGGAGCGGCCTGTAGGCGAGCTTTCGGTCAGATGTTGATCCGCAGCAGCGTGTCCGCCAGTCGCTGCGCGAGAACCCGCAGCTCGCCCACCACGATGGCCTCGCAATGATCGGCCCGGAGCATCGGCAGCGCGCACGGTGGCCAGAATGCCCTGATCTATTTTAATTTAATAATGATCAGCAATCGATTGAATAATAATGTCTTTTATCACGATCGTAACAGCGTCGTCGTAACCCTCGCGCGATCGCGAACGCCGCCTGCCCGGGCGCCTGCGATCAGTGCTGCGCATCCAAGGCCGAGCCCCGGACGCTATATCGGCGTCGGTCTAGAATGCCGGCATCACGGGACGAGGAACTCGAGGCGCTCATGATCTGGTTGCTGCGCATCGCCTTTGCTGGCGTGCTGATCACGATGCTGTGCGTCACCAGCTGGGCCGGCGCGCTGGTGCCGCTGTGGCAGACGCCGCGCGCGCTGGTGCTGCATCCCTGGTTCATCGTCACGCTGTTTGACTGCTATTTCGGCTTTCTGACCTTCTATCTATGGGTTGCCTACCGCGAGGCGGGCTGGCTGCTGCGCGCACTGTGGCTGGTTGCGATCCTCGCGCTCGGCAACATCGCGATGTCCGCGTACATGCTGTTGACGCTGTGGCGCCTGCCGGCCGACGCCTCGATCGATCGATTGCTCCTGCGGCAGCACGCGTGACGGTCGCGCCATCGCCCGAGCACGGCACCGACGTCGATCAGGGCTGGCGGCAGCGCGTGCTCGAGCTGGTTCTGGCGCAATTGCGCCAGGGGATCACCGCGGAAAAGATTGCATTGACGGTGGCAATCGGCCTGATGCTCGGACTGTTTCCGATCTTCGGCAGCACCACCGCGCTGTGCGTGCTGGTCGGACTGTGGCTGAAGCTCAACCAGCCGATCATGCAGCTCGCCAATTGGCTCGCCTGGCCGCTGCAAATCCCGGGCATCTACCTGTTCGTGCGCGTCGGTGAGTGGCTGACACGCAGTCCGCCGGTGCATTTCTCGATCGCCGGCCTGGTACAGCAGTTTCGCGCCTCGCCGCTGCAGTTTCTGCAGCAGTTCGGCATGACGGGCCTGCGCGGTGTCCTGGGCTGGTTGCTGATCGCGCCGGCGGTGGCCGCCGCCGTCTATGTCACGCTGCTGCCGCCGCTGCGACGTCTCGCGCGGCTGCGCGGCGCCGGAGCGCCGCGCCGTGCGGATTGAAATGCTGCGGCTGTGGCTGGCCGCGCTGCTGTTCGCGATCGTGCTGATGACGCTGGTGTGGCGACTGGCCATGCGCATCGGCAATGCCGGCATCGTCGACATCGCCTGGTCGGCGGGATTTACCCCGGTCGTCCTCTTCTATGCCGCGGCAGGCAGCGGCGCGCCATCGCGGCGCGCCCTGATGGCGGCGATGGTCAGCCTCTGGAGCCTGCGGCTGGGCGCCTATCTTTACCTGCGCGTCAGCGCCCACCATCCGTTGGAGGATCGGCGCTACGCGCGCCTGCGCAGCCAATGGGGAGCGCAGGCGAACGCGAAGATGTTTGGCTTCTTTCAGCTGCAAGCCGCGCTGTTGGCGCTGCTGTCGGTGCCGTGGCTCATGGTGTGCCTGAACCCCCGCCCCGGGTTGCAGGCGATCGAATGGGCGGGCTGCCTGCTTGCGCTTAATCTTGAGAGAACCATGACCCGAGATCATCACCCTGTAGTTGACGGGTCGTTCCATATCAGGGCGTGCGCTCGGTAGCGCCCGGTTGCGCCAGGTGGCGCGCTCGCCTAGCTTACCGCGGTGTCGATCAGCCCGCCCCTGCTGCTACTCGATGAAATCACCAAGCGCTATCGCCCCGAGAGCGCTCCCGTGCTCGATCGGCTGCGGCTGCAGGTGCCGGTCGGCGAGTATCTGGCGATCATGGGAGAATCGGGCTCCGGCAAGTCGACGCTGCTGAACCTGATCGCGGGCCTGGATCGACCCGACGGCGGACGAGTCCTGTTCGACGGCACCGATCTGGCAACGCTGGATGACGATGCGGTGACCCGATGGCGCCGCGCGAGCATCGGCTTCGTATTTCAGGCCTTCCACGTGCTGCCGTATCTGACCGTGCTGCAGAACGTCGCGCTGCCGCTCGATCTGCTGGGGGTGCGCGATCCGTTGCGGCGGCAACGCGCCCTGGAGCTGCTCGAGGCCTGCGGCATCGCGGCCCTGGCAGCGCGCTACGCACGCGAGCTGTCGGGCGGCGAACTGCAGCGGATCGCGATTGCGCGCGCGCTGGTGCATCGGCCACGGCTGGTGCTCGCGGACGAGCCGACCGGCAATCTCGACGCGCGCAGCGCGCAGCAGATCCTGCGCCTGCTGCGCGAGCAGCTGCGCGCCAGCGGCGCCAACGCGATTCTGATCACGCATTCGATCGCCGCGGCGCGCACCGCAGATCGGATTCTGCTGCTGGAGGCCGGACAACTGCGGTCCGTGGCACTGCCAGCCGCCGCACCGTCGCTGCCCTGAAGCCGTCATGAGAGCCTCATGAAGCTCAGCGATCGGGCGCGTGGCGCGTTGGTCGCGTGGCGCACGCTCACGCGCTCGCAACTGCGCGAGCGCCCGGTGCAACTGCTGGCCACCGTGCTGGCGATCGCGCTGGGTGTCGCCCTCGGAACCGCGGTCTATCTGGTCAACAGCGCGGCGCTGCGTGAATTCGATCAGGCCACCCGAGGGCTGGTCGGCATCGCGGATCTGATCATCCGCGGCCCGCCGGAAGGCTTTGACGAGGCGCTGTTCGCGTCGCTGGCGCGCCATCGCTCGGTCAGCGCCGCAAGTCCGATGCTCGAGCTCGACCTCACGCTTCCCGGTCAGCGCCCGCCGCTCAAGCTGCTGGCGCTGGATCCGTTTCGGGCCGCCGCGCTGCAGCCGGCGCTGATGGGCGGGATCGGCAGCGAGGTCACGCGCCTGTTCGAGCGCGACACCATCGTGCTCAGCCGAGCTGCCGCGCAGCAGCTGCGACTGCAGCGCGGGGATGCGCTCGCCATCGTCGTCGGCGGCGAGCCGATGTCGCTGAGGATCCTGGACATGCTGCCGGACAGTGTCTACACCGTGA
>JBIODC010000007.1:0-72745 GCA_044440135.1 Steroidobacterales bacterium | reverse complement strand
GGGCTGCTCGCTCGCGATCACGCGTTCCTCGCCGATCAGGCGATTGACCAGCGTCGACTTGCCGACGTTCGGCCGGCCGATGACGGCCACGCGAATGGCCGAGGTGTCCTCCGCCGGCGCGCTTTCCGGTTCGCGATCCGCGAGCAGCGTATCGAGCAGCTCCAGGCAACCCTGGCCGTGGCTTGCCGCGATGGCGAGCGGCATGCCCAGTCCGAGCGTATGGAAGTCCGCCGCCACCAGATCGGCCGCGAGCCCCTCGGACTTGTTGAGCGCGAGCACCACCGGCTTGCCGGTGCGTCGCAGCTCGCGCGCAATAAACTGGTCCTGCGCCGTCAGTCCCGCGCGGGCGTCGGCTACCAGGATCAGGTAGTCGGCCTCCGCGACCGCCTTCTCGGTCTGGGCGCGCATTTGCGCGTCCAGGCCCTTGGGATGCTCGATCAGGCCGCCGGTGTCGATCAGCACGCACGGTACACGGCCGACGCGCGCATAACCGTACTGGCGATCACGCGTGACACCCGGCACATCGGCGACGATGGCCGCATGACTGCGCGTGAGCACATTGAACAGCGTCGATTTGCCGACGTTCGGCCGACCGACGATCGCGACGATCGGCAGCATGCCGCGCCGCCTTACTTGGTTGGCTCCGCCGCAGCTGCTGGTGACGCGGCGGCGGCGACCGTTTCCGGTGCGCGAAACGCGCTGAGCACGCCGGCATCGGTGAACAGCAGCACCATGCCTCCGGCCACGATCGGCGGGCTGGTGACGCGCTTCTTATAGGTGATGGCCTTGGAGGTGATGACTGAATTTCGGCCGACCGAACCACCCACCTGGGCGCGCGCGATAAAATCGCCGGTCGCCGGGTCGACCCAGTGCACCACCCCGTCGCCGTCGGCCACCACGACACGGCCGCGGTAGATCACCGGCGCCGACAACTGGCGGCGCGCCAATGCCTTCTGGTTCCACTGCTCGGTGCCGTTCTTTCGGTCCACGCGCATCAGATTGCCATCGGCGGTCGAGATGTAGACCGCGTTGTCGTCGACCGCGAGGCCGCGGTAGCTCGACAGGTCGCGCGCCCAGATCACCTGCCCGGTTTCGCGTGCCAACCGCGTCACGCGACCCTGGTAGGCCACCGCGAACAGATCATCCCCATCGGCCACCACCGGTGCATCGACATCGATCAGGCGCTGCAGCTCGGTGCTGCCGTGCGACTGACCGACCGCGGAATCCCAGGCGGTGGTGCCGTTGCCGCGGGCGACTGCGGCCACGCGACCGTTGTCGAACCCGGCGATCGCCAGATCGCCCACCAGCAGCGGCGCACTGGTGCCGCGCAGCGACAGCCGCGGCACCTGCTGCTCGGCGACCCAGATCTCGCTGCCGTCGCGCGGCGACAGGCCATGCATCCGGCCGTCGACGCCACGCACCACCACCAGGTCGTTGCCGATGGCCGCCGGCGAGAGGATTTCGGAATTGATGCGCGTGCGCCAGGCCGGCTTGCCATCGGCTTCCGACAACGCAATCACCTCGCCCTTGGAACTGCCGACGACCACCAGGCCGAAGCCGGCGGCCGGGCCGCCCGACAGCGGCGCCTTCACGTCGCGACGCCAGAGCTGGCGCCCGCTCTTCAGATCGAGCGCCTCGACCGCGCCCTTGTGGCTGGCCGCGAACACGCGCTCGGCGTCGGCGCAGACGCCGAGGCCGAGGCGAAGTTTGGGCACCTCGCCGGACAGTTTGGTGGACCAGACGCGCTGCAGCTCGATCCGATTGGGAAACGGCACCAGTGCCTCCGGCGCATCGGCTTTTTTCTTGGCCTTGGAGGCGGCGGTGCACGAAGCGCACAGCAGCGTCGCGCACAGCAGCGCGGCCGACAGTGCGGCCAGGCTCAGTCGGCCGCAAACCCGCGTTCTGCTCACGAGCGCGCCAGTTCGCCGATCTTCAGGTCGAGCAGCCCGGTGTCGAGCGTGCTGGCGCCGTTGCCGCGCGCCTCGCGGTAGGCCTTGAGGGCGCCATCGCGATCGCCCTTGGACAGCAGCGCATCGCCGCGGACTTCGGCGTAGCGCGCTGCGAACGCGCCCGGTTTGGCCGCATCGAGGGTCTTGAGCGCGTCATCGGCCTTGCCCTGCGCGAGCTGCACGCGCGCCAGGCGCAGCCGCGCGATCAATGCGAGCTCGGCATCACTGGTCGAGTCGAGTACCTGCCGGAGGCGGGCGGCCGCCGGGTCGAGCTGCTTGTTCTCGACCTGGATGCGTGCGACCGCCAGATTGGCCTGGTCGGCATAGGCGGTGTGCGGATAAGTCTTCACCAGCTCATCGGCCAGCCGAAAGCCGCCGTTGACGTCGTTGTGGCTGAAGGCATCGATGATCTGCTCATAGCGGGTTGCGGCCGCGAGGTTGCGCTGCTGGGTGCGGTTCTGCCAATAGCGCCAGCCGCCGAACAGCGCCGCGGCAACTGCCACTCCGGCAACGACCGAGGGACCCTGCTCGCGCAGCCAGGCAAGTACTCGCTCCCACTGTTCCTTTTCGTTCAGATACTCTTCCACTTACGGATTCTCCCACAGGGCCCTACAGAAACGACGCGATGCGCGCGGGCAGTTCATGCAACGGACAGTCGATCTGACCGTCTTCGCGGCGTAAAGGTTTCACCGCGGCCACGCCCCGATCGAGCTCGGCATCGGCCAGGATCAGCGCCAGCCGCGCCCCGCTGCGATCGGCGCGGCGGAACTGCGCCTTGAAATTGCCGCCGCCCAGATTGAGCAGCACCCCGCGACCCGGCAGCGCATCGCGCAGCTGCTCGGCCAGGCGCAGTCCCTCGCGTTCCGCGCGCTGCCCGTTCACGACGATATAGACCTCGGGCGCGGCGGCCGGCGGCGCGCTGCCGGCCTGGGTCAGCAGCGCCACCACCCGCTCGACCCCCATCGCGAAGCCGATCGCCGGCGTCGGCTCGCCACCGAGCTGCGCAATCAGGCCATCGTAGCGCCCGCCCGAGCAGACCGCGTCCTGGGCGCCGAGCGCATCGGTGACCCACTCGAACACGGTGCGCGAATAATAGTCGAGTCCGCGCACCAGCCGCGGATTGACTTCATAGGCCACGCCCAGCGCATCGAGCCCGGAGCGCAGCACGGCGAAATGCGCCTCCGACTCCGGATCCAGGTAGTCGGTCAGCAGCGGTGCGCCCTCGATCAGCGAGCGCATCCCCGGCTGCTTGCTGTCCAGGATGCGCAGCGCATTGCCACCGAGCCGCCGGCGGCTGTCGTCATCGAGTGCGCTCTCGTGCGAACGAAAATACTGCTGCAGCCGTTCGCGATAGATCGCGCGCGCTTCGATCGTGCCCAGCGAGTTGATCATCAGCCGCACGCGCGTGAGCTTGAGCTCGCGCCACAGTCGCGCGGTCAGCGCAATCAGCTCGATATCGACGTCCGGCCCCGGGAATCCCAGCGCCTCGAGGTTGAACTGATAGAACTGCCGGTAGCGGCCCTTCTGCGGTCGCTCGTGCCGGAACATCGGACCCACGCACCACAGCTTGTGGCGCGCACCGCGCAGCAGGCCGTTCGAGATCGCAGCGCGCGCGATGCCCGCGGTCGCCTCGGGGCGCAGCGTCAGGCTGTCGCCACCGGTGTCCTCGAAGGTGTACATCTCCTTCTCGACGATATCGGTGTATTCACCGATCGAGCGCTGGAACAGCTCCGTGTGCTCGACGATCGGCACGCGGACCTCGTCGTAGCCATAGGCTTCGAACACGCCGCGGGCCACGCGCTCGAGGTGCTGCCACACGCCGATTTCGGCCGGCAGCACGTCATTCATGCCGCGCACCGGCTGAATCTGCTTGCTCAAGAATCCTCCCGGATTGGCGTTCGGCTCAAGGCGGCTCGGACCGCGTAGCCGGTGCGGCGGCCGCGGAGGGCGCCGATTCCTCGGGCGGCACCTCCGGCGCGGCCGGCGCCGGCGCCGTGCGCTGCGATTGCGATTGCGATTGCGATTGCGAGCCCGGGATGTCGCTCATGCGCCCGGTGCTGTCCAGCAGAAAGCGCTGCGGCTTGCCGCTTTCGGCCGCCGGCCTCAAGGCCACCGGATGTCCGTCCAATTCGAGCACGACGCCGTCGGGATTGCCGATCAGCACGCGCAGGGGCGCCGCCCCGGTCAGACGCCGCTCGGATCCGGCGCCGCCAAAGTCGTGGTAGAGCGTCACGCGGCGCGCGTCGTAGATCTCGGCCCAGCTGTTCTGGTTGAACCGGATTGCAAGCCGCACCATCGTTCTGGCCGCGGCTGCCTCCTTCGCCGCCGCGGCGTCTTTGGACGCCGGCGTCGAATTCTTTGCCCCCGCCGCCGCCTCGGTGCGGGTGCCGGCGGGCTCGGATCGAGCCGTCGGCGGCGCGGCGGCCACCGGGGTCTCCGGGCCCGCGTCCGCGCCCTGCCTGGGCGATGGCGCTGAGGTCGGCGGGGCTGATGAGGACGCGGAGGCCGACGATGACGCAGCGGCGTTTGCCGCATGGCGCTGCCCGGTCGGCACGCGCATCGCCCACCAGACCAGTGCGATCAGCACCAGCACGATGGCGCCGATCAACGCCGCGCGCGGCGGCAGCGCGACCCCGCGCGACGCCGGCGTGCCGGGCAGCGTGGTGGTACGCCGCAGATCCGGCAGCGGCGCGAGCTGCGCCGAGCAGGCCTCGTAGGCCGCATCGATCTCGCCGGCCGGCAGGCCGACCAGCTCGGCGTAGTGGCGCAGATGACCGCGCACGAACACCGCGGCCCCGAGCGCCTGGAAGCGTCCGGCCTCCAACGCCTGCAGCGTGGCCACATCCAGGCGCAGGCTTTCTGCAGCCTGCTGCAGCGTCATGCCGGCATGCTCGCGCGCGGCCGCGAGCCGCGCACCCGGATTGCTGCTCTGCGATTGCGTTGCCCCCTCGTCCATCGCTCAGCCCGGATTGATCTTGCTCGCCGCGAGCGCGTGCGCCTGGTCCGAATTGGGAAATTCCTGCGACAGGCGGCCGCCGTAGCGTTGCTGCGCGACCGCATCCTTCTGCACCTGCGCAATGCGGTAGGCGAGCATCAGCAGATCCGGCGTCGCCGGATTGGTCAGCAGAAACACATCGATGCGAAAGCGCGCGTCGGCGAACTTCTGCTGCTGGAAGTCCAGATCCGAAGCCTGGTAGACCGCCTCGGAATACGCCGGGTTCGATTGCAGGGCGCGCACAAAGCGCTGGGCCGCCTCGGCATCGCGGTGCGCCGCCCGCAGGCACACACCCGCATTGGTAAAGGCGGCCCACGGCGTGCGATACAGCGGATTGGTCGCGGCCTGCTCGAAGTAGCGCACGCCTTCGTCGGGTCGCTGGTGACTGCACAGGTAGACGGCGTAGTTGTTGAGCATCGCCGGATCGTGCGGTGCCATCTCGAGCGCGGTGCGAAACTCCTTATCGGCCTCCTTGTCCTTGCCCAGGCGCTGATCCAGCAATGCCATCGCGCCGTGGATCTCCGGATTGTGCGGGTCCTGGCTGCGCGCGCGTTCGAGCTTCTCTTTCGCGATCGGCAGATTGCCCTCCTGCAGGTAGCCGACGCCGAGCTGCAGGTTGATCCGCGCTGCCGCCTGGGACTTGGTCGTGGGGCCGCCGGTGGCGCCGCTGCTGTCACCGCCGGTGCTCGCGCAGGCGCTCAATGCGGCGCACAGCAATGCGCACGGCAGGGCGGGTTTCATGCGGTGACCCCGGCCGCACGCGCGCGCGCCGCCTCGGCGCGGCTGCCGAGCCGCACCACCGTGCGATCCTGCACCCGTCCGACCAGCTGTCCGCAGGCCGCGTCGATATCATCGCCGCGCGTGCGCCGCACCGTGGCCATCACGCCACCGCGCAGCAGCAGGTCGCGAAACTGGCCAATCGCCGCGTCGCTCGAACGCCGGAACTGCGTGCCCGGGAACGGGTTGAACGGGATCAGATTCACCTTCGCCGGATGTCCCGCGAGCAGCCGCGCCAGCGCGCGCGCCTGTGCCGGCGAGTCGTTGACGCCATCGAGCATCACATATTCGAACGTGACGCTGCGTCCGTTCTGCTCGTCGATGTAGTGCCAGCAGGCCTCAAGCAGCTCGGCGATCGGATGCAGGCGGTTGATCGGCACCAAGTCGCTGCGCAGCGCGTCATCCGGCGCGTGCAGCGAGACCGCCAGCGCGACATTGATCTCCTGCGCCAGGCGGTAGATCTGCGGCGCCAGGCCCGAGGTCGACAGCGTAACGCGGCGACGCGACAGATCGAAGCCCAGGTCGTCGAGAAAGATGCGCAGTGCCGGCACCACGTTACGGAAATTGGCCAGCGGTTCGCCCATGCCCATCAGCACCACATTGGTGATGATGCGATCGCCGCCGGGCTGGAATCCCAATTCGCGATTCGCCAGCCACACCTGCCCGACGATCTCGGCCGTGCTCAGGTTGCGGTTGAAGCCCTGCTGCGCGGTGGCGCAGAACGCGCAGTCGAGCGCGCAGCCGACCTGCGAGGAGATGCACAGCGTGCCGCGATCGCTCTCCGGTATGTAGACCATCTCGAACGCCTGGGTGTGATCGGCCCGCAGCAGCCACTTGCGCGTGCCGTCACTGGCGCTCTGCACGGTGACGATCTCGGGCAGACGCAGCTCGGCGCGCTCGGTGAGCTGCGCGCGAAAGTCGCGCGCCAGATCGCTCATGTCCTCGAACCGATCGCAGCCGCGCTTGTACAGCCAGTTCATCAGCTGGCGGGCGCGAAATGGCTTCGAGCCCAGCGTGGTGCAGAAGCGCTCGAGCTCGGAGCGCGGCAGGCCCAGCAGATTGACGCGGCTAGCCGTAGGAACCGCCACCGCCTCGGCCGCCGGGGGTGCGTACACGGGCGTGGCCGCCGGGCTCGCCGCCGTGTCCGCCGTCTCGCCCGCGCCGATGCTCATTGGTTTGATTGCCCGGAACGCTTCAGCTGCGCGGGCACAGCTCCGTCGCGTTGAAGAAGAATGCGATCTCGCTGGCCGCGGTCTCGGGCGCGTCCGAGCCGTGCACCACATTCGCCTCGATGCTCTGCGCTAGATCGGCGCGGATGGTCCCAGGCGCGGCCCTCGCAGGATCGGTCGCACCCATGATTTCGCGGTTCTTCGCGATCGAGCCTTCGCCCTCGAGGATCTGCGCCATGACCGGTCCGGAGCTCATGTAGCGCACCAGGTCGCGGTAGAACGGCCGCTCGCGATGCACCTGGTAGAACGACTCGGCCTGCTGCTGCGTGAGCCGGAGCATGCGCGCCGCGACGATGCGCAGACCCGCGCTCTCGAAGCGACGATAGACCTCGCCGATCAGATTGCGGGCCACGCCGTCGGGCTTGACGATGGATAGGGTACGCTCGACCGCCATGCGGAACCTCCGTCCCGAAAAAGGGCGGCAGTATAGGGGCTCAAAGGCTCGCCCGGCAAACCAGCCGGGCGCGGAAGTCCCCGCATTTTAAGGAATTTCAGACGCTGAAGCTCTCGCCGCAGCCGCATTCGCCGCTGACGTTCGGATTTTCGAAGCGGAAGCTCTCGTTCAGGCCCTGGCGCACCAGGTCGATGCGCGTGCCATCGATCGCGGCCAGGCTCGCCGGATCGACGTACACCTTGACGCCCGAGGTATCGAATACCAGGTCGTCCGGGCGGACTTCATCGGCGTAATCAACTACGTAGCTGTAGCCCGAGCAGCCGCTGGGCTTGACCGCGAGGCGCAGTCCCAGCCCTCGGCCACGACTCGCCAGACGGCTGCGCACGCGCTCGGCTGCGGATTCGGTTAAAGAAATTGCCATCGCTTTTTCTCCAGAACATTCATTTTACTACGAATCCGTCACTGTTTTGTCAGCGGCGGCCAAAGCCGCCGTGAGCGCGTCCTCGACCACCAGCAGCCGGCCCAGTTTGGCCGGCGGAATCGACAGCTGCGCCGCCCAGTCGGCGGGGCCGCCGATCGAGTCGCGGCCGCCGCCCTCGAGCCGCTGCGCCAGCCACTCGCAGGCCGCGAGCGTGTGCGGACAGCCGTAGGCGCGATAACGCACTTCGACCAGGCGCTCGCCCAGCAGTTGCAGCACGAACCGCACGCGCGTGCCGCGCCGCTCGTGCCCGGCCTCGCCGCACACGATCCGCGTCGGACACGCCTCGCCCGCACCGCCAGCACCGCGGCCCGGAGCCACCGCGCCGGCAACCGCCTCGCTGGAAACCACCTCGCCGGCATGGCGCAGCGTTGCGAACAGGCTGCGCACCTGGGGAGCCAGCGGATCCGCCGCGCCTGGGTTCCCAGGGCCTGCGTTCACGGCGCTACCGCCCGCAGCCGTCGCACCTCGCGCGTCACCGCGGCGATCGCCAGCTCGATCTCCTCGTCGCGGCTGTAGCGACCCAGGCTGAAGCGCAGCGAGCTCTGCGCCAGTTCGGAGTCGCGGCCCAGCGCGCGCAGTACGTACGAGGGATCATCGCTGTCGGAGATGCAGGCCGACCCGGTCGATACCGACAGCTCGGTCAGGCCCATCAGCAGGCTCTCGCCCTCGATCCCGGCGAACGACACATTGAGGATCCCGGCCACGCGGCGCGTGGCGTGACCGTTGAGCAGCACGCCCCCGATGGTGCTCAGGCCGAGCCACAGCCGTGCGCGCAGCCGCTCGCAGTGTTCGGCATCGGTGGCCCAGCGGGAAGCAGCCATTTCGCAGGCCACGCCGAAACCTGCGATCTGGTGCACCGCGAGCGTGCCGGAGCGCAGGCCGCGCTCGTGGCCGCCGCCGTAGATCAGCGGCTGCAGCGTGGCGCGCCGCGCCGGCGCGAAATACAGCACGCCGATCCCCTTCGGGCCGTAGAGCTTGTGCGCGGTGAAGGACAGCAGATCACAGCGCAGGCGCGTGACGTCGACCGCGACCTTGCCGGCGCTCTGCGCCGCATCCACGTGCAGCGGCACATCGCGCTCGTGACAGATCGCGGCGATCGCCTCGATGTCCTGCAGCACGCCGATCTCATTGTTGGCGTGCATGATCGACACCAGCACCGTGTCGTCGCGCAGCGCCTCGCGCACGCGCTCCGGCGCGATCAGCCCGTCGGCGTCGGTGTCGAGAAAGGTGACCTTGAAGCCTTCGTGCTCGAGGCGATGGCACGGATCGAGCACCGACTTGTGCTCGGTGCGCGCGGTGACCAGGTGCCGGCCGCGCTTGGCCGCGGCGCGCGCGGTGCCGAGGATCGCAAGGTTGTTGGATTCGGTGGCGCCCGAGGTCCACACCAGCTGCTGCGGCTCGGCATGGATCAGTGCCGCGACCTGCGCGCGCGCCTGCTCCACGCGCTCGCGCGCCAGCCTGCCGTGGCGATGCATCGACGATGGGTTGCCGAACACCCCGTCGAGCGTCAGGCACTCGTTCATCGCCGCCGCGACGCGTGGATCGGCCGGCGAGGTCGCGGCATAGTCCAGATACACCGGCGCGTCGCTGCTCATGGCTGGCTCGGCGCCCCCGAGGGCTGCGGCAGCGCATCGTCCTGGCCCGCACGGCGCCGGCGCTGCTGCACGGCGGTCAGAATGCCGCGCAGGATATTGACCTCATTCGCATCCGGCTCCGCGCGCTGCAACAGCCGGCGCAGCCGTTTCATCAGGTGCCCGCCACTCTGGGTGCGATCGCGAAAATCGATCTCCTCGAGCACCGCGGCGAGATGCTCGCACATCCGATCGAGCTCCTCGGGACTCGCCAGCGGCGCGGCCCGCGGCTCGCCGTGTTCGCGCCCTGACAGCGGCAAGTGCTGCTCGCGCTCGAGCCGAGCGCGCAGGATTTCGTAGCCGACGATCTGCACCGCCATCGCGATGTTCAACGATGCATAGGCCGGATTGGTCGGTATGCGCAGCAGCGCGTGCGCATAGCGCAGCTCCTCGTTGGTCAGGCCGGCCCGCTCGGAGCCGAACATCACGGCCACCGGCGCATGCTGCGCTTCCTCGACCGCGCGGCGCGCCGCCTCGCGCACGTCGAGCACGCGAAAATACTGATCGCGTGCGCGGCTGGTGGTCGCCAGCACCAGGCCGCAGCCGTGCAGCGCGGCGGCCAGCTCGGTCTCGACGTGCGCTCGTGCCAGCAGATCCCCGGCGCTCGAGGCGCGGGCACTGGCTTCGGCATCCGGGAACTGTCGCGGCCGAACCAGCACCAGCTGCTCGAGCGCCATGTTCTTGAGCGCGCGCGCGGCCGCGCCGATGTTGCCGGGATGCGAGGTCTCGACCAGGACGATGCGAATTGGACAGGGCACGACCTGTTATCCTAATCGTTTATCCTCATCAATTGTCCTGCCATGCACCCATTGCTCAATATCGCCGTGCGCGCCGCGCGTCGCGCGGGCGAGGTCATCGTCCGCAGCCTGGTGCGGCTCGAGAGCCTCGAGGTCACTTCCAAGGGCCGCAACGATTATGTCAGCGAGATCGACCGCACCGCCGAGCGCGACATCATCGAGATCATTCATAAGCACTATCCCGAGCACGCCATCCTGGCCGAGGAGAGCGGCAGCAGCGGCGCCGGCGACACCGTCTGGATCATCGATCCGCTCGACGGCACCACCAATTTCCTGCACGGCTTTCCGGTGTTCGCCGTCTCGATCGCGGTTCAGCAGCGTGGTCGGCTCGAGATCGGCGTCATCTACGATCCGATGCGCCAGGAAGTGTTCACCGCCGCGCGCGGCGAAGGCGCGCATCTGGAGAATCACCGCATCCGGGTCAGCAAGCAGCGCGGGCTCGAGGGGGCGCTGCTGGCAACCGGTTTCCCGTACCGCGAGGACGAACGCTATGCCGACAACTATTTCGCGATGTTCCGCATGCTGACTTCGATGACGGCCGGCATTCGCCGCCCGGGATCGGCGGCGCTGGATCTGGCTTATGTCGCCGCCGGGCGCGTCGACGGCTTCTGGGAGATGGGACTGAAGCCCTGGGACACGGCCGCCGGCACGCTGATGATTCGCGAGGCCGGCGGTCGCGTCGGCACGCTCGGCGGCGAGGAGTATCGACTTGGTGCCAATATTGTCGGCGGTGCGCCAAAAGTGTACGAAGCCCTGATCGCAGCGCTGGCACCGCATGTACCGGAGGAACTGCGCAACGTGTAGAGTGCGGCCAGGGCAGGTAAGTCTTGACGGGAACCTTCGATGGAAAAGAAAGGACTGTTCGCGACCAAGCCCATCGCCGATTACCAGGCGGAGGCAGCCGGCAGACACCTGGTACGCGCGTTGGGCATTCCGGCCCTGATCGCCTTCGGCATCGGCGGCATCATCGGCACCGGCATCTTCGTGCTCACGGGATTGGCCGCCGCCCAGCACGCCGGCCCTGCGATCGTGATTTCGTTCGTCATCGCCGGCATCGGCTGCATGTTCGCCGGTCTGTGCTACTCCGAGTTCGCCGCGATGGTGCCGGTGGCCGGCAGCGCCTACGCCTACAGCTATGCCACGCTCGGCGAGATCGTCGCCTGGTTCGTCGGCTGGAATCTGGTGCTCGAGTACATGATGGCCTGTTCGACGGTCGCGGTCGGCTGGAGCCGCTATTTCGTGGCATTTCTCGACGTGTTTCACGTGCACTTGCCGGCCGCGCTGACCAGCGCACCGTTCGCTGCCGCCGAAACTGGCAACCAAGTGCACAGCACCGGCGCATTTCTCAACCTTCCGGCGGTGCTGATCGTCGTCGCCGCCGCAGCCCTCTGCTACAAGGGCATCAAGGAATCCGCGATCGTCAACACCATCATCGTCATCATCAAGGTCAGCATCGTCGTCGCGGTGATCGTGTTCGGCGCTTTCTACCTCACGCCGGCCAACTGGATTCCCTATATCCCGCCGAACACCGGCAGCTTCGGCCAGTTCGGCTGGAGCGGCATCTGGCAGGCCTCGGCGATCATCTTCTTCGCCTACATCGGCTTCGACGGCGTCTCCACGGTTGCCCAGGAAGCCAAAGACCCCGCGCGCGGCATGCCGATCGGCATGCTCGGCAGCCTCGGGATCTGCACGTTGCTGTACATCCTGATGTCCAGCGTGATGACCGGCCTGGTGCCGTTCCACGACCTCAACGACGCGGCACCGGTGGTCGCGGCGCTGGCGCCGCATCCGCAACTGGCGTGGCTGAAATTCTGGGTGATCGTCGGCGCCCTGGCCGGCCTGACCTCGGTCATCATCACGATGATCATCCCGCAGGCGCGCATCTGGCTGACCATGTCGCACGATGGCCTGATGCCGAGATTCTTCGGCGCGGTGCATCCGCGCTTTCGCACCCCGCATATTTCCACCGCGATCACCGGCGCGCTGGCAGCGACGTTTGCCGGCCTGCTGCCGATCGGCATTCTCGGCGAGCTGGTATCGATCGGTACCCTGATCGCCTTCATCGTGGTATGCATCGGCGTGGTGGTGCTGCGCTACACGCGCCCCGACCTGGCGCGACCGTTCAAGGTCAAGGCGGTGTGGCTGATTGCCGGCGGCGGCGTCGTATTCTGCGGCATGATGGCCTACTCGCTGCCGAACGAAACCTGGTGGCGGCTGGTTATCTGGAGCCTGCTCGGCTTTGCGATCTATTTCTTCTACGGCCACAGGAACAGCCGCCTGCGCGGCGGCCGACCGCCGGGCACGCCGCACTAAGGCGCGTCGTTCAGGGCCCGCGCGGCGGCACTCGGGCCGGCAGCGGCCCGCGTCACGACTCGCCGCGATCGGCCGCCGGTCCCCTGAAGGTGCCGGTATTGAGTCCGCGGTACTCCTCGGCTCCCTTGACCGAGATGCAGTTACGGCCCGCCTGCTTCGCCAGATACAACGCCTCGTCGGCCAGTTGAATCGCCCCCTGCGGACTGCGGCCGGTTCCGGGAACCATGACGCCCACGCCGATGCTGACCGTGACTGCGCGTTGGCCGATCGGCGCACCTTCGCGCAGCACGGTCCCTTGCACTGCCTGGCGGGCACGATCAGCGATGCCACGAACCTGGGGCAGCGGCAAATCATAGAGAATGAGGACAAATTCCTCGCCGCCATAGCGCGCCGCAAGATCCAGCGGCCGGCGCGCGAAGCCCCTGAGCAGCTGTGCCACGCTGCGCAGCGCCGCGTCGCCGGCCTGATGTCCGTAGACGTCGTTGTAAGCCTTGAAATGGTCGATATCGACCATCAGCAGCGCCACCGTGCGTCGATCACGCTGCCCCTGCTGCCATACGCGCAGCAGGTGCTCGTCGAAGGCTCGCCGATTCGTCAATCCGGTGAGCCCGTCCCGCGTGACCAGCTCGGCGATGATCGCGGTTTCGAGAAAATTCCCGCGGTGCGATTGCTCAGTGTCCCGGTAGATGATGGCGCCGGTCACGGCAGTCACGATCAGCACCGTCATGCTCTTCATTGCCAGGGCAAACGGCAGACCAAAGCTCACGGCCGCTGCCATGAAGGCAATGAGAATCGCCGCCGCCGCAACCAGCGCTGCGCGAAACAGCAGACCCACGAAGAAAAACACCGCAATGACGTTGACAGCCAGACCCGCGAGTTCCTCTTCGCGACCTCCCGCCACTGACTGGGCGATGAAGACCGCAATCAGGACGCCGAAGACCGGCACCAGGATGCGTGCCACTGGCATGTAGTAGCGCTCATAATACGAGCTCCAGGTCAGCCACAGCAGCGCGCCGGCGCACGGCACGATGCCGAGCAAGTGAACCCAGAAGGTGGTACTCCACAGGCCGCGTCTGAGCGTCTGGGAAATCGTGAAAACGATGACCAGCGCGAATGACATCAGTAACCACACGCGCAGGCGCCAGCGCGCACGCCGCAGGTTATCGGCGACGAACTCTGCCTCCAGGTCGGCGTCGTCAAACTGCAGGCGCGCCGTGCCCCGCTTCAGTTCGCGCGCGTAGGCCGAATCCGGGAGGTCATCGACCTTCAGGCGATCGGGCGGCGACATCGGCGAACACTTATGACGCAACGCCGGCGGGAAACCGCCTGGCACGGTGTTTCAAGACGCGAACGACCTGTCAATGACTGACCCCCCCCCCGGCGCTTACATTATCGACCATATTACCCGCCAGCGGCGCAGCCGGGTCGGCACAGCGGCGCTAGCGCGGCGGGCCACCGAGCAGTCGTCGCAGCCGGATGTTCACCAGTTCGACCGCGACCGAGAACGCCATCGCAAAATACAGGTAGCCCTTGGGCACTTCGAAATCCAGCGCCTCGCCCACCAGTGCCGCTCCGATCAGCACCAGGAACGCCAATGCCAGCACCTTCATGCTGGGATGTCGCCCGACATAGGCGGCGATCGGGCCCGACAACCATATCATGACCCCAATCGAGGCCACGATGGCCGCAGCCATGATCGGCAACTGGTCCGGCCGCGCGAGCCCGACCGCGGTGAATACCGAGTCGAGTGAGAACACCACGTCGATCAGCGCGATCTGGATCACCACGGTATGAAACGTGCCGAACATCGATCCACCGCGCGACAGCGCCGCGCCCTCGAGCGTGCGATGAATCTCGACCGCGCTCTTGCCCAGCAGAAACAGACCGCCGGCCCCGAGTATCAGGTCGCGTGGGGATAGCGGGCGCTGCAGCACGCTGAACAGCGGCGCGGTCAGCCGCGTCAGCCATACCACCGAAAACAGCAATGCCAGGCGTGTCAGCATTGCCAGCAGCAGCCCGGCGATGCGCGCGCTGCGCTGCCGCGACGCCGGCAGCCGATTGACCAGGATCGACAGAAAAATCACGTTATCGATGCCCAGCACGGTCTCGAGTAACGCCAGCGTTGCAAAGGCGATCCAGCTTTCCGGTGATTCCAGCAGTGCCAACATCGAGTGTTATTCGCCCCGCACTGCCAGCAGTCCTACCGCCGCGGACTCCTCAGGGCAGGTCATCCAGCGGCTTCTTCACCGCGCTGGCCAGCAGATGCTCGGCCTTGAGGCCGCAATCGAGCGCCACCGCGCTCGAGATGTAGATCGACGAGTAGGTGCCGGCCAGGATGCCGATGATCAGCGCCTCGGAGAATCCCCTCAGTACTGCGCCGCCGAGCAGGTACAGCGCCACCACCACGATCAGCGTCACCACCTTGGTCATAATGGTGCGCGACAGGGTCTGGTTGATCGACTGGTCGAGCACCGTCACCGGGTCGAGACGGCGCCCGGTATGGAAGCGCTCACGGATGCGGTCGAACACCACCACGGTGTCGTTGAGGGAGTAGCCGATCACCGCCAGCATCGCCGCGACCACCGTCAGATCGAAGGTCGTGCGCGTCAGAGAGAAGGTGCCGAGCACCAGGATCGGATCGTGCAGCACGGCCAGGATCGCCCCCAGCGACAGTCGCCAGGTGTGAAAGCGCACCGCGATATAGCCGAAGATCAGCAGCAGGGTCGCAAT
Organism: Steroidobacterales bacterium; assembly: GCA_044440135.1. Classification (GTDB taxonomy): domain Bacteria; phylum Pseudomonadota; class Gammaproteobacteria; order Steroidobacterales; family Steroidobacteraceae; genus FEN-1191. Next base: position 57,449 of record JBIODC010000007.1, on the reverse strand, counting down.
CAGCGCCTGCGCCGCGCTGCGCTGCAGTTCGCCGCCGATCTGCGGACCGACCACCTCGACCTGCTGAATCTGGGCGCCCGCATCCACGCCGTGCAGCACCTGCTCGATCTGATTGCGAACCGCTTCGGTGCTCTGCTTGGTCGGCGGCAATCGGATCGCGATATCGCGCGAGGTGCCGAAGATCGTGACCTGCGGATCGGCGTAACCGGCGCCGGTCAGCGCCGTGATCACGGCGTCGCGATTGGCCGCGGCCGGAAAGCTCGCCCGCACGGTCACGCCGCCGGTGAAGTCCACCCCGAGGTTCAGCCCGCGCGTCGCCAGCGACACCAGCGAGATCAGGACCAGGGTGATCGACAGCCCGTACCACACCTTGCGTGTGGACATGAATGGAAAACTGGTCGCGCGATGAAAAAATTCCACGGTGTCCCCGGATCCTAGGTTCGTTGCTGCTGACGCGGCCGCATGCGCCGTCAGCCGATCGACAGCCGCGCGACCTTGCGCCGGCCGCCGTATATCAGTGTGATCAACGCCCGGCTGCCGAGCAGCGAGGTGAACATCGAGGTGGCGATGCCGAGCGTGAGCACGATCGCAAACCCCCGAATGGCGCCGGTGCCGATGACCCATAGCGCAAGACCCGCGATCAGCGCCGTCACGTTGGAATCGGCGATGGCCGAGAACGCCTTGTCGAAGCCGGCACGTATGGCCGCCTGCGGCGACACGCCATTGCGCAGCTCCTCGCGGATGCGCTCGTAGATCAGCACGTTGGCGTCCACCGCGATGCCGACCGTCAGGATGATGCCGGCGATGCCGGGCAGCGACAGCGAGGCGCGCAGCATCGACAGCAGCGCCGTCAGCAGAATCACGTTGGCGAGCAGCACGGCGTCCGCGACCAGCCCGAAGGCATGGTAGTAGAGCGCCATGAACACGAACACCGCGAGCATGCCGATCTCGAGCGCGCGCACGCCCTTGTCGATATTGTCCTGCCCCAGACTCGGGCCGATCGCACGCTCCTCCACCACTTCGATCGGCGCGGCCAGCGATCCCGAGCGCAGCATCAGCGACAGGTCGCGCGCCTCGCCCCCGGTCAGTCCGGTGACCTGAAACTGCGGCCCGAACACGCCGCGGATCGTGGCCACGTTGATGACCTTCTCGCTGGTGGAGTCGCGATCCACTTTCTGGCCGTTGACCTCGACCTGGCGGCGGCTCTTCTCGATATAGACCACGGCCATCGGCTTGCCGACGTTCAGGCGCGTGGTGCGCAACATCGAGTCGGCGCCGCGGGCATCGAGCTTGATCGAAACCGCGGGCCCCTCGGTGGAGGTGGCCGAGGTCGCGCTGGTGAGCTCATCGCCGGTCACGATGACTTCGCGCTTGAGCAGAATCGGCGAGCCGTCCTCGCGCTTGTACAGCTTGGTGCCGAGCGGCGCGTGACCGCTCTGCTCGGCCTGCATCGGGCTGTTCTGGGTATCGACCAGCCGCAGCTCGAGCGTGGCGACCTTGCCGAGCAGATCCTTGACCTCGGCCGAATTCTGCACCCCTGGCAGCTGCACGTTGATGCGGTCCAGGCCCTGACGCTGCACGATCGGCTCCGACACTCCCAGTTCGTTGACGCGGTTGGTCAGCGTCGTGCGGTTCTGCTCGAGCGCGTAGTCCTCGCGCGCCTTGATCTGCGCCGGGGTCAGCACCATGTCAATGGCCGGCACGGAGGAACTGCTGCTGGTGAGCTTCAGATTGGGGTCGACCTTCTTCAACGCCGCCTCGGTCTTGGAGATATCGGCGTCCGCCGGCAGGCTCACATGCAGGCCATTGGGAATGCCGCCGCTGCCGCTGGTGATCGTGGTGATGTCGGTGAACGGCAGCTTTTCCTCGTTGAGCGCGCGCCGGAAGCTCTGCTCATAGCTCTCGAGCAGCTGGCTCACTGCACCCTGCAGGTCGACCTGATAGAGCAGGTACAGGCCGCCGCGCAGGTCCAGTCCGAGCGGCATGGCCTTCAATCCGAGCTTGCGCATCCAGGCCGGCGCCCGCGACGCGTTCGCCAGCGCCGAGCGATCGACGTCCGACAGCGTGGCGTCGACCGTGTCGCGCGCCTTGAGCTGCGAGGCGACATCGTTGAATGCCAGTATCAGCCGGCCGCTGTCGATGAAATCGCGCTTGATCACGATGTTCTGCTTGTGCAGCAGGTCCTCGATCGACTGGCGCGAAAAATTGTCCATCGGTGCGCGACTCTTGCGCTCCACCTGCAGTGCCGGGTCTTCGCCAAACAGATTCGGCACCGTGAACAGCACGCCGATCAGCACCACGAGTGCGACCAGCACATATTTCCAGCGCGGGAATTCGAGCATGAGCTTGGCGACTCTACCGACGGTCTTGGACGTTAGGGGCGGAAGGACTCAGGCGCTCTTGAAAGTGCCCTTGGGCATGAGTTGCGTGATCTGCGTCTTCTGCACCTTGATGCGCACGCCGTCGGCGATTTCCAGGGTGACGAACGTGTCGTTGACCTCGGTGATGCGTCCGAGGATGCCGCCGGTGGTCACGGCCTCATCGCCGCTGGCCAGGCGCGACAGCATCGCCTGTTGCTCCTTCATGCGCTTCTGCTGCGGCCGGATCAACAGGAAATAGAACACGGCCACGAACACCACCAGGATGATGATCTGACCCATGCCGCCGCCGCCCAGGCCGCCGCCGGCAGTTTGCGCATACGCGTCGCTGACCAATAAGCTCATGCTTGCCTCTAGTTTTGACTCGAGCTGCCGGTGCGGGCGAAATCAGGGCCGTCGCCCCGGTCGTTGCCCCGGTCGTTGCCCCCAGTCCCGCCGCAAAGGGCCGGCATTATGCCACAGGCGTCCCCGGCCGCCGCGGCAGACCGAGAATGCCGGCCGCGAACTGCGCAAACTGCCCGGCGGCGATTGCGGCGCGGATCCGGCGCATCAGCTCCAGATAGAAATGCAGGTTATGCAATGTCGCGAGCCGCACCCCGAGGATTTCATTGCATTGATCGAGGTGGCGCAGGTACGCGCGCGAAAACTGCCGGCAGGTCGAGCAGCTGCAGGCCGGATCGATCGGCCCGGTATCGCGCTGGTGCACCGCATTGCGGATGTTGATGATGCCGGAGGACGTGAACAGATGACCGTTGCGCGCATGCCGGGTCGGCATCACGCAATCGAACATGTCGATCCCGCGCGCCACCGCGGCCACGATGTCCTGCGGATAGCCCACGCCCATCAGGTAGCGCGGCCGATGCGCCGGCAGCCGCGGGCTCACGACGTCGAGCACGTGCAGCCGCTCCTCCTCGGTCTCGCCCACGGCCAGCCCACCGATCGCATAGCCGGCAAATTCGCGCTGCGACAGCAGCTCGATCGATTCGAGCCGCAGATCCTCGAACATCCCGCCCTGCACGATGCCGAACAGATGGCCACGTGGAGGGTCGCTGCCCGGAGGATCGCTGCCCGCAGTCTCGCGACCGGAGCGGTCGCGGTAGTAGTGATCGTAGCTGCGCAACGCCCAGCGCATCGAACGCTGCATCGATTCGCGCGCCTGTTGCGCGCGTGCCGGATAGGCGGTGCAGTCGTCGAACGCCATCGCGATATCCGAGGCCAGGGCGCGCTGTACGTCCATGGCGTCCTCCGGGCGCATGCGCACCGCGGCACCATCGACCGGCGATCGGAAGCTGACCCCGTCCTCGTCGATGCGCCGCAACGATGCGAGGCTGAACACCTGGAAGCCGCCCGAATCGGTCAGGATCGGTCTCATCCAACCCATGAATCCGTGCAGACCGTCGCGATGCAGCCCGATGATCTCGGCCCCGGGGCGAAGCATCAGGTGAAAGGTATTGCCGAGCAGGATCTGGGCCCCGAGCCCCTCCAGTTCCTCCGGGGTCATCGCCTTGACGGTGCCATAGGTCCCGACCGGCATGAATGCCGGCGTATCCACGCTGCCATGAGGCAGCGTCAGGCGCGCGAGCCGCGCCGCGCCGTCCTGCGCGAGCACTTCGAAACCCGGCCCGGCGGTTGCGACGGGACGGTTCACCGGCAGCGGCTCATCCGGCGCGCCCGGCCGCTTGCGGCAGCACCAGCATGGCGTCACCGTAACTGAAGAAGCGGTAGCGCTCGCGCATCGCGTGCGCATACGCCGCCAGCACCGGTTGCCGGCCGGCGAACGCGGCCACCAGCATCAGCAAGGTCGATTGCGGCAGATGGAAGTTGGTCAGCAAGGCATCGATCACCTGGAAGCGAAAGCCCGGAAGCATGAACAGCGTCGTATCGCCACGCCCGGCCGCAAGCGCAGGCCCGGATGCGAGCGCCGCGGACTCGAGCGCGCGGGCGACCGTGGTGCCGACCGCGACCACGCGTCGGCCGGCAGCGCGCGCGCGCGCGATCGCCGCCGCCGTCGCCGCGCTGACCTCGTAGCGTTCGCTGTGCATCACGTGAGCTTCGAGCGATTCGGTGCGGACCGGCTGGAACGTACCCGCGCCCACGTGCAGTGTGATCCAGCTGCTGTCGATGCCGCGCGCCGCGAGGCTTGCCAGCAGCGATTCATCGAAATGCAGGCTCGCGGTCGGCGCCGCCACCGAGCCCGGCACGCGCGCCCACAGGCTCTGGTAGCGCTCGCGGTCGGCCGGGTCGGCGGGCCGTTCGATATAGGGCGGCAATGGCACCAGGCCGTGCGCGTTGAAGAATGCCATCGCCTCGTCCGGCAGTTCGACTTCCCAGAACGGCGCGCGCCGGGCAAGCAGCCGCACCAGGCCGCCGGCGGTTTGCAGCGACATTCCCGGCCGCACCGACTTGCTGTCGCGCAGCTGCACCAGCGCCCGCGCGCCCTCGAGCGCTCGCTCGAGAAACAGCTCGATGCGGCCGCCGCTGAGCTTGCGCGCCGGCATCCGCGCCGGCACCACGCGGGTGTCGTTGAACACCAGCAGATCGCCGGCTGCAAGCAGCGTCGGCAACTCATCGATGCGGCGGTCCTGCCAGGTGCGTTGCGCGCCGTCGAGCAGCAGCAGACGGCTGGCGGAGCGCCGCGGCAACGGCGTCTGCGCGATCAGTTCCGCCGGCAAATCGAAGTCGAAGTCGCTGCGTTTGATACGGCCGCTCGGTGTCGTACGAAGGGCAATGGTGGCCTCGCTCGGAGTCGAACCGAGATGGGCAAGCCCGGTCGATTTTGAGTCGACTGCGTCTACCAGTTCCGCCACGAGGCCGTCGGACTGCCTGCGCGCCGATCACGCGTGCTGATGCGCGCGTTTCGCGGTGCAGAGCCTCCCTCGGTGCGAGTACGATACCTCAATCTTTTATGAAATTCTGTCCAGCTTGCGGCCAACCGGTGGAGATGCGCATTCCGCCCGGCGACAACCTGCCGCGCGCGGTCTGCACCGCGTGCGGCAGCATTCATTACGAGAACCCGCGCATCGTCGTCGGCTGCGTGCCCGAATGGCAAGGCCGCATCCTGCTGTGCCAGCGCGCGATTGCGCCGCGCCGCGGCTACTGGACGACGCCGGCCGGCTTCATGGAAAACGGCGAGACGCTGCAGGGCGCCGCAGCCCGCGAGTCGCTCGAGGAAGCCGAGGCACGGGTCGAGATCGGCTCGCTGCTGGCGATCACCCACGTGCTGCACGCGTCCCAGGTTCATGTGAGCTTCCGTGCCAGGCTGCTGGAGGGCAAGTTCGGCGTCGGCGCCGAGAGCCTGCAGGTCGGGCTGTACGAGGAGGAGGCGATTCCGTGGGAGCAGATCGCCTTCCCTAGCATCGAATTCGCGCTGCGCTGCTACCTCGAGGACCGGCGCGCGGCGCAGGAACTGCTGCATTTCAGCGATATCAATCGACCGCTCAGGAACTGACGGGCGACGGCCTTAGGGGCCGGGCGCCCGCTCGCACTCATGGCCAGCGGCCGCGCTTGGCCGTAAGCCGCCGAATCGCCTCGCTTTCAGCCGCGGTGCGCCTTTGGCACAATACGCGCCCCCGCGGCGGGGCCGGAAAGAACTTGGCTACGCCGGCACCCACTGCCGGCATCGATCGGAGCAGCAATGACCTTTGTCGTGACCGAGAACTGCATCAAGTGCAAGTACATGGACTGCGTGGAAGTCTGCCCGGTGGACTGTTTCCACGTCGGGCCGAATTTTCTGGTGATCGATCCGGACGAGTGCATCGACTGCACGCTGTGCGAACCCGAGTGTCCGGTCGAGGCGATCTTTTCCGAGGAAGAACTGCCGGCGGGACAGGAAGGCTTCAAGCAGATCAATGCCGAGCTCGCCAAGCAGTGGCCGGTGATCACGGAAAAAGGCGAGGCACCGGCCGACGCCAAGGAGTGGGAGGGCAAACCCGACAAGCGCTCGCTGCTGGAGCGCTAGCGGCACTGCTCGGCCGCGAGCGCGCCGGCTACGGCTGCAGCTGCTTGAGCTGTTCGACCAGCTCGTCAGGCGGCAGGTAACCGCCCACCAGCGTGCCATTGGCGGCGACGATCCCCGGCGTGCCCTCCAGGCCGATGGCCTTGCCGAGTTCGTATTCCTGCGCGACCGGCGTATTGCTACAGGGTTTCGCATCCAGTGGCTCGCCCAGTTTCGCCCGGGTCAGCGCGGCCTTGCGGTCCGCCGAGCACCACACCTGCTCCGCCTTGTGCCAGGACTCGGTGTCCGGTCCGGTGCGCGGGTAGAACACATAACGCACGCGTACGCCCAGGCGGTTGTATTCGGCGATCTGGCGATGCAGCGCGCGGCAATAGCTGCAGTCGACATCCGTGAAAACGGTAACGGTGTATTTCGGGTCCGGCGGCGAGAACACCACCATCCTGGATTCGGGAACCGCGTCGATCAGCGTGCGTCGCAGCTCACGCCGATGCACTTCGGTCAGATTGGCGTGGCTGGGAATCTGATAGAGATCGCCGGTGAAAGCGTACTTGCCATCGCGCGTCACGTAGATGATGTCCGATCCGCGCAGCACCTCGAAGATGCCGGCCACCGGGGTCGCCTGAACGTTCTCGGGCTTCACGCCGGCGAGGCCGGCAACGGCCCGCAACGTCTCGGCCGACGCCGGCAGTGCTGCCGGAAGCTCGGCATGCGCGGCGGCAACGGCGGCATTGGGGGCTGCCGCATTGATGGCTGCTGGCGGGTTGATCGCAGGCGCCTTGGGGTCTTGCTGCGGCGCGGTAGGAGCCGCCCAAAGAACCCCGGCCATCATGCTGCTCACGACCAGTGCTGCGCACCGAAAACCGAGGTGTTTCATGCGCCCAAGCATAGCATGGGCGGCACACGCGGGCGGTTGCGCACGGGGCCGCGATCAGCCGCGCGGGTGATGCTGGGAGTGCAGCTCTTTCATGCGCTCCCGGGCCACGTGGGTATAGATCTGGGTGGTCGACAAGTCGCTGTGACCGAGCAGCATCTGCACCACACGCAGGTCGGCGCCGTGATTGAGCAGATGGGTCGCAAATGCGTGCCGCAGGGTGTGCGGCGAGAGTTCGCGATCCACACCGGCCTTGCGCGCGTAGCGTTTGATGATGTGCCAGAACGCCTGCCGCGTCATCCGATCGCCGCGGCGCGTGGGGAACAGATAATCGGTACTGCGGTCGAGCAGGATGTCGTTGCGCGCTCCGCTGATGAAAGCTTTGAGCCAGCGCACTGCTTCCTCGCCCAGCGGAATCAGCCGCTCGCGATTGCCCTTGCCGAGTACGCGCGTGACGCCCTGGTTCAGGTTGATCTGGCCGAGCTTCAGGCTCACCAGTTCCGAAACTCGCAGGCCGGTCGCATACAGCACCTCGAGCATGGTGCGATCACGATAGCCGAGCGGATCCGCGACCGCGGGCGCACCCAGCAGCGACTCCACTTCCGCTTCGGACAGCGAGCGTGGCAGCGAGCGGCCGATCTTCGGCATCGCGATCTGCGCGGTGGGATCTTCGCGCACGCCGCCTTCGCGCACCAGATAGCGGAAGAAACGGCGGAACGAGGATAGCTGACGCGCGGTCGAGCGCGGCCGGGCGCCGGCCTGTACGCGGGCAGCTATGAAATCCATCAGCTCGGCACGCCCGGCCTGCGCCAGGCTGAGCTTGCGCTCGCACAGCCAGCGATGCAGCGCCACCAGATCGGCCCGGTAGGCCGCCAGCGTATTGGACGACAGGCCCCGTTCCATCCACACCGCGTCGAGAAAGCGCGCGATGAGCGGATCGGTCGGCTCGGTGCTGGATCTCTCCACTGTCGCTGTAGCCTGACTTGTCAATGCCATACCTTGGTGGGTTCTAGTCGCTGCCGCAGTATGCTGAGGCGGAGCGACGCTTCGATGTGATCACCCTCACAGCCACGCGCAACCGTTAACATAAAGAGAACTGCATCACATGCAAAACCATGGGTAATGCGAACCGCGTTGTTAAATCGACCCGTGGCCGCACCCCAACGGCCAGCGCCGGCGCCGCCCGGCGGCCGGGACGCCTGAGCCCGCTCGGGCTGCTGTACGGCATCGGCACCTGGCTGCAGTTCCTGCTCGCGGCCGCGCTGGCGGTGCCGGTGCTGCTGCTCACGCCGGGATTGTCGCGTCGGCGCGCGCTGGTCAGCCGGCTGGCGCGGCTGGCGCTGCGCATGGCCGGGATGCGGCTCGACGTTCGCGGTCTCGGCCAGCTGCCGCAGCCCTGTATCGTGGTCGCGAATCACGCCAGCTATCTCGATGGCGTGGTGCTCTGCGCCACGCTGCCGCCCTGCTTCAGTTTCGTGATCAAACGCGAGATGTCCGCGGTGCCGGTGGCCGGCACACTGCTGCGGCGCATCGGTGCCGAGTTCGTCGAGCGCGGCGATCGCGCGCGCGGGGCGCGCGATGCACGCCGGCTGCTGCGCAATGCCGCCCGCGGCCACGCGCTGGTGTTTTTTCCCGAGGGCACCTTCAGCACCGACGTCGGCCTGCTGCGCTTTCATATCGGCGCCTTCGCCGCTGCGGTACGAGCCGATCTGCCGGTGGTTCCGATTGCGATTCGCGGCACGCGCCACTGCCTGCCCCCGGGCAGCATCTGGCCGCGGCCGGGCACGATTCGGATCGACACCCTGGCGGCGCTGCCCGCCCTGCAGCCGGGCGGCAGGCACGACGCCGATCATGCGGTGCTGCTGCGGGACGCGGCCCGTGGCGCCTTGCTCGCCGCCCTCGGCGAGCCGGACCTGGACCCGCGCGCGCCGCATCGATGACGCCGCCGAGCCTGCGCGAGCGCTACCAGCGCGAACTCGCCGCGCACGGCTATCAGGCCGACGCCGCGCAGAGCGTCGCGATCGAGCACCTGGAGGGGTTGCGCGCGCGGCTGCTGGCCGAGCGGACCCGGGGATTTGCATCGCGGCTGCGGCAGTTCCTGAGCCCGAAACGCAATGGCGTGCGCGATACCCGCGGGCTGTATCTGTGGGGTGGCGTCGGCCGCGGCAAGACCTGGCTGGTGGACCTGTTCTACGACAGCCTGCCGATGCAGGCGCGCCGCCGCAGCCATTTCCATCATTTCATGCGCGACATGCACGCGCAGTTGCGACTGATCGGCGCGCGCCGCGAGCCGATCGAGCTGCTCGCCCGGCGCATTGCCCGGTACACGCGCCTGCTGTGTCTGGACGAGCTCTATGTCAGCGACATCGTCGATGCGATGCTGCTCGGCGGGCTGCTGCAGGCATTGCTGCGTTATGGCGTGCTGCTGGTCATCACCTCGAACCAGCCACCGCGCGAGTTGTACCGCGACGGTCTGCAGCGCAGCCGCTTCCTGCCGGCGATCGCGGTGCTCGAACGCGAGCTCGAGGTGCTGGCGGTCGATGGCGGTGTCGACTACCGTCTGCGCCAGCTGCGGCGCCATCCGATCTATCTCGACAGCCACGCCGCCGACAGCGCCACGCAACTGCAGAGCCTGTTCGACGATCTCGCCGGCGATCACGCCGACAGCCATACCGAACTGCGCATCGCCGGCCGCAGGCTGCGCGCTTTGCGTCGGCGCGGCGACGTGGTCTGGTTCGGCTTCGCGACGCTGTGTGAGGGGCCGCGCAGCCCGAATGACTATGCGGACATCGCGCGCGAGTTTGGCACCGTGCTGCTGTCGGACGTGCCGCTGTTCACAGCGCCGCAGCAGGACAATGCCGCACGCCGATTCATCGCGTTGATCGACGAATTCTACGACCAGGGCGTCAAGCTGGTGCTGTCGGCCGCGGCGGCGCCGGCGCAGCTGTACCGCGGCGAGTTGCTGCAGTTCGAGTTTCGCCGTACCGAGAGCCGCCTGATCGAAATGCAGACGCAGAGCTACCTGGCGCGACCGCGTCGGACTTGAGCCGATGCCCGGATCACGATCTCCTGTCAATGCCGAGATCGAAGCCGCGGACCGGGCCGGATGAGGCCGCATGCAGCCGGCCGGCCGGAACCGCCCGGGGCGGCACTCCCGATCGGGGCGAAGTGCTACGATTCTCACATGGGCGAACAGCAGATCGTTGCGCATTTCGAAATTCCGTACCGCGCCTGCCTCGATGCCGAAGGCGTGCCGCTGGCCGCACTGCCGGCCTGGACCGAGGACGGCGAGCTGCTGCGCCGCATGTACCGGATGATGGTGCGTGCCCGCGCGTTCGACACCAAGGCGGTGAATCTGCAGCGCACCGGCAAGCTCGGCACCTATCCCTCATGCCTGGGGCATGAGGCCACGCACGTCGGCGTCGGCGCCGCGATGCGGCCCGAGGACGTGCTGTTCACGGTGTATCGCGAGATCGGCACCAAGTTCTGGCGCGGGGTCGAACTGCTGGACGTGCTGCTGTATTGGGGCGGGGATGAGCGCGGCACCATTTATCGGCGCACACCGCAGGACTTTCCATTCTGCGTACCGATCGGCTCGCAGATGCCGCACGCGGCCGGGGCGGCGCTGGCGATGCAGATCCGCGACGAGCGGCGCTGTGCCGTCGCCTTCATCGGCGATGGCGGCACCTCGCAGGGCGCGTTCTACGAGGCGATCAACTTCGCCGGCGTCAAGTCGCTGCCGCTGGTGTGCATCATCGTCAATAACCGCTGGGCCATTTCGGTGCCGGTGGCGGCGCAGACCGCGGCCGCGACGCTGGCCCAGAAGGCGATCGCCGCGGGCATACCGGCGGTGCAGATCGACGGCAACGACCTGCTGGTGGTGCGCGAGGTGGTCGGCGAGGCGATCGAGCGTGCGCGCAGCGGCGCCGGGCCGACGGTCGTCGAAGCGCTCACCTACCGCCTGAGCGATCACACCACCTCGGACGACGCGACGCGTTACCGCAGCGCCGAGGAAGTGGCCGCGGCGCGGCGGCTCGAGCCGATCGCGCGCATGCGCAGTTTCCTGCAGTCGCGCCGGCTGTGGGACGACGCCGACGAGCAGCGGCTCAAGAGCGCGTGCAGCGAGGAAGTCGAAGACGCGGTGAAGCAGTACCTGGCGACGCCGCGGCAGTCCACCGACGCGATGTTCGACTATCTTTACGCGCAGCTGACGCCGGCCCTGCGCGCCCAGCGCGAGGAGGCGCGCCGCTATGCGGCGCTGGGCCATTAGGCAGCAACGCACTGGCGCAATCCGAGAACAACAAAGGACGCTTTCGATGGCGAAGATGACGATGGTCGAAGCCATCAACATGGCCCATGCCTGGGAGATGGCTCACGACCCGTCGGTCGTCGTGTTGGGCGAGGACGTCGGCACCAACGGCGGCGTGTTTCGCGCGACGGTCGGGTTGCAGCAGCGTTTCGGCAAGGCGCGGGTGCAGGACACGCCGCTGGCGGAGGGCCTGATCGCCGGCACCGCGATCGGCATGGCGGCGCAGGGCCTGAAGCCGGTCGCCGAGATCCAGTTCATGGGATTCATCTATCCGGCGCTCGATCAGATCGCCAGTCACATGGCGCGCCTGCGTAACCGAACCCGCGGGCGGCTGAGCTGCCCGGTGGTGCTGCGTATGCCGCACGGTGGCGGCATCCACGCTCCGGAGCACCACTCGGAGAGTCTCGAGGCGCTGCTGTGCCATCATCCCGGCCTGCGGGTCGTATGCCCGTCGTCTCCGGCGCGCGCCTACGGGCTGCTGCTCGCGGCGATTCGCGATCCCGACCCGGTGATGTTTCTCGAGCCGGTGCGGTTGTACCGCTTCGCGCGCCAGGAAGTGCAGGATGACGGTCAGGCGCTGCCGATCGGCTGCTGCTTCGTGCTGCGCGAAGGCAGCGACCTGACGATCGTGACCTGGGGAGCGATGACGGTCGATACGCTCAAAGCGGCCGAGCAACTGGCCGCCGACGGCGTCAGCTGCGAGGTCATCGACGCCGGCACGCTCGCTCCGATCGACTTCGATACCATCCTCGACTCGGTGGTCAAGACCGGACGGCTGCTGATCGTGCACGAAGCCCCGCGCAGCTGCGGCCTCGGTGCCGAGATCGCCGCGACGGTGACCGAGCAGGCGCTGTACGATCTGCTGTCGCCGATCCGGCGCGTGGCTGGCTATGACACCATCATGCCGCTGTACCGGCTCGAACATGATTACATCCCCGGCGTCGCGCGCATCGTCGATGCAATTCGGGCAACGCTGGCGGAATAGATGAGACGATCGGGGGTACCGGCATGACAGTCTTCAAGCTACCCGATCTCGGCGAAGGTCTTTCCGAGGCCGAGATCCTGCGCTGGCACGTCAAGGTCGGCGATCATATCGAGGTCGATGCACCGATGTTGTCGGTCGAGACCGCCAAGGCGGTGGTCGAGGTGCCCTCGCCGGTGAGCGGCACGATCACCGCGCTGCATGCGCAGCCCGGCGATCGCATCGAGATCGGCGCGCCGCTGATCGAGTTCGCCGCCGATGCCGCGGCGTCGCAGGCGGCCGCGCGCGCCACCATCGCCGGCGTCAGTGACGATTCCGGCACCGTGGTCGGACACATGCCGGGACTGGCCGATGACGCCTCCGCTGCGCTCGAAGCGGCCAATGCGGTGACCGGACCGCGGGTGCGCGCCGTGCCGGCCGCGCGCGCGCTGGCCCGAAGCCTCGGCGTCGAGCTGGGAACCCTGAGCGGCACCGGGCGCGGCGGCCTGATCACGCTCGATGACGTGATGGCGGCGGGAATACCCGCACGTGACGTCGGCAGCAAGATGCACCCGGCGCCGTCGGCGCGGCCAGCGGCCGCGGGTGGCGGCGTCGAGGTGCTGCGCAGCCTGCGCCGTGCCATGGCGCAGAGCATGGCCCTGGCGCGCGATTCGGTGATGGCGTGCTCGGTATTCGACGACGCCGATCTGCACTCCTGGGGTAGCGGCCGTGATTACACCACGCGCGTGCTGCGCGCCATTACCGCGGGCGTGCGCACCGAGCCGGGCCTGAACGCTTGGTTCGACGGGCAGTCGCAGAGCCGAACGCTGTTCGAGCAGATCGACGTCGGCATTGCGGTCGACACCATCGACGGCCTGCTGGTGCCGGTGATCCGTCATGTCGAGAAGCGCACTGCGGCGCACCTGCGCGTCGAGCTCGATCGGCTCAAGCGCGCGGCGCGCGACCGCACCGTGGCGAGCGCGGAGCTGCGCAATTTCACCTTCATGCTGTCCAACTTCGGCAGCATGGCCGGCCGCTACGCCACCCCGGTCGTGGTGCCGCCCGCGGTCGCGATTCTCGGCACCGGCCGCGTGCGCCGCGACGTGATTGCGGCCGGCGAGCGGATCGAGATTCATACGCGCATGCCGCTGTCGCTGACCTTCGATCATCGCGTCATCACCGGCGGCGAAGCCGTACGCTTTCTTGGCGCCGTGATCGCGGACCTGGAACTGCCGGAGTGAGAGCTCGCGGCTCGCAGACCGGCTCTGCGCGCCCGCAACTGACGGCCTCGCTGCTGCGTGCCTGGCGCACTTCGGTCGCGGTCGAGGAGTGGCGCAGCCTCGACGAGGCGGCGCTGCGCCGTGAGAGCGCCGCGCATATCGCCTTCGGCGCACGCCGCCGCCGCCACCAGACGCTGCTGCGCGTGAGCGGCGCACCGGCCGGCGCGGCCCCGCCCGGCGCGCTCGCCGCGTCCTATTCGGTGATCGAGCTGGTCATCGAAGACCTGCCGTTCCTGGTCGACTCCCTGAGCATGACGCTCGCGCAGCTCGGGCTGTCGGTGCAGTTGATCATCCATCCGGTGCTGCGCGTCTGGCGCGACCCCTCCGGAGCCATCCGGGCGCTGCATGCCGAGATCGAGGCCGATCACGCCACCGAAGGCGGCGTGCGCGAATCCTGGCAGTACTGGCGCATCGATCGCATCGGCGATGCCGCCGAATGTGCGCAGCTGCGCCGGCGGCTGCTCTCGGCGCTGGCCGATGTGCGGCGGGCCTGCGACGACTGGATGCGCATGCGCAATTCCGTGCTCAAGCTGTGCGCCGACATCGGCCGCCACCCGCCACCGTTGCCGGCCGACGTGATCGCCGAGAGCCGCGCGCTGCTGCAGTACATGGAGGCGCACCATTTCACCTTCCTCGGCTATCGCGAAAGCCGGTTGCGCCGCGCACGCCGCGGACCGGTGCTGCGGCCGATTCCGGGCAGCGCGCTGGGACTACTGCGGCGCCGACTGACGGGCGCGCAGGACAGCGGCATCCTCAGCGCCAACATCCGCCGCGCGCTGCGCCTGCCGGAGCTGCTGATCATCACCAAGGCCGACCTTCGCTCGACGGTGCATCGGCCGGGCTACCTGGACTACATCGGCGTCAAGCGCTACGACAAGCGTGGCCGCGTGATCGGCGAGGCCCGGATCCTCGGGCTGTGGACCTCGCACGCCTATGGCGCCGATCCGCGCCAGGTGCCGTGGCTGCGGCTCAAGCTCAAGCGGGTGCTCGAGCACTTCCCGTTCGCGCCCAACAGCCACGACGGCAAGCGACTGTCGCATAGCGTGCAGACGCTGCCGCGCGATGAATTGTTTCAGGCCAGCGTGCCGGATCTGATCCGCTGCGCCCGCGCCGTGCTGGTGCTGCAGGACCGCGCGCGCGTGCGACTGATCATGCGACGCGATGAATTTCGGCGCTTCTGGTCCTGCCTGGTGTTCATGCCGCGCGAGCGCTGCGATTCCGCGGCTCAGGCCCGGGTGGAGGCGGTGCTGCGCGCGGCCTGCCACGGCGTGGAGCTCGAGTCCAGGCTGTCGATCGGCGACGCGCCCCTGGCACAGCTGCACGTCGTGGTGCGGGTCGATCCGGCGCTCAACCCGCGCGTCGACACCGAGCGCCTCGAGCGCGACGTCGCCGCTGCGATCGTCTCCTGGCGCGACCGGCTGCGTGCGGCATTGCACGCGCGCTTCGGCGAAACGCCGGCGCTCGCGCTCGAACGCCGCTATGGCACGACATTTCCAGCGTCCTATCAGCAGGACGTGGACGCGGCGCAGGCGGTCGACGACATCATCGATCTGGAAGGGCTCGACGCGGCGGCTGAAGCGATGCAGCTGCGACTCTACCGGCCTCCGCGCCAGCCGCAGCAGCGCGTGCATCTGCGCATCATTCGCCGCGGCGAGGCGCTGTCGATCTCCGACGTGCTGCCGACGTTCGAGCACTTCGGCCTGCGCGTGATTGCGGAGCGGCCGTATCGGCTGGAATGGCCCGACGGCGCCTCCGCCTGGGTGCAGGACTTCGAGCTCGAACATTCCAACCTGCAGAGTGTCGCGGTGCCGCGGGTGGCACACGAGCTGATCGCGGCGTTCCGCGCGATCCGCGCCGGCGAGCTCGACGACGACGGCTTCAACCGGCTGCTGATCGCCGCCGAGCTCAGCATGCGCCAGGTCACGGTGCTGCGGGCCTGTTGCCGCTACCTGCTGCAGACCGGCATTCCTTTCAGCCAGAGATATATGGAGAGCGTGCTGGGCACGCACTCGGCCGCGGCGCGCGACCTGTGCGAGCTGTTCGAACAGCGCCTGGCGCCGAAGTCGACCCGCGGCGCGCGGGCACGGGCGGCGCTGCTGGAGCGACGGCTGCGGCGCGCGATCGCGGCGGTCGTCAGTCCGGACGAGGATCGCATCCTGCGGGCCTTCCTGGCGATGATCCTCGCCACGCTGCGCACCAATTATTTTCGTCGCGATGCCGCGGGCAGCCCGCGTCCCTGGCTGTCATTGAAGCTCGATCCGGGCCGGATCCCCGGCCTGCCGCAGCCACGCCCGGCGTACGAGATCTTCCTGCACAGCCCGCGGGTCGAGGGCGTGCACCTGCGAGCCGGGCCGATCGCGCGCGGCGGCATCCGCTGGTCGGAGCGGCCCGAGGATTTCCGCACCGAGATTCTCGGGCTGATGAAGGCGCAGCATGTCAAGAACACGCTGATCGTGCCGGTGGGCGCCAAGGGCGGATTCGTCGTGCGCCGCCTGCGGCGAGGCGCGCCGCGACCGGTGCAGCAGCAGGACGTGGTGGAGAGCTACCGCAGCTTCATCCGCGGTCTGCTCGACGTCACCGACAACATCGTCAATGGCCGCGTGGTGCCGCCGCCCGACGTGCGGCGCCTGGACGCGGATGATCCGTACCTGGTGGTTGCGGCCGACAAGGGCACGGCCACCTTCTCCGATCTCGCCAACGCGATCTCGGCCGAATACGGCTTCTGGCTCGGCGACGCCTTCGCCTCGGGCGGTTCGGCCGGCTATGACCACAAGAAAATGGCGATCACGGCCCGCGGCGCCTGGGAATGCATCAAGCGCCACTGCCGCGAACTCGGCCGCGACATCCAGCGCGAGCCCTTCAGCGTGGCCGGCATCGGCGACATGTCGGGCGACGTGTTCGGCAACGGCATGCTGCTGTCGCGGCAGATCCGGCTGGTGGCTGCGTTCAACCACCAGCACATATTCCTCGATCCGAAACCCGATGCCGCGCGCAGCTACCGCGAGCGTGCGCGCCTGTTCCGGCTGCCGCGCTCGGGCTGGAACGACTACAACGCGCGGCTGCTGTCACGCGGTGGCGGCATCTTCGAGCGCACCGCCAAGAGCGTCACGCTGTCGCGCGAGGCGCAGGCGCTGCTGGAATTGCCGCAGCGGCGCGCCAGCCCGGTCGAGATCATCCGCGCCATCCTGCGCATGCGGGTCGACCTGCTGTGGAATGGCGGCATCGGCACCTACGTCAAGGCCACCAACGAGCGCAACGGCGAGATCGGCGATCGCGCCAACGACGCGGTGCGCGTTGACGGCCGCGAGGTGCGCGCGCGCGTCGTCGGTGAGGGCGGCAATCTCGGGTTCTCGCAGCGCGGCCGTATCGAATACGCCGCCGCCGGCGGCCGCATCAACACCGATTTCATCGACAATTCCGCGGGCGTCAACACCTCGGACGTCGAGGTCAATCTCAAGATCCTGCTCGATACACCCGATCGCCGTCCGGTCACGCCGGCGCGCCGCAATCGCCTGCTCGCCGCGGCCGCCCCCGAGGTGGCCGCCCTGGTACTGCGCAACAACTACCTGCAGAGCGAAGCCCTGAGCCTGATGGAGCGGCGCGCGGTCGAGGATCTGGGTGAGCATCAGCAGCTGCTGCGCTGGCTCGAGCGCCATGGCGAGATCGATCGTGCGGTCGAATTCCTGCCGACCGACGAGGAGATGGAACAGCGCCGACGCCAGGGACTCGGCCTGACGCGCCCCGAACTGGCGCTGCTGTTCGCCTACGGCAAGATCGCGCTCAATCATGCGCTGACCGACACCGGCAGCGCCGCCGATCCTTACCTGGCGCGCGAGCTCGAGCGCTACTTTCCGCACGCCCTGCAACGCCGCTTCGCCGGACGCATCAAACGCCATCGGTTAGCCAAGCAGATCATCATCACCGCAACCACCAACAGCATCGTCAATCGCGTTGGTCCGACGCTGCTGATCCAGTGCAGCGAGGCCGGCAACGCCAACGCCGCCGCGATCGCCCGCGCCTACACCATCGCGCGCGACAGCGCCGATCTGCGCGCGCTGTGGGCGCAGATCGAAGCACTCGACGGCCGCATCAAACCGGGCGACCAATACGATGCGCTGCTCGAGACCAGCCGCTTCCTGACGCACTACACGCTGTGGCTGCTGCGACACCGTCGCGAGTACGGCGTGGTCGGCACGGCGGTCGCGCGGCTGCAGCCGGCGCTGCGCGAATTCGTGCAGGTGACGCCGGCCGCGCTCGCAGGCCTCGATCACGAGCGCTTTCTGGCGCGTTGCCGCCGCTTCGCCGGCCAGGGATTCCCGTCGCGACTGGCCGCCAGCCTTGCGGCGCTGGAGCCGCTGCGCGTGGCGCCCGACCTGGTCGCGCTGATGGGGCGCTCGCGTGCGCGCCCGCGGGCGGTGGCGCGCGCGCATTTCGGTCTCGGCGCCCGGCTCGGACTCGACTGGCTGCACGGCGCGATCGAACAGCTGCCGGCGAGCGGCAGCTGGCAGCGCTCGGCCCAGCAGCGGCTGCAAGCAGCGGCGCTGGCGGCGCACCTGCGCATCAGCGCCGCGGCGCTGGCCCACGATCCGCGGCGGCGCACGCGGGCGGGACCGGCGCACGATCCGGCGCTCGAGCGCTGGCAGCAGGTACAGCGTGACCTGCGCGCACTGGCGGCGCCGGATCTGGCCGCGCTCAGCGTCGCGGTCGAGGCGCTGGAGATTCTGGCCGCCGGGCGCACGCATGATCTGGCGCGTCTGCTATAAAGCACCGGCATTCGGCAATTCCTCATACCGCGGGAGCGATCCGTGCCTGTGAAACTCGTGCTGGTGCGCCATGGCCAGAGCATCTGGAACCTCGAGAATCTGTTTACCGGCTGGACCGATGTCGACCTCACGGCGAAAGGTTGCGAGGAAGCCCGCCAGGCCGGCCGCGAGCTCGCACGCGAGGGCATCGTGCCGGACATCGTCTTCACGTCGGTGCTCAAGCGCGCGATTCGCACCAAATGGCTGATGCTCGACGAGCTCGATCTGATGTGGTTGCCGGTCAGACGCAGCTGGCGGCTCAATGAGCGGCACTACGGTGCGCTGCAGGGACTGAACAAGGCGCAGACCGTGGAGCGCCACGGGGAGGCGCAGGTCAAGCTCTGGCGACGCAGCTACGACGTGCCGCCGCCGCCGCTGAGCCTCGACGATCAGCGCCACCCGCGATTCGACCGCCGCTACGCCGGCGTCGATGCCGGCGAGCTGCCGGCGACCGAGTCGCTCAAGGACACGCTCACGCGGGTGCTGCCGTACTGGGAACAGGCCATCGCGCCGGAACTCAGGCTTGGTCGGCAGGTGCTGGTGGTGGCGCACGGCAACAGTCTGCGTGCGCTGGTCAAGATGCTCGACCGGCTGTCGGAGCAGGCGGTGGTCGAGCTGAACATTCCGACCGGCGTGCCGCTGCTGTACGAATTCGACGCCGCGCTGCAGCCGCTTGCCAGCCGCTATCTCGGGGATCCGGAGGCCATCCGCGCGGCCGCCGAGGCGGTCAAGCGCCAGACGCAGAAGCAGCCCTAGCCCCATGGCGCCGCCGGCGCGGCGCATCGCCGATGGCGCGGGCTACTTGCGTGACGGGTCGGTCATCCAGCCGTCGTAGTAGCCGCCGTAGCGCTGCGCCAGTTCACGAAAGCGCTGTGAGTAGCCCTGCATCTCGGTCACCGATATGCGCAGGTGCTTGCGCGCATGCAGCGAGTAGCCGCTCGCGCCTTCGCCGCTCATGACGCGGGTGTCGATCGCGAAGCCTTCAGGCTCGAGCGCGTTGCGCAGCGAGACGCAGGCCGCCTCATCCGGCAGATTGAAGAAGAAATCGACTTCGTACGGAGTGAAGGAGTTGCCGCCAGCCGCGCGCAGATTCTTTACCAGCCGCGCATCCCAGTCGTCATGCGTGGACTGCGCGCGCGCCTTGCGCAACGTCAGCACGATGCGCACCAGCACCAGCAACGCCGTCAGCACCAGTAACAGATAGACCCACTGCATCGTCGATGTGCCCGCAGCCGAAGTCCGGCTTCACTCTTCCGGCGCTATCGCGATCTTCAAACCCGAGATCGCATCGTTGAGCACGATCTGGCATGACAGGCGCGATTGCGGGCGGCGGCTGATCAGATCGCCGAGCATGTCGCTCTCGTCAGACATCGGCGCCGGCAGCTTCGGCACCCACTCCGGATCGACATACACGTGACAGGTCGCACACGAGCACATGCCGCCGCAGATCGCGGCCACGCCATCGTCCATGTCCCTGAGCGGCTCCATCAGCGTCGCGCCGCTCGGCGCCTCCAACTCGCGTTCGTTTCCATCACGGTCGATCACTCGCACCATCGGCATGAGAACTCCTCGCCACTTCCCGGGCGCGCTAGTGTGCCGGCCGCGCCACCGGGAAGCCAGTCCCGCCACGTCATGGCGGCTCGGCCCGCTCGCCGCGCGCCAGATGCCACAGCCAGGCGAGCACGCGGTAGGCGTAGACGCGCGCCGACAAGGCTGTTCCGAGCGCGTGGGCATCGAAGCCCGCGGCCGCGGCGAGCTCGGTTCGGTAGCGCTCGGCGCCGGGGTAATAGGCGAGCACGCAGGCCACATCCATCAGCGGATCGCTGACTTGCGCGTATTCCCAGTCCAGCATCCACAGCCGCGATCCCTGCAGCACGTTGCCTTGCCATAGATCCCCGTGCACCACGCTCATGCCCGCATCGGCCGAGCGCAATTCGGCGCTGAGGGCTGCCAGACGCTGCAGCGGCGGCTCGAGCCTGCCGGCACGCGCGGCATCGATCTGCTGCACGTAGGCCTGAGCGACCTGCCAGGGATCGAAGGCATCGAGCGCGGGAGCGGCCAGCCGATGCAGGGCGTACAACCGCTCGCCCAGCCGCCGCAGCGCCTCCAGGTCGTCGTAGTCGGCACTGCCCCAGACGCGCCCATCCAGATATTCCATGACCAGCAGACCCTGCGTCTCGGGTGCGGCGTGCACCAGTGCCGGCGCCAGGCCGGCAGCCGCCGCAGTGCGATGCAGGACCAGCTCGCGTGCGCGGTCCACGCCCGGGCGCCGCCAGGCGGCGCCGTCCAGGCGCAGCACGAAGCGTCCCGCGGCGCTGTCGACCCGGTAGACCTCGTTGACGGTACCGCCGCCGAGCCGCTCGATGCGCTGCGCGGCCGCGCCCTGCTCCAGGCCCGGCACGCGCGCGAGCGCCCAGTCGGGCGGAGCGTTCAGGCCTGGCGCCGGTATTGACGCAGCCATCCCCGAAATCCAATGACCGCGATGGTCAGGTAGGTCAGAAACAGTCCAGCGGTGACCGGGTAGCCCTGAGCCGCGAACAGGTAGGCCATGATCGCGTCGGCGCTGATCCAGTAGAGCCAGTTCTCGAGCTTCATGCGCGCCACCATATAGGTCGCCAGCAGGCTGATCCAGGTGGTAAACGAATCAAGGTACGGCCATGCCGCGTGGGTTTCGGTGGCGAGCCAGTGCGCCGTGATCAAACTCAGCAGTACGATCGCAGCCAGCGCCGCACCGTGGTACTGCAGCGGCCAGCGCGTGATGCGGCCACCCTCGTGTTGCGCGCGGGTCCAGCTGTACCAGCCATAGCACGACATCACCACGTAATAGGCCTGCAGCGCCGACTGCATCGGCAGGTGCGCGCGCGCGGCCAGGTAGACATAGATCGAGGAGCTCAGGCCGCCGGCGATCCACCCGAGCCGCTGGCGCTTGAGGATCAGCAGCACGTAGACCACGCCCAGCACCACGGCGAGGGCTTCCGGCGCTCGAGTCAGGGCGAGCCCGCGCAGCAGCGCGTCGATCACGTACTGAGCGGTCCCAGCACTTTCATGACGAACACGGCCTTGTCGTTGCCCTCGAGCGTGGTACGCAGCTCGCGCATCAGCGTCTGCATCACGAGCTCGTAGTCGCCGAACACCTGCGTGCTCATGCTGTTGGTCACGATACGCAGCCGCTGAACGGCATTGAGCCGGTCGATGAAATTCTGGATCGGCGGAATGAAATCCTGGTGCAGCGGGTACAAGCTGATCTCGACGCCTATGTCCATGTTCAGTCCTCTTTGTATCCAAGTCGGTAGCGAACGGTCAGGCCCACGGTGCGTGGATCGCCGTTCTGGATGAAGCGCTGGTTCGGAAAATTGGGCGGCACCAGCCCGAAATAGAAGCCCTGCACGGCATAGCCCTGGTCCAGCAGATTGCGCATCCAGAGACTGCTTTCCCAGCCACCGCGCTGGTATCCGATCCGCAGATTCAACAGTTGATAGGCCTGCGCGACCTGATTCTGGCCGGCCGCGAAATAGAAGCCGTCGGTGGCCGAGGCGTCGAGGCGCGCGAACAGGCCCGTCGGGTGAGTGTAGGACAGCGCCGCGGAGAATTGATATTCGGGCGCGAACGATTGGGCGCGACCGTCCAGCGCCAGCATCGACTTCCCGGGACACTCGATCGCCTGCGAGTCGTAGCCCAGGTAGCGGGTACGCAGCAGCCCGGCAGTGCCCGAGAGCTGCCAGCGCGGATTGATTCGCCATTGTCCCTGGCTCTCCAGCCCGTAGTTCTCGCCGTGCGAGGCATTGCGGGTGAAGAACACGAACGTGGACGGATTGCTCTGATCGAGCTGGCACGAGCTGTAGACCTGCATGTTCTCGCGGCGCATGTAGAACACGTCGGCCTGCCATTGCAGCGCCGCGCCGGCCGACTCGCGCTTGACGCCGGTCTCCAGGCTCCACAGGTATTCGGGGGCGAACCGGCGTTGCTCGGGTGCGATCTGGCTGCCGATGTTGAAGCCGCCGGCCTTGAAGCCACGCGCCAGGGTCGCGTACAGGTTCTGCAGCGGGCTGGTGTGAAGCGACCACGACAGATTGCCGCCGTACATGGTGTCGCGCGCATCGGGAAACGGCCGCTGCACGTCGGCGCTGTCCTGATAACTCGCCAGACGCTGCTCGGCGCGCAACCCCAGTGTCAGGCTTGAGCGCTCGGACAAGGCCGCGTCGAGCGAGCCATAGAGCGCGCCGTTGGTGGCCCGGTAGTCGCTGTGCAGCAGGTTGGAGCCCGCGCCGATGAACTGGTCGTTCCAGGTATCGAGCAGGTCGTCGGATTCGGTCAGCCGCAGCAAGTACGCCCCGAGCAGCCAGCGCCCCCGCCCGAGCAGCATGTGATCGGCATCGCCGATCAGGCGCAGATCCTCGGCGACGGTGCGGCGCAGCCGCTGATCCTGTTCGAAGTAATCGTAGGGCGAGTAGCCGCAACATGCGGCCCAGAACGCATCGTTGCCCCAGTCGGCGTCGAACGAGTAGACGATGTGCGAATCCGCCGCGCTGGATACGCTGCGCAGCTCGCCGAAGCTGGCGCTCGTCAGTGACAGCTTCAGCGACGCGCCCAGTGAGCGCTGTGCATCGCGCCCCGGCTGATTCGATTGCGTGGTGAAGCTGTTGTCGATCGACCAGGCGTCGTAGCCGTTGTTCAGGTCGACGTCGATGAGCGCCAGGTCGGCGCGCAGCGCCGGCGTCAGCTGCCAGAACAGCTTGGCGCGCAACGTGCCCTCATCGTAGCCGTTGGTATCGTTGCGCCGCAGGTAAGCATCCTGGCGATAACCGTCGCTGCGGTATTGCTGCGCGGCCACGCGCCAGCCGGCCCGGCCGTCATCGACGCTGTCGCTGAGCGCGATGCCAGCGGCACGGGTCTGATAGTCGCCGATCGTGGCCTCACCGTGCAGCAGGAATTCCGGTGTCGGATCCTCGGTGCGCACGCTGATCAGCCCGGCGAGCGCGTTGGCGCCGTAGACCGTGCCCTGTGGCCCGCGCAGCACTTCGATCTGTCGGGTGTCGAACAGGGTTGCCGGCATGCCGACCCCGGAGAAATCGATGTCGTCGATCAGGAAGCCGACCGAAGGATTGGGCGCGCCCTGGTACTGCTCGACCTCCCCGATGCCACGCAGCTGGAAGAAGCGCGGGCGCGAGCTGCCGCTGGCCCAGCTCAGATTCGGGATCAGATTCAGGACATCTTCGAAATGCTCCACGCCCGCCGCCTGCAGCGTGCGCTCGTCGAGCACGCTCACGCTCTGCGGCAGATCGGCCGCGCTGCTGCCGCGCAGGCTCGCCGTGACGACGATTTCCTGCAGCGGCTCGTCGGCCCAGGCGCCGACGGACACGGCAGCGCCGACGCCCGCGGTTGCGCAGCCGAGCGCAAGCGGCCAAAGGCCAGTGCGATGAAAGTTCATTCCTGCTCCCTACGCCGGTACTAACCGGATCAGGTTCAACGGGTTCGCCGACCAGCGGCATCTCAGGTCCGTTCGGGACCACCCCAAGGTTTGCGCTGCAAACTATCGAAGAAACGACCGACGATTGCAAGCGCTCCGATGGCGCCGCGCAGCTACAATTGCGGTAGCCGGAGATCAGCTCATGGGCGACACCGTCCGCGTATTCCAAGTCGATGCGTTCACTTCGAGGCGCTTCAGCGGCAATCCGGCCGGCGTGGTGCTCGATGCCGATCGCATGTCCGCCGACGACATGCAGGCGCTCGCGCGCGAACTGAACAACGCCGATACGGCGTACCTGTTGCGGCCGGATGCCGACGATCACGATCTGCGGGTGCGGTTCTTCACGCCGCGGCGCGAGGCGGCGTTCGTCGGCCATGCCACGCTCGCGGCCCATGCCGTGCTCGCGGCGCAGAAGCTCGAGCCGAAGCGGCGCCAGAAGCAAGCCAGCGGTATCGTCAGCGTCGACTCGATCAGCGGGGTCTGGCCGCCACGCATCGTGATCCATCTGCCGCCGCCCGGATTGCAGCGGGCGCCCGGCGAGCGCGAGCTCTCCGCGGTGCTCGAGGCGCTGACGCTGACGCGCGCCGATCTGGATGCGCAATGTCCGCCGGTGCTCGCCGGCGACAGCGGTACGCGACTGCTGCTCGGTGTCGAGCGCGGCGCGACACTGGCGCGCCTGCAGCCGGACCTGGCGCGCCTGGCGAGCCTGTCCGAGGAGATCGGGGCTCCGGGGTATTTTCTGTTTTCGCGCCAGCCATCCCTGGCCGGCGTTTCGACCGAGGCGCGCATGTTCTGCCCGGCGCTCGGAATCCCGGAAGACCCGGTGAGCGGCAATGCCCACGCACTGCTCGGGGTCTATCTGCTGCACCACCGACTGCTGGGCCCGGCACCGGACGCCTCGGCGGCTGGCAGCACGGTGGAGTTCACCGGCGCCCAGGGCCACCACGTCGGCCGCCCCGGCCGCGTCACCGTGGCGATGAACCTGGAACGCGGCGTGCTCGAATCGGTGAGTATCATCGGCGAGGCCGTGGTCGTGTTCGAGACCACGCTGGAGTTCTGAAGCCGGCGCGGTGCCGGGGCCGATCGGGCCTTTCTCTTCGGCATTGGTTAGCATTGGGCGATGGGCAAGAGCGATCAATGGGAGTTACCCGAGCCGCTGCGGCCACGGCAGGGCCGGTTCAACTTCGATCTGTCGGCGGTGTACCGGTCGGTGGTGCTGGTGCATACCGAGGCCAGCGAAGACGGCTATACCGCGCCGTTTCTAGGCACCGAACGGCTGGGGTCCGGTGTCGTGATCCGCAGCGCCGAGCGCAAGCTGGTGCTGACGATCGGCTACCTGATCACCGAGGCCGAATCCATCTGGCTCACCAGCCTCGAAGGCAAGGTGGTGGAGGCCTTTCCACTGGCGTACGACCAGGTCAGCGGCTTCGGACTGGTGCAGCCGCTTGGCGCGCTCGACGCTCCGGCCATCGAGCGCGGTTCTGCTACTACGCTCGCGCTCGGTGACCACGTGCTCGTGGTCGGTCAGGGCGGCGAGCGCCATTCGCTCGAAGCTCAACTGATCGCGCGCCGCGAGTTCGCCGGCTACTGGGAGTATCTGCTCGATGAGGCGCTGTTTACCGCTCCGCCTCATCCGCAGTGGGGCGGCACCGCGCTGATCGGGAGCGACGGCCTGCTGCTCGGCATCGGTTCGCTGTTCGTGCAGGAGTCGCTGGCGCAGGAGGGCTTCGATGCCAACATGTTCGTACCGATCGATCTGCTCGAGCCGGTGCTGGAAGACATGATCGAGCTCGGCCGCCCGCGGCGCACACCGCGTCCCTGGCTCGGGCTCTATACCGCCGAGCAATCCGACCACATCTTGGTCGCCGGCCTGACGCGCGACGGGCCGGCGCACCGCGCCGGGGTGCGACTCGGTGACGTCATCGTCGAAGTCGCCGGTCATCGCGTGACATCATTGCCGCAGTTCTTTCGCAGTGTCTGGAATACTGGCGCCGCCGGGGTCGAAGTGGCCCTGAAACTCATGCGCGGCGGCGAGGCGTTTCACGCGCTGCTGCAATCGGCCAATCGCGAGGACTTCCTGAAGAAACCGCTCAGACACTAGCCGCGCGGCTGCAGCAGCCGGCGGTAGTGCTGCAGGCGCTCGCGGTAATGCGCCGCGGCCTGGGCGATCATGGCCAGATCCTGCGCATTGACCTCGCGCACCACCTTGGCCGGCGCGCCCATCACGACCGAACCATCGGGCACTGCGCGATCCGGCGGCACCAGCGCGCCGGCCGCCACGATGCAGTGCCGGCCGATGCGGGCGCGGTCGAGCACGATCGCGCCGTTGCCGATCAGCGATTCATCGCCGATCACGCAGCTGTGCAGCATCACCATGTGGCCGACGGTTGCGTCGCGTCCGATCAGCGTGGGCAAACCCGGGTCGGCATGGATGACCGTGCCGTCCTGCACGTTGCTGCCGCTGCCGACTTCAATGCGCTCGTCGTCGGCGCGCAGCACGCAGTTGAACCACAGGCTGGCGCCGGCCCCGAGCACCACCGATCCGATGACCTGCGCCCCGGGCGCGATGTAGAAATCATCGCCCGCGGTCGTCAGGCGCCGTTCGCCGAGCGTGTAGATCCCCGCACTCATCGGATCCTCCGTTGGCGCCCCGCGCCGTCACTGACCGTGTTATCGGCGGCGTGCGCCCGGCGCACGCCGAGCATGCACCACAGTGCCTGCAAGGTCACCAGCCCGGCCAGCAGGAACGGTGCGCCGGGTCCGACGTGCATGTACGTCGGACCGGACGCGAATGGCGCGATCACACGCGCCAGCGACGTGCCGGACTGGTACGTGCCCATCACCGCGCCTCGGTTCTGCGACTGCGCCTCGCGCGAAGCGAGCGCGGAACTGCTCGGACCGAACAGCCCGACGCCGAGCCCGCAGGCCATCAGCCCGATGATCACGATCGGCAGCCCCGCAGCGAGTGCCACGCTGGCAACACCGAGAGCCAGGAACACAATCCCCGCGATCGCGAGCCGGGTTTCGCCAAAGCGCGGCGCCAGCACCCGCATCAATCCGCCCTGCATGCCGACGGCGACGATGGCGAGCGTGAACAGCGCCAGCCCGACGCTACGCGGCCCGACGTGATAGCGGTTCATGGCCCAGATCGCAAAGATCGATTCCAGGGTGGACTGCGAAAACGTCACCAGCAGGGTGCCGAGCGTCAGCCAGCGCAACGCCGGCAGCGTGCGCAGCAAGCGCAACGGGTGCGCGCGCACCGCACCCGAGGCGTGCGCGGCCCGCTGCTGCGCGCCATGGCTCTCGGGCAGCAGGAACAGCACCAGCAACATCGCCAGCACGCTCAGCGACGCCGACACCAGCGCCGGCCGCAGGAAGCTCACCGCCTGCAGCTGCTCGCCCGCCAGCGCGCCACCGATCGCCGGCCCGAGCATGAAGCCGATGCCGATGGCCGCCCCGACGGTACCCATGGTCTTGGCGCGATCCGCCGGCTCGCTGATGTCGGACGCATAAGCCATGGCCGCAGACAGATTGCCGGCCATGAATCCGGCCAGCGCACGCGCCACGAACAGTGCCGCGATCGAATGCGCGAAGGCGAGCATCACATATGAACTGCAGGCACCGAGCATGCTGGTGAGCAGTATCGGCCGGCGGCCGTGACGATCGCTCAGCCGCCCCCAGAGCGGCGCCGCCAGCAGCTGACAGGCTGAATAAATGCCGAGAATCCAGGTGTTGAGGGTCGGCGAGGCCCCGAACTGGGCGGCCATGTACGGAATCAACGGAATCACGATGCCGAAGCCGAGGACATCGATCACGCAAACGATGAACAGCGCCAGCAACGGTTTCAATCTTCTCTCCGCACTATGCTTGTCCGCGGGCCGGCCGGTCTGATCGCGCGCCGCTGATCAATGGCCGGGCACCAGCTGTTGCAGTTGCGAGCCCATGCTGCTCTGCTGCGGACGCTCGGATAATGCCCGTATCACGAGATTGGGCAGGCGCGTCTCGTCCCAGAGCGGCGCGGCCGCGGCCTGGGAACCAAACAGCACGGCGAGCTTCAGAGTCGGCATCAACCACAGCCGCCAGCGGCCCGGCCCGCGCACAAAGAATACGTCATCGGCCGCGAACGGCTCGGCGCCGTGAGCCGCCGCCGCGAGTTCGATCCCAAAGCCCTCGGTGCCGCTGGCCGACACCGGCCGGCGCATGCGCTCCACCCAGCCCGGCGGCACCACGGCCTTGCCTTCGAATTGCCCGTCGGCGATCAGCAGCGAGGCCACGCGCAGCCAATCCTGGACCCGCGCGTGAAAGCAGCAGTCGGCCGGCGCACTCGCACCGGCGGCAGGTAGTGCAATCCAGGCCGGCGCGGCGTTGAGCCGGCGCCAAAGGCGCAGCGACAGGTAGTCCGGATATGCCTGCCGCGTGCCCGCTTCGATCGCCGCGCGCAGGCGCGCCGCATCGAAACCGTTCATGGACTGCAGCGCAAGGCTGCCATCGTGCGCCGCGATGCCGGCGAGTAGCGCCAGCAGCGACCGTGCGAACGCGCCCGAGTCGATCATGGTGTCGGCATCGACTCCACGGTCATAGCGTTCATAGACGATGTAGTCATGGCGCATGACGATCAGGGCCTGCAGCCCGTCGGCGCTCGCATCGCGACTGGCATTCTGCAGCGCCCCGGCATCGAGGTGTTCTTCATTCGGCGGCACGCGCGGCAGGCCGCCGGCATCGCCGCCGTTGACGAGCACGCGCGGACCGGTCGCGCGCTCGCCTTTCAGGCCTGGCCACAGCACCAGCGCCGCCGCGACCAGCGCCACAGCGCCAGCGCCGATGAGCGCGGCCCGAATTCTCATACCCGCGACTTTGCGCGACGCTCGCCCCGCGGCCGGACCGGGCCGCTGTACACGACCCGGGATCTGGCGAGCTCGAGTTCATGGGTCGCGCCTCGCGGCCATTCATCGCGGTGATGCGTCGCTATCACTACCGTGACACCAGAATCCAGAACCTGCTGCACCAGCGAGCGCAGACTGGTGCGCGTGCGTGCATCCACTCCCGCATGGGGCTCATCGAGCAGCAGCATAGCAGGCTCATGTACCAGCGCACGCGCGAACAGCACGCGGCGCAACTGTCCGTACGACAGCCCGCGGATCGGTCGCACCGCCAGCGTGGCCGCGCCGACCCGACGCAGGGCGCGCCTGGCCCGCGCGCGCTGCGCGGCGGTCAGCGCCGAGTTGAGTCCGACGCTGGCATGCAGCCCCGAGGCGACGAGCTCTTCGACGCGCAGATACCGCGGCTGCAGCGCCTGCCACTCCGGCGTCACTAACCCGACGCGGCGCTTGAACCATTCGAGCGGCACGCCGCTGTCGATGCCGGCCCGGGCGATCGAACCGCCGCTGGCCGCACTCAAATCACCATGCAGCAGCTGAATGAAGCTCGACTTGCCGCTGCCGTTGGCACCATGGACCACCCAACAATCGCCGCGGCGGATCTGCAGCGTGAGGTCTCGCAGCGCCGCGATGCCATCACGCCAGACCGAGGCATGGCGAAGCGCGATGAGCACAGCGGCAGTGCCGGACGGGGCCCGCGGCCCCAACGCGCGCACGGGCGGCGCGGCCGACGGCGCGGCGCGCTTGCCCGGCGCTCGCGGCGCGACCTGCGCGCCGAGCGCGCGGCGCATGCGCACATCGAAGCGCCCCTGCAGCGTGATGCGCCCGGCCTCGAGCCGGCACAGATGGGTCGCCAGTGCGGGAATGTCCTCGGTGCGATGCGACGTCAGTACCCACGGCAACGACGAACGACTGAGCACGCGCAGGCAATGCTGCACGCGCTCGCGATTGCGCGCGTCGAGACCGTTGAACAGCTCGTCGAGCAGCAGCAGTTTCGGTGCCCAGGCCAGCGCGCGCGCCAGCAGCACCAGCCGGCGCTCGCCATACGACAGCGTCAGGAAGCGGCGCCGCGCGAGCGCGTCGATCCGCAGTCGATGCAGCAGCCGCGCAATGCGCCGGCGAGCGTCCGGCGTGAGCGGATCGAGCGGAATGTCGGTGCGATGCAACCCGGTGCCGACGATGTCCTCGACGCGATGATTCCATTCGTAATGCTCATACCGATCCTGCCGTTCAGCGCCCAGATAGGCGATCTCCTGCCTGACGCCATACGGATCGTCGAAGGTCTCGCCCCGATAGCGGTACCGCCGCAGCGCGCCGCGGGTGGGACTCGGCCAGACGTCGCCGGCCAGCAGCTTCAGCAGCTGCGTCTTGCCGGCGCCGTTGGGGCCCAGCAGCACCCAGCGCTGCCCGGGGCGAATGTGCCAGTCGATGCCACGCAGCACCGGCCGGCCGGCCAGCGCAAGGCGCACCTTCTGAAGATCGACGCTGATAAACCGCGCGCGCCGGCGCGGGCGCTTGGCAGGCAAAGCCGCGACATCCCCTTCCGTCCCTTCCGGTAGGCCTTCACTTTAGCATCGGCCGCGGCGCTCACGCGCAAGCCCAGCCAGGGCGCTCCGGGCGCGAACGGCTGCGCAGCAAAAAAAAACGCTGCCGACATTCGGCGCTCACCGCGGGGGGTGTGAGATGAGCGCTATTGCCGACAGCGTTGCCGTTGGCCTGGTTAGGCCGCACTTGCAGCAGACGAAATCGTCTGTTGAATTCATTATTGCAACGGATATGCCAGCGCTCACGCGCCCCGGCCCGGAAAATTCATCGCCAACCCCATTGGCTGACTTTTATTTATATTTTACAATGGCTTGGGAATGATGCAAGAACTGCCGGTTGCCACCAAGCTGGCCGCAGCTGCGGCTCGGAATGAACCTCCGCGGCGCAATCTGCGTCGCCAATGCACCATTGCAGGGATTGCAGGCGCCGGGTTGCGCCGGCGTGGCCCCCGGTAGTCCCGGGAGGCCCGACACGCGGGTCGCGGCAGTCGGCGGGCGCCGACAGCAGATAGCGCCGCCTGCGGGCGACCAGCCGCGCGCGCTGCGCCCTATGCTTCCCACTCACCCATCCAGGAGCGCGCCTCATGAGCCAGAACACCGACCAGCGTCCGCGCGGGGATCGCAACCCGCCGGCCAAAGAGCCGGTCCAGGGCGAAGGCGAGTCGGATATCGACGCGCTGGCGCGCGAAGCGGCGCCGGGCTCGGCCCGGGAGGCGCGCGATCTATCGCAACATCCGGTGCTCGAACTGATCAGCTCACCAGGCCCTCTTCGGCGCGAGGGCTGATGTGATTGCTGCCGGGGGCACCCCGCTGCAGATGCCGCATGGTCTCGCGCAGGCTCGCGAGACCGCCGGCGTGGTCCTGTTCGGCCGCC
Organism: Steroidobacterales bacterium; assembly: GCA_044440135.1. Taxonomy (GTDB): domain Bacteria; phylum Pseudomonadota; class Gammaproteobacteria; order Steroidobacterales; family Steroidobacteraceae; genus FEN-1191. The sequence continues at coordinate 26,131 of JBIODC010000007.1, read as the reverse complement.
AGGATCGATTCGAACAGCTGCCGCGTCGGCGGATCCTGGTCGCCCAGGAAGCCGATGATCTCGCGACAAGTGTCGATGGCAATGCGCTCTGCGATCAGGTCCTCGGCCAGCATATCGGTCAGATTCTCGTCCTCGCCGTAGCCGTCGCTGCCTCGAGCGGAGGCGGGATTCGGAGCGAGATGGGGCTGGCCTCCGAGCTCGACGATGCGCGCCGCGATCCGATCGGCGTGAGCCTGCTCCTCCTGGGCATGTTTCATGAAGTCGGACCTGAGCGCATCGCTCACGGCATCCCGATCCAGGACGGCATAGCCGCGATAGCGCTGCACGCACGCGAGCTCGGTGGCGAGTGCAGCATTCAGTAGCCGCAACACCAGGTCACGATCGGCGGGCGGGTCCGCGCTCACGGTGCGTTGCTGGATATGCCGGCGCGCCCGCCGCCGGATATCGGCGACGTTGCTCAGGAAGCCGTGATTCTGATCGTTTTCAGGATGAGCAGGATGTGCCGACATGATTACGCATCTTCATTGTGATGGACCTTGATAGGAATGCGGCCGCTATGAAGCATGGCATTATGGTTTCGCTTATATTGTCGGCAGCCCGCGGCAAGAATTGTAGGAACCAGCTCACAGCGTATAGCCCATGAATATTTCAGGCCGTGTGTCGCGAGCGATCGCCCTGGCGCTCGCATTCCTGCTGCTGGTGGCGCTGGTCGTCATCGCGGAGATCAGCCACAGCGGACAGAAGGAGATCAACCGGATCATCAGTCTGTCCCAGCAGCGCCAGGTGCTGCTGGTGGAGCTGTTGAGCGAGTTGTCCGATGCCGAGGCCGGGCAGCGCGGATTCCTGCTGACCGACGACGAGAAGTATCTGCAACCCTACCAGGCGGCCCGCGACCGGGTGGAGCCGACGCTCGATCGACTCAGTAACCTGTTCCGCGACAACGATCGGCTGCTGGTGAGCGTCGATCAGCGCGACGTGGTGCGTCATCTGCGCGTATTGGTCGGCGCCAAGCTGGGCGAGCTTGCGGCCGCGGTGGCCCTGTACAGTTCCCAGGGCAGCGAGCAGGCGCTGGCGCTGATGCGCACCGATCTGGGCAGCCGCACCACGAGCGAAATTCGCGACGAAGCATTGAAGCTGCGCAACATGGAGCACGACGCCGTCAACGTGGCCCTGGCCCGCGCGGCCCGGCTGCAGCTGGTCTCACGCGTACTCATGGGCGGGGTAGTGCTGCTCAATATCGCGCTGCTGATATTCGCGGCGGCGCTGTGGGCGCGGCAGGCGCGCCGCCGCGCCGAGCTCACCGAACAGCTGGCAACCGAAAACGAGGAACTGGAACGGCGGGTACGCCGCCGGACGGCCGAACTCTCCACCCTTTCGAGCCACCTGCAGCAGCTGTCGGAGAAGGAAAAGGCTTCGTTGGCGCGGGAGCTGCACGATGAGCTCGGCGGCCTGCTGATCGCGGTGAAGATGGATGTGAGCTGGCTGCAGAAGCGCCTGCCGAGCCCCAATCCCGACATCCAGTCGCGCTGGACGCGCATCCTCAAGGTGCTCGATGACGGCGTCGACTTCAAGCGCCGCATCGTCGAGAACCTGCGACCGACGCTGCTCGACAACATGGGCCTGCTGCCGGCGGTGCGGTGGATCACGCAGGAGACCTGCACGCGCGCCGGACTGCAATACACCGAGGTCTATCCCGAGCAGGAGCCGCCGCTGATCGACGACGCCGCGATCATGTCGTTTCGGCTGGTGCAGGAATCGCTGGTGAATGTCGTCAAGCATGCCCGCGCGACCCGGGTGCATGTCGAGGTCGCCGTCCAGAGCGATGAGCTGGTGATCCTGATCGAGGACAACGGCAGCGGTATCGACATCGACCGCCGCGACGCGGTCGGCTCGCATGGTCTGGCGACCATGCGCCATCGGGTGCGAAGTTTCGGCGGTACGCTCGATATCGACTCGCCACCCCAGGGCGGAACGCGGGTGCGCGCACGCATCCCGCTGGCAGCGATCATGCAGGATTCGATCACCCGCGCGCTTCCGGCCGCGACCAGCGCCTATTAGCGCGGGAGAGTGCCCCGAAGGACCGCTGATCCGAGGGCTCCTAGTTGGGGCTGTCCCCGCTGGCCTGGTTGATGTCGGCGCCGATCTGCTCCAACAGCATAGGCAGGCGGTCGAAGTCCCGCAGCTTGTCGAGGAAGTGCCGCGCTCCGAGCGCCGCTGCAGCGCGGCGGTATTCCGCCAGATCGTAATTGGTCAGCACGATCACGACGACTTTCCTCGCCGGGCTGCCCGGAATGGCGCGCAGCACACCGAAGCCGGTGCCCTGGCGCAGGTGCAGATCCAGCAGCAGCACGTCGACCGGATGGCGTTGCAGCGCCGCTACCGCGTCCGCTTCGCTGTCCACGGTGCCCGCCAGCTGCACGCCCGGGACGCTCAACACCGTCTCACGCAGCCGTTCGGCGAGTACCCGCGAGTCTTCCACGAGCAGGACCGAGAGGTTACGCAAACTCATTTGAACCGAATTGAGGAACACAACGTGTGCAATCCATGACCAGCGCAGTGGTTGGTGTGTTGCGAATTAGATTCGCATGACCGCGCTGGCGCCATCGGAGATGACCTACCCGCTACCCTCCTATTGGATGATTCCGTTTCTGAGGGCGTAGGTCGTGATGTCGGCGTTGGTGGTGAGGCTCATCTTCTCTAGGATCCGGGTCCGATAGGTACTCACCGTCTTGACCGACAGGCACAGCTCATCAGCGATCGACGATACCGCTCGACCGGTGGCGAGTTTGCAGAATATCTGGAACTCGCGCTCCGACAGGCGACGGTGCAGCGGTTGATCGCTGTCGCCATCCAGGTCCGATAGCAGCAGTTCCGCCAGATTGGCGCTGACGTAGCGCCGCCCCTGCATCACCGTGCGCGTCGCCTTCAAGAGTTCTTCGGGGGCGCATTCCTTGGGCAGATAGCCGCCGGCGCCGGCCTTCAGCACATTGATGGCATATTGGCGCTCCGGAAAGCCGCTGAGTACCAGCACCTTGGTGTCCGGATAGCTCGCTCGTATGTAGCGCAGGATGTCGAGCCCGCTGCGGTCCGGCATATTGATGTCGAGGATCACCAGATCCCAGTTGCCGGCCCGAAGTTTATCGAGCGTCTCGTTGCCCGAGGCCGCCTCGCCGATCTCGGTGATGCTGCGGTCCTCGACCAGGAACTGGCGCAGGCCGGCGCGCACCATCGCGTGGTCGTCGGCGAGCAATACTTTTGTCATCGGTTTACCCATCCCCATGGAAGCGCTGCTCATGCGTGCGTTTCCATTCCCTGTTGCTGCTGCTGTCCGTAGATTGCGAGTTTGTTATACAACGTTTTCAGGCTGCATCCCAGCGTCTTGGCCGCGCGGTTCTTGTTGCCCGCCCAATGCGCCAATGTCGCCTCGATCAGCCAGCGTTCCGCCTCTGCCAGCGACGATCCGATCGGTACGCAGATGCCGTCGGCATCGTCGTGCGAGGCCACGCCATCGCTTGCAGCGGCATGCAGATTCATCGGCTGCAGCTGCAACTCGTGTTCGCTCAGGATGTATGCGCGCTCGACCGCGTTCTTGAGCTCGCGCACGTTGCCCGGCCAGCGGTATTCGCGCAGTGTCTGCTTGGCGCCGCTGCTGAATACCTTCGCGGTGTCGTGGCGTGCATTGATCTCGGTCAGGAAATGCTCCGCGAGCAGCACCACATCCTCGCCGCGTTCGCGCAGCGGTGCCAGCGTGATCGGAAAAACCGCGAGCCGATACAGCAGATCCTCGCGCAGGCTGCCGTCACGCACCGCCTGCACCGGCGAACGATTGGTCGCCGCAACCACGCGCACGTCGGTCTTGATCTCCTGCGTTCCGCCGACGCGGAAGAAGCACCGCGTCTCGAGGAACCGCAGCAGCCGCGTCTGCATGTCGGCGCTCATCTCGGTGACTTCATCCAGGAACAGGGTGCCCCCGGAGGCGCGCTCGACCATGCCGGCATGGCTGCGGCCGGCACCGGTGAAGCTGCCGCGCTCAAAGCCGAACAGCTCCGATTCGATCAGCGTCGGCGCCAGGGCGCCGCAGTTGATGCCGAGGAACGGCCCGGAGCCGCGTGTGCTGCGGGCGTGAATCGCCTGCGCGACCAATTCCTTGCCCGAGCCGCTTTCACCGGATATCAGCACCGTGGCGTCGGTCGGCGCCACCTTGTCCACCAGATCGCGGACCGCCTGAATCGCGGTCGAGCGGCCTACCATCCAATTTGCCATATCAATCATTCCCATCTCCGGCAATGGTGTCCCGCTACTTGTAACCAGTGGTGCCGCTTGGCTGCACCAGCCACGGACTATCATCGTGTGGGATCATGAAAAATTTTCTGTCAGTGTTTGTCCTACACTAGGGGCTGGTCTCGCCGGCCTGCTGCATCGCATCTTAGAGATAGCGGAGATAGCGCCGAATTCGCTTTCGGTCAGTACGTGATCGGCTTTCCGTGGCTGCCGTCCCGCGAAATTCAGGCGCCATGACGCGCCAGTACAAGCCCATGCCGTAAACTGATAACTGCGGCCCCGGACGCGTGACCATACTTGTATATTGCGGCAGGAGGCCTGAAGTCCCCTATGGATGAGCAGCAAGCCCTATCGGGGCGACGCAACCGCGGCGGCGGGCGCGAGGCCAAGCGTGCAGCGCGCGCCGCGCGCGCCGCCGTCACCATTCCGTACATCACGCGCGCACTGCCGTGCTATGAGGTCCTCGACGAGCAGGGCCTGCAGATCATCGAGCGCAACGCCGACACGATTCTCGAGGAGATCGGCATCGATTTTCGCGACGACGCCGAAGCGCTGGCGCTGTGGAAGGCCGCCGGCGCCGACGTCAAGGGCGAGCGCGTGCACTTCCCGCGCGGCCTGTGCCGCTCGTTGATCCAGAAGAGCGCGCCGCGCGAGTTCGTGCAGTACGCACGCAATCCCGCTCACAATGTCGCGATCGGCGGCAAGCACACGGTGTTCGCCCCAGCCTATGGCTCGCCGTTCATCCGCAATCTCGACGAAGGCCGGCGCTACGCGCGCATCGAGGACTTCCGGAATTTCGTCAAGCTCGCGTACATGGCGTCCTCGCTGCATCACTCGGGCGGCACGATCTGCGAGCCGGTCGACCTGCCGGTCAACAAGCGGCATTTCGACATGGTCTACAGCCACATCAAGTACAGTGACAAGCCGTTCATGGGCTCGGTCACGCACCCCGAACGGGCTGCGGATACGGTCGAAATGGCGAAGATCGTGTTCGGACCGGACTTCATGGACCCGGTCACCGGGCGGCCGCGCACGGTGCTGGTCAGCCTCATCAACGCCAACTCGCCGATGACCTTCGATGCAACCATGCTCGGTGCGCTCAAGGTCTACGCACGCGCAAACCAGGCCACCATCGTTACCCCATTCATACTCGCCGGCGCGATGTCGCCGGTCACGGTCGCCGGGACCGCGGCGCAGACGCTGGCCGAGGCGCTCGCCGGCATGTCGTTCGCGCAACTGGTGAATCCCGGCGCGCCGGTGATCTTCGGCAGTTTCGCCTCGTCGATCTCGATGCAGTCCGGCGCGCCCACGTTTGGAACACCCGAGCCCGCGCTGGTGCTCTACGTGATGGCGGCGCTCGCCCGCCGGCTCGGCGTACCGTTTCGCTCCGGCGGCGGGCTGTGCGCCTCGAAGATCCCCGACGCGCAGGCCGCGTTCGAGTCGGCCAACACGCTGCTGCCGACCTGTCTTGCGGGCGTGAATTTCGTGCTGCACGTCGCGGGCTGGCTGGAAGGCGGGTTGGCGATGGGCTACGAGAAGTTCGTGATGGACGTCGACCAGGCGGGCATGATGCAGACCTTCCTGTCGGGCGTGGACATGTCCGAGAACGGCCAGGCGATGGATGCGATCCGCGAGGTCGGCCCCGGCAAGCACTTCCTGGGCTGCGCGCATACCCAGGCCAACTTCGAGACTGCGTTTTATCGCTCGGCGCTGGCCGACAACAACAGCTTCGAGCAGTGGGAGGCGGAGGGCGCCAGCGACATGGCCAAGCGCGCCAACGTACTGTGGAAGAAGCAGCTGGCCGAGTACCAGGCTCCGCCGCTCGACCCCGCGATCGACGAGGCGCTGCTCGACTACATGAACCGTCGCAAGGCCGCGTTCCCCGACTCGAACGTCTGATCGCGCGCCCGGGCGCGGCTAGCGCGGCGGGGGTGCGCGGCGGTTGCGGCGCTCGCGCCCATCGGTCTGCAGCACCGCCTTGGGCGCCGGCAGCTCCACCGCGGCTCGCAGGTGCGGGTACTGCGCGGTCTTGTGCGGTATGGCCATCGCCTCGACGAAATGCGCCTGAAAGCGCGGTTCGAGCGCGGTCTCGATCTTCTCCACCCGCCGCACGATCGCCTCGATGGTCGCTCGTGAGCGCGAATCGAGCAGCGCAATCCGCGCGCCGGTGCCCGCGGCATTGCCGGCCGAAGCCACCTGCGAGAGATCGCAGTCCGGGATCATGCCCAGCACCATCGCGTACTTGACGTCGATGTGCGTGCCGAACGCGCCGGCCAGCCGGATCCGATCGACGCGCTCGACGCCGAGGCGTTCCATCAGCAGCCGGATGCCCGCGTACAGCGCGGCCTTTGCGAGCTGGATCGCCCGCACGTCGTTCTGCGTGATCGACAGCCGATGTTCGCCGTCCGCCAGCACATAGGAAAATGTCCTGCCGTTGGCGACCACCCGCGGGCTTTGCGCGGCGAGCGCGCCGTCGATGACGCCGTCCTGGTTGATGACACCCGCCAGGTAGAGCTCGGCGATGACTTCGATGATGCCCGAGCCGCACACGCCGGTGACGCCGGTCTTGCTGACCATCTCGGCGAACCCCGGCTGGTCCGACCACAGATCGGAACCGATCACGCGATAGCGTGGCTCGAGCGTGGCGCTATCGATGCGCACGCGCTCGATCGCGCCCGGCGCCGCGCGCTGGCCGCAACTGATCTGCGCCCCCTCGAAAGCCGGGCCGGTCGGGCTCGAGCAGGCCACCAGCCGCTCGCGGTTGCCGAGCACGATCTCCGCATTGGTACCGACGTCCACCAGCAGTGTCAGCGGCCCGGACAGGTCGGGGCGCTCCGCCAGAATCACACCGGCGGCGTCGGCGCCGACGTGACCGGCGATGCACGGCAGCACATAGATGCGGGCGTTCGGATTCAGCGCGATGTCGAGCTCGGCGGCCGTGACGGTGACCGAGCTGTCGACCGCGAGCGCGAACGGCGCCCCGCCAAGCTCGACCGGATCCAGGCCGAGCACCAGATGGTGCATGATCGGATTGCCGACCAGCGTCATCTCGAGGATCGCGTCAGGCGTGATGCCTGCCGAACGCGCCACCTCGATCGCGAGCTCGCTGAGCGCGCCCCTGACCGCCGCGGTCATCTGCGCGGCGCCGCCCGGATTCATCATCGCGTACGACACGCGGCTCATCAGATCCTCGCCGAAGCGGATCTGCGGATTCATCAGACCGGCGGCCGCCGCAATCTCCCCGGTCGTCAGATCGCACAGGTGCGCGGCGATGGTCGTGGAGCCGACATCGACCGCGATCCCGTAGACCTTCTGGTGCAGGCCCGGCCACACCGATACGATCCGCGAGCGGTCGTGGACCGCCACCGTGACCTTCCACTGCCCGGCCCTGAGCGCCGCCTGCAGGCCCTGCAGCACCCGAAGATCGCAATCCAGCGCCGTGAGCTGCCACTCGCGCGCGAGCGCGTCGGCGAGGCGCTTCAGATCGCCGCTGGGATCGTGCATGTCGGGCTCGGCGACCTCGACATAGTGCAGCGTGATCACCGGGTAGAGCTCGATATCGCGCGCCTCCGCGGCCTTGCGCACCACCTGGCGGTGCACCTGGCTCGTGGCCGGCACGTCCACCACCACGTCGCCCTGCACGCGCGCCTGGCACGACAGTCTGCGCCCGGCCGCCAGCAGCTTGCGATCCGCCAGCCGCTGCTCGGCGGTCGCCATGGCCGACAGGTGCTGCGCCGAGGAGCGCACGTTGTGCTTGGCAAACTCGCCCTCGGCGATCAGCACCTGGCAGCGCGTGCACAGCGCGCGGCCGCCGCACACCGAGTCGATGTCGACGCCGAGCGTGCGCGCGGCGGACAGCAGGGTCGTGCCTAGCTCGAAGCGTCCGCGTTTGCCGGACGGCGTGAACACCACCAGCGCATCGGCTTCGGCCATGGGCGCTCTAGACTGCGGGCGTCGGCCGACGCCGGTGCCCGCCCTCGCGGCGACCGCGGCCGGCCTCGCCCGCCGCACCGGCCGGCGGCGGCTCGCGGTACTTCTTGATCCAGCGCGCGCAGTCCGGGTCATGACCCATCATCACGTCGGCGCCGAGCACCGCCTCCACCACCTCCGGATGCAGCGGATTGGTGATCGCCGAGGTCATGCCCGAGCCGATCGCCATCGTCAGGAATGCGGCGTTGATGCCGTTGCGGCGCGGCAACCCGAAGCTGATGTTGGATGCGCCGCAGGTCGTATTGACCTTGAGCTCGGTCTTCAGCCGGTGCACCAGCCGCATCACCTGCACGGCGGCGCGATTGATCGCGCCAATCGGCATCACCAGCGGATCGACCACGATGTCCGAGACCGGGATGCCGTGATCGAGTGCGCGGTGCACGATCCGCTTGGCCACCTCGAAGCGCACATCCGGATCCTCCGAGATGCCGGTCTCGTCGTTCGAGATCGCCACCACCGCCGCGCCGTATTTTTTGATCAGCGGCAGCACCCTCTCGAGCCGTTCCTCTTCGCCGGTCACGGAATTCACCAGCGCCTTGCCCTTGTAGACCGCCAGTCCCGCCTCGAGGGCGGCCACGATCGACGAGTCGATCGACAGCGGCAGGTCGGTGATCGACTGCACCAGTTGCACCGCCTTCGCCAGGATCGCCGGTTCGTCGGCGAGCGGGATGCCGGCGTTGACGTCGAGCATGTGGGCGCCGGCCTCGACCTGCGCGCGCGCATCGGCCTCGACGCGGCTGAAGTCGCCGGCGGCCATCTCGGCGGCCAGGATCTTGCGTCCGGTCGGATTGATGCGCTCGCCGATGATCACGAACGGGCGGTCGAATCCGATCACGACCTCCCGGGTCGCGGAACTGAGAACGGTATCGGTCATGATGCCTTCCTGTCGGCGGAATTCTGATCGCGCGCCGGCTGCCAGGGCTTGCGCCCATCGAGCACGCCGGACCTGGTAATGATCTCGGCGACCGCCTCTTCCTGGCGGTACGCCATCACGTGCACCCCGTGGACGCCACGGATGGTGCGGATCTGCTGAATGAGCTCGACGCAGAGGTTGCGGCCCTCGCGCGCCTGATCCTGCGCGCCGGCGAGGCGTTTGACGATGGCGTCGGGGATGTGCACGCCGGGCACGTGCGTGCGCATCCACTCGGCGGCCTTGGCGCTCTTGATCGGCCCGACGCCGATCAGCAGGAACACCTGGTCGAGCAGCCCCAGATCCTCGACGCCGCGCATGAACGAGCGCAGTCGCTCCAGATCGTAGACGTACTGCGTCTGGATGAACTGTGCGCCGGCGGCCACCTTCTTCGCCAGCCGCAGCGCCCGGAATTCGAGCGGCGGCACCATCGGGTTCTCGCCGGCACCGAACAGCACGCGCGGCGCGGAGCTGATCCTGCGGCCGCTCTGAAACTGGTGCTGGTCGCGCAGCATCCGACCGATCTCGAGCAGCGAGACCGCATCCAGATCGAACACCGGCTTGGCCTGCGGATGATCGCCCGCCTGCACGCCGTCGCCCGTCAGGCACAGCATGTTGCACACGCCCATCGCGGCGCCGCCGAGAATGTCACCCTGGATCGCGATCCGGTTCTTGTCACGGCAGGAGATCTGCATCACCGGCGCGTAGCCGGCGCGCGTCAGCAGCGCGCACACCGCAAGGCTCGACATGTGGCAGTTGGCGCCCGAGCCGTCGGTCGCATTGATCGCGTCGACGTAGCCGTCGAGCACCCGCGCCCGCTGGAAGACATCCTGCGGGTCGGCGGAATCCGGCGGCGCCAGTTCGGTCGTCACCACGAACGCGCCCGCGCGCAGCACGCGCTCGAAGCGCCCCGGCGACACATGGCCCGGAAGGATCGGCAGCGGATAGCCGGGCACCGGCTCATCCTCGAACATCATGGCGCCATTCCCTGGCCGCCGGCCTCGGTGCGCTCGCGCACCGCGCGCAGCCACGACGAGCGCCCCTCGAGGCGCCGGTCGGTCGGTGGCTGGAGCGCGCGGATCTTGTCGATGCCGCCGGGGATGCGTTCAGCGCCGCTGAAGGCGAGCACCCAGACGCAGCGCATGTCCGACTTGACTTCGCAGTGACCGTTCGCGCGCACCCCTCCGCACGGACCGTTGCGCAGCTGCTTCGGGCAGTTCATCGGGCAGGACATGCCGGTGGAGCTGAGCACGCAGTTGCCGCACATCTGGCAATCGAACAGCAGCCCCTTGACGCTGCGCTCGACCGCGGCGAACGGCCGCTCCAGTCGCCGATAGCCGATCGCCCGGAACAGCGGAGCGAGCCGCACCAGCACGCGCTCGAATCCGCTGTAGAAGCGGTTGAGGCCCCGGGCATGGCGGACCGACCACAGGCGCACGCCGTACATCAGCGCGCTCCGGAACCATCGGCCGGGATGCCCTCGCCGGGGAGGCGCTCGTCGATGCCCTTCGCGCGGATCATGCGCTCGAGGTCCTCGTCGCTGTAGCGCGCTTCGAGCACTGCGGCTTCGGCGGCGGCCGCCGCCTGGAGGTCATCGCCGCACAGGCGCGGCGGGCTGCGCTTCCAGTCGGCGAGATAGGCGTCGGAACTGCCCTTGCCGGCGCGCATCGCGGCGCGATCCACCGCCTCCTGAAAGCGGTGCGACAGCTGCACCTTCGCCGTCTCGCGCCCGCGCTTGACGATGACCTGGGCTGGGATGTCGCGCCACGAAATGATGATCAACTGCGCCACGTGGGTCGCGCTCTCTAGAGGGCCGAGGCTGCGCGCGCGCGCTCGACCACGATGCCGATCCCGGCACGCCGCGCGACCTGCGCGAGGCTCACTGCCAGATCGCCGTAGCCGGTCAGGCGCTGCTGGTACGCGAGGCCGAGCCGTGCGGCGATCGCACGCGCCGCGCGCTCCAACGGCGGCTGAGCGACCTGCGCCAGGTACACCACCCGGCGGTAATGGCGGAAGTACTCGCTCGCAAGCTGCGGGTGACGATCGATGCCGAGACTGCCGGCAACCAGGCGGTCGAAGTGCCGCACCAGGAAATCGGTGAGGTAGAAGGTGCCGGGCTCGGCCTCGGCCAATGCCGCGAATACGCTCGAGGTCGCGAAGAATTCATAGCAGTGCGCGCCCGGCAGACGCTCGACGCCTTCCTCGGCCAGCACGCGATCGAGCGCACCGCCGGTGCCGCAGTCGGCGTAGGCCACGAAAATGCGATCGAAGCGTGCGCGCGCCGCAACGATCGCAGCGCGCACCGCCGCGGGAATCCGCTCGGGCCGGTTGTGCAGCTCGGGTGGCAGGCAGGTCACTTCGAGTCCCGACCAGCCGCTGGCGCGCTTCAGCGCGATGATCTCGCGCGCGAGCGCACCGCAGGCGATCACCAGCACCGGAACCGGGGTCTGCACGGCGGCCACGGCCTGCTTCAGCGCGCCGCCACCATCGACTTGGCGGTCTCGACGGCGATCGCGGCATCGCGACAGTAGGCGTCGGCACCGATGGCCTTGCCGAATTCCTCGTTGAGCGGCGCGCCTCCGACCAGCACGATGTATCGGTCGCGAATGCCTTTTTCCTTGAGCGTATCGATCACGACCTTCATGTAGGGCATCGTGGTCGTCAGCAGCGCCGACATGCCGAGGATGTCGGGCTTGTGCTGCTCGATCGCCGCCAGATACTTCTCCACCGGATTGTTGATGCCGAGATCGATGACTTCGAAACCGGCGCCCTCCAGCATCATCGACACCAGGTTCTTGCCGATGTCGTGGATGTCGCCCTTGACCGTGCCGATGACGATCTTGCCGATCGGCTCGACGCCGGTCTCGGCCAGCAGTGGCCGCAGGATCTCCATGCCGCCCTTCATGGCGTTCGCCGCCAGCAGCACCTCCGGCACGAACAGGATGCCGTCGCGGAAATCGATGCCGACGATGCGCATGCCTTCGACCAGCGCGTCGTTCAACACTTTCTCGGGCGACCAGGCGCGCGCGAGGAAGATCCGGGTCGCCTGCTCCACCTCCTGCTTGAGGCCGTTGTAGAGATCGTCGTGAATCTGCTCGGTCAACTCCTGATCGTTCAGGTCGTTGAGGTCAAACTCGTCGTTCTGGCCATCGGCCATCGATGTTCTCCCGAAGGTGCTGCGAAGCGCGTTGCGAACTCAAGACACGCACGATCCCGGATCGCCATGCTACAGGCAGCTATTTCAGCACAGTGCCGCTTTAGCGACCGGCACGTGTCTGAAGGCGACATTGCGCAAGCTATGTCAACAACGCGCGCAGAGCAGCATTTTCGGTGCGTCAGAGCAGGCAGCTTGGCGGACCGGACCGCGGATCGCTCGATCGGCTTCGGGCGAGGGGCCGGTCCGCGGCCGCCTGCGCGGTAAGCCATTGATCCTGATGCCTGATTTACCGGCAAATGCGATTGTTTGACACAACATCGGCGCCGGCCGCTAGCATCGCGCGCGCTGACCGCCACGGCCCCGCCAGGGGTGCGCTGCGGTGCGGGTTTTTCCGAGCCGGAGTGAGACAGGCATGAAAATCGGGTTCATCGGTTTGGGCAATGTCGGTGCGAAACTGGCCGGAACATTGCTGCGTAACGGCTACGCGCTGACGGTGCGCGAGCTGAACGAGCAGCTGATGCGCTCGTTCGTCGAGCGCGGGGCGGCCGCGGCCGCCTCGCCGCGCGAGCTGGCCGGCGCGGTGGATCTGATCATCACCTGTCTGCCTTCACCCGCGGCATCCGCCGAGGTGGTGGAAGGCGAACACGGCTTTCTTGGGCAGCTACGCCCCGGACAGATCTGGCTCGAGATGAGCACGACCGATCACGCCGAAGTGCTGCGGCTCGGCGCGCTGATCGAGGCCAGGGGCGCCGCGGTGATGGACTGCCCGGTCTCCGGCGGCTGTCATCGGGCCGCAACCGGCAACATCGCGATCTTTGCCGGCGGCCGGCGCGAGACCTTCGAGCGCGTGCTGCCGGTGCTGGCCACGATGGGGCGGCGCATCCTGCACACCGGCCCGCTCGGCACCGCATCGCGCCTGAAGGTGGTCACGAACTACCTGTGCACGGTGCACCTGGCCGCGCTGGCGGAGGCGCTCACGGTCTGCAAAGTCGCAGGCCTCGACATGAACACCGCGTACGAGGCGATCCGCATCTCCTCGGGCAATTCGTTCGTGCACGAAACCGAATCGCAGGTGATCCTGAACGGCAGCCGCGACATCAATTTCACGATGGACCTGGTAATCAAGGACGTCGGCCTGTTCGATCAGCTCGCCCGGGATCAGCACGTGCCGCTGGAACTGTCGCCGCTGGTGCTCAGCATCTTCCAGGACGGGCAGCAGCGCTATGGCGCGCGCGAGCACTCGCCCAACATCATCCGGCGCCTCGAGGATGCCTGTCAGGTCAAGGTTCTCGGTGAGGGTTTCCCGGCGCAAATCACCGATGATGAACCCGAGGAGCGCGGCCATGAAGTGCACGCCCGGCACCGCGATGCGTCCGGCTGAAGCGCCCGGCAGCGTGCCGGTCAGGGTATCAGGACGATTTTCCCGATGTGCTCGCGCCGCATCAGCGCCTGCTGCGCCCGCGCGATGTCGCGCAGCGCATAGGTCTGGGCGACGAGCGCTCGCAGCTCGCCGCGCTCGATGTAGCCGAGCAGCGCACGGAACACGCCCGCTCCGAGCACGGTGCAGCCCAGCAGCTGCAGGTCCTTCAGGTACACGGTGCGCAGATCAAGTTCGACCTGCGGGCCATCGATCGCACCGGCCACCGCGTAACGCCCGCCTCGCCGCAGCAGCGCCAGCAGCGAGGCAAACGTGGCGCCACCGACGACATCGATGACGACGTCGACCGTTGCAGGGCCCAGCTCGCGCCTCAAGTCCGCGCCCCGCGCAATGACGCGGCTCGCGCCAAGCGCGCTGACCGCGGCGGCTTTGGGCGCGCTGGCGATCGCGAGCACCTCCGCGCCGCGCCGGTTCGCGAGCTGCACCGCCGCGCTGCCGACGCCGCCGGAAGCGCCGGTGATCAGCACCCGCTCGCCGGCAGCGACCTGCGCACGCTGCAGCATGTTCTGCGCCGCCGAGTAGGCGCACGGAAACGAGGCGAGCTCGACATCGGACAACGCGCTCTCGATGCGGTGGGCGTGGATCGCGGGAACGCACGCATACTGCGCAAACGCTCCGTCGCACTCCGAGCCGAAGTACCGCACCTGGTACGGCGAGTCGGCGTGCGGCCGGCGGAACACCGGTTCGATCAGCACCCGCTCGCCGATCCTTCCCGGGTCGACATCGGCCCCGACCGCGACCAGCTGCCCGCAGCCGTCGGCACCCTGGATGCGCGGAAATGCCAGCGGCGCGTCGAGCCAGCCGCCGGCTTCAGCCGTGGCGGTACCGGCGGCATCGGTGCCGCTGGTGACCGACTTCGAGTACCAGCCGATGCGGGTGTTGATATCCGTGTTGTTGACGCCCGCTTCCCCGATCCGCACCAGCACGTCGCCGGGCCCCGGCGCCGGCACCGGAACATCGTCCCGATACTCGAGCTGATCGAAGCCGCCGTGGCCCTTGAGCAGTACCGCGCTCATCAGCCGCGGCACCGCGGGGCGCTCGCTAACCGGCGACCGGCCGTCCATCCATTTCCAAGTGCAGCCGGTTGCCCTGGTACGGGTGCCGCAGGGCGACTTCCTCGTCGAGCTCGACCCCGAGCCCCGGATCGCTTGGCGGTATCACGTAGCCGTCCTGCCATCGGATCGGCTTCCTGAGAATGTCGCTGTGAAAACCCTGCCAGCGCTCGATGCTCTCCAGGATCAGGAAGTTCGGGCTGCAGGTGGCAAGATGGATATTGGCTGCGCCCACGACCGGGCCGCAATAGAGATGCGGCGCGATCTGCACGTGCTGGGCCTCGGCCATCGCGGCGATCTTCTTGGCTTCGAGCAGGCCGCCGACGCGGCCCAGGTTCATCTGCAGGATCGCGGCCGAACCTGCGCGCAGCAGGTGCGCAAACTCGTATTTGGTCGCGAGCCGCTCGCCGGTCGCAATCGGTATCGTGGTCGCGCGCGCCACCCGGGCCATCTCCTCCGGGCTGTCCGGCGGCACCGGCTCCTCGAACCACAGCGGGTCGTAGGGCTCGAGCCGCCGGGCCAGGCGAATCGCTCCGGCCGCCGTCATCTGTCCGTGAGTACCAAACAGCAGATCGGCGCGCGACCCCACCGCCTCGCGCAGCACCCGCACGAATCGCTCGGACCGATCGAGCGCCTCGAGCGAGAGCTGGCGCCCGTCAAAGGCGCTGTACGGCCCCACCGGATCGAACTTGAGCGCCGTGAAGCCCTGGCGCAGGTAATCGTGCGCACGCTCGGCGGACAGCGCCACGTCGTGATACACCTCGCTGCCCTGATCGGCACGCGGGTAGATGTAGGTGTAGGAGCGCAGGCGCTCGTGCACCTGCCCGCCCAGCAGCTTGTACACCGGCTGGCCGGCGGCCTTGCCGATGATGTCCCAGCACGCCATTTCGAGCGCGCTGAGCACGCCCATCATCGTCAGATCCGGACGCTGAGTAAAACCGCTGGAATAGACTCGCCGCCACAGCGTTTCGATGTCATGTGGATCGTTGCCCTCGAAGTAGCGGGCGAACACATCCTCGAGCAGTCTCGCCACGAGCTCGGGATGGAATGGCACGCCATAGGACTCGCCGATCCCGCAGACGTTGTCGTTGGTCGTCAGTTTGACGAACACGAACCAGCGGCCGCCGAAATGCGGCGGCGGATTGCCGACGACGAAGGTCCTGATGTCCTTTAGCTGCATACGCGCTGGCTCTCGACGGCGAAGCTCGCGGCGCGCCGCCCTGATGCGCAGGGCCTGCGAACGCAGCCTCTTCGACCTGCAGAGCATAGACGCAATCGGGAGCCAAGAGACACCAACCGTCATGCAGAAAAGGCCGGCGCTCAGCAAACAAAGGCATGCCGCACGCGCTGATCGTGCGGGCCCGGGAGCCGGCCATCAACGGGGGGCGGATTTCTGCCCGCTCGACTGATCAGCCTGCGTCTGCGGCGGAAAACCAGTACCATGGTTTTGGGCAAGGCGCGTCGAGGGCGCCCGGCGCCCACCCGCCAGCCACCCGCACGCGCGGCCAAGATGAACCGGATGGGAGCTCACGAAAATTTCCGTTACCGCCGCCGCACCGCCGGTTTCCGTGGACGCCCAGCAGGCCTCCTTTCTCGTGCGCTGGTACGTGCTGATGATGATGGTCGCCGTCTATACGCTCAGTATCGCGGACCGCTATGCCATCTCGACGGTACTGGAACCGATCCGGCTGGAGTTGCACCTGACGGATTCCGGCATCGCGTTTCTGACCGGCACGTCGCTCGCGCTGTTCTACGTGCTGTTCGGCTTCCCGCTGTCCTGGCTCACGGACCGGTTCAGCCGGCGCATCATCATCACCTGCTCGGTGCTGCTCTGGTCCGCGATGACCATCTGCACCGGCCGGGCGAGCAGCTATCGGCAGCTGCAGCTCTCGCGGCTCGGGGTAGGCGTCGGCGAAGCCGGCGGTACGCCGGGCGCGAACTCGATCCTGTCGGATTATTTTCCGTGCTCACGCCGGCCGATGGCGCTGACGATCTTTGCGCTCGGCGCTCCGATCGGCGCGTGGATCGCGGCCGACTTCACCGGCCGGATTTCCGATCTGTTCGGCTGGCGCACGGTGTTCCTGTGGCTCGGCATGGCGGGCATGGTGTTCGGCGTGTGGCTGTACGCGACCGTGCGCGAGCCGCGCCGCGGCTGCCTCGATCACAAATTGCATGCGGATACCCCCTCGTTCGCGGCCACGATGAAATACCTCTGGAGCCAGCGCTCCGCGGTGCATGTGGTGATGGCGACGTCGGTCACCGCGCTCTGGGGCTGGGGCCTGATGTGGTGGACGCCGACCTACCTGATGCGCACCTACTCGCTTTCGGCCGGCCAGGCGGGCGCCATCACCGCGCCGATGCACCTGTACGGTGGCATCGCAGCTTCTCTGCTGACCGCCTGGCTGCTCGGCCAACCCTGGATGGCCAACCCGAAGCGCATCGTGTGGCTGCTCGGCGCCGTCATTGGCGCGTCGACGGTGCTGTCGATCGTGATCTACTGGACGCATTCGCTCAGTCTGGCCACGGCGCTGTTCTGGGTGTTCATCCCATCGATCTATTTCTATATCGGACCCGGCTTTGGACTGTTGAATAACCTCGCCGAGCCGCGCATGCGCGCGCTGTTCTGCGCTGCCGTGCTGTTTGCCGCCAACGTGTTCAACCTGGTGGTCGCGCCGCAGGCCGTGGGATTCCTGAGCGACTGGTTCGCGCCCAATCACATCGCCAATGCGGCCTCGCTGCGCCTGGCGCTGTTGTGCCTCGCGCCCACCGGCTTCTGGGCCACGTTTCATTACTTCTGGTCGGCGCGGCGACTGGTCGAGGACCAGGAGCGCGCGACCGGCATCCAGGTGAAGCGCGCCTGACGGCGCGCCCGCCGCCGCGCCTAGGCCGCGTCGGCCGCGGCCGCCGGCAGTGCGCCGCGCCGGCCACCGCGCATCAGCGTGAACGCCAGCAGCGCCGAGGCCAGCATCAGAAACAGGCTCACGGCGTTCAGCACCGGGCTGGCGCCCTCGCGCATGCGCCCGTACATCAGCACCGTGAGCGGCGGGTTGGCCCCGACCAGCATCAGCGTGGTGTTGAAATTCTCGAATGACATCAGGAACGAGATCGCGGCGGCGCCGATCAGCGCCGGGCGCAGATACGGAAAGGTGATGGTGCGCAGCACCGCCGCGTGCGAGGCGCCGAGATTGAGCGCGGCCTCCTCGAGCGTGCGGTCGAAACGCTTCAGCCGCGCGCTCACCATCAACGTGGCGATCGTCGCCACGTAGGAGAACTGGCCGAGCACGACCAGCACCAGCCCGGGGCGCATGAAATCCAGATTCAGTCCCAACAGGCCGTCGGCCAGATCGGCGATGCGGCTGCAGAACGCGAGAATGGAGATGCCGAGAATCACGCCCGGGATCACCAGCGGCACCAGCATCAGGACCGACAGCAGCTGCTTGCCGGGAAACTGATAACGCTCCATCAGAAACGCGTTCGCGGTACCGACGATCAGCGACAGCGCCGTGACCCAGCAGGCCACCACGACGCTGGTCCCGATGCTGCCGAGCAGTTCGGTGTCGCGGAACAGTCCCACCCGGCCCGAGCTTGCGTTGCCGACGAACCAGTCGAGCGTGAAGCCGTGCCACGGCGGGGCCGGATAGGGCGCATCGTTGAACGCGAACACCGCGACCACCACCAGCGGCACGAACAGGAACAGCAGGAACGCGCCCAGGTAGAGCGCCGTCGCGGTGCGCAGCCAGGCCGGACGCGGCAGCGTGGCGATCATGAGCGACGCATCACGTCGACGAAGCGCTGACCGCTGAGCCGCAGGCCGAGCGCGACCATGCCGGTGGACAGCGCCAGCAGCAGGAAGCCGAAAGCCGCGCCCTGCTCCCAGTTGAAGCGCACGATGAACTGCGTGTAGATGAGCTCGGTGAACCACTGCGAATTCTTGCCGCCGAGCAGATTCGGCGTCAGATAGTTGCCGAGCGTCAGCATGAACACGACGATGCAACCGGCCGTGATGCCGGGCGCCGCATGCGGGATGATGATGCGCCGCAGGATCGCCCAGCCGTTGCCGCCAAGATTGTAGGCAGCCTCGATCAGCGAGTTGTCGAGACTCTGCAGGCTGCTCACCAGCGGCACCACCATGAACAGCAGCGAGGTATAGACCAAGCCGATCAGAATCGTCGCGTCGTGATAGAGCAGTTCGACCGGCACCGCCGTGATGCCGAGCCTGACCAGCAGCGCCGGCAGCACGCCGGATTCGCGCAGCAGGATCAGCCAGCCGAGCGCGCGCACCGTCTCGCTGACCCAGAACGGAATCAGGCACACGACGAACAGCAGCGAGCTGGCGCGATCGCGCGCCACCTTGGCGATGATCCAGGCCACCGGAAAGGCGACCAGCAGTGTCAGCGCCGTGGCGAGCGCGGACAGGACCGCGGTGCGCACGAACACGCGCCAGTACAGCGGTTCGGCAACGAAGGTCCGGTACTGCGTGAGGCTCGCCGCGTACACCCGTGGAGCGACGCGCTCGCGAAGCGACAGCAGCGCCAGATCGATATGCGGCAGGATGATCAGCGCAAACAGCCACAGCAGCGCCGGCGTGAGCAGCACCGCCAGCACCAGCCGGCGCTGCCATGGCACGCGCGCTCCGGCCTCAGACATGATCGCCTCCCGGGGCGGCCGCGGCGCCGTAGCAGATCGCGCGCGGCGGATCGAAGCCGAAGAACACCCGTGCGCCCACCTTCAGATCCGAGAGCCGGCCGGTCTGCGGCAGTGCCACGCGAAACTCGAAACGGCTCTGCTGCTCGACCAGCAGCACCGCGGAATTGGCGCCGTCGAACAGCACGCTCTGCACCTCGCCGGCATTGCGCGCCATGTGCGCGCCGAGCCGCTCGGCCTCGAGCTCGAGGCTCGCGGCCTCCGGGCGCACGAAGGCCGCGACCGCATCGCCCGCGGCGATCGGTCCGTGGCGACGCGCACGGATGGTCCAACCCTGCGGCGTGGCCAGCTCGACCAGTTCCGCGTCAACGCTGACGGCGCGGCCCAGGATGCGATTGTTGGCGCCGACGAAGCTGGCGACGAACGCGCTCGCCGGTTCGTAGTAGAGCTGCTGCGGGGTGCCGATCTGCTCGAAGCGGCCATGATTCATCACCGCGACGTGATCCGACAGCACCAGCGCCTCGGACTGGTCGTGCGTGATGTAGACGAACGTGGTGCCGAACGCCGCCTGCAGTTGCTTGAGCTCGATCTTCATGTGCTCGCGCAACTTCAGATCGAGTGCGCCCAGCGGTTCATCGAGCAGCAGCAGCGTCGGCTCGAGCACCAGGCTGCGCGCGATCGCGACGCGCTGGCGCTGGCCGCCGGAGAGCTCGTCGACCCGCTTGTGGAGCGCGCCGGCCAGGCCGACGCGCTCGAGCATGGCCGCGGCGCGGCGCTCGCGCTCGGCTTTCTTCACCCCGCGGCGCGCCAGGCCGAACGTGACGTTCTCGCCGACCGACATCATCGGAAACAGCGCCAGGTGCTGGAACACCATGTTGACCGGGCGGCGGTTCGGCGCGACGTCGCGCATGCTGCGTCCGCCGATGCGGATGTCACCGCCGTCAGGCACGGTAAATCCTGCGATCATCCGCAGCAGCGTGGTCTTGCCGCAGCCGGAGGGTCCGAGAATGGAGAAGAAGCTGCCGCGCTCGACCGCGAACGACAGGTGGTTGACCGCGACGTGATCGGCGAAGCGCTTGTCGAGATCCTCGACGCTGAGGTCGGGGACGCTCAATTGGCGGCCTTGACGCGGTCGAGAATCTGCCCCTCGAACTGCTCCAGGCCCGACGGAATTGCCGGGTACCAGTGGATGTCCTTGAAGGCCCCCCCTGGGAAGCTCTCGGCGAACTGCGCCCGGAATTTTGGATTCACCAGTTCTTCGGTGCCGCGCGCGGCGGTCCAGTTGCCGATCGCATTGGTGATCTTGGCCGCGACGTCCGGTCGCATCGTGAAGTTGATCCAGGCGTAGGCAGCGGCATCGTTGCGACCGCGCGCCGGCAGTGCGAAGGTGTCGAGCCAGCCGAGCGCGCCGGATCGCGGCACGATGAAGTGAATGTCCGGATTCTGGCGATTGAGCGTCCAGCCGCCCGTGTCCCACATCATCGACGCAACGATTTCGCCCGAGCGCATGCCGTTGAGCAGCTGATCCTTGTTATCGTAGAAGAACCGGACGTTGGATTTGCAGGCCGAAAGCGTGGCGCCGACGCTTTCCATCAGCGCCTCGTAGGCTTTGGGATCCGAATAGAGCGCAAACGGATCCTGGCCGGACGCAAACGCGAACGCCATCAGCACCGGACGGCGCAGCCGCATCGAGGTCCTGCCCTTCAGATCCGGCCGGCACAGGTCCGGATAGTCGGCGATCCTGGCTTCCTTGGTGTTCGCGACCAGGCCTTCGGCGCCCCACAGGTACGGCAGGCCATAGAGCTTGCCGTCGATGGTGGTGTTCTTGCGGGTGATCTCGAGGATCTCGGGTACGAACTGCTCCATCTTGACCTGGGCAAGATCGATCGGCTTGTAGATGCCGAACTCGCGCTGCACGCCGGTGATGCGATCCTGCGAGGGCTGGGCCAGATCGTAGCCGGCGCCGCCCGTGGCCCGCAGCTTCGAGATCATCTCCTCATTGTTCGACAGCGTGACCTCGACCTGGATGCCGGTCTCGCGCTTGAACTGCGCAACGATCTCGGCCGGCGCATAGTCGGCCCAGGTGATCAGGCGCAGCGTCCTGGCGTCATCGGTAGCGCTCCTGCCGCAGGCCGCGAGGACAAGCAGCAGCACACTGGCGAGCAAGGCTCTCATAACTTCTCCGTTCGAACCGCGCGAGTCTCGCGGAGCATGCTTGTCGCGACCGGCATGTTAGTCCGCGTAGGCTCGGCAAGCTTCTCTGTTCGCCCGGGCCTCGTCAATCGACACCGATGCAATCCGATGGGCACGCGCCCCTAGCCGCGCAAGCGCAGCGACTGCGGATCGTACAGCGGCTCGAGGCGCACGGTCGCAGCACGAATCTCGCCGAGAATGTCGATCTCGAGGCGCTCGCCGTCGCGCGCCAAGGCGGCCGGTACGTAGCCGGCCGCGAGGCTTTTGCCGATGCAATGGCCGAAGGCGCCCGAGGTCACATACCCGACCGCGGCACCGTCCCGGAGGATCGATTCATAGCCGATCACGTCGGCGTCCGCGGCCGCCACCTCCATGACCACGAACCGCCGCGCAGGTCCCGCCGCGCGCTCGGCGAGCGCGGCGGCGCGACCGGTGAATTCGGGCTTGGCGAAATCGATCAGGCGGTCGAGTCCGGTCTCGGCGGCGCTGTAGTCCGGCCGAAAATCCTTGTTGAACGATCCGTAGCCCTCTCCAGGCGCAGCGAGGACAGCGCCCGCCCGCCGAAGTGCGTAACGCCCAGGTCGCGCCCGGCCTCGCGCACGTCATCGTAGAACGAGGCGAAATAGTCGGGCGTGGTCCAGATCTCGTAGCCGAGTTCGCCGGTAAACCCCGCGCGCGTCAGGACGGACGGTGCGAAGCCGACCGCCGTCTCGATGACCCGGAACAGCTTGAACGCGGACGCCGAAAGATCGGCGCGCACCAGTCGCTGCACCAGCTCGCGCGATCTCGGGCCGGCGATCGACAGGCCGTTGAGCGTCGAGGCCGCCGAGCGCACGAACACGTCGGCCGGCGGCTGCGACGCCCAGAACCAGCGCAGGTGAAATTCCTCGGCAAAGCCCGAGCCCACGATCAGAAAGCGGTCCTCCGCCAGACACGCGATCGACAGGTCGCCGACGATGCGGCCCGCCGCATTGAGCATCGGTGCGAGCCGGAACTGGCCGGGGATCGGGATGCGCGATGCGAACACGCGGTCGAGCCAGGCGCGCGCGCCGCGGCCGGTGACTTCGTACTTGCCATAGTTGCTGGTCTCGTAAAGGCCGACCGCGCTGCGCACCGCCTGGCATTCGGCGCGCACGATTGGGAACGCCTCGGAGCGCCGATAGGTCGGGGTCTCCGCCGGTGCCACGCCCTGCGGCGCGAACCACAGCGCGTGCTCGAGCCCGAAGTTCGCACCCATGACGGCGCCGGCGGCTTGCAGCCGCTCGTAGATCGGTGAACGGCGCACCGGCCGCGCGGCCGGTAGCTCCTCGTTCGGATAGGCGAGCCGGAAGCGTCGCGCGTAGTTCTCCGGCACCTTGAGGGAGGTGTATTTCGGCGTCGCGAACGCGCCGAAGCGCGCCACATCCATCGACAGGATGTCCTGCCCCGGATCGTTGTGCGCCATCCAGCGCGAGAGCACCAGGCCGATGCCGCCGCCCTGGCTGAATCCGGCCATCACGGCGCAGGCGACCCAGAAATTCGTCAGCCCCCGGACCGGCCCGACCAGCGGATTGCCGTCGGGCGCGAACGTGAACGGACCGTTGATCGCCTTGCGGATGCCCACGCGCCCCAGCGCCGGGAAATGCTCGAATCCGACCTCGAAGTACGGCGCGAGCCGCTCGAAGTCGTCCGCCAGCAACTGCATCGAGAAGTCGTCCGGAGTCTTCACCGGCGCCCAGACCACGCCGTGCGGTTCGTAGGTGCCGATCAGCGCTCCGCCGCGCTCCTGGCGCATGTAGATCTCGCCGGCGTAGTCGGTGGTGTTGACGATCTCGCGCTCGCGACCCTGCAGCTCGGGAATGTCCTCGGTCAGCAGATAGTGGTGCTCCATCGCCAGCACCGGCAGCTCGATGCCGACCATGTGGCCGACTTCGCGCGCCCACAGGCCGGCGCAGTTGACCACGTGCTCGGCATGCACCGTGCCCTTGTCGGTCACGACATCCCAGGAGCAGTCGCGGCGCTGGACCAGCGACAGCACACGCGTGAAGCGCTCCACCGCTGCGCCGAGCATGCGCGCCGCCTTGACGTAGGCATGGGTGGTCCCGGACGGATCGCAATGGCCGCCGTCGGCGCGCCACAACGCGCCGATGAAGTGGCGGGTGTCGATCAGCGGATTGAGCGCTCGCGCTTCGTCGAGCGAGATCATCGCGGTCTCCATGCCCAGGTAGCGCGCACGCGAGCAGATCAGCTTGAGACTGTCGAGCTCGCCCGGCGTGGACGCGAGCATCAAGCCGCCGTTCGGATGCAACCCGCAGGACTGGCCGCTCAGCGCCTCGATCTCCCGATACAGGTCGATGGTGTATTTCTGCAGCCGCGAGATGTTGGCTTCGCCGTTGAACGTGTGCATGCCGCCGGCCGCATGCCAGGTCGAGCCCGCGGCCAATTCGCTCTGCTCGATCAGCAGCACGTCGGTCCAGCCGATCCTGGCCAGATGATAGAGAGTGCTGGCGCCGACCACGCCGCCGCCGATGATGACGGCTCTCGCGGAAGCCTTCATGTGCATTGATCTCCAGAAAGCAGCGCGGCCACAGTAACATCCGGCTGCGGCATGAACCCGAACGGCTGCGCGCGCTCGGCGAGCCAGCCGCGCACGTGCGCGGCGCTGCTCGCGGGCGTGAGCAGCAGCAGGCCCGAGGACAGTGCGGCCAGGATCGCCGGCACCTGCGCGATGACCGTCGCGGCGGCGGCGCCCACCGGGAATGCGTGCGGATCCAGATCCAGGCGGCAGCTGCGCACCAGCACCTCGCGCGCCGCGGGGCCCGCCAGGTGCAGCGCTGTCAGGCCGCTCGACAGGTCGACCGCGGTGCCGACGCCGGCACCGGCGGCCTGCCAGTCCCCCGCGGTCACGCCGGGGTTCGCCGCCGGGGCCAGCAGCAGGTGGCGCTGCGGGCGCACGCACAGCACCAGTTGATCGCCGGCGCGCACGACGTGGCCGAGGCGCGGCAGCTGCAGGCCGCGCTCACCGGCGAGGGTCTCGAACTGGCTCGCGCGCGCGCGCAGTGTGGCGAGCTCGACGATATCGGTGAGGCAGCCGCCCAGTCGCAGCCCGGCCGCCGCCCCGGGTCCCGCTCGCGGGTCAGGCACGGACACGAACGTTCTCCGGATCGAGCATGTGCGGGCTGACGATCTCGAGCTCGCTGTCCTCGCCGTGCAGCGGCGAGCTGCCGATCAGATGTTCTCCGATGCGCTGCCGTCCGGCCGCGAGCAGGGCCAGCCCCACCCAGCCCTCGAGCTCGACCGAGGGCGTCGAGGAGGTCACGTAGCCGAGCAGCGCGCTGCGTGCCTGCGATGCGATCAGCTGCGCGCCGTTGCGCAGGCGGCGGGCGCGATCGAGCGGTCGTACGCCGACCAGCTGCAGCCGCCCGGCCGCGCTCACGGCCGGTCGCTGCGCGAGCGCGCGGCCGACGAAGTCAGCGTGCGGTTTCAGCAGCCGCTGAAAACCCAGATCCTGCGCGCTGGTGTTGCCATTGAGCTCGGCCGAGGTGACGTGGCCCTTCTCGATGCGCAGCGTGTTGAGCGCATCGAGGCCGTAGGGCTCGATGCCGAACGGCTCGCCGGCCTCGAACAGCGCGCTCCAGGCCGCCAGCGCGTGCCGCGCCGGGACCGCCAGCTCATAGGCGAGCTCGCCCGAAAACGAGATGCGAAACACCCGTCCCGCGACGCCGGCGATCCGGGCGGCGCCGGCCGCCATGAACGGAAAGGCGCCGTTCGACAGATCCAGGCCCTCGACCACCGCGCTCACCACCGCGCGCGAGCGCGGCCCGGCGATCGCGAACTGCGCCCACTGATCGCCAACGTCGGTGAGCCGCACGTCGAGCCCCGGGCGTGTCGCCTGCAGATGAAATTCCATGTGCTCGAGCACCGCTGCTGCGTTGGCGGTCGTGGTCGTGACCAGGAAATGTTCCGGCCCGAGCCGCGCGGTGGTTCCATCATCGAACAGCATCCCGTCCTCGCGCAGCATGATGCCGTAGCGCGCGCGGCCCACCGCGAGCGTCGAGAACGTGTTGGCGTAGATGAAATCCAGGAACTCTCCGGCATCCGGTCCCTGCACGTCGATCTTGCCCAGCGTCGACACATCGGTGATGCCGACGCAGCGGCGCACAGCGCGCGCTTCAGCCAGCACCGCATCCCAGCCGCCGTCGCGCGTGTATACCAGCGGCCGCAGCCACAGGCCGGTGGCGACGAAACTTGCTCCGGCAGCCTGGTGCCACGGGTGCAGCGGCACACGCCGCTCGGGCTTCAGGTGCTGACGCACCTCCTCGCCCGCCAGCGCGGCGAACGGCACCGGCTGGGCGAACGGTCGAGCCTTTGGCTGGCCAACCTGCGCCAGCGAGAGCCCGCGCGCCTGCGCCAGCACCGCGCTGCCGACCAGCCCGCCGATGCGGCCCTGGTCGCTGGCCATGCCGTGGGTCGTGAAGCGCTTCATG